>CAWDKZ010000001.1:0-120215 GCA_963803025.1 uncultured Acidimicrobiaceae bacterium
GACGAGGTAGTCGGCGGCGCGGTTGCCGGGCAGTGTTGGACAGCCCCCGGCAGCGGCTCGGGGGCGCCAGCTTGTCAAGCGCTGGCGCGCCTGCGTGGACTCACTTACGCCCGATCGGTTCGCGTCGCGCGGCGACCGTGAACGCGCGCCCATAGACGAGCCTACGCGCCAGGGCGGGGTTCCTCGTTGCTGTGCACCTTGGCATGGTGCTCAGCGCCCGGCCCAATCTCTTCCTGGCACTCACGCAGGTACTCGCGCACCACCGCTCCTTGGAGAAGAGCCTGGCCAGGGTTAGGGGGCTGCATAGTCATGTGCACCACGAACGGTACGCCCAACCTCCAATCCACTCAGGTCGGCTTTCGTGGTGTAACGACTGTGCGCGTCGACTAGGGCTGGTGGTGGGGAACGCTTTGTCCCAGGATCTCAGCGGACGATAAGGGACTTGCCGTGGCGGACTCAATCACCAGGCTCGTCAACTCTGTGAGCGCCGCCCACGTCGAAACGTGCGGGGTCCACTTGCCTCGCCTGATGTGCGACGCGTACGCCTTCGAGCAACCGACCGTGTGCGTGCCGAGAACCCGACCCAAGGTCCCCGAACAGGACTTTGATACCAATGGCTCGAAGCGGCCACCATCCTCTAATGGTCCTCTCATTCTCTTACTTGGCCTTCGTCCGCGTGCTTCAGCTTGTTCGCCTCTCGTGCCGCGGAGACACCGATCTCGCAATCGAGGTCATCATGTTGCGCCACGAAGTTACGGTGTTGCGCCGCCAGGTTCGCCGTCCGGCGCTGCAACCATCGGATGGCGCCGTCCCCACCGGGCTGCGGCGGCTCCTCGACCGCACTTCGTTGGATTCATATGCCGTGGTATTGGCCTGTCGCGGTTGTGCTCATCGGGATCGGGCTGATGGTGAAGCGGGTCGAACGGCTTCGGTTGCTAGGTGTCGCCTGGCTTGCGGGAACCGGCTCCTTCACGTTCCTGATGGCTGGAGCGTACGTATACGAAGCACTCCACCATCTCTAGCCAGCACGACGACCTGGGCTCGGGATCCGGCGGTACCTGCCGTCAGAATCACATGGCTCCTAGTCAGATACGCGGCGTCTACTGCGTCAAATTCAGTCAAAATAGGTGGCGTTGAACTGCACTTACGTGGAACCGGTTGTGGCCAGCTGCGACCGAACCGGCAACGATTGCAGGGAATTTGTAGGAGCGTTCCCCCATCCTCGCTAAGGCGACCCTCGTTCCCAGTCAACGATCCGTTGGCGTCGCCACCCGGGTGCCACCGTGATCCGTGTCCCGCACCCGCATCGGAACGTGGTGTTCTGCAGGAAGACCGGCATCGTAAAGATCACCCCGCAGACCGGACATGTGTGGCGCTTCGGATGCAAGAACGTGTTCGCCAAATCGGGGGTCGCCTCGCTTGCTCGAGCGCCGCGACGGAACGCCGCCATGGCGCGCTTGAAGTTTCGTTCCGCCATAACCCATCCTCTGCGATTACCTCGACAGCGCGCACCTTGCCGATTCGGTCCCCGCCGAGTCGGTGAGCGTCAGTCGAAGTCTCGGCTTGTCGCCGCACTGGCGGTTCAAGCGCTTCGCGACGTGATCACGCTCGAAAATGACCTCAGTGATATTACGCCTGGGGCCAGAGCGGAATGGGCCCCAGTAGGCGACTTCACGAGGAGAAACACTGGCAGCCCAACCGGAGTCGAATCAGAATCTCCATCTTGACGGTGCGCGTAGGTCCCTCAAGCTGGCGCGTCTGCCTATTCCGCTACTCTGACGCGGCGAGGTAAGCGTCCCCGCCAGGCACGAAAGACTGGCGCGACCTCTGACCGCGGCTTCGCCGCAACTGGCAGCTGAGAACCCGCGGCGATCTCTTCTAGCTCCCGGGGATCGTCGTCGACGTCGTCGGCGGCGGGCTCACCTGGATCGCCCAGTCCTGCGCGTTCCACATCGGCCCGGCCGGCGTCGCGGTGTCGCTGACGTTGACGATCTCAACCTGCCGCACGAGTGCCGTCGGCATCTGGAAGAGCGGCAACGTCGGCAGGTCCTGCCAGAGCAGTGTGTCGATCTGGTTGTAGAGGCCCGCGTCAGCCGCGGCGTTCAGCTGTGACTGTGCCGCAGCGAAGATACCGACGACGACGGGGTCGGCGTAGCCGAGCACGTCGCGGGTCACGACGCTGGCGTTCGCGGCGCTCGGCTCGGTCTCGGTTCGCGCGAGGTAGCTGCGGTTCCTGTTCACGGCGGAGGGCAGACTCGGGCTCGTCCCCCCGACTGGGCTCGGCGTCGGACCGACAGGATCCGTGTAGAGCTCGGCCGCCGTGGACGGGAACGGCGACTCGAGATACGGCGCGATCGCCAGCTGGTAGCGCCCCAGCGGGAGCGTCGACGACAACAGCTCCGCACGAGCCACGTTGCTGATCCGCAGCTCGATTCCGGCCTGCAGCAGCTCCGCCTGGATCTCGCGCTCAGCGGTCGCGATCGTCGGGATCCCCCGCGGCCCGGTCAGCACGAGGACGAGCGGAGCACCCGACGCCGAGACGACCACCCCCTTCGCGTCGACCGAGTAGCCGACCGAGGCGAGGAGCTGGTCCGCCTCGCTGTCGTCCGGGGCCACGTAGGCGCTGTCGTTGCGCTGGACCCCGGGCTGGTGTGCGGCGTAGATCCGGTTGCCCGAGGCTGCCGCGTCAGCGGCAAGCAGGCCGATCGAATCGGCGACGACCTCGGGCCTGTTGATCGCGGCGGCGATCGCCTGACGCACGGCGAGCCGTCCGACGATCGGATCGGCGAGGTTGAAGGCGAGCTGCCAGAGCGTCGAGGAGTCCGAGACCGTCTGCACGAGGTTGGTGCTGCGCGCGACGACGGAGTCGACGCTCGCCCCCGGGGTGAGCTCGGCGAGGTCGACGGACCCGTCACGCAGGCCCCGCAGTGTCGCCCCCTCGGTCGCCATGACCTTGAACACGATGTGGGCGAGGTGGGCGGGCTTCCCCCAGTACGAGGGGTTGCGCGACAGCACGAGCTCCTTGCCCGGGACGATCCTCGTGACGACGAACGGACCGCCCGAGACGAGGTGGGCGGGCTTCGGCCCGGCGAACGCCTTCCCCCAGCCGTAGCGGCGGGCGACGTGGGCCGGGACGAGGTTGGCGAACAGCGCCATCCAGTCGGCGTAGGGCTTCGAGAAGACGACGGTGACCGTCCGGCTGTGCTTCGCGGTGGTCGACCCCGTGACCGAGCTGATGTCCTGGTATCCGGCGAGGGGGAACGTCGCCGGCAGGCTCGGTCCGACACTGAGCAGGTGGTGCCAGTCGTAGGCGAAATCGGTCGCCGTGATCGGCACGCCGTCCGACCAGCGGGCCCCCTTGGCGAGCGTGTAGACGACGGTCTGCGGCTTCAGCCCGGTGACCTCGGCCGAGACGGCGAGCCCCAGCGAGGCGTGGACCGCCATGTCGGGACCCGTGACGAAGACCTGGGGCAGGACCTGTTCCATCACCATCTGGGTGACGGCGTTCGAGCCGGCCGGCGTCAAGGGGTTGTACTCGGTCGGGAGGCCCGAGACGGCGACCGTGACTGCACCCCCGTCGAGGATCTTGATCCCGCCCTGTCCGGCGAGCGTCGTCGAGGTCGACGACGCACCCGCGAAGTTTCCGCCCGCGATCGCGCCGAAGACGAGGACGCCGAGAGCGGCGGCTGCGGTCCTTCTCAGCCCCACCGCAGGCCGATGATGACCGTCGCGAGGGCGAAGACGACGGCGACGGTGATCGTGAGGCGGTCGAGGTTCTTCTCCGCGACCGTAGAGCCCGCGGCCGCGGTGCCGACCGTGGAGCCGAACATGTCCGACAGTCCCCCACCACGACCCGAGTGCAGCAGGATGAGCAGCACGAGCGCGAACGAGGCGACGGCCTCGATGCCGACCAGGACGTCGGTGAGCACGTGCGGAAACCTCCTTGGCTGCGTCAGGCGCGCACGGGGCGACGGCGAAGATTAGCAGTTCACGGCCGGTGGCCTGCTCGCGACGCTAGGTCCCGGCCCGCACGATGGCGACGAATCGCTGGGCGTCGAGGCTCGCGCCCCCGACGAGAAAACCGTCGACGTCCTCGCCCGCCAGCAGCTCCCCGGCCGTCTCCGGGGTCACCGATCCCCCGTACTGGATGCGGATCGCCGCCGCGGCCAAGGGCGCGAAGTGCCCGATCTCCGAGCGGATGGCGGCGCACATCTCCTCGGCGTCGCTGGGCGTCGCCGTCTTGTCGGTGCCGATCGCCCAGATCGGCTCGTAGGCGAGGACGAGCGACGAGATGACGTCGGTCGGACGGCCCTCGAGCGCGGCGCGCACCTGGGCGCGCACCTTGGCCTCGGCGCCGCCGGCGTCGCGCTCGTCGAGCGTCTCGCCGACGCAGACGATCGGCAGCATCCCGTTGCGCAGGATGGCGTCGATCTTCCTCGCGACCACCTCGTCGGTCTCGCCGAAGTGCTGGCGCCGCTCGGAGTGCCCGGTGATCACGTAGCGCACGTTGAGCTTGGCGAGCATCTCGGCGGAGACCTCTCCGGTGAACGCCCCGCGGTCCTCGAAGTAGCAGTTCTGCGCTCCGAGGGCGACGGGCACGTGGTCGGACTCGACGGCGGTCTGCACGGTGCGCAGCGAGGTGAACGGCGGGTGCACGCTCACCTCGCGCCCGGGCGGGATCGCCCCGGCGAACAACAGCGCCGCCAGCTCCTGGACGAGCTTCAGCGCCTCGAAGTGGTTCTCGTTCATCTTCCAGTTGCCGCTCACGAGAACGCCGCGCTCGGACGCCACCGGATCAGCCCTCCCCGACCGCGTTCGGCGCGCCGCGCAGCGCGGCGAGACCCGGGAGATCGCCGAGCTCGATCAGCTCGAGCGACGCTCCCCCGCCGGTCGACACGAAGTCGATCGACCGGGCGAGCCCGAACTCGTCGATCGCCGCGGCCGAATCTCCCCCGCCGACGACGGTGAACCCCGGACAGGCGGCGACCGCCTCGGCGACGGCGCGCGTCCCCGCCGCGAAGCGGGGGTCCTCGAAGAAGCCCACCGGGCCGTTCCAGAAGACCGTCCCCGCGCCGGCGATCACGTCGGCGAAACGGGCGCGGGTCTCGACGCCGATGTCGACCCCCTCGCAGCCGTCGGGGAAGTCGCCCGCGATCATGTCGATCGGGTCGCCCACAGCGACGGAGTCCGCCCCGGGGTGGAGCGTCCCGCCACGCCCGATGACGACGACGTCGGAGGGCAGCATGATTTTGTCCGTCGATGCGAGCAACTCGCGGCAGGCGTCGAGGTGTGGCGGGTCGAAGATCGACGAACCGATCTCGCGTCCCGTCGCGGCGAGGAACGTGTACGACATCCCGCCGCCGATCAGCACGGAGTCGGCCTTGGCGATGAGCGACACGAGCACGCCCAACTTGTCGGCCACCTTGGCGCCGCCGATCACGGCGACGAAGGGGTGCTTGGGCGCGTCGAGCAACCCGCCGATCACCTCGACCTCCCGGGCGAGCAGCCGGCCCGCCGCCGAGGGCAGCCGCGTCGGCGGCCCGACGATCGAGGCGTGGGCCCGGTGCGAGGCGCCGAAGGCGTCGTTCACGTAGCAGTCGTGGCCGGCGACGAGTCTCGCGACGAAGGCCGGGTCGTTCGCCTCCTCGCCCGGATCGAACCGGAGGTTCTCGATAAGCTCCACCCCGGGCACGAGCTCGGCGAGACGGGCGCGCACCGGCGCGACGTCGAACCGGGGGTCGGGCGCGCCCTTGGGCCGGCCGAGGTGGGTCGCGCATGTCACCGCGGCGCCGTGGTCGAGCAACCAGCGCAGCGTCGGGATCGCCTGACGCATCCGGAAGTCGTCGGTGACGACGCGGTTGCCCCCGGCGTCGCCGATCGGCACGTTGAAGTCGACGCGCACGAGCACGGACCTGCCCGCGACGGGGGGCAGGTCCTCGAGGACCGGGACGCGCGGGATCACGATCCGACCAGCGCGACGAGCTCCACGAGCCGGTGCGAGTAGCCCCACTCATTGTCGTACCAGCCGAACACCTTGACGAGGGTCTTGTCCCCGTCGAGCGGCAGGGCGAGGGTGAGCGCCGAGTCGAAGGTGCACGACGCGGGCGAGCCGACGACGTCGGACGAGACGATCGGGTCCTCGGTGTAGACGAGGACCTTGCTCAACGGCCCCGACGCTGCCGCGGCCGCGAACGCCGCGTTGACGGCCTTGGCGTCGGTCGCCGCGTTGAGGATCCCCGTGAAGTCGGTGATCGATCCCACCGGGATCGGCACGCGCAGCGCCGAGCCGTCGAGGCGCCCCTTCATGTTCGCCATGACGAGGTTCGTCGCCCGCGCCGCCCCCGTCGAGGTCGGCACGATGTTCACCGCCGCGGCCCGGGCGCGCCGGAGGTTGTCCCGGGCGAAGTCGAGGAGTTCCTGGTCGTTCGTGTAGGCGTGGACCGTCGTCATCAGGCCCTTGTCGACGCCGAAGGCGTCGTCTAACACCTTCATCATCGGCACGAAACAGTTCGTCGTGCAGGAGGCGTTTGAGATGACGAGGTGCTTGGCGGGGTCGAAGTCACCATCGTTCACGCCGATGACGAAGGTCGCGTCGGCGTCGCCCGACGGCGCCGAGATGACGACCCGCTTCGCACCACCGGTGAGGTGGGTGGCGGCGGCCTCCCGCTTCGTGAACCGGCCGGTCGACTCGACGACGACCTCGACGCCGATCTCGCCCCAGGGCAGCGCCGCCGGGTCGCGCTCGGCGAAGACCTTGATCAGGCGGCCGTCGACGACGAGGTCGGAGCCGCGCACCTCGATGGTGCCGGGAAAGCGACCGTAGGTCGAGTCGTAGTGGAGCAGGTGCGCGTTGATCTCCGGACTGAGGAGGTCGTTCACCGCGACGATCTCGACGTCCGCGCTCGACTCGCGGGCCGCGCGCAGGAAGTTCCGCCCGATCCGCCCGAACCCGTTGATCCCGACCCGTACCGTCATGTCCCAACACCCGCTTCCAAGGTTCCCCGCTGGCGCGCCAGCGGAACGTGTCCGATGCATTCACTGTGGCCGAGACGACCTCGCCCGCCCCGAGGATCGCCGCCACCTAGGCCACGGTCAAGAGTCTAACGGCCCGGACACCGCTTCTCGGGAGCAGCAGCGGTGAACCGGATAGCCAAACGTTGGCTTTCTCGGCCCGCCTACCGGTTGACGTCGCGGTGGTGCACCGTCGGCGCGAAACCCTCGGCCCGGAGCCTCGTCGCGAGCTCCTCGGCGAGCACGACCGAACGGTGCCTGCCGCCCGTACAGCCGATCGCGACCGACACGTAGGACTTGCCTTCCCGCGCGTAGTAGGGAAGGAGGAACGCGACCAGTTCGTCGATCCGCTGCAAGAACTCGACCGCCTCGGGTGAGGACATGACGTAGTCGCGCACGTCTTCGTCGAGACCGCTGTGGGCGCGCAGCGCGTCGATCCAGTGCGGGTTCGGCAAGAACCGCGCGTCGAAGACGAGGTCGGCCTCGAGCGGCAGTCCGTTCTTGAAGCCGAACGAGACGACCGAGGTCTCCATCGCCCCGCTCGGCCCGGACCCGGCGAAGAGCTCGGCAAGGCGCGCCCGCAGCTCGTGGACGTTCGTCTCGCTCGAGTCGATGACGACGTCGGCGCCGGCGAGGAGCGGCGTGAGGAGGGCGCGCTCGGACTGGATCGCCTCGAGCACCCCCTCGGCCTCGACCGGGTGGCGACGGCGGGTGCCGGAGAACCGCCGGACGAGGACCTCGTCGGAAGCGTCGAGGTAGAGCACCCGCACCCGGGCACCGGACGCGCGCAGGTCCTCGATCGCCGGAACGATCTCGGCGACGGTTTCCGTGCCGCCGCGGCCGACGACGAAACAGAAGCGGTCGAGCTCGTTGCCCGGGAGCGCGGCGAGCTCGGCGACTTTGCCGACGAGCGCCGGCGGCAGGTTGTCGATCACGAACCAGCCGAAATCCTCGAGCGCCGCGGCCGCGGTCGACCGTCCGGCACCGGACAACCCCGCGACGATCAGGTACTCGGCCACAGCGATTCGACCTCCCCGACGATTCTTCCACCGCAACCCGCCACCGAGCGGCGATCCCGGCGGTCAGCGGGAGATCGCCGGCCGGTGCTCGAAGCGCATCGCGCAAAGGCGCGGGATCGTCGCCTCGAACTCCGCGTCGATCGAGTCGGCGAGCAGCTCCAGCCGGGGCGACGGCTCCTCGAGGTGCACGAGGACGAGGTCGCGCGCCCCGAGGGGGTTCACGTAGCGCGAGAGCGGCCGGTGGTTGAAGGCGAGCGAGACGTGCGGGTCGACCTCCTCGACGTCCCACTGCTCGACGAGGTAAGGGCCGACCCGCCAGTAGCGCTCGTCGAGGATCTGGTCGTCGACGAAGCCGCTCCCGGGGCCCTGAAAGACCGGGTGGTTCACGACGAGGAGGAACGTGCCCCCCGGCGCGAGCACGCGGGCCGCCTCGGCGAGGAGCGCGTCGGCGTCGGCGACGTGCTCGATGACGAGACAGCAAAACGCGGCGTCGACGGATCCCGTCGCGAGGGGCAGCTGCTCGCCCGCAGCCCGGACGTAGGTGATCGAAAGCTCGGGGTCGGCCGCCGCGACGCCGTTGGCGAGCTGCTCGCCGGACGGGTCGACGCCGATCACCCGGCAGCCCGTCGCCGCGGCGACGGCGCGGGCGACCTGACCCTCGCCACAGCCGATGTCGACGACGACCCGGCAGCCGGCGAGGTGGCGCGTGACGAGCGGGATGATCTCAATCTCGTACTCGCGGTCCGCACCCCCGGTGAAGGTCGCCTTCCACCAGGCGGCGTGCTCGTCCCAGCTCTCGGCGAAGGGCGGCGGACCGGCCCCCGCCGGCGCGCCCGGTTCGTCGCGCCCGCTCTTCTTCACGGGGCCACCCGCGGTCCGCTCCCCGCGGCGGCGGCCCGGGGACGGACGCCTCCGGGGTGGAGCCTGGCGTGGACGGCGGCGGCGACGTCGTCTGGGAGCCAGCTCACTCGTCTCAGGTCCTCCTCGCTCGCCGCGCGCAGCGCCCGCAACGAACCGAACTCGGCGAGGAGGCGCCGGCGCCGGATCGTGCCGAGGCCGCGCACCCCCCCGAGGGGGTCGGGGCGGAGCCGGCGGGCCCGTAGCTCGCGGTGGTACGAGACCGCGAAGCGGTGGGCCTCGTCGCGGATCTCCTGCAAGAGGTAGATCGCCTCGGAGTCGCGGGGGATCCGCACCGGGTCGGCGCTGCCGGGAACGAAGACCTCCTCGAACTGCTTGGCGAGGGCGGCGACCGCGACCCTTCCCTCGAGCCCGAGGGCATCGAGCACCCGCACACCCACCCCGAGCTGCCCCTTGCCGCCGTCGAGCAGGAGCAGCTGCGGCGGGTAGGCGAACCGCCGGCGACGGGTCACCGCCTCGTCGTCGCCGGGCGCCGCGGGCTCGGCGAGCCGGCGCAGGCGCCGGGTGAGCACCTCCTCCATCGCCCCGTAGTCGTCGTTGCCGGCGACGCCGGTCACCTTGAAGCGCCGGTAGTCGCCGCGCTTCGTGAGGCCGTCCTCCATCACGACCATCGAGCCCACGTAGTCGCTCCCCTGGAGGTGGCTCATGTCGTAGCACTCGATGCGGAGCGGCGCCTCGGCAAGACCGAGGTGGCGCTGCAGCTCCTCGAGCGCCCGGGCCCGCGCCGCGAGGTCGGTCGCCCGCCGGGTGCGGTGCCGGACGAGCTGCTCGGCGGCGTTCTGCTCGGCGACGCCGACGAGGGCGCGCCTGTGGCCGCGGCGGGGCACGCGGACGACGACCGTCGCGCCCCGCCGCCCCGTGAGCCACTCCGCGTAGGCCTCGGCTTCGGCGGGCATCGTCGGCACGAGGACCTCTCGTGGCACGCCGAGCGGCGTCTCGGCGTAGTGCTGGCCGAGCGCCCGGGCGACGAGGTCGGCGGCACCGAGGTCCTCGACCTTCTCGAGGACGAAGCCCTGCCGCCCGACGACCCGTCCGTGGCGGACGTGGAGGACCTGCACCGCGGCGTCGAGCTCGGACTCGGCGATCCCCATGACGTCGAAGTCCTCGTCGGCGGCGCCAACGACGTCCTGGTGCTCGCCGGCGAGGCGGGCCGCCTCGAGCTGGTCGCGCAGGCGCGCCGCCCGCTCGTACTCCTCGGCCGCGGCGGCCCGGCGCATGCCCCCCTCGAGACGCGCGACGACCGCCTTGGTGTCGCCCTCGAGGAAGCGCGCGAGCTCCTCGACGAGCACCTTGTAGTCGGCCGGGGTCACCGCGCCGACGCACGGGCCCGAGCAGCGTTCGATGTGGTAGAGGAGACACGGCCGCCCGAGCCGCTCGTGGCGGGCGAACTTCGTGTTCGTGCAGGTCCGGACCGGGAACGACCGCACGAGCATGTCGAGCATCTCCCGGGCGGCGTAGGCCTGGGCGTACGGGCCGAAATAGCGCGTGCCCTTGCGCCTCGTGCCTCGCACGAGCGCGACGCGCGGCCAGGTCTCGTCCGTCGTCGCGACGATGTAGGGGTAGCTCTTGTCGTCGACGAGCCGGACGTTGAAGTGCGGCCGGTGCGCCTTGATCAGGCTGTACTCGAGCATGATCGCCTCGACCTCGGAGCGCACCTGGATCCACTCGACCGAGCGCGCCCGCTCGAGCATCTGCTGCGTGCGGGGGTGGAGCTGGGTCGGGTCGCCGAAGTAGCTGGCGAGCCTCTGGCGCAGCGAGAGGGCCTTGCCGACGTAGATCACACGCCCGTCGGCGTCCTTGAACTGGTACGAGCCGGGCGCGTCCGGGACGGCTGACGGGCGTTCGAGCACTAACCTGGAGGCTACGCCGGCCTGGTACCCCGGCGGACAGAGCTCCGTGGCCGACAAACCCGCGGACGGGCGACCAGGCTGTCCCCGCCGGCCGCTAGCGGAGCGACAACCGAGACGAGGCCCCATGTTCCGCCTCCAGGCGCCGCTGCCGGACCGCTACACCCGCGCGAGCGACGACGAGCTCGTCGCCAGGATCGGCGCGGCCCGCGCGACCCTCGGCGACCGGGTCGTGATCCTCGGCCACCACTACCAGCGCGACGAGGTGATGCGCTGGGCCGACGCCCGCGGCGACTCCTTCGGGCTCTCGCGCTTCGCCGCCGACCAGCGCGAGGCCGAGTTCGTCGTGTTCTGCGGCGTCACCTTCATGGCCGAGGCGGCCGACATCCTCACCGCCCCCGAGCAGCAGGTGCTGCTGCCAGACCTCAACGCCGGCTGCTCGATGGCGGACATGGCCGACCTCGAATCCGTGGAGACCGCCTGGTCCGAACTCGGCGGGGTCGTCGACCTCGACTCGGTCGTGCCCGTCACCTACATGAATTCGTCCGCCGCCCTGAAGGCCTTCGTCGGCCGCAACCGCGGCACGGTGTGCACCTCCGCGAACGCCGACACCGCGGTGCGCTGGGCCCTCGGCGTCCCCTACGACGCCGCCCCGGGACCCGGGCTCGCCGCGCACGTCGTCGCCACGGGGCGCAAGGTCCTCTTCTTCCCCGACCAGCACCTCGGCCGCAACACCGTCTACGCCCTCGGCTTCGCCGCCAAGGACGAACGGGTCTGGGACCCGCGCCGCGCGACGGGCGGGCTGGCGGAAGCCGACCTGAAAGAGGCGACGTTCCTGCTCTGGAAGGGCCACTGCTCGGTGCACCAGCGCTTCACCCCCGACCACGTCGCCGCCTTCCGGGCGGCTCACCCCGACGGCAAGGTCGTCGTCCACCCCGAATGCGCCCACGAGGTCGCGGCGCTCGCCGACAAGATCGGCTCGACCGACACGATCATCCACTACGTCGAGCGCGCCGCCCCGGGCACGGCGATCGGCGTCGGGACCGAGATCCACCTCGTCCACCGCCTCGCCGCGGAGCACCCCGAGCTCACCGTCGTCTCGCTCGACCCGCTCGTCTGCCCGTGCTCGACGATGTTCCGCATCGACCCGCCCCATCTCGCCTGGGTCCTCGAAGGCCTCGTCGAGGGCGAGGTGCGCAACCGCATCGTCGTCGACGAGGCGACGGCGGCCGACGCCCGGGTCGCGCTCGACCGGATGCTTGAGATCGGCGGATCGAGCTTCTGAGAGTTTCCCGGTTGCACCCCGCTCGACACGGTCGCACCGCCAGGGCGTCGCTCCCGGGCACCGGCTGACGCTCGGGTATCGTCGTCCGTTGGCTTCTCGAGCGCGGCGCGGTGGAGCGCGCAGTTCTCGGCGCGATCGTCCGCCCTGGCGCTGCTGCGAAACGACAACCGACGTCAGCATCGAGAGAGTCCGTCGGCAGGAACGGCCCTCGGGCGCCAGGCCGGTCGGTTCCCATCACAGCCGCGGCGCACGAGAGCCCGGGTGATCACGGCCGGGAGACCGGACGCGGCAGCCGGACCGGTGCGCCACCGGGCACCGCCGTCGCGACGCCGACGAACCGCGGGGCAACCCGTTGAGACAAGCTCGGCGGACGACGGTGCCGCTAGGTCACGACGAAGGCCTTCTTCAGGACAGCGGTTTGGCCGGTCGACGTCACGATCTGCACCGGGAGCTCCTCGGCACTTGCGACAAGATCGGATGACACGGTCACGGTGATCTGAGAGTCCACGGCCGAGCCCTTGATGTTTGCGACAACCCCGCCAACCGTCACCGACGGGTCCGCGGTCGACTGCGGTCCTCCGCAGAGATTCGTGCCGTAAGTCTGGAGATCGCAGCCCGGGGTGCCCTTCTGCGGGGTCACCGCGCTGATCGTGACCGGCGTGTCCGACGTCGCGGCCTTCTTCGCCACGTACGCGGCGGCAGAACCGGACGTGAGCGCCACCGAGGTGTCGGAGAGCATCGGCAAGGTCGTCGGGTGGTGGAAGAAAGCGATGAGGAACGCCGTCAGCGCCACCGGGTTGAAAAGGAAGTACTGGGTGTCGCCGAGATCGATTTCTCCTGCTTCGTCCGTCACGATGTCAGCCAGGCTGCCTTTCGGGGCCTTGGTCTTCGTGACCTTCATGTTCGCGGTCTTCTGCGCGGTGATCGCTTTGGCGCTCACCGCGGCGCCGGCGGGGAAGCCGAGGAGCAGGAGGTAGCGGGGGTCGAGGTTGCCGGGCGGCAGCTCGAACCGGTGGAAGGCGATGACCAAGAGCGCGTACGCCAGGGCCACCGTCCACAGGGCGAACTGGACCTTTGACGTCGAGACACGGTTATCGGCCCCGACGACGAGGTACTTGAACGACCGCGTCTTCGACGCCGCCTGTTGGGCGTCCGCGGGCGCACCCGATGGAAGGACGATCCAGAGCAGCCCGAGGAAGGCAACGATGCGCCCCAAGGCGAGCCAATACGAACCAGCGAGACTCAGTCCCATGACGAGACCCCCCTACCGCTTGACGAGCGCGTTGTGTCTGCCCGCGTCGGACCTCCGACGAGATGCGGGAATCCGCCGCTCGAGCCATGACCGCAGGAACTCAGCCGGACCGCTCGGAGCCGGGATCTCCCCTCTGACGCCTGCGAGACGCGGTCGCCACACTCGGTTCGCGCGTCCCCATCGCCAGGTTCGAGGCGCGCCAGAACGGCAGGCGCGCCAGCCGACGGAGGCACCAGGACCGCACGCCGGAACGCCCGTTCGGCCCGACTGCACAGCCGATCCGGTGACCTCCCGGCTGTCAGCGCTCGAGCAGGCCCTTCAGGTAGCGGCCCGTATAGCTCGCGGGGATCGTCACGAGCTTCTCTGGTGAACCCTCGGCGACGACGCGACCGCCGGCATCCCCACCTTCGGGGCCGAGGTCGATTACCCAGTCGGCGGACTTCACGACGTCGAGGTTGTGCTCGATGACGAGCACGGTGTTGCCCTGGTCGACGAGGCGTTGCAGCACGCCGAGGAGCTTCTTCACGTCGTCGAAGTGCAGTCCCGTCGTCGGCTCGTCGAGGATGTAAAGGGTCCGCCCCGTCGCGCGCTTTGACAGTTCCGAGGAGAGCTTCACCCGTTGCGCCTCGCCGCCGGAGAGCGTCGGCGCGGGTTGGCCGAGGCGGATGTAGCCGAGACCGACGTCGACGAGCGTGCCGAGGTGGCGCGCGATCGCCGGCTGGGCCGCGAAGAAGTCCCGCGCCTCTTCACAGGACAGGTCGAGGACGTCGGCGATCGACTTGCCGCGCCAGAGCACCTCGAGCGTGTCGCGGTTGTAGCGCGCCCCCTTGCAGATCTCGCACGGCACGTAGACGTCGGGCAAGAAGTGCATCTCGATCTTGATCGTCCCGTCACCGGAGCAGTTCTCGCAGCGCCCGCCCGAGACGTTGAACGAGAAGCGCCCCGGCTTGTAACCCCGCAGCTTCGCCTCGGTCGTCTGGCTGAAGAGCTGACGGATGCGGTCGAACACCCCCGTGTAGGTCGCCGGGTTCGACCGAGGCGTGCGCCCGATCGGCGACTGGTCGATGTCGATCACCTTGTCCAGGAGCTCCACGCCTTCGATCGTGCGGTGCCGGCCCGGGACGATGCGCGAGTGGTAGACGGTCTTGGCGAGCGAACGGTGGATGACGTCGTTCACGAGCGTCGACTTGCCGGAGCCCGACACGCCGGTGATGGCGACGAAGCAGCCGAGCGGCACCGAGACGTCGATGTGCTGGAGGTTGTGCTCGTAGGCGTCGCGCACGACGAGGTGGCCGTGCGTCGGCTTGCGGCGTCGTTTCGGCACCGGGATCGTCAGCGCGCCGGAGAGGTACTTGCCCGTCATCGAACGCGGTTCGCGCAGCAGGCCCGCGACCGGACCGGAGTAGACGATCTCCCCGCCGTGCTCGCCCGCCCCGGGGCCGATGTCGACGACGTGGTCGGCAACGCGGATCGTCTCCTCGTCGTGCTCGACGACGATCACCGTGTTGCCGAGGTCCCGCAGGCGCGCCAGCGTCTCGATGAGGCGCCGGTTGTCCCGTTGGTGAAGCCCCACCGACGGCTCGTCGAGCACGTAGAGCACGCCGACGAGACCCGAGCCGATCTGGCTGGCGAGCCGGATCCGCTGCGCCTCTCCCCCGGCGAGGGTCGCCGCGGCCCGGTCGAGGGTGAGGTAGTCGAGGCCGACGTCGACGAGGAACTGGACGCGGGCCCGGATCTCCTTCAGGAGCCGCTCGGCGATCATCGCCTCCCGGCCCGAGAGCTCGAGCGAGGAGATCACCTTCAGCGCCTCGCCGATCGGCTTGCTGGCGAGCTCGGCGATGTTCATGCCGTCGACCGTGACGGCGAGCGACTCCGGGCGCAGCCGGGTCCCCTCGCACGCCGCGCACGGGACCTCCCGCATGTAGCCCTCGATCTGCTCGCGCTGCCAGTCCGACTCGGCCTCGCCGTGGCGCCGGCCGAGCCACGGGATGACGCCCTCGTAGGTCGTGTTGTACGAGCGCGGGGTGCCGTAGCGGTTGCGGTACGAGACGTGGACCCGGCGGTCGCCCGAGCCGTAGAGGACCACCTTCTGCTGGGCCTTGTTGAGCTTCGACCAGGGGGCCCTCAGGTCGATGCCGAACGACTCGGCGACGGCGCGCAGCACCCGGGAGAAGTACTCGGTGCGCGAAGCGGCCCACGGCGCGACGGCGCCGAGCTCGAGCGAGAGCGCCGGGTTCGGCACGACGAGGGCCGGGTCGACCTCGAAGCGGGTGCCGAGACCGAGACAGACCGGGCACGCCCCGAAGGGCGAGTTGAACGAGAAGTTGCGCGGCGCGGGGTCCTCGAAGGAGATCCCGTCGACGGTGCAGGCGAGGTGCTGGGAGAACGTGAGGATCTCGTCCGTCTCGACGAGCTGGATCTCGGCGACTCCCTCGCCGAGCCGCAGCGCCGTCTCGATCGAGTCGGTGAGGCGCCGCTCGATGCCGGCGCGGTGGACGAGCCGGTCGACGACGACCTCGATCGTGTGCTGCTCGTAGCGGGCGAGGGTGTGCTTCTCGCGCCCACCGAGCTCGACGAGGGTCCCGTCGATCCGGGCCCGGGCGAACCCCTGCGAGGCGAGCTCGTCGAGCAACGTGTCGTACTCGCCCTTGCGGGCCTTGACGACGGGCGCCAGCACGTGGAATCGACTCCCGTCCGACAGGTCCATCACCCGGTCGACGATCTGCTGCGGGCTCTGGCGCGAGACCAGCCGCCCGCAGCGGGGGCAGTGCGGCTGTCCGATGCGGGCGTAGAGCAACCGCAGGTAGTCGTAGACCTCGGTGATCGTGCCGACGGTCGAACGGGGGTTGCGCGAGGCGGACTTCTGGTCGATCGAGATCGCGGGCGAGAGCCCCTCGATGAAGTCGACGTCGGGCTTGTCCATCTGGCCGAGGAACTGGCGCGCGTACGACGAGAGCGACTCGACGTAGCGCCGCTGGCCCTCGGCGTAGATGGTGTCGAAGGCGAGCGAGGACTTGCCCGACCCCGAGAGCCCGGTGAAGACGATCAGCCGATCGCGCGGTAGTTCCAACGAGACGTTCTGCAGGTTGTGCTCGCGGGCCCCGCGGATGACGAGGGAGTCGGGCATCTTCGGAGAATACGACCTAGCCGACTTCTTTGAGCTCTCGATGGAGCCGCCGGATCTCGTCGCGCAGGCGCGCCGCGTACTCGAAGCGGAGCTCCGCCGCCGCCTCGTGCATCTCGGCGTCGAGGGTCGCGATCAGCCGCGCGAGTTCGTCGGCGGGCAGCTCGCCCGCGTGCTCGGGCAGCGGGCCCGCCACCCGCTCGGCGGCGCGGCGCCCGGCCCGGCGGCTCCGCTCGGAGGTCGCCCCGGCGGGAAGCGGCGTCGTCTCGGGCGGTCGGGACGATCCCCCGGCGCGGAACTGCGCGACGAGGTCGGTGACGGCCTTGCGGATCGTCTGCGGGTCGATCCCGTGCTCGAGGTTGTAGGCCCGCTGCAGCTCGCGCCGGCGCTCGGTCTCCGCCAGCGCGTGGCGCATCGAGTCGGTGATGACGTCGGCGTAGAGGACGACCCTGCCGGCGACGTTGCGCGCCGCCCGGCCGATCGTCTGGACGAGCGAGGTCGTCGACCGCAGGAAGCCCTCCTTGTCGGCGTCGAGGATGGCGACGAGCGACACCTCCGGGAGGTCGAGTCCCTCGCGCAGCAGGTTGATCCCGACGAGCACGTCGAAGTCCCCGAGGCGGAGGTCGCGGACGATCTCGATCCGCTCGATCGTCTCGACGTTCGAGTGCAGGTAGCGCACGCGCAGGCCCGCCTCGAGGAGGTAGTCGGTCAGGTCCTCCGCCATCTTCTTCGTGAGCGTCGTGACGAGCACCCGCTCGTGGCGCGCGACGACGGCGTCGATCTCGGCGATGAGGTCGTCGATCTGGCGTTTCGTCGGCTTCACCACGACCTCGGGGTCGACGAGGCCGGTCGGGCGGACGATCTGCTCGACGACGACGTCCGAGACCCCGAGCTCGTAGGGCGAGGGCGTCGCCGACATGAAGACGCACTGCTTCATGCGCCCTTCGAACTCCTCGAACCGGAGCGGCCTGTTGTCGAGCGCCGAGGGCAGGCGGAAGCCATGCTCGACGAGGATCTCCTTCCTCGAGCGGTCCCCGAAGTACTGGCCGTGGAGCTGGGGGACCGAGACGTGGCTCTCGTCGACGACGAGGAGCCAGTCGTCGGGGAAGTAGTCGAGCAGCGTGTACGGCGGCTCGCCGGGCTGGCGGCCGTCGAGGTGGCGACTGTAGTTCTCGACGCCGCTGCAGTAGCCGACCTCGGCGAGCATCTCGAGGTCGTGCTCGGTCCGCATCCGGAGCCGCTGCGCCTCGAGCAGCTTGCCGGCGGCCTCGAACTCGGGCAGGCGTGCGGCGAGCTCGGTCTCGATCGAGGCGATGGCGGTGCGCAGCCGCTCCTCGCCGGCGACGTAGTGCGTCGCCGGGAACACGACGAGCTCGTCGAGCTCGCCCAGCAGCTCCCCCGTCAGCTCATCGAAGCGGCTGAGGCGCTCGACCTCGTCGCCGAGGAGCTCGACGCGCACCGAGGTCTCCTCGTAGGCGGGGTGGATCTCGATCGTGTCGCCGCGCACGCGGAACCGGCCCCGCACGAGGTTCTGGTCGTTCCGGTCATAGTGCATGTCGACGAGACGTCGCAGGAGCGCCCGCTGGTCGTGGATCTCGCCCGGATGGATGACGAGGAGCTGTCCCTCGTACTCCTCGGGCGATCCCAGCCCGTAGATGCAGGAGACCGAGGCGACGACGATGACGTCCCGGCGGGTGAGCAGGCTCGCCGTCGTCGAGTGGCGCAGCCGGTCGATCTCGTCGTTGATCGATGAGTCCTTCTCGATGTAGGTGTCCGTCGACGGGATGTACGCCTCGGGCTGGTAGTAGTCGTAGTAGGAGACGAAGTACTCGACGCGGTTCTCGGGGAAGAACTCGCGGAACTCCCCGGCCAGCTGGGCGGCGAGCGACTTGTTCGGCGCGATGACGAGGGTGGGACGCTGGACCTTCTCGATCGTCCAGGCGATCGTCGCGCTCTTGCCGCTCCCGGTGATGCCGAGCAGCGTCTGGAAACGGTTGCCCCGCTCGATGCTCGCGGCGAGCTCGACGATCGCCTTCGGCTGGTCGCCGGCGGGCGCGAAGTCGGCGACGACCCGGAAGGGTGGCACAGCGTCATCGTAACGACGCGCTGCTCGGCGGGACCCCGAGGTGCTGGACCCGAACGGCCGACTTGCTCGCCGCGCCGGTGGGTCACGGCAGCTGCGTGACGGGACCTGAGCGCCGCGACTCCGTGTCGCGGTCAGCACCGGTTGGAAATTGCCCCCCTCCGGCAGGCGGGACGCGACGGGCGTATGGTGCGCGCGAGATTCGGACATCGGAGAGGGGGTCCGCAATGGCTGACACGGTGCGACGCGTTGACTACTTCTACCTGACCGTTCCAGACACCCCGGGAGAGGGTGAGCGGGCGCTGTCCGCCCTGCGAGACGGCGGTGTGGACATGCTCGCTTTCCTCGCATTCCCCGCCGGGGGCGGTCGGTCACAGATCGATCTCGTGCCGAAGGATCCGGCCACGCTCGCCGCGGTCGCCGAGCGGGCCGGCTTCACGCTCAGCGGCGCGAGGCGCGCCTTCCTGGTGCAGGAAGACGACCGCATCGGGGCAGTGGAGGCCACGACGGCGAAGCTCGCCGCCGCGGGAGTGAACGTCACCGCCGCGGCTGGCGTCGGTGACGGATCGGGGCGCTTCGGCATGATCCTCTGGGTCGCGGCCCTCGATTACGAGCGGGCGGCCGGTGCACTCGGCGTCTGAAGATCGTCGGCCCGGGGCTCGGTGATCTCGCGCCGAGTTCCTTGAAAAGGACCGTCTAGCCCCGCCGCGGCCCCGGCTGGTTGCGTCCGTGGCGCGACCCCGGAGAACACCGCGCGACGCGCCATCATGGAGGGCGTGGACGGCTTCACGGTGGCCACCCGCTACTGGCACGAGCTGTCGGACGGCCGCGTCCAGTGCGACCTGTGCCCGCGTGCGTGCAAGCTGCGCGACGGCCAACGGGGCCTGTGCTTCGTGCGTTCCCGGGCCGGCAGGCAGGTCGTGCTGACCAGCTACGGGCGCTCCAGCGGCTTCTGCCTGGACCCGGTCGAGAAGAAGCCGCTCAACCACTTCCTACCCGGCTCCGCGGTGCTCTCGTTCGGCACGGCCGGGTGCAACCTGGCCTGCCGCTTCTGCCAGAACTGGGACATCTCGAAGTCGAGAGAGGTCGACACCCTTTCTGCGAAGTCGTCCCCCCGGGCGATCGCCGCGGCAGCCAAGCGCCTCGGGGCCGCCAGCATCGCCTTCACCTACAACGACCCGGTGCCATATCTCGAATTCGCCGTCGACTGCGCGGACGCGGCCCACGAACTGGGCCTGCGGGCCATCGCCGTGACCGCCGGCTACGTCTGTGCCGCACCCCGGGTCGAGATGTACGCCCACATGGACGCCGCCAACGTCGACCTGAAGGCCTTCTCCGAGGGCTTCTACAAGCAGATGTGCGGTGCGCAGCTCGGGGCGGTGCTCGAGACGTTGGAGTACCTGCGCCACGAGACCGAGGTCTGGCTCGAGATCACGAACCTGCTGATCCCGGACGCCAACGACTCCGACGCCGAGATCGACGCCCTGACCTCCTGGGTGGTGGACCGCCTCGGTCCGGACGTGCCCGTGCACTTCACCGCCTTCCACCCGGAGTTCAAGATGACCGACCGATCCGACACCCCGCCCGGCACGCTCACCCGGGCCCGCCGCATCGCCCTCGCAAACGGGGTGCGCCACGCCTACACCGGAAACGTGCACGACACCGAGGGCGGCAGCACGTACTGCTCCGGCTGCGGCATCCGCCTCGTGGAGCGTGACTGGTACGAGCTCGGCGAGTACCGCCTCAGCGGCGACGGTCGCTGCCAGAGCTGCGGCACCCGTTGCCCGGGCGTCTTCGAGGGATCGCCGGGCACCTGGGGCCGGCGGCAGCGCCCCGTGCAGATCCCGGAGGTCGCGTCGCGGTGAAGCCCCCCGGGGAAGGGCCCAGCGAGCGGGAAGGACCGACCACCTGGTGACCGACGACCCCGGCGGAACGCGCGAGAACACCCGACGAAACGTGCGGCTCCCGGCCGTGGCCGACGTCTTCTACCCTGCGAGTCCCGACCGTCTCCACGGCGTGATCCGAGACGCCCTCGCCGGGGCGACCCGGGACGGGTCCGCCCCTGGCGAGGGAGGACGGGTTCCCAAGGCAATCATCGCCCCCCACGCCGGTTACGTGTACTCGGGTTCCGTCGCCGCCTCCGCCTACGCGCGGCTGGCGCCGGGACGGGGAACGATCGAGCGGGTGGTCCTCCTCGGCCCCGCTCACTCGGTCGCCTTGGACGTCGTGGCCACGAGCAGCGCCGACGCCTTCGCCACCCCCCTCGGCGAGGTGGCCGTCGACGTCGAAGGCCGAAAGTCGGCGCTGTCGTGTCCCCGAGTCGTCGTCGACGATTGTGCCCACGCGAGAGAACACAGCCTGGAGGTGCACCTTCCCTTCATTCAAGTGGTCCTCGGCGACGTGCTCGTCCTGCCTCTCGTCGTGGGCGAGGTACCGGCAGCGGTGGTGGCCGACGTGCTCGACGCCGTCTGGGGCGATGCCGGGACCCTGGTCGTGGCGAGCACCGACCTGTCCCACTACCACGACCACGCCACGGCCACCGCCCTCGACCAAGAGACGGCCGCCGCCATCGTCGCCCGTCGTCCCGGCGGGGTGGGTTTCGACCGAGCATGCGGGGTCTTCGCCGTCCGGGGGCTGCTCGAGGCGGCGTGCCGCCACCACCTCGAAGTGGAGATGGTGGACCTGCGCACCTCCGGGGACACCGCCGGGAACCGGGATAGGGTCGTCGGATACGGGGCCTTCGTGCTGATCTGAACAACGGTGGGTCCGTCACCCTGGCGACGGGGAACAACGTGGTGCTGACGAGCTCCCGGGGAGCTGAACGCCTCGTCACATCTACGGGTCCAGTGCGAGGAGTCGCCCAGCCCCAAAAGGGAGTCCCGTTCGCCGCGCCCGGGGAACGCCCCAACCACCTGCCAAGGGCTTCACGGCGATCACACACAGCCTTCCCGGCGAGGATTCCCAATTGCCCGGCGGTCGGGAACCGGTTCACATCGGCCCGGTCTCGGTCGCGGACCTCCCGAATGTGCCAGGCTCAGACCGTGCCCGGGTGCGCAGGGCTGGGGCAGCCCCGATGAGGTTCGTGATCTACGGCGCGGGCGCGATCGGGGCGACACTCGGCGCCTATCTGCACGAAGCCGGCCACAACGTCGTGCTGGTCGCCCGCGGCGCGCACTACGAGGCCCTCGCCTCGGACGGCCTCGTCTTCCAGACCCCGGAGCGCACCGCGACCCTGCGTATCCCGGTCGTCGATCGTCCGGCCGCACTCGGTCTCGGTCGGGACGACGTCGTCGTGCTGGCGATGAAGAGCCATCAGACGGTCACGGCGCTCGCCGACCTGTCCGAGGTGGCACCCCTGGAGATCGCGGTCGCCTGCGCGCAGAACGGCGTCGACAACGAGCGAGCCGCGCTCCGTCTGTTCCCCAATGTCTACGGCGTCTGCGTCATGTGCCAAGCCGTCCACCTCCGACCGGGCGTCGTCTCGGTGGCCGGATGGCCGACCATCGGCATCTTCGAGGTCGGCCGCTACCCGTCCGGCGTCGACGCCTGCGCTGAGCGCCTGTCCGCCGCGCTCGACGGCTCGTCCTGCCGGTCGGCGGTGCGACCCGACGTCATGGCGTGGAAGTACGCCAAGCTCCTCATCAACCTTGTCAACGCGGTGACGGCCTTGCTCGGCGAGCCCGGCTCGGGACGGCTCGAAGAGCTGGCACGGGCCGAGGGTGTCGCGTGCCTCGAGGCCGCTGGTATCCGCCACGTCGACGCCGCGGCCTGGGATGAGCGGTACCGCGGTCTGCGTCGCCACCCTGCTGCGTCGGACCCTGCCGCAGGGTCGACCTGGCAGAGCCTCGCCCGGCGCACCGGCTCGATCGAGACGGACTACCTGAACGGCGAGATCGTGCTGCTCGGACGCCTTTTCGGCGTGCCGACGCCCATCAACGCCCACCTCCAGCGGTTGACGGCCGAGGTTGCGAGACGAGGAGACCCACCCGGGGGCTTCTCCGAGGAGGAGCTGCTCGAGCGCTTTGGTGCCTGAGCAGCACGCCGCGGCACCCGACGCAGAAGCGCACCGCCGCGGCCCACCGCTCGTGATCGGAGGCAACGTGACGATCGTCCCGTCGATCGCGTGCTGCCTCCCGATCCGGCACTACTGATGCGGCGGCGCGTTGCTCGACTGCGTCGCCAACCGATCGCCGGCCGTCGAGGCGGAACGTCGAGGTGAGTCAGTTCGGGTCGATTCCCGCACGACGAGCTGGCAGGGCACGAACTGGGTGCCGTGGGTCGTTTGGCCACCGATCGCGGCGAGGAGGACCTGGGCAGCCGTCCGGCCGACCTGGGAGAGGTTCATGTCGACCGTGGTCAGCGGCGGTCTCGAGGCCTCGGCCATGACCGTCCAGTTGTCGAAGCCGACAAGCGCGATGTCGTCGGGCACGTTGCGGCCCATGTCCCTCAGGGACCCGGCCACTCCCCGCGCGATCTGATCACTCCCGCAGAAGATGGCGTCGACGTCGTTTGCCTGGCGCAGCAGGATGTACGCGGCCTGACGCCCCCATTCTTCGCTCCACTGTCCGTGGATGGGACCGAGTCCGGCCATGGAGAGCCCGGCATCTGCTAGCGCGCGGGTGGCGCCGGCGGCGCGCAGACGGACCGCGTGGAAGCCCGAAGGCCCAGTGATATGGCCGATCCTTGTCCGGCCCGTCGCGAGGAGGTGCTCGACGGCAAGGCGCCCGCCCCCCTCGTCGTCCGGCAGGATCGACGCGTCCGCCGGATCGGTCGATTCGGCCATCGCGTAGACGGTCGGAATGGGGTAGTCGGTACGAAGGGGCGGTCGGGGGTCGATTCGCCGGCCGGTGACGATGATCCCATCCACCCGCCGGGCGAGCAGGGTACGGACGTAGTGCTGCTCCCGAATCACGTCGTCGCGACCGTCGCACAACAGCACAGCAATCTGGCCTGCCTGGAGCGAGTCCTCCGCACCGAGCATCACGGGAATGCTGAACCTGCCAAAGCTGTCGTTGGTGATCAGCCCTACTGTGAAGCTCCTCCCAGTGAGCAGGTTCCTCGCCAACGCATTCGAGTGGAAGCCGAGTTGCTCGGCGACCTTGATCACCTCTGCACGCGTCTGGGTGCTAACGCCCTTCCGTCCGTTCAGGGCCTTCGAGACCGTGGCAATGGACAAGCCCGCGAGCGCGGCAACGTCACGAATAGTCGGAGTCCTGCGGAGCTCGTTCGCTTGGCGGACAACACCCTCTCGCTCGCCACCGGGCCGTGGCCCATCATCGCCTTGCCTAGGGATCGCACTAGACATCTCTTCCGCCGGATGCTGGCGCACCGTGTCCCCCATCAGCGCGCCAGGCCCTGGGCGAGCGGGTAGGACGCCTGGTCCCAGCGAAGCTCGCGCGTGAAGCTCTCGGTGGTCGTAGTGTCGTCGATGATGACACCGATGCGGTTATCGGTGGACTTCGCCTCGATGCACGCCCGGCGCATCTCCGCGGATCCGATGAGCACAGGCTTCCCGACCAGGCGGACGCCGATCTCCGAGCCGGCGTTCAGCAGCGCGACGATCTCGCCGGACTGTTGAGCCGCCCGGCGCAGCGTCTCATCTCCGTAGAGTGCCTGGCTCCCGGTCAAGAACCAGCATTCGAGCGTTTCATTGGACTCGCGCACGGGATGTCCTTCTAGATAGGTCATTGGCGGCCATCGGGCCCGGATCACCGCAAGACGACCGCTGGTAGGCAGGATCGCTTGGTGTAGCCCTTCGCTGTGTTCCATCGACCGTGCGCATGCGTGGAGCCTCAGCCCTTGACCGCGCCGGAGACGAGGCCTCGCACGTAGAAACGCTGGAGGGCGACGTAGATGATGATGCAGGGGATCATGGCGATCACCGCCCCCGCGATGAGGACCCCATAGTTGATCTGGCCGTAGGTGTCGCTCGACTCGACGTTCACGAGCGCCACAGGCAGCGTATAGATCGAGTCGTTCGTCGTGAACGTAAGAGCGCCGAGGAACTCGGTCCAGGAGAACAAGAAGGCGTAGAGGATAGTAGTCGCGATGCCGGGGACGACGAGCGGCCGCAGCACTCGCGTTAGCGTCGTCATGACCGAAGCGCCGTCGACCTTCGCGGCATCGGTGAGGTCGTTCGGTATCTGCAAGAAGGTGTTACGCATCAGGTAGGTACCGAAGGGGAGGTTGAACGCTACGTAGAACAACGCGAGGCCGGGGAGAGTGTTCAGAAGGTGAAGGTAGTGCAGCTCGAGGAAAAGAGGAGTCAGGATTGCTTGGAACGGCACCATGAACGCGAGCAACACGAGGGCGAAGGCGATGCCCGAACCCCGGAACTTGAACCTCCCGAAACCGTAACCGGCTAGCGTCGCCACGATTGCGGTGAGGGCGGCCGTCGCGACTGCGACGATGAGGCTGTTCATTACGTTGCGGAGGATGTCGTCGCCGTTGAGGAGCTCTGTGTAGTTGTGGAAGCTGAGATTCGAGAAGCTATGCACGGATGGCGGCGAGACGATCGCTCCGGGTGCCTGGAACGAGCGGAGGATCTCCCATAGGAGAGGCACGATGAAGATCGCGCTGATCATGGTCCCGGCCAGGAGATAAAAGGGCGTCCCTTCCCCCACCTTCCGGCGGCGCGGCATCGTCGCGTTGGAAGTCTGCTTAGACATCGTCGCTCCGGAGGAAGCGGAGCTGCAGGAAGATGATGAAGCCAACAACCACAATGAGGACGATCGACATCGCGCTGGCGGACCCGACGTTAAACGAGGAGTTGAAGGTCTCGTAGATCTGCATGACGACGCTCTGGGTGCTCGAGCCCGGCCCACCGTCGGTGATGATGAAGAACTGGTTGAACGCGAGAAGCGAGCCGACCACCGAGATCACGAGGCTGAGCGCGATCGAGCGCCGGAGCAGCGGGATGGTGATCTTCCGCTCAGACTGCCACCACGAGGCGCCGTCGACCTCTGCCGACTCGTAGACCTCCTCCGGGATGCCCTGCATCCCCGCCATGAGCAGCATCATCGTCAACCCAGAAGCGAGCCACACGACAAGGATGCAGATTGCGGTGAGCGCTAGCCCAGTGCTCGCCGTCCATGGCGTGTTGATGCCGACGATGTGGAGCTTGGAGAGGAGAACGTTGACCGTGCCGAAGCCCGGCTGGAGCTCGACATAGGTGAGGAAACTCAAGGTGCTAAGCCCGATGATGAATGGCAGGAAGAAGCACGTCCGGAACAGGATCGAGCCGCGGCGATTGGATCGAACGAAGACAGCGAGCAAGTAGCCGATCACGAGGATTGGCACGGTCACGATCGCCGTGTATTCCAGGGTGAACACGATCGACTGGATGAAGACCGAGTTGTGCAGGAGCGCGGTGTAGTTCGCGGCCCCGATGTAGTGGTACGGCCCGATGAGTGGCCAGTTGGTGAAGGAGATGTACAGGCCGAAGCCGAGCGGGTACAGGATGAAGACGCCGACGACCGCGATAGCCGGCAAGATGAGCAAGTGCCCGACGCGAGCCTCGCGACGGGCACGTGCCCGCGACTGGCGCCGCGACCCCGCTGGGACAGGGCCCGAGCCACCCCGGGATGGCAGTGCCTGCGCCGGCGATATAGGCGTTGCCACCCTCTAACCTCCGATCCGAGCGGTGCGGCGCGCTTGGCACCGAAACTAGAGCCCCAGCGATTGAATCATCAAAAGACACTGCCACCGCGACCCGGCAGTCCGGGGATCCGACAGACCGGGCCGCGGTGGCTGCGCTAGCTACGAGGTGACCGAGTTGAGTGTGGCTTGAATGCCGCTCTGCCCGATCTTGAGGGCCTGACTGACGTTGTTGCTGTAGACGGCCTCGTCGAACATCTTCAACCACGGCGAAGCCGGCTCGTTGAACACCTGGTCGTAGGCGAGGGTGTACTCGACGGAGCCGTACTTAAGCGTGCTAAGCGCTACGGCGTCGTATGGATACTTCGCCTCGAACGCGGGCGTGACGATGTCGGTGCGCACCGGCGACTCGCCATTGGGCGCGTATTGGAGTTGCACCGACTTGGAGAGGAACCACTGCACAACCTCCCATGCGCCCGAGGGGTTCTTGCACCCCGCAGGGATCACGAAGTCGTCGCCACCATCGAAGGTGCTCCCGTGGCCGCCGTTCTCGCTCGGGAGCGGCACGTCAGCGAAATCGCTGGCGGGCATGCCCTCCTTGAGGAAGGTCGAGAAGAACCCGTAGTCGCCCGGAAGCATGCCGATGTTGCCCTCGCCGAAGTCCTGACCCCAGGTTGTGCCGTTCTGAGTCTGGGAATCGGCCGGGGCCTCTTTGTTGGCCCAGATCTGCGCGTAGACGCTGAGAAGTGCCTCGAGCGGCGCGTTCTTTGTGATGTTCGCCTTCTGGTGGCCGAGGGGCCCCGTGATGAGGTGCTGGCCGCTCGCCCAGATGTCAGGCAGCATCACAAAGCCGAGGCAGCCCTGGCAGTCGCCCGCGAATGACAGGCCGTAGATGGGCTTGCTCGCAGTGCTAAGTGCGGTGATCGCCTTGGCGTCAGACGCGATCTCGGCGAATGTCGTGGGAGGACTGGCGATGCCGGCCTCCTTGAACAGCACCTTGTTGTACCAAAGCACTGACAAGTCGGAGAGATACGGCACCCCGAAGTACTGTTTCCCGACCGTCGCGAGCGCCAGGTGGCCTGGACTGAGAGCGGACTTGTACGGCAGCTGGTTCACGTAGTTCGTGATGTTCAGGAGCGCGCCTTCGTATTCGAACTCCGGGACGTCGATGTCGTTCAGCCCGACGAGGTCCGGTGGGTCCCCAGCGCGGATCGCCGTCGCGAGCGTGCTCGTGTCGTCGTTGGGCGAAGTCTTGGTCATCACGATCTTCAGGTTCTTGTGCGTGCTATTGAACTCCGGCACCAACACGTCCGCGGCCTGGCTTGTGGCGTCCCGGACCCAGAGATGAACGACCCCCGTCGCGTTGACGCCGAACTTCGGCTGCGCCCTATGGCTCGTCCCGGCCGACGCGACCGAAGTTCCTATCAGGGCGACCAGCATCGCAGCAGCGAGTGCCACGACACCCACATCCCAATACCTTCGCTTCATGGGTAACCTCCTGTAATGGTAATAGACGACTATGCAGGTGTTTTCGGACTGGCGAAAAGCTTTACCACGATTTTTTACCCTACCCCGCTAGTAAATGTCAGTCAATGGCCGGTGCCTCCTTTGCTAGCGGGCACGGCCACTGTCCTGCGGGTTCTTAGTTTCGTGGGATCCAGACGCGCATAGACGTGGCACCGCGGTTTCCCCATGTGCAATACGGAATAGCGTGCACCTCGACGGCGCGCTCCACTGGGTCGGTTGTACTGGCAGTCGGCGCCTCGCTGGGACCGTTGGGACCGTTGGGACCGTTGGGACCGAGTTCACCATACGGCCAGCCCGATCCAGAAGGTGCAGCGCGGCCTTCCAGCCGGAGGGCGACAACGGTATCAGTGGCGATGCCGAAGCCCCCCTCCTCTCCTGGGGGTACCGACGCGTCCACCGAGATGGCGCGTAGGTCCACGGCCTCCGGGAGGTCTATCCCTTCGATGCAATAAACAAGAGGCCCACGCTCGAACGCCACACAGCCGCGCACGGCGTCGATCTCGTTCGCAGCGCCAACCGCGCGAGCCCGTAGAGGCAGCTCGAGCACGATCTCGTCCCCGGTCGACCACTCCTGGCGGAGCCGGAGGTAGCCCTTTTCGCACGGATTTACTGCTACGGGGCGCCCGTTGAGCGTGCAGCGCGCGTCGTTGACCCAAGTCGGCACGCGCAGGGCTATCTCTTGAGAGTCACTTGGCGCGGCCACTACTCGTATCGTGATGGTGCCGTCAAAGGGATAGCCCGTGATCACCGCGAGCTCGAGCGCGCCAAGGCTGCCCTGCATAGCGCGGATCCGGCCCGATACGTATTGATGTAGCTGCACACCCTCGTCCGTTCGAGTCGCCACATAGTGCTCAAGGCTCGCGAGCAGGCGCATGATGTTCGGTGGGCAGCACGCGCAGTTATACCAGGCCTCTCGGGTGGAAGGCTCCCGGGACTGCAGGGGATTGACGTAGAAGAAGCTGGTGCCGTCAAGACCGAGGCTGGCCAAGAAACCGTTGTAGAGCGTGCGCTCCATGAGCTCCGCGTAGACCGCCTCTCCGGTGATCAGCAATAAGCGCCAGTTCCACATGATCGACCCGATCGCGGCGCAGGTCTCGCAGTAGGCGCGGTCCGGCGGGAGCTCGTAGGCGTCACCAAAGGATTCGTCCCTGTGCCTCGAGCCGATCCCACCGGTGAGATAGGTCTTCGTCGAGACCATGTCGCGCCACTGGGCGAGGATCGACGTCAAGAGCCTTGGCCGACCCGTCTCCGTGTAGAGATCGGTCGCCCCCGAGAGCAGGTAGAGCGCCCGCACGGCGTGGCCCCGGATGGTCAGCGCGTCATCGAAAGGAACGTCATCTTGAAAGTACGACGGCCCGAATGTGTGCCAACTCAGCGAGGCACGTCCCCGACGCCCGATGAGATCGGCCGCAAGATCCACGAACCGGCCGTCGCCGTTCGTCCTGTACAGCTCGACGAGCGCCGTCTCGATCTCGGGATGGCCCGGTACGAAGTCAGCATGCTCTGAGGAGAGCACGTTGACGAGCAGAGACGCGAAGCGGTTCGCGATACCACCGAGGGTGCCCGGGCCGTCGCTGGTACGTGTGTCGGCTACAGAGGCCTGTATGAGATGGCCCGCGCAGTAGAGCTCGTGGCCCATCGCTGGATCGCCGAAACGGTGGCCCTCCTCGACGACCTGTACGTAGGAGTTCACATAGCCGTCGCGTTCCTGAGCTGCTGCTATGACTTCGACGCTCGAAGCGAAGAATCTCTCCTGGTCGGCCTCGCGGCCGTGCGCTCGCTCCCAGGCGATCGCTTCGAGCACCTTGTAGAGGTCCGAGTCGCGAAACAGCGGCAGCCGGTACTCGGCTCGAGAGCTCCCGGCGGCGATGCGGAGGTTCTCGATCGCGCCGCTTTCCTCGAGCATCTTCATCCCGTACGGGATCGTCACCTCACGATTGAGGCGCTGGCGCGACCCCCAGAACCCACCGACGATCTCGACAATTCCATCGACGACGGGTTGCACCGCGAGCAGCTGTCGCTCGACGGGAACAACGGGCCCCGCGGTCACCTGGCCATCCTCTCGTACCAACACGCGCCACGACGAGCACTCGTGCGGAAAACCATTTCTCCAGTTTTCGGTACGCTACCGAAATGCCTTGATTTGGTCAAGGTTCTGCAGTTCGCGCGGGATCGGGGACCGTCGAAGGGTCGGCTGCACCGCGCTTGGTCGCCGAGCGGGGACCGGGGACGCACCATGCGCGCGTCCAGTCCGGCGCGGCCACCTTCGCGGGTGGAAAGCACGGGCACCACACGGGGCAGGATCGAGGATCCCGCCGGGCTGCCTCGTCTCGCGCCGGGCACCGCCGAATCGAGATCCCTCGGTCGACGGCTCGAGCCGCTGCGGGCGGTGGAGGGGCCGCTCGCGCCCGTGGCACCAGCGGCGACGTTGGCCGGCCTCATTCAGGCCACGAGAGGCCCTCCCGCTACCTGGACTGAGAAGATTGGCAGCTGAGCCCGGCCGGCGTCGGCGTGCGCGGAGGATTTGCGCGCGAACCTCGTGACGACCGGTGGAACGTTCGCCGACCCGCCGCTGTTGTGGTTCTTGTTCGTCGTCGAACGGGTCGGACGGTCCCCCCGCTCGGCGACCCCGAGAGCGCCAACGAAAACGGAGGGTCGTTCCTCGAGAGCGCCCATCAGCCCGCGAACTGGAACAGAATCGTGCACATGAACGCGCGGCGCCGGTGACCACGCGATGACCACCGCCACGATCAACGGGGACACCTGTGAACTCGGCAACGCCCCAGGACGCAACCTGCTCGCGTACCTGCGTGAGGAGCTCGGCCTGACCGGCACGAAGCCGGGCTGCGGCGAAGGCGAGTGCGGATCCTGCACGGTGTTCCTCGACGGCGCGCCGACGCTCGCCTGCCAGACCCCTCTCGTCGACGTTGCCGGCCGGTCGGTCACGACGATCGAGGGGCTGGCGGGCGCCACCGGATTGCACCCGATCCAGCAAGCCCTCATCGACGAGCGTGCCTCGCAGTGCGGCTACTGCACCCCCGGCATGGCGTTGAGAGCCGCCGCGCTCCTGACCCGCGATCCCGATCCGGGCGACGAACGCATCGCCGCGGCCCTCGACCCGAACCTCTGCCGCTGCGGGTGCTACCTGCGAATCGTCCGCGCCGTGCATCGTGCGGCGGCGATGAGCCCGGGAAGCGGCGACGAAACAGCCCCGGTCGTGACGATCCTCGACCAGGTGGAGCTCCCCAGACCGATCCATCCGTGGGACCTGACCGAACCGCGGGATCGAGCGTGGTTCGACGTGCTCGGGGACGGGCTCGTCGTCGTGTGGCCGCCGCCAACCCCGCCAGCCGGGATGTGGTCAACGGGGGGTGGTGCCTGGCTGCATCTCGCGCCGTCGGGCGTCGTGACCGCCTTCAGCGGCAAGGTCGACGTGGGGCAGGACAACCGAACCGCCTTCTCGCTCCTCGTCGCGGAGGAACTCGAGGTCGACCCGGCCGAAGTCCGCGTCGTCCTCGGCGACACCGACCTGTGCCCTTTCGACATGGGAACCTTCGGCAGCCGGTCGATGCCCGACGCCGGGGAGGCGCTCCGCCGAGCAGCCGCCGGGGCGAGACAGGCCCTGCTCGCCCTCGCCAGGGAACGAACCCCCGTCGCCGGCAGCGAACGCCCCGCGGACGAGGGCGCGACGCGCGGGGCACCCGTGGGGGCGCGTCTCGAGTACAGCCGCCTGTTGAGCGGGATGCGGCGACTGGAGGTGCTGAGCGGGGAGCCGACGCTGCGCTCGCCGGGCAGCTGGCAGGTCGCCGGACATCCGGGGCACGTCCCCGCGCGTTTCGACGTCGTGACCGGCGCCCGGCGATTCGTCTCCGATCTCGACCGACCCGGGATGCTGCACGGGGCGGTCTTGCGCCCGCCGGTCGTCGGGTCGACCCTGCGCGAAGTCGATCTCGGCCCGGCCGAGCGATCGCCGGGGGCCACCGTGATCCGGGAGGGTGACTTCGTCGCCGTGGCAGCAGGCGATCCGGCGACGGCGCGCCGGATGGTCGAGGCGATCGACGCCAAGTGGGACGTCCCGCCACCCGGTCCGCGCGACGTCGTCGCCCACCTCCGGGCGCACCCCGTCGCCGGACAGGGCTGGGAACGGAAGATGGACGAGACCGTCGGCGACGTCGACGCCGCGCTCAAGGCGGCGTCGCAGCGGATCGACGCCACCTACACGACCGCCTACCTCGCCCATGTCCCGCTCGAGACACGAGCCGCCGTCGCCGAATGGGACGGTGACCGGCTGACCGTCTGGGTCGGCACCCAGGTCCCCTTCGGGGTGCGTGCCCAGCTCGCCGGAGAACTCGGCCTCGAAGAGGGCAACATACGCGTCATCGTGCCGCCCACCGGCGGAGGCTTCGGCGGCAAGCACAGCGAGGAGATCGCCCTCGAGGCGGCCCGTCTCGCCCGGGGCGCCGGCCGGCCGGTCAAGGTCCGATGGAACAGGGCCGAGGAGTTTCGATGGGGCCACCTGCGACCGATGGCGGTGATCGACGTTCGCGCCGGCATCGACCCGAACGGTTCGATCACGGCGTGGGACTTCCTCGACATCAACGCCGGAACCGCCGGCATCACGCCCCCGTACACGATCGCCAACCGTCGCTTGCGCTACCAGCCCGCGGACTCCCCCGTGGCCCAGAGCTCCTACCGGGCACTCGCCGCGACCGCCAACCACTTCGCCCGGGAGTCGCTCGTCGACGAGCTGGCCCACGCCATCGGTGACGATCCGCTCGAGTTCCGGCTCCGCAGCCTGGCCGACGAACGGCTCGTCACGGTGCTCGAAACCGCCGCCGACCGATTCGACTGGCGCGCGCGTCGCGCCGAGGCGGTGCGCGGCAAGTGGGGCTCGGGCATGGCGGTCGGGCTGGAGAAGGGCGGCCGGGTGGCGACCCTTGCCCGGGTGCGCGTCGAAGACGACGGCTCGTATCGCGTGACGGAGATCGTCACGGCCTACGAGTGCGGCGCCGTGGTGAATCCCGACACGGTCATCAATCAGATCGAGGGAGGCACCATCATGGCCCTCGGTGGCGCTCTCTTCGAGGAGATGGCGCTCGAACGTGGCCGCGTCGCCAAGCCGTCGCTCGCTGGCTACCGGGTGCCACGCTTCTCCGACCTCCCCCGCCTTGAGGTCGTTCTTCTCGACCGTCCGGATATCGCCTCTGCCGGCGCGGGCGAGACTCCCCTCGTCGCGGTCGCCCCCGCCGTCGCGAACGCGATCTTCTCGGCCACCGGTGGTCGCCTCCGATCGCTCCCGCTCGCCACGGCGGCACAGGATCTGCCTGCTGCGTCGCTCAGGTGATATCGCTCCTCGGCAAGGCTTCCGACCTTCTCCACCCACGTAAGCGAGCCTCAGTTCTCGAGCCCGTCGAGCGCTCGAATTTCCCAGCGAGGGTGCGGCGCGGTCTGGACCTCGCCTCCGAGCTGGGAGTTCCTCGCTGGAGGTGAGCGGACTCGAACCGTCGGCTTCGACGTCGTGAATGTCGCTCCCGGCGGCGACGTGACCGGGGTTTGCGCGATCGCGCCGCGTGGGAATTGGGGCAGTCCGCGACACGGTGCTCCCAGCTCGTGGTCCCACATGTCATCCGACCCACGCCCGTCAACTCTTCTGGCGTGCCCGAACGCAAACGAGAACCTGTGCAGCAACGATTCCTACGGCAAAGCCGCGAGCTGCGGGAGATTCGGGTCGGGCGGGAGTTCGTCACGCGGAATCCCTGGGACCCACCGGATGGCTCCTGCCGGTGGGCGTGGGGAAATAGGCGACCGATGATCCATCGCACCCACGCGGCAACCCCACCGCCGTGATCTTCTCTCGCACAATCGGCCTGCGCCCAGACTTTCCCAAGCTGGAAGCTGTCGAGATCTGACCGCTACAAAGCGCCTCCTCAGATGGCTGCAGGTCAGCTTCCTAGCGGCGCTCCCCCTTGGCCTCGGGTGACGGCGGCCGAACCGTGCCCCAGCTGCTCGATCCACCGCCAGGCGCCCCCGCTCATCTCGTCGAGCTCCTCGAGCGTGCCGACGTTGAGGATCACGTAGTCGGCAAGCGCGAGCCGCGCGAACCGGTCCGCCTGGGCAGCGATCCGGGCGCGAACCTCGGTCTCGTCCATGTTGCGGTCACGAACGAGCCGTTCGATGACGAGGTCCTCGGGCGCGTCCACGACGAGCACCCCGTCGAGGCGGTAGCGGCGTCGGGCGTCGGTCTCGACGAGGAGCGGCAGCACACAGACGACGACCTCACCCTCGGCCGACGAGGCGAGCTCCTGGCGCACGATCGCATCGACGAGCGGGTGGACGATCGCCTCGAGGTCGCGTCGCGCAACGATGTCGGCGAAGACGAGCGCCGCGAGCGTCCGGCGGTCGATCGCGCCGTCCGGACCGAGGATTCTCGCGCCGAAGCGCGCGACGACAGCGTTGCGACCGGGCGTCCCCGGCGCGATCACGGCGTGCGAGATGGCGTCGGCGTCGACGATGCGCGCCCCGCGGCGTTCGAGGAGCGCGGCGACGGTCGACTTGCCCGAACCGATCCCCCCGGTGCAACCGATCGCGACCACGGACTTCTCCGCTCGGCGGCGGTGCTCAGTGACCGGTCAGCTCGCCGTCACCGCCGTACCCGGCGTCGACGACGATCTCAGGACTCGTCGGCTGCAGCTTCGGCTTCGGCCGCGACGTGCTCGTCGGCGGCGACGTCCTCCGCGACAGGGGCTTCCGGCTCCGCGGTCGCGTCAGCTTCTGACTCCGCGGACACAGCGACCCCCGACTCCGATTCGTCCTCGGCCTGGGCGGCGATCTCGCCCGCGAACTCCTCGGCCCAGGCCGCCTGGGCCTCGGTCTCGGGGGTGAAGGGGGCGGGCGTGTAGTCGAAAGCACCGATGTAGTTGCCCTCGGCGTCGTAGGCGTGCTCGCCGAACGCCTCGCGGTACTCCTCGGCGACCTCGCCGCCCTCCGCCGCCTGCTTGATCGACAGGCTGATCCGGCGGCGCTGTAGGTCGATGTCGATGATCTTCACCCACAGCTCCTCGCCGGAGGTGACGACCTGCTCGGGCAGGTCGACGTGGTGCGCCGCCATCTCCGAGATGTGGACGAGACCCTCGATACCGTCGCCGACCTGGACGAAGGCACCGAAGGGCACGAGCTTCGTGATCCGGCCGTAGACGAGCTCGCCGACGTGGTGGGCGCTCGCGAACTCCTGCCAGGGATCGGACTGGGTCGCCTTCAGCGACAGCGAGATCCGTTCCTTGTCGAGGTCGACGTCGAGCACCTGGACGGTCACCTCGTCGCCGACCTGGACGACCGAGGAGGGGTGGTCGACGTGTTTCCAGGACAGCTCGGAGACGTGGATCAGGCCGTCCATGCCGCCGAGGTCGACGAAGGCGCCGAAGTTCACGACCGACGACACGACGCCCTTGCGAATCTCGCCCGGTTTCAAGTTGACGAGGAACTCGCCGCGCTGCTCCTTCTGGGTCTCCTCGAGCCAGGCGCGGCGCGACAGGACGACGTTGTTCCGGTTCTTGTCGAGCTCGATGATCTTGGCCTCGAGGACCTTGCCGATGTACGGCTGGAGGTCGCGCACCCGGCGCAGCTCGACGAGCGAGGCGGGGAGGAACCCGCGCAGCCCGATGTCGAGGATGAGGCCGCCCTTCACGACCTCGATCACCGGTCCCTCGACGACCCCGCCAGAGTCCTTGATCCGCTCGATGTCGCCCCAGGCGCGCTCGTACTGGGCGCGCTTCTTGGACAGCACGAGCCGGCCCTCCTTGTCCTCTTTCTGGAGGACCAACGCCTCGACCTGGTCGCCGACGGAGACGATCTCGTGCGCGTCGACGTCGTGGCGGATCGAGAGCTCGCGCACGGGGATGACGCCCTCGGACTTGTAGCCGATGTCGAGGAGCACCTCGTCGTTGTCGACCTTCACGATCGTGCCCTTCACGATGTCGCCCTCGTCGAAGGCGACCATCGTCTGGTCGACGGCGTCGTCGAAGGAGAGCGAACCGAGGTCGTCCTCGGTGATCTTGTTGAAGACGTAGCCGTCCGCCGTACCAGCCGGAACCTCGTCGGCGGCGGGTGCCGCCGGGGTTGCCGGGGCCGCGTCGGCAGCAAGGGTCTCCTCGGCGCCGGGTTCCGCCGGGGTCGTCGGGGCAGCCTCGTCAACCGGTGTCGGCTGCGAGGTTTCATCGTGGAGGGTCTCGGACATCGGAAGGTGGCCTTTAGGTTGTCGGTCCGCCGCCGCGGGTGGCGCGTGCGGCAAGGGCGGATTTGGTGGATGGATTGGACAGTCGCCACGCCGCAGCGGCGCGGCACCGGTGGCGCCCCCGCCGCCGAGCGATCGGGCGACGCGCGTTCGCAATGTTACACATCGGTGTCGGCACTATTTCGCCGCAGCCCAGGTCGTTCCCCACGACAGGTGCACCTCGAGGGGGACCCGGAGGGGATAGGCCTGCTCCATCGCCTCCCGCACGATCGCCTCGACGGTCTCGTGCTCGCGCTCGGGCACCTCGACGAGCACCTCGTCGTGCACCTGCAGCACGAGGCGTGCGGCGTACCCGCCGGATTCGAGCGCGGCGTCGAGCCGGACGAGGGCGAGCTTGAAGATGTCGGCGGCGAGTCCCTGGATCCCGGCGTTCATCGCTTGGCGCTCCGCCGCCTGGCGGATCCGGTGGTTGTCCGAGAGCAGTTCGGGGATGTAGCGGCGGCGCCCGAGCTCGGTCGCGGTGTAGCCGCGGGCTCGGGCCTCGGCGACGGAGTTCTCCATGTAGGCCTTCACCGCCGGAAAGGCGACAAAGTACTGCTCGAGGATCTCGGCGGCCTCGGAGAGCTCCACGCCGAGTCGCTGGGCGAGGCCGTAGGCCTCCATGCCGTAGGCGAGGCCGTAGGAGACCATCTTCGCCTTCGACCGCTGGGCGACGCTCACCGCCCCGGGGTCGACGCCGTAGAGGCGCGACGCCGTCGCGGCGTGAATGTCGTGGCCGGAGGCGAACTCCTCGACGAGCCCCGGGTCGCCGGTCAGGTGGGCGATCACCCGCAGCTCGATCTGGTTGTAGTCGGCGATCAAGAACTCGGTGCCGGGGGCCGGCACGAAGGCCTCGCGGATGCGCCGGCCGTCGTCGGTGCGGACCGGGATGTTGTGGAGGTTCGGCCGGTCCGAGGACAACCGTCCGGTCCGGGCGACGGTCTGGTTGAACGAGGCGTGGATCCGCCCGTCCGGGGCGACCTCGGCCAGGAGGCCCTCGCCGTAGGTCGAGCGGAGCTTCTCCACCTCGCGGTAGCGCAACAGGGTCCCGACGATCGGATGGGCGTCGCGCAGCTTCTCGAGGGTCGCGGCGTCGGTGGAGTAGCCGGTCTTCGTCTTGCGCTGCGGGGTGAGCTTCAGCTTGTCGTAGAGGATCGTGCGCAACTGTGTCGACGAGTTCACGTTGAACTCCTCGCCGGCCAGGGCGTGCAGCGTCGTCTCGAGCGTCGCCGCCTCGCGTGTCAGCTCGACGTTGATCCCGCGCAAGCGCTCGACGTCGACGGCGATCCCGGCGACCTCCATCCTGGCGAGCACCCGGACGAGCGGCAGCTCGATCTCCTCGTATAGGTCGCGACCCCCGACCGCGTCGAGCTCGGCGAGCAGGCGAGAGCCCAGCCGCGCGACGAGCTCGGCCCGCCGGGCGGTCGCCGCGACGAGGCCGCCCGGAGGCTCCTCGGCCCCGCTGAGGTCGAAACCGAGCTGTCCGGCCTCCGGCGCGGGAGCCCCCGTCATCCCCCGCCGCTCGGCGAGCTCGTCGAGACTCGCCTGGCCGTCGGCGGGGTCGAGGACGTAGGCGACGACGGCGGTGTCGATCTCGAGCGCCGTCGTGTCGATGCCGCGGGGCAGGAGCGCCCGCATCAGCTCCTTCACCCGGTGTCCGACGAGCCGGCGGCGCGGGGGGGCCCCGACGACCGGCCGAGGATCGACGAGAGCGGCGCGACGAGCTCGTCCGCGCCAAGCACTCCCCCGGCCACGACGACGACGTCGCCCTCCCCCGGCGGCGAGAACGCCAGCGCTTCGATCGCCGAGCGCCCCGGCGTCGCCGCCCAGGTCGCCTCGAGGCCGATCCACCCTGCGGTCCGGGCCGCCTCGTCGACCGCCGCCAGCGCCCCGGCGGCAGCCGTGGCGGTGTCGGGCGACGTCACGTCCCGCACCGACACGGGCGCCGATTCCCTCGCCACCGGCGCGGCGCCGAACCCGGCCGCGTCGAGCACGGCGAAGAGCCGGTCGCGCGGCGTGCGCATCTCGAGGAAGTTGAAGAGCCGCTCGAGGGCCTCGCGATCCGGGTCCCGCAGTTCGAGGGCGGCGAGCGGGACTCCGAGGGGGACGTCGCGCACGAGCGGCGTCAGCCGCAGGTTCGACCGCACCTGCTCCTCGTGGACGACGAGCGATTCGCGCAGTTTCGGCGTGCACTCCGCGAGGTGGGCGTAGAGCCCGTCGAGGTCGTGGTAGGCGGCGACGAGCTTGGCGGCCGTCTTCTCGCCGACACCCGGGACCCCCGGCAGGTTGTCCGACGGGTCGCCCCGCAGCGACGCGAGCAGCGGGTAGTCGGCCGGGGTCACGCCGGTGCGCGCGACGATGCCCGCCTCGTCGTAGAGGACGTAGTCGGACATGCCACGCCGGTTGTAGAGCACGCGCACGTGCGGATCCTCGACGAGCTGGAACGAGTCGCGGTCCCCCGTCACGATGACGACGTCGTGCGCCTCGTCCCGCAGCCGCGTCGCCAGCGTGGCGAGGACGTCGTCCGCCTCGTAGCCGACGGCGTCGACGGCGGGGACGCCGAGGGCCGTGACGAACTGCCGGATCAGTTCGACCTGCTGGATGAGCGGCTCGGGAGTCGGCGGGCGGCCCGCCTTGTAGTCGGCGACGAGGGAATCGCGGAACGTCGGCTCGTGGCGGTCGAAGGCGACCGCCATCCCGTCGGGACGGAAGTCGGAGAGCATCTTCGTCGTCATCGCGACGAAGCCGTACACGGCCTGGGTCTCCTGGCCCGACGACGTCTGCATGCCCGCGTCCTGCAGCGCGAACCAGGCCCGGAAGGCGAGGCTGTGCCCGTCGAGGAGTAGATACGTCGCCACTCAGTCGATGGTAGGCGTCGTCTTGGCGAATCGCCGCGGGACGCCGACAACGGCCCAGGTCGACGACCGGTACGATCGATTGGCATGCCTGAAGGCTTCCACCCCCCACTCGAGGAGTACCTCGAGACGATGTATGCCTTCACGGAAGAACACGTCCCGGTCATCCAGGCGCGGCTCGTCGAGCGGCTCGGTCACACGCCCCAGGCCGTGTCCGAGATGATCCGGCGCCTCGGGGACGAGGGCTACGTCTCGCGCTCGGGCCGCGGCCTCGAGCTCACCGAGAAGGGTCGCGCCCGCGCCGAGAGCGTCGTGCGCAAGCACCGCCTCGCCGAGCGGTTCCTCGTCGACGTTGTGGGCCTGCCCTGGTACGAGGCACACCACGAGGCCGGCCGTTGGGAGCACGTCATCTCCGACGACGTCGAGGCCCGCTTCGTCGCGATCCTCCACGACCCGACGACTTGCCCGCACGGCAACCCGATCCCCGGGACCGCGCCCGATCCCGTGCCACAGCACGCCCTCACCGAGATGGCCACGGGAACGCCGATCACGCTCGCCCGGATCACCGAGCTCGTGGAATTTGACCGCGAAGCGCTCGTGTACCTGAGCGACCACGGGCTCATCCCCGGGCGGCGGGCGCGCATCCGGAATCGCGCCCCTGACGGAACGCTCACCTTGGAACTCGAGGAGGCCGACGCGACCACGCCGCGCACGGTCGCGATCGGACCCGCCCTGGGCCGTCAGCTCTTCGTCACCGCCATCTAGACCCAGCGCGGCGTGGGGCGCGCGTCTGGCTCACTTCCCACCTCGGGCCTTCCTCTGCAGACGGGCGTCGTCGTCAGGTTCGCCTCTGGGCGCCGTGCCGGAGTTCGCCAGACCAAAGGAGAGGCTCATGGGACGAGCAGCCGGAGGGCAACGGCCGTGCCAAGCGCCGGCGGCGCCGGCGGTCGGTCATCGACGTCCGTTCTGAACCGGCGACCGCGCCGCCGCTTTGCCGACCACCCACGACACCTGACCTGCCCGCCCCGGTAGGCAACGGGCCCACCCAGAGGGCGGCCCCCGAGTCGCGGGCGCGATCCACCTGGCCGCCGGCCCCGGTCGCGGCGGCGAGAACGTTGCAGCTCGGAGGACTTCAAACCTGACGAACTCCGGTCGTTACGTATCCTGATGACACACAAAGACGACCCAACTCCCCCTCCCCCAGTTGGAGAGCGTTCGCACGAAGACATCGAGCGCCTCTGCATGCGCAACCTGCTCGACAACCCCGACGAGCGCGTCTACTTCAAGGATCTCGACAGTCGCTTCCTTGCCGTCAGCCGAGCGCTGATCGAAGCCCAGGCGCCGGGGTGGTCGGAGTCTGAAGTCATCGGCAAGACGGACTTCGATCTCTTCAGCGAGCCGCACGCCATCGCCGCCTTCGAGGACGAGCAGCACATCATCCGAACGGGCGAATCGATAGTCGGGAAAGTCGAGCGCGAGACCTACCGGAACCGCCCCGACGTCTGGGTCTCGACGACCAAGTTCCCGTTGCGCGACGAAGACGGGTGCGTCATCGGCGTCTTTGGCATCTCGCGGGACGTGACCGCTCAGATCGTGGCGGAGCAGGCCCTCACGTTCCAGTCACTCCACGACGCCGTGACGGGCTTGGTGAACCGGGTCGCGCTGATGGATCGCCTCTCCCAGGCCCTCGCTGCCCTCGAACGCCAGACCGGCCTGATTGGCCTGCTCTTCATCGACCTCGACAACTTCAAGGCGATCAACGACTCGTTCGGACATGACCTCGGCGACACGGTGCTCGTCGAAGTCGCTCGGCGACTGACGGGCGTGGCCCGGCGGGCCGACACCGTTGCTCGTCTCGGCGGGGACGAGTTCGTCATGCTCTGCACCGCACTCCATGGCGACGACGACCCGCGTCTGCTCGGCGACCGAGTGGTGCGGGCGGTCGCCCAGCCCTTCATCGAGAACGGCAGCGACCTCTCGGTGACGGCGAGCGTCGGCATCGTGCTCACGGCCGACGCGAATGCCGACGCCAGCCAGATTCTGCAGGACGCCGACATCGCCATGTACCGGGCGAAGGAGGCGGGCAAGAACCGCTTCCAGGTGTTCACCCCCTCGCAGCGCGACCGGGTGGTGGCGAACCACGTCCTCGAGGTCGAGCTCCGAGAGGCGCTCGACTCCTCAGAGCTCTTCCTCCTCTACCAACCGCTGTTCTCGATCGAGGACGGCTCCCTGCGCGGCGTCGAGGCGCTCGTCCGCTGGAACCACCCGACGCGCGGGATCGTCCCCCCGCTCGAGTTCATCCCCTTTGCCGAGGAACGTGGACTGATCACGAGGATCGACAGTCTCGTGCTCGAGGAAGCCTGTGGCCAGCTTGCCGCCTGGCTGCACGAGGGCGGCTGGCCGGACGACTTCACGATGGCGGTGAACATCTCCGGCCGCGACTTCAGCGATCCGAGCCTCGCCGGGCGCGTCGACAAGGTGCTCGCGCGCCACGGCCTGGACCCTTCCCGGCTCTGCCTCGAGATCACCGAAACGGCCCTCATCGGCGAGGCCGGCGACGTCGACGCGACGCTCGCGGCGCTGTCGGACCTCGGCGTCCGACTCGCCCTCGACGACTTCGGGACCGGCTGCTCGACCCTCGCGCATCTGCAGCGGCTTCGGGTCGACATCTTGAAGATCGATCGCACTTTCGTCGACCAGATCAGCCGGAGTGCCCGTGACCGCGAGATCGTCGGCGCGGTCACGGCGATGGCCCATGCGCTGGGCATGGTGGTCGTACCCGAGGGAATCGAAACCGGCGAACAGTTGGATCAGCTCGCCTTGCTCAACTGCGACGTCGGTCAGGGCTTCCTCTTCGCCCGGCCGCTCGAGCCCCAAGCTGTCGCCGAACTCCGACGCCGCGAGTCGGAGGGATGCGACCGTCCATCGAGTCCCGTCTCGATACTTGCCTTGCAAGCAAACCAGATCCTCGACACGGCTGCTGCACCCGAGGCCGCACCCTCCCGCCTGTGATTGAGGGCGTCGGCTCTCCGACACCGACGTTCTGCGCCTGGCGACCGCGGCCGTGGCGGTGGGGCCCAGCCACAAGCCATCGGATCGCCGAAGTGGCAGATTCTTCCTGACTCGCTGCTTCGGATCTGGCCACGCGTCCCCACGGTCACAGGGCGGGGATCGCGTGAAGCCGGGCCCTGCCGCTCACGGCATCGGCGCACCAGGACTGCACGTCTGTTCGCCAGGGGGGACTCCGTCTCCAGACCCCGAAGCCTTCCCAGGCGCCGCCAGGACGCATCGTCCCCGACTCGCGGCATCCGGGCGACCCAGACGCTGTTCTTCGGCGCGCGTCACGGGCTAACCCTTCGGTCACCCATCGATGGCCCGCCGATGCCCAGCTTTCGACCGGCACGAGCGGTCGCCGGGCGCCGTGCTGCACGGGGCGCACCCTGCCGGCCCGGCGTCGTCGGCGTCGGTGCGGTCCGGCCCGTGCGCGTCAAAAAACAACCGGAACCCAGTGGTGTCCACCGTCGAAGGTCATGATCATGGTGGTAGCACCGTTGGACGATTGCACGACGCCCACCCCTTGGCTGGAGCTCGTGAAACCGAGGAATAAGGGCTGGCCCCGGTAGAACTCGGTCCATTGGTCGCCCCCGTCGAAGCTGGCGGCCAGAACCTGACCATCGGCGACGTAACGACCGACCAGGATCACGCCTGGGGACGGCGAAGCGAGTATGCCGTCGAAGCCGAAGTTCGCCTGAGTTCCGAGTTCCGGGCCAGCCTCAAATGTTCGCCCTCCGTTTCTCGAGAAGTAGAGCCAGCTCGACCCGACGGTTGCCCCGGGGGGAGCGCTCCTCGACAACGGGTAGGCGAAGCCACCCATCACGCAGATCGCGACGAGGTCGCTGGAAGTTGAGGCAGCCGGGATCGCGAAGGTGTGGCCGACGGAGGCACAGGGAGGCGTCCATCTCACCCATCGGCCGTCGCTGGCAAGCTCCGCGCTGCCCGTGGTGCCACGATCGTTGCCCTCGACCAGCCAGCCGCGCGATCCGTGGAGGACGAACGCGCCCGACTGCATGCTGCCACCGGCGGGATCGCCCAATCTCACGGCATTCGAGACGTGCCAACTGTCCTCCGAAACGGGAGAACTCTCCACGGTGACGCCTTCCGCGTCGTTTGGCGCCATCAAGTACACCATGCCCCCAGCAGCTTCGACGTCGAAGATCGGGCTCTCGTCACTCAGCCCGGGAAGAGCCTGTTGCCGCCAGACCTCGCCCCCGTCGTGGGTGGACCACAGGATCGGTTCGGTCGAACCGGCAAGTCGTCCGGCAGCTGTCAGCCCTCCATAGATCCAACCGTCGCGCCGGTTGGCGAAACGAATGTTCAGCCCGCCACAGCACGGGGCGAGCTCTGCCGGGACGCCATCGACCTTGCGGTCCGCGGCGGCGAGCAGCGCCGTGGGAAGCGGCCTTGCCGACCAGGAGCGCCCTGCATCGATCGTCTCTTCCAGGGCGAGACACCTCCCGCCGGCCGCGCACGGGGCGGTCCCGAGAACCCACCCGGTATCGAGTGAAACGAAGGTCACCGACCGCGGTTCGAAGTCCGTTCGCGCCGACCCGGGATGCAACGAAGACCCAGACGCCGGAGGACCAGCTGTCGCCAGGGCAGCCACCGCCACAAGACCGGAACACGCCGCGGCGACCAGCGATCGCCGACACCTCGCCGCCACCGTTCGTCGCCGGCTCACGCTGTCATCCTCGCGCCCCGTGCACATCTCCAGGGCACGCGAACTCTCCCTTGCCGGAGCGCGGCATCAGGCATCGAACCGTTGCGAGCACGGGGTCGTCGCGAACGGTACGGATGGGGTCTAGATGGTGGAGCATGAAGCCGTGGGTGACCAACGCGACGCGTCCCCGCGGCCGACGAGCCGCCGGCTGCGTCCCACCGGCAGCGCGGAGTCACCGCGCGGCCGTGGTCTCATCCACCTCGGAGCCCTCGTCTTGGCGCTCCCCGCTGGCGTGCTCCTCGTCTGCCGATACGGCGTCGGCGAAGGCGTCGGGGTGTACGCGCTCACGCTCGTCGGCCTGTACGCGGCGAGCGTCAGCTACCGCCTGGGTCGGTGGTCACCCATTGCCTTCCGTCGCGCTCGTCAGGTCGACTACGCGATGATCTACGTCTTCATCGCAGGATGCATGACGCCATACTGCTTGCTCGCGGTTCCGGGCGCGGTGTCTCGCGTTGTGCTCGCGATCGGCTGGTTCTGGGTTGCTGCTGCCGTGCTGACCATCGCGATCTGGTTCGAGGCGACGCGCCGTTTCATGTCCTGGGCCTATCTCCTGCTCGGTTGGCTCCCAGTAGTCACCCTGCCCGAGGCGATCCACGATCTGACCACGCTCCAGTTCATCTTGGTCGGAGCGATGGGGCTCCTCTACACCGCCGGCGTCGGGGTTCTCGCCGCGAGGTGGCCCGACCCCAGACCCGAGGTGTTCGGCTACCACGAGGTCTGGCACACGATGGTTGTCGTCGCGAGCGCCTGCTACTTCGTCGTTGTCTGGTCCCTCGCCGCCCCCCACTACTGAACACCCCGCCAGCGCCCGTTCGGACGATCTCCTTCCGGCACCCGAGGTCATGGCCGGTTGCGAAACAGGGCCGAAGATGCGAGGGGGTCCAACGCCAAGTTGATGGAATCGGCCCGCCCGCACGCATCCCGGCACTGCGGCGAGGCGCTCCGTGGGTACTCGCACGCCGCCTGGACGTCCCCCCGTCGCGCACGACCTCGTGGCTGCATCGCGCCGGGGCACCCTTCTCGGGCGCCCGGCACGAACCGCCACGACTCGTCGTGCTCATCGTCGACGCACCGAGAGCCGAGGGTCGAGGACCCTGCCCGTCCACCGCGATGACGGCGTTGTCGTCCGCCCCGCCCCGTGGGAGGCCGCGGCACCTCGGTGGCCTCGAATGCCGGCCCGATGACCACCTCGTGCCTCATGAGGTGCCGTCGGACCGCTGATGCAGCCGGAGGCCGCGCCGAGTGTCGATCCCGGTGCAGGAGGGGCGGCTCGCCACTGGGTCGACCCCTCCTCATGAACCTCACGGTCGGGTCGTGTGGTCCGGCCGGTCGCTGACGAGGCGGACCATCTCCCGCCGCCAGGCGGACCGGGTTCGCGCCGCCTCGACGCTGTCCGGGTGAACCAACCGGGTGAACGTGGGCTGGCCGGGACCCTGGTGGAAGGAGGAGGCCCCCGCCTCGATCGCCATGTCGCCCTTCGTGTAGTGGGCGCGCTGGAGGAGATAGCCCTGCCACGAGGCGACCATGAAGGTCTCGATGAACTTGCCGTGCTCGGTGGTGTCCTCGAAGACGCCCCAGCGCGTCCCGCCAAGTCGTCGCCGCACGATACGGAGCTCGGCCATGGCGGCGAGGAAGTCGTCGACGTCCTCCTCGGCGATGCGGTACCCGACGAGGACGAGGACCGGGCCGTCGTCCGGACGGACGTGCTCGCCCACGGTGAGGGCCGGGCTGGCGACCGGCTCGAGGGACGCCCGGTCCACGACCGGCAGCCCGAAGCGCGGGATGAGAAGGATGCCCGGCAGGAGGGCGGCGGCCGCGATGAGGAGGGTGGTGCGCAGTGGGAGGAAGGTGTCGACGACGCCGAAGGCGATCCCGCCGAGCACGAAGGGGCCCTGGAGAACGATGTAGAAGATCGAAAGGGCCCGGGTCTGAACCCACTGCGGGACGACCTGACGGGCGGCGATGGTCAAGGTCGTCGTCGCCCAGACCCAGCTCGCGCCCGTGACGACGAGCACGGGAGCCGCGGCCCAGCGCGTCGGCCAGGCGACGAGCACGACGAGGGCGATCCCGTTGGTGAGGGCGGCCCCCGCGACGAGGGCGTCGAGGTGCCAACGGCCCTGCAGGCGGGGAAGGAGGACGGCAGCCGCCATCGCGCCCACCCCGCTCAGCGCGAGGAAGAGCCCGTAGCCGAAGGCCGAGGTGTGGAGGTAACGGGCGGCGAAGAGCGGCAGCAGGGCGCCGAGCGCCGCGGCCGGCGTGACGTAGAGGGCGGTGCGCGCCGCGACGGCCCGAAGTCCCGGCGTGTTCAAGAAGAACCGCCACCCCGAGGACAGCGAGCCGAGGAAGCTCTCGACGGCCGTCCCGCCGGGGGTGGAGAGCCTGAGGTTGCTCCGCCCGCGCCAGACGTAGAGGAAGCCGATGAGCGGGAGCATGACCGCGCCGCACACCGCGAAGAACGCCGTGCCGCCGGCGCCGTGGACGATCACGCCGCCGAGGACCGGCCCGACGACCTGGCCGATGTTCCACTGGAAGCTGTCGACGCTCATGGCGACGGGGATGAGCTCGGGACGCACCAGGTTCCCGACCGTCGTCCACCACGAGGGCGAGGACGTGCCGTTGGCGATGCCCATGCCGGCCACCCCGATGAGCAGCGTGGTCGGGGAGAGGAGGTGCGCCGCGGAGACGAGGAGGAGGAAGGCGACCGAACCGGCGAGCAGGAGCTTGGCGAACAGCAGCACGACACGTCGGTCGCGAGAGTCGGCCACGGCGCCCGAGAAGGCGACGGCGAGGATGCCGGCGAGCGGGCTCATGTCCGTGGCGAGGGCGACGAGCACCGGTGAGGTCGTGAGGCGCTCCATGATGTAGCCGCCGAAGAGGGCGACCATCCAGACGCCGATGTTGGCGAACATGCCGGTGCCCTGGAGCCAGCGGAAGGCGCGGGATCTCAGGGGATCAAGAAGCGCCAGCACCACGGCCAACTCTAGGGATGCGGAGCGGACCCCTGGAGGCGGCGCGCGCCGGCGATGCCCGCGGCTCCTGTCAGGCGGCGTCGCGAGCCAGACGCACGCCGGCGAACATCCAACGCGCCTGCGGGGGGAAGAAGTTCCGGTAGGTGCGTCGGGCGTGACCCGGCGGCGTCGCCCGGCAGCTGCCCCGCAGCACCTGCTGGTTGACCATGAACTTGCCGTTGTACTCGCCAATCGCACCCGCCGAGGGAGCGAATCCCGGATAGGCCGTGTACGGGCTGGCGGTCCACTGCCAGACCGTGCCGTAGAACCCGAGAGCGGCCGCGGTCGCCCCGCCTGGCGCGGGCACCAGGGCCTCCCACTCGCTCTCCCGGGGCAGCCGGGCACCCGCCCAGCGGGCGAAGGCGTCGGCCTCGAACCAGCTGACGTGGACGACCGCCTCGGCGGCGCGGACCGGTTGGAGCCCGGCCAGACCGAAGGCCCACCAGCCATCGTCTCGCTGCCGCCAGTACTCGGGGGCTCGCCAGCCCTGGGCGCGCACGAGCGCCCATCCCTCGGACATCCACAGCTCGGGGCGCTCATAGCCCCCGTCGGCCATGAACGACAGCCAGTCGCCGTTGGTGACGGGCGACGCCGACAGTTCGAACGGCCGCAGGAGCACTTCATGGCGGGGTGACTCGTTGTCGAAGGCGAAGCCGGGACCGCCGTGCCCCACCTCGACGATCCCCCCGTCGTGGCCGAGCCAGCCCGGCGCCGTCGTCCCCGTCCCCGGCGCCAGCACCGGCGCCTCCCAGGGCAGGGTGCCGTAGGCCGGAGCGAGGGGGTTGCGCGACAAGGCGTGCTGGATGTCCATGATCAGGAGCTCTTGGTGCTGCTGTTCGTGGTGGAGGCCGAGCTCGACCCGCAGGGCCGTGCCCTCGTCGGTGCCGCCGTCGAGCAGCCGGGCCATGGCCGAGTCGACGTGGCGGCGGTACGCACCCACCTCGGCGGCGCTCGGACGGGTGATCACGCCGCGCTCGGGTCTCGGGTGCCGGGGCCCGACCGCTTCGTAGTAGGAGTTAAACAAGTAGGCGTAACCCTCGTGGAATACCCGGTAATCGGCGGGCCTCGCCCCGAGGACGAACTCCTCGAAGAACCAGGTCGTGTGGGCCCTGTGCCATTTGGTCGGACTGGCGTCCGGCATCGACTGGACGGTCTGGTCCTCCGGCCCCAGCGGTGCGGCCAACTGTTCGGTGAGGCTGCGCACCACGCCGTACTCCGACGAGCCGGGCATCTCAGCGCACCGCGAGCGTCAGGGCGAAGTCGCCGTCGGGGTCGGTCCAGGCCGCGATCGGCGCCAGGCCGGCCGACGAGAGCTCCGCCCGCACTCCCGCGACCCGGAACTTGGCACTGACCTCGGTGAGCAGGTCCTCGCCAGGCTCGAACACGACGACCAGCGCCAGGTCGAGCACGGTGACCTCCTGGCGGGCCCGGGAGCGCAACCGCATTTCGATCCACTCCTCGTCCTCGTCGAAGCGGGCGACGTGGTCGAAGCGCTCGAGGTCGAAGTCGGCGCCGAGCTGGCGGTTGAGCACGGCCAGCACGTTCTTGTTGAAGGCCGCCGTCACACCGGTGTCGTCGTCGTAGGCGGCCACGAGCCGGTCCCGGTCCTTCACGAGGTCGGTGCCGACGAGGAAGGCGTCGCCCGGGGCCATCGAGGCCGCGAGTTCCCGGAGGAAGCGCGCTCTCGCGACGGGGACGAGGTTGCCGATGGTGCCGCCGAGGAAGGCGAACAGCCGCCGGTCGCCGCGCGGGATCGCGCCGAGGTGGCGTCGGAAGTCGCCGGCTACGGCGAAGACCTCGATTCCCTCGTATTCCGACGCCGCGGCCCGGGCCGCAGCGGTGAGCGTCGGCAGAGCGATGTCGAACGGCACGAATCGGGCGAGCCGACCAAAGGCGCGCAGCGCGTCGAGCAGCAGCCGGGTCTTGTCGGAGGCCCCCGAGCCGATCTCCACCAGAGTGTCGGCGCGGCTTAGACGGGCGATATCGCCGGCATGCCGAGCGAGAATCGTCCGCTCTCGACGGGTCGGGTAGTACTCCGGCAGCCGGGTGATCCGGTCGAACAGAGCGCAACCGACGTCGTCGTACAGCCAGGTGGGCGAGAGCTGCTTCGGCGTCGAGGTCAAGCCTCGGAGGGCGTCACGGCGCAGCTCGGCAGCCAACTGCTCGGCGGTGCAAAGGACGTCGATCTGAACGTCGAGAACGGCAGGAACAGTCGGTGGCACGAACAGGAGTCTAAGGAGACCCCTTGGGGAACCTCGCGTCGTTTGTGCAGCTCGGCGGGGCTTCTTGCTCGCCGCGGACCTGCGGGCGCGATCTCGGCTGCCTGGTCGCGGCGCGAATCAGCGAGGTCGGGCGGGACTCGGGGCACGGGGAGACGCGTTCGGCCCGGCGACATCCCGCCGGAGAGCTCGCGCCGCCCTCTCGGCGAACAGACGCCGAGGTGAACGTTGCCGGCAGCGGAGCAGCCGGGAGGAAAACTCCCTCGCGTGGGTCCGATGGGTCTCCGGCCACCTTCCGTCTCGCACCCGCGAGTCTGGAACGCGGGTCGGCTCAGGAGCCCTGGGCGTGCTCGGCCATGGCGGCGCGGACCCTGGCCGAGCCGGGGGGCAGCTCGCCTGCGGCCCTCCCGTGCGCCAGGAGTTCGCCCCACCAGGCGAGATCGTCCAGCATGACGGTCATCGCCACGTCGGTCATCGGGTCGATCGGTGCCTGCTGCTCGTCGAAAGCCATCTCGACCCTGGCGATCTGGACGGTGTCCCGGAGCGGCACCATCTCGGACTCGATCGCGACGTCCACCAGGTGCTCCACGGCCCGGACCCCGGCGGCGACCCCACTGCTGTAGCCCACCGCGGCGAGCGGCTTGTTCCGCAAGGCATAGCTGACGAACACGTTGTCGAAGGCGTTCTTCAGTGTGCCGGGGATCGAGTGCAGGTACTCGGGGGTGACGACCAGCAGCGCGTCGGCCTCCTTCATCTTGCGATTCCACCGTCGCACGACGGGGTCGGAGTACGTCGGATCGCTGAAGTCGCCGATCGTGCCTATGTGCTCCTGGAACAGTGGCAGGGACCAGTCCCGCAGGTCCAGGACCTCGACCTCGAATGCTCCGTGGGCCTTCGCCCGCGCCACGACCCAGGGAACGACGAGATCGGCCGCCCGGGTGGGTCTCGTGCTGCCGATGACGATCTTCAGCTTCAACATTGCGACTCCATCGCGTTCGTTTATGCGCTCTATCATTGATGCACTAAAGTATTATGCGGATACTTGATAGTGTCAAGGGTCCTGCGAGGATTGGTGCGATGACCGACCAGGAGGCGCGGCGCAGGTCACGACGACCTCGTCGGCGAGCTCTTAGAGGTGACCCGGCGCGTCCACCAGGTCGTGTCAGCGGTCGCCGCGCGCCACGACCTAACTCCCCAGCAGGTGGAGCTGCTGCGTATGCTCGACAAGCCGGTGTCGATGCGGGCGTTCGCCGAGGACCTGTTGTGCGACCCTTCGAACGTGACGGGTCTCGTCGACCGGGTCGAACGCCTCGGCCTCGTGGAGCGGGTGTCAGAGCCGCGGGACCGGCGAGTCCGGGTGCTCACCTTGACGGCGCGGGGCCGACGGCTCCGTGACCGGGTGAACCACGACATCGCCCGCGGGGTTCGCGACGCGTTCGGACTGGCTCCGGACGACAGCCGCGAGGTCGCCCGGCTGCTGGGGACGATGCATCCGGAGCCTCACGGCCGCGGATGCGGCACCGACCCGAACCGCTGACGAGACGTCACCCGCGTCGGGACGGGATCGGTGGGCCCGCCACGGACGATGTCGCGAGGGCGACCTTCCCTGCCCGCCCGAGCGGACACGACCGCCACACGCAACGAAGCCACCGGGCCTGGAAGTACTCAGCGGAAGGACTCAGCGGGAGTTACGTCAAAGCGACGGCGCGCCCTCGGCGATCCGCCCGACGACCGCTGTGAGCGGTTCAACTATGGGGGATAGTGGCACGGCGGTCGTCGGTGCGGATCGGTTCAACGATGGATCACCTGTCTGTGACCGTTCTGTGGAACCTATCGGCATCCGCTGAGAACGAAGAGGCGCGCTCGGCGCGCGATCGTGCGCGCAACCACCGTCGCGGTGACCGCGCGCGATCTGGACCCGTGTGGGCCGGCGTCCCATCGTCAAGTCGTCTCGTCCGGGTCGGTCTTGTCGCCCTCGCCTGCTGAGACGTCTGCCGCGCTCGACGATGTCGGCAAGAACGTTGAACTGACACCGCGCCCGGGTGTCCGGCGGCGGAGCGATTCGGGCCGCGCGCATCCACCGCTCGGCTGGCCGGCCGACCCGCCGTGTCGAAGGCACGCCCGACGATGTCCGGCGCAGTCGCGACTTCGTGTCCCGTGCCTCCCGATTGCCAGCTCGGGTGGGTACCCGCCTGGCGCGCCCGATCGCGATCGGGCCGGGCAGGCGCTCCTCGCCTCGGTCACACGAGGAGCGCTCGCGGCGCGGCGGCCCAGCTAGGGCGTGAGTGATCCGTCGGCGATCGCTTGCGCCGTCCCGCGGATCGTCTGTCCACGATCCTTGGCAGCCTTCTCGATGAAAGCGAACGCTTCGGGCTCGGTCATGGCGTGGTCGTCCATCAGCAGGCCCTTGGCGCGGTCGACGGCGAGCCGCGTCTCCCGGCGCTGGGCCTGACCCATCTCGTCGCCGCTCATCGTCGCGAACTCCGCCTCGAGCGCCTGGGCCTCGGCGAAACGCCCGAGCGCAACCTCGATCGCCGGCAGGAGCTCCTCTCGCTGGAACGGCTTCACGAGGTAGGCCTGCGCGCCGACGTCACGGGCGCGCTCGATGAAGTTGCGCTCGCTGAAAGCGGTGAGGATGACGACGGCCGTGCGCACCGACGAGTGGATCGCCGCGGCCGCCTGCAACCCGTCCATCCCGGGCATCTTGATGTCCAAGATGACGAGATCAGGTCGCAGCTTGCGAACGAGCTCGACCGCCTCGTCGCCGCGGCCGGTCGAGCCGACGACATCGAAGCCCTCCTCTGCGAGGATCTCGCAAAGGTCGAGCCGGACGACGGCCTCGTCCTCGGCGATCACTACGCTCCTAGCCACCTGTCGCCCCCTTCCACCTCGTGCCGGCAGTTACCGGAATCGACTTCGTTCGCATGGCTGGCGCCGTCGTCCGACCGCGCCGATCAGGACTGGACGCTAGACGAGGAGCTCGCCGATCAGTTGATCCTGTGCCCGCTCGAGTTCGGCGATGGCCCGCCGCGCCGTGTCACGGGTGCGCGCCATCTGGTCGGCGTGGCGCTGCGCCTCGGACCAGGCCTGGACGGCGAGCGGCGTCTCAGCGACGATGGCGCGCACCTTCGCCTCCTCGGCCTGCTCGGCGAGCGCGTCGGACTGCGCCTCGATCACCTCGAGCTCCGAACGGGCCCGGTCGAGCCGCGCCGAGACGTCGAACAGCCGCCGCTCGGTGCGCTGGCGGCGATCGGTGAGACCCGGCCGCATGGCGGTCAGTCTACGACGGCCGGAAGACCCGGCACCTCACGGCAGCGGCCGCCACGACCTCGCGGTCGATCTCGACGCCGAGGCCCGGTCCCGTCGGCACGCGCAGCTCGCCGTCGACGAGTTCGTGCGGCCCCGTGATGTCGGGCCGGAAGTAGCGGTCACTAGCCCCGAGATCGCCCGACAGGTCGAATCCGTCGAGGGCGCCGACCGCGATCGCGGCAGCGCGTCCGAGCCCCGCCTCGAGCATCCCCCCGATCGACAGGTGCACGCCGGCCCCGACGCAGCGATCATGGACCCGCACCGCGGCGGCGATCCCCCCGAGACGGGCCGGCTTCACGGCCACCCCCGAGCAAGCGCCGACCGCGAGCGCGGCTTCGAGCGCGTCGGGCGAGTCGATCGACTCGTCGAGGACGACCGGGGTCGCGAGCTCGGCGACGAGGCGCGCCGATCCGACGAGGTCGCGCGCCGCGAGCGGCTGTTCGATCGCCGCGAGACCGAGGGAGTCGATCGCGACGAGTGCCGCCCGGTGCGCCGGGTTCGACAGGTCGTACGAGCCGTTGGCGTCGGCGACGATGGTCGCGTCGGGCAGCTCCCGGCGCACGGCGACGAGCGGTCCGACGTCGCGGCCCGGGGCGATCTTCAGCTTCACCCGCTTGTACCCAGCCTCAACCGCGGCGCGCGCGGCAGCGACGACCGAGGAGACGCCTCCGAGCCCGACCGTCGCGCCGGCGGGGATCCTCGGGCGCGTGACCCCGATCTGCGCGGCCAGGGAAAGTCCGCGCGAGCGCAATTCGGCGTCGAGCAACGCCATCTCGAGGGCGGCTTTCGCCATCGCGTTGCCCGGGACGACGTCCAGCCGCGCGCGCGCCTCTCGCGCTGTCCCGAGCTCGGCGGCCCGACCGGCGCGGCCGAAGAGCAACGGGATGAGGCGTTCGGCGAGGACGGTCTCCGCCCCGTCGGCGTACTCGACGGTGTACTTCGGCTTCTCGAGCGCGGCACACTCGCCGTCTCCCCCGCCATCGTCGGTCTCGACGCGCACGAGAACGACCGGGCGGTTTCGGTGCGTGCCCGTCGCCGTCGCGAGCGGCGTCACGAGCACGAGGTCGAGCCGACGGAGCTCCACGGCCTGGACCCTCATCGCGCCAGGTTCGCGCGACGAATGCGCACGCGTCAGGGAACGGGCGTTCTCCGCTCGATAGCCTGGGACCGTCGGCGGCGGCGACCGTCGGGCCTGGATGGCGGAATGGTAGACGCGGCGGCCTCAAAAGCCGCTGTCCGCAAGGGCGTGCGGGTTCGAATCCCGCTCCGGGCACCCTTCCAGCCCAGTTCAGGGCGCTAATGATCGGGCCGGAAGGGGCGTTTGGTCACAAGTTGGTCACAACGCCTCGTCGACCATCGCCGCGACAGCGCTCGCAGCCTGCGATCCGGCTTGCTCGAACAGGTGGCCGTAGCGGTCGAGCGTGAAGCTCGCCGACGCGTGCCCGAGTCGACGGGCGATCAGTAGCGGCTGCTCCCCCGCCGCGATCAGGTGGGCGACGTGAGAGTGCCTGAGATCGTGGAAGCGGATTCGCGGCAAGACCGACCGAGCGACCCTGCGATCAAACACCTTGGCTACCGACTCGGGATCGAGGGGCGAGCCGTCGGGCTGCGCGAAGAGGAGATCGTGGTCCCGGTAGCCAGCGCCGATCAGCAGGCGCGTCTCGGCTTGGCGACGACGGTGCGCTCGGAGCGCGGCCACGGTCCCGGCGTCGAGGTCGATCGTGCGGCGCCCGTGGTCCGTCTTGGTCCGGTCGCTAAAGATCAGCTTGCCGCCGAGGGTCGTTAGTTGCTGGCGAACGCGCAGCCGCGCCTTGTCGAGATCCAGGTCGGCCCAACGCAGCCCGCAGACCTCGCCGCGCCTCATGCCCGTCATCGCGGCCACGCGGAACAGCGGGGCGAGATCATCCTCAGCGGTGAACTGGAGAAACGTCCGGAGCTGCGCGGGGGTCCACCATGACATCTCGGGCGCTCGTGCCGACTTCGCCGAAGGCGGGCTCGATTCGGTCGCGACGTTGCGCGCCAGCTCGTGCTTACGTACCGCGTCGCCGAGTGCCTTCTGGATGACGACGTGAACGTACCGAACCGAACGCGGACTGAGCCCACCTTGTCGCTCACGCCGCCCGGACGCGAGCAAGTCGCTGTAAAGGCGATCGAAGTCACCCGCGGTGAGCTGGTCGAGCTGACGCCTACCGAGCACGGGGGTCACGTAGAGGAGGCATCGCCGGTAGCCGTCGATCGTCGACGGTCGCAGCCCGGTCGTCGGGAGACCGGCCAGCCATCCCGACAGGTACTCGTCGAGGGTGCGCCTCGCGGGTGGAACGAAGGTGCGCTCATCGACACTGTGCCGAAGGCGGTTGATTTCAGCCTGCGCCGCTTTCTTGGTCGGGAACCCGCGACGGCGCGCCTGGTGGCGCCGGCCGTCCGGCCCAGCGCCCACGTCGCAAACGAACCACCACGTTCCGGTTCGCTCGTCTTTGCGCGGTCCTGCGCTCGCTGCCCTCTTGGTCATCGCTTCCTCGCCTTCTTGTCGTGATCCACGGTTATGCCGGAGTCGAACGCTCGCCGGCGCGTCCAACATGAGCCGGGCCGAGCATCCCTTTCTTGCGAGCCTCGACGAGCAGCTTGGCCACGTAGGTCCTTGAATAAATGAGGCCACGTCGCCGCGAGTTCGAGTTTCACCGCTTCCCGCGGCGCCCGGTCTGGCCAGGTGCCGGTGAGCGCCTCGCGATAAATGTCGACGACCTCGCGGAGTAGCGAGTCCTTGTCGTTGGCTCGCGGCCGACGCTCGGGCTGAGCAAGATCGCGCATGACCTTGAGCGCCGCGACCGATATGGGCGGATCGCTGTAGTCCCCTGGCTCGCGTACCTGTAGCCGTGCCCTGACCGCTTCGGGCTGACGGGCGACGTCTTCGGCTTCCCAGCCTGGCGGTCGGGCACGCATTCTCGCGAACAGCACGGCAGGATCATCTTCGGCCGGGTCCTGTACTTGCATAAGCGACTGCGCTGAGGCGACGAGCAGCTTTGCACATGTGCGCACCTCGGCATCCCATCACGCGCGAACCGCTCGTCCGCCGGACGTCGCATCGCTCAGACCGGGTCACGACCCGATCTCCCCGGCGGGAGTGCCAGGCGGTACGGCTCTCACCACTTCCCAGCCCTGTGCAGTCGACAGCATATGGCAAGGCTACACCATCCTCCAATCAACCGTGACCTCTTAGGCATCAGGCCAGCTGTACACAGCTATTAGGGCGATCGTACATGACAGTGAGCATTACCCTGCCACTCAGGACCGGCCGCAGCGGTCCATCAGTGGAGAGGTGGAGTGATGGAGATACTGAGCGTCTCCGTGGCTGAGGCTGCCACGGCGTTGGGAATCAGCGAGACCCTTATCCGTGAATTGATCGCTAATGGGGAGCTGCCTGCCGTACGCGCCGGGAAACGCGTACTGGTGCCCGTGCAGGGGCTTCGCGACTACTCGGCTGGTTTGGAGACCGAACGGGTCGCGGGGCAAGGATGACCGACGACGACGCGGCCCCGACCGTGAGCCGTGTCATGAGCCGAATTCCGGACCCTCAGGAGCGGCCGACCGTCTCCGTCGAGGAGGCCGGCACCTGGTTCGGTCTCGGCCGCAGCGCCGCGTACGTGGCCGCGGCACGAGGGGAGCTTCCGACCCTGCGATTTAACGGGCACACCTTGAGGGTGCCGGTCGCTGCGGCGCGGACGCTGCTCGGACTGCCGATGAGCGACGAGCCCGTTCGAATGTCGGACGAACCGGCCGAGTCGTGTGACCGCGCTGTGACCAGCCGGACAGACTCGCTGGTGGGCGCACTCGTTTCCGCCCCGCGCGGGACTGAGAATCGCACGCCAAGGGGAAGGCAATGACCTCGACGCGACCCAGCGCTGGACGATCTCGACGCCCTGCTCGAAGCCGGTCGACGCCCGGCCATCAGGTAATGCGCGCGCCGCCCGCCTAGATCGACGCCTTCAGGACCGGTGACCACGTGATCACTCTGCCGAGCGTCCGGCCGACGCAGTTCGCGTCCCGGTCCGGGCACGTCGCGGCTCTCAATGCCCGCGATAGCGAGATCGGCGTCACCTTTGGCGGCGAGCGCTCGCACGATGTCGCGGTGTGGTTTCAACCCGACGAGGTAGCCGTCGTCAAGGCAGGGCAGAGCCTCTCTGTTAGCCGCAGTGGCTCCGCGAGCCCGTCCGTGGTGATTCGGGGTGCGCCGTGAGTGCCGATCGCCCTGAACTCAGCGACGTCGACCTCCAACTCACCGCAAAGACCAAGACCGTGAGCGCGCCGTCGCCCTGTCGGATCATGCGGTCCAAGCGCGCCAGCGAGGTCAAGCCGCAGCGGATCGTCTGGCTGTGGCCGGGTTGGCTACCGGCCGGACGGCTGGCACTCCTCGGCGGTCGACCCGGCGACGGCAAGTCGTCCGTCACGATCGACCTGGCGGCACGGCTCTCGACGGGCTCGCCCCTGCCCGACGGCTATCGCCCGCCCGCGCCCCTGACGGTGCTGATTCTCAGTGGCGAGGATGACCCCGCCGACACCATCGTGCCCAGACTCCTCGCCGCCGGAGCCAACCTCGAACGCGTCGTCATCGCCAACGGCACCGTCGTCGACACCGAGACGGGCATCGCCCGCCCGTGGATTCTCCCCGCCGACGTGCCGGAGCTGGCGAACCTCGTCCACGAGAACGCCGTCGACCTCTGCGTCATCGACCCGCTGGCCGCCTTCGTCGCGACAGCGGTCGACACTCACCGCGATGCCGCCGTGCGGTCGATGTTGCTCCCCTTGTCGACGATGGCCCGCCACGAGAAGTGCGCGGTGATCGGCGTCCGGCACCATCGGAAAGGTGGTGCCCTCGACGCCCGCGACGCCGGCACCGGGTCCGTCGCCTTCACGGCCGCCGCCCGCATTGAATGGGTGGCCGGTCGCGACCCCGAGGACCCCGGACGTCGCGTCCTCGCCGTCGCCAAGACGAACATCGCCGCCGTCCCACCGTCACGGCTCTACCGGCTCGTCGCGGCCGAAGGCGAGTTCGACACGGTCGCGGTGAGATGGGAGGGCACGTCGACCGTCACCGCCAATGAGCTCGCTAGTGGCCCGGTGAGCGCCGAGGAGCGGTCCGAGCTTGACGAGGCGGTCGAATTCCTGCGCGAGGTGCTCGCGGCTGGTCCAGTCGAGGCGAACGTCGTCAAGCGCCAGGCCCACGCGGCCGACATCTCCGAAAAAGGATCACTGAGACGAGCGAAAGATCGGCTCAAAGTTCGATCTCGCAAGCTGCCGGACGGCCCGTGGGTGTGGAGGCTGCACGACCAAGATGAGCACCGTTCAGCAGAAGGTGCGATGCAATCCGAGCACGCTCACCTTGCTCCCCTTGCTCCCCTTGCTCATCTTCCCTGGTCAGAGAGAGAGAGAGATAGATGGAGAACTCACCCGAGAGAACACCGAAGGTGTGCAAGATTTGCAAGATGCGGGGTTCTTAGATACTGCACATCTTTCCTGCTCGGACGGTGAACCCACGCCCACCGATGACAACCTCGCCGAGTGGGACACAGTGGACACGCCGGAGGCTGAAGACCTCGACACGCTCGCCACCAAACCTCCGCGGGCGCGGCGGCCTTCACACGCCGGCGTGAGGCTCCGCGGGCCTGGCACGCCGAGGTTAAGCGTCCTCAAGGAGCAGGGGCCCTCAGCACGGCGATCCGCGTCGCGGGTCTGAACGAGGACGAGACGCTCGCCTTGTGCGAGCAGGTGACTGGGCGCGTGCTTCGGTCGCGGGACGACCTGAACGTCGATGAGCACGGGCCGTGTTGGCTGAGTTGATCGCCCGACACGGGGTGAGCGTGTCGTAACCGGCGCGCCGATACCAACCAGCCCGCGATCGAGTTCGCTAGCGCGTTCCTCGCCAAGTGCCTCGACAACGGCGCGCAATCTGTCGAGACGATCACGAGGCAGGCACCCCCGTGCTGTGGGATCAGCGAGGCGACCCTGAGACGGGCGAAGACCACGCTCCGGGTGCGAGCGACCAAGACGCCTGAGGGTCCGTGGCAATGGGAGCTCCGCGAAGGCGCTCACACGTGGAGCAGCAAAGACATTAAATCACGCGTGTCGCATCGTCAGTCATCACGACCCGCGGAGGCGATTGGTCAGATCGAGTCGTCTTTCCCGTGGGCCAGCCGCGAGCAACACGACCGGATCACGGCGCTGTCGGCCCGAGTCGGATTTGAGGCGTCGAGCGCCTGCTACACCGAGGCCGTCGGTCACCCAATCAGTGAGCTGCGAACCGTGACCGCCGCGCGAGGCCGACAAGTGGATCGCGGCCCTGAAAAAGCGAGCGCAGCGGTGAAACCGGGCCTGTCGCTCGACGTAGCGCTGGCAGTCCAGATCCGAAAGCACCCGCCTATGAGGACAGGGAGGCAGGCCGCGACCCGCTGCCTAACCTCAGGCGCTCGCTCACAGTGTTCGCACCCGAGGACGCCTTCGCAGCGCTCGACGTCGCTGTCGACGCTCTCCTACGGGCGACGGAAGGCGACCTCGATAAGCTCGTGGGTGCGCTGTGGCTCGACGACGATCTCGCCGACGACGCCGACGCCTTTGCCACCGGAGTAACCGGACCATGAGCGCGGGCAGATTTTCGACGCTGGGCAGCCGTACTAACCGCGCCACCCGCCGAGCATTTTCGGCTGTGGAAAACCTGCCGAAATCGTCAGTTATCCGCTCTGCGCCCTCGTACACTCCGGAAAGTGTCTTGTCACGCTGTCGGATAACGGACAGGCAGACGGTCTAGGGACGGTCGAATCCGTTCGGCGCCGATCGGTTTCACCCGGTCACGTCTCCTCCTCAGGCGGCGTAGTCATGGTCTTCAAGTTCCCCCCGAGCAGGAGCGCGGACGTATCGCCGCGGTCTCGGAGGTCAGCGCCAGGGTTGGTGGTCACCGCTACCGCCTTTCCTCGCGCAGTCCAGTCGCGCACCGTCGCTGTCCAGGGCGCACGGCCGGGCGACTGTCCGCGCGGGCCGACCTCGACCCCCGGCCCACGCCGAAGGTTCGGCCGTTTACGCGTCGCGGGCTCCTCGGCCCGGTGCGCGCGCGGCCGGGCCGTGTCTCGAAAGCGAGGTGAACCGTGAGCACTGGAAATCTTGTCATCGACCCGACGTTCATCGCGTCGACTTCGAGTATAGCCTGGAGCTCACACCGAGCAGCCGTTATGGCCCGGTGTAACTAACTGAAAAACTGTCACTTCCAGGTGCCGACGGTGTCGAGAGGACGACTCCGTTCTGTACGATCTCGTTCCCCTCGCTCGCCGTCAGGTACCACGGCGACAGGCTGGCGAGCCCCAAGTCCGAGAAGCTCACCGTCCCGTAGTTGGCAAACGGCACGTAGGAACCACTCTATAGTCGTCCTCGACGATCCACTCCCCCGTGTAGCCACCGCCATAGGTAAGCGTGGGACTCGTCCCCTGGTAGGTGAACGTGCTACTCCCTATGGGCGCGACCCCCCAGCCCTCGGTCGTGACCTCAATGCCTTCCAGGCCGGTGGTGAGATCCTCGACGAGCGTCTCCCACTGCCCACAGTTGGTCGTGCAGCCGCTGGTGATCTGGAAGACGAACGCCTCGATCGAATCGCCCGGTGAAACTGGGAAGCTGCTGAACTCGAAGGACGCGTACTCGGGTGCAAGCTCCCACCATCCGGAATCCTGCTGGACGCCATCGACGCAGTCGTCGTCCACACCGGGTCTGGAGAAGGTCGCCCGAGCTGGCCCAGTCGACCAACTCACACCTCCGGTGCCGACCCAGGTGGACTCCCCGGCATTCGGCGTATCGGCGCAGTTCAGGGTCGGCACGGTCCATTGACCGCTTGCGTCAGTGATTAGCGTGCTGCCCCCCTGGACGACGTAGCCCGACCAGTTGGGGGATTGCACGAACGATGAAGCTGACTGGGTGAGGCTCGCAGTAGCCGTCGCAGATTGGCTGTCTGAGTTCGTCGCCGTGAAGGTGAAGGTCCATTGCTCCGCGGACGAGTTCGACGAGACGGTCAGTACCGTCGTCCCGTTGCACGCCACCGACATCGGGTTGCTGCCCGACCAGAACGTCGGGTTCGCGGATAGCGAACAGGTCGCGGCGTTCGTCGACAGATCATGAGGGTGACTGACCCGCCGGCCGGCGTCACCGTGCTCACGCTGATGGTGAGAGAAGCCGTGGGAGCGGGTGGGGTCGTGAAGGCGGGGGCCGTTTGCTCAAGAGTTTGGACAGAGTCTGCCGATTTCCCGTTGGCATTCGTGGCCGTGAAAGTGAAGGTCCATTGCTGCGCGGACGAGTTCGACGAGACGGTCAGTGTCGTCGTCCCGTTGCGGGGCACCCTCCTCGGGTTGTTGCCCGACCAGAACGCCGGGTTCGCGGACAGCGAACAGGTCGAGGCGTTCGTCGACGAGTACGTGAGGGTTATCGAACCGCCCGCAGACGTGAGGGTGCTCGTGCTGATGGTGAGTGAAGCTGTGGGAGCGGGTGGTGTCGTCGGCGGTGGGGTCGTGGTCGTCGTCGTCGTGGTGGTCGTGGGGGTGGGCGGTGGTGTGAGAGCGGGTGGCGCTCCGGCGACACGCACGCTGCCGAGCGGGTACCAGTAGGTCTCAGTGCCTCGTCGAAGATAGACGCGGAACGCGACGTTCCGCGTGGTTCGTTCAGAGTTCCCACCAAGTCTCACCGCGTGGCGGAAGATGCCGTTCGAACAACGCTGCCACGCCTTCGAAAACGCTATGGCGACGGCAGGTGTGCCAGCGACTTCGAGCTTGCAGGTGTTGGCGCTCCGTAACCTCACGGTGAAGTGAACCACTCCGCCCGTATAAGGCACCGATCGATTACGCACCTGAACCGAGAGTACGACAGGGCTTGTGACGGCTGGGCCGCCTGATCTGGCCTCGACACCGACCGTCGCCCCGGCGGACGCTGCAAGCGCCGCGATGACGGCGACCACAAACACGAGGCTGACCGCCGCCACCTTGCCAGTGCGGCTCAACGAGCGAGCCGACACGTTCACGGTACGAACGCTAACTGCGATGTGCCAGCCGCGCCGTCGTTCTTAGCCGCGAAGCGAGAATCGATTGAAAGTGTCGATGCTCGGCGCTCAATCAAGCCCACGCCCGGAGCACCGCGGAGTCGGCGTAGAGTCGCGACGAGAGGGAATCGCCATGACCGTGCTGCTAGTGCTCGTGATCCTCGGGACGATCATGTGGATGGCCGCCGACGCCCACTACGCGGGCCGATCTTGGGGAAGCATCGCAGGTTGGGTGCTCGGCGCGGTGCTCCTGTGGATCGTCGCCTTCCCGTGCTACCTCGTCAGTCGCCGGCACTTCGACGCGACGATCGGCCGAGCACGCGCAAATCGCTAGATGTCTAGGCTTTTCGGGAAGGGGTCACCATGCCGAGACGCCGGAGCCTCACAAGCCAGCTCTACCGCGCTGCACGATTCTCGAACAACGTCCGCGCCGCCTCGCGGGGTCCGGGCGCCTACGCGAAGCGGGTCATGCGCCGGAAGGCTTATGGCCGGTCGATGGGGCTCACCGGCTCGATGCTCAAAGCGCTCGGACTACGGAAGTAGGGCGGCACTCCTACCCCTTGCCGAAGATTTGGGGCCGTCTTGCACGAATCTGGCGGGAGCAGGCGGTCGAGCACTGCTGGCCAAGGGGCAACGCGGTTAGTTAACCGGAGTACCCTGATGTTTGATGCTGGCGACGTTGAGCACCGATGCCCAGTGGGCGGTCTTCGGCATCGTTATCGTCAGTGTTGTTACCTGCCTCGCATTCCTCTGCGGAATGATTGGGTTGTGGCGACTTGGTGCCGCCGCAAAGCACTGGCAAGACCAATCCGTCGCGCGGTCACTGCCCCCGCCGTCGGCGTCGGCAACCTCCGAACATTTCGATGCGGAACGCTGGCGCAATATGTCCCCCGCCGAGCGCCATTACTGGCGCCGAAGGGGCTACCTGCCTCCCCTGGGCTCCAAGCCGCCCGAGGACTCAAATCCATGAGTTTCGCCGGTCGTTAAGCCGATCCCTCCTAGGAGGTGCCAGTTGAACGCCGTCGTCGCGGAGCCTCGCCGCCTTAGATTGAGTCAAGGCGTTTCGGTATGCGATGGGAGCAGATGACTTAATTCCTCTTCGGCGGCGTGCCACTCAGCGTTTGCGACGAGGTAACCCTGACTATCGAAGTCAACCGCTTGCAATAGAACAACCATCTCGGCGAGTCGATCGTTCACGATCGAGATCAGCTCGTTCGCTCGTTTAGCTTGGGATTCGGTGAACCTCATGGGCTCCGTTCTAGCCGAGCAGGTTCACCGAGAGTGCCGCGCCCGGGTTCTCAGATTCCGAGTGACATCAGCCGGCAGACCGAGCACCCGTCGACCGGCTCTGCATGTTCGAGCTGGTGCTTCTCACTGAGGCGACGGATCTCGGCGTCGAGCTCGTCCTCGGTGACCGTCTCGACCCGAATCTGTGCCGGCGCGTCGAGCCCGAGCAGCCTGGCCCTGCGTTCCTGCACCCGGAGCAGTCCCATCGCCGCCTGAACGCCTGGGCCGTCGTCGATCATCGGGCGCCGGCTGATCTCGCCAGTCTCGGGGTCGGGCTGAAGCTCCATGATGACCCGGCCATGATCGACCCGGAAGTGCTCGCGGCCCATCACGCTGAGCAAGTGACGTTCGATGCGATCGAGCTTCGCCAGCTCCATTCGCCGCGCCTCGATGACACCCTCGGTCGGTACGGCCTGCATGCCACGCTGCACCCGCTCAAAGGCGGTCGAGGTGGATATACCCAGCTTCTCGCCGATTTGAGCGTAGGTGAGTGACATCGACCGGAGCTCGGCGGCTCGCTGGTCCTGGGCGACAGTCTCAAGCGAGCGGATCGCCCGGCCGCGTCCGTCCCTCGCTTTGATCGCACTCGTCGGGGCTGTCATGGGTCGAATGATACCGGCCGCGACCAGGGAGAATGATGCTTTATGCCTCTGACGAGGCTGTCGCATGAATCCCGACGGTCCTGCTCGCGTTTCGCGGCGCGCGGGATGATGGTGCATGCCGATCAATCTGCGCGAGGTCGACCGCGACCAGCTCTATCTGCTCCCGCCGTCGCTCACGGAGTGGCTGTCCGAGGATCACATCGCGTTCTTCATTCTTGACGTCGTGGCCGAGCTCGATCTCTCCGCCTTCTACGCCGATTACCGGGAGGACGGCCGGGGTGGCGCCGCCTACGACCCTGCCCTCCAGCTCGCCGTGCTCCTCTATGCCTACTGCGTCGGCGAGCGCTCCTCTCGTCGGATCGAGCGGCGTCTTCGAGAAGACGTCGCATTCCGCGTCGTCTCGGCGAACCAGCAACTCGACCACGCGACCCTCGCCCGCTTCCGCCGCCGCCACGCCGAGGCGATCGCCGAGCTGTTCTCCCAGGTGCTCGGGCTTTGCGTTGCCGCAGGGCTCGTCGCCGCAGGTGTCGTCTCGATCGACGGGACGAAAATGGAGGCGAACGCTTCGGCATGGGCGAACCGGACACGTCATCAGCTCGCCGATGAGATCCTCGCCGAGGCCGAGGCGGCCGATCGAGACGAGGACGAACGGTTCGGGGAGGCCCGCGGCGACGAGCTCCCGGCGGACTGGGGGAGGCGGGAGGACCGGCGCGCCCGGGTCCGCGAGGCGCTTCGCCAGCTCGACGAAACCGGGCCGTCGGACTATGCGAGCCATCTCGTCGCCCGAGAAGCGAGAGAGGCCGCGCTCGGCCACAAGCTCCCGGGGCGCAAGCCCTCGCCGGGGGGCAAGCACGGGAGGGAGCGGCTCGCGAACCCGACTGACCCGGACTCGCGGATGCTCCGTGCCCGCAACCGCTTCCTCCAGGGTTACAACGCCCAGGCCGCTGTCTCCGAAGACCAGGTGATCGTTGCCGCCGAGGTGACGAACGCGGCGAACGACTCGACGATGTTCGCTCCGATGGTGCGCGTCACCGAGGAGAACCTCGAAGGCGCAAGTGCTCCCCCGGCAGGGACCTTCGTCGCCGACACCGGCTACTGGAGCGTGGACAACGTCACGCTCGAAACCGACGCCGAGGTGCTCATCACGCCGATGCCGGCGACGAAGGGCGAGCTCGAGCCGGACGATCCTCGGCTCGACGAACGCGGCACCGTGCTCCGGCGTGTCGAACTTGGCGAGATCAGCGTTGCCCAAGCCGCCGAGGAGATGGGGATCTCCGAGGGCTGGGCACGCCAGTTGTTCAACGACCGACGACGCGGCCGGGGCGATCCCGCGGTCCTCCGCAAGCAGATGCTCAACCGCCTCGCTTCACCTGACGGTCGGCACCGCTACGCCCTGCGCAAGGTCACAACCGAGCCCGTCTTCGGCAACATCAAGGCAAATCTCCGCTGCAGACGGTTCTCCGGTCGCGGGCTCCATGCGGCCCAGAGCGAATGGCGCCTCATCTGCGCCGTGCACAACCTCTTGAAGGTGCGCAACCAACGGTTTCGGGTGGTCTGACCGGTCCAGACCACCTCCCCCGGTGGGCGATCAGCCCAAACCGGCGAAAGAACGTCGATGGAGCAGCTGAGGCGTCCCGCATCAATCATGCGACAGCCTCTGACCAGGGATGATAGAATTAGTCGTGGCAGACCACCTCAAAGTGCTCACCGTCCGCCAGCCTTTCGCGAGCCTCATCATGGCGGGCATCAAGACCACCGAGAATCGAACGTGGCGCACGAACTACCGCGGCCGACTCGTCATCCATGCCGGGGCACGCGACGACCGACAGGCGGTCCTCAGACACGCTCATTTGCTCGGCGGCCACCGGACCACTCGCGAAGGGGATTGCGAGCCTTCACAGGCCCATAGAGCGCCCCTGCCCTACCTCCCACGTGGTGCCCTCCTTGGCACGGTCGAGCTGATCGACTGCGTTCGAGACTCGGAGAGCGAATGGGCAATCGCAGGGAACTGGCATTGGCTCCTCGCCGATCCTCGGCCCTTCAACGCGCCGATCCCGGCCAAGGGCAAGCTCGGACTGTGGACCTGCGAGGCAGCCGACATAGCGCTCGCGCGGTGCGGCCAATCCGAATCGACATTCTCATTCGATGTCTGAACCGCCGTGGGAGCGTTCACGAGATTCAAATGTTCGCATTCCTGGGCGAGCCGAGGCGTCTGCAGGACCGACTGAGCCTCAAGGATGAATCCCAAGCTCCACCAATGGTCGATTCATCGAGACCAAAACCAGCTTGTTCATCGATATCGGTGTTGATGATTCTTCAGATACCTCAGAAAACTCTTTGACAACATTTTCAACTCAAGGGAACATGGGCATCATCCCTGTTGGTATCTGTGACCGAGTTCGCTATACTTCGGTCCCCTGTCGAAATGGCAGGTCAAGATATGCGCATTGTCACTTGGTGACAGTGGCGAGGGGGCAATGATCCTCGGTCCGTGCTTGGTCACCTGGACTGGGGGGAGCGAATGGTGAAACCGTCCTTGCTCGGTTAAGAGTTGTTCGGATTTCCGAACAACCAACGAGATGGGCGGGGCAATTGGCCCTCGAAGTGTCGGGTTCCCGCTGAAGCATGTGTTATGGCTGGAAGTTGCTACGCGCCCCTCCGCCTTGAAGCTCGGTGAACTGCGATGTCTGCATTCATCCATCGCCTCTGTCACTTATTCAAGATGTTGCGCAGAGCCATGCGCCATTCCAGTTGAATTGCTGGATGTTCGGTCGCCAGTGCAGCATGTGAACGGCAGCGGGGCGTGGGCGCGAGCCGGCTTCGACGAAGCGCTTCTTCATGGAAATCGAGGCGCTGATCCGTCGCGCCTCCGATCAGGTCTCAGTTCAGGACGGCTCGCCATCAGCAGGGTTGGTGTGTGGCCACGCCCCGGCTGAGCAGTCCCCAAAGGTGTTGCAGATCCGGCCGGCGGGGCATCAGCACCCGCCGCGCCCTTTCTGCATCAGAGGGAGCCTCCCGGGAGGGCAGCCTCCACCGTCAGACGGGTCATCACGCCCGTTGGCAAAGCCGACCATCCGGCAGCTCCATCGCCGGGCGGTCGGTGCAGTACTGCACGTTGGGACGGCGGGACAACCCGTCTCGTCCAGCCCGGCCCGCAGCAAAAGAACCCTCAACTGGGGGTTCCTGGCAGGAAAGGGGGGACCCACTAGGACTTACCCTGCAACGGGCGACGTGATGATCCTCAGGCCGCATCTGGTCGCCGGGACTGGGGCGGGTGACCGGCGAACCCGACGCCCGAGTCGGTTTCCATCACAACCCTGAGGAGATTGACAATGAAATTCCTGAAAGAAGAAGCGGTTCATAATTCCGGTGGCCGTAGCTGTCGCCCTGATGGCTGGAGGCGCTGCTTACGGATACTTCACTGCAGTTGGCAGTGGCACCGGTTCGGCACCGGTTGGGAAGTCAGCGCCGCTGGTCATCAGCCAGGTCGGTGCGGGTTACGACAGCCTGGTTCCGGGAGGCGGTTTCACCGAGGACCAGTGCTTCGGTTGCCAAGGGATCACTGAGTTCGGCAACGACATCACCCTTGCCAACTCCGGCGAATGGCAGCAACTCGTCAACGTGGTTGTGGCGTTCCGGAACTGGGGTGGAGCGACTACTGACCTCCCCATCACCCTCACGATCAACAACACGATTGCTGCACCGTTCAGCGTGACGCAGGACTTCAGTTTCGCGCCGGCTGCGAATCCCTCCTCCACGCCGTGGTGACGAACGTCACGTTCGACCTCAGCTCCTACGGCTTTCCAGCGGGAATTCTCTACGGCATCGCCTTCGACTCCAGCGGAGACGCCGGGGGCTTGAACGTCGCCCTGTCGAGCTCGGCGCTGAACCTCGCGGTCGGGACGGACACGCATCCGGGAACGGTGTGGCTTGACACCAGTTATGGATTCCCCCTCAGTGACTTCCCGGCCTGCACCATGGGTGCGACGGGTGTCTGGGAATCGGTGACCACCAACTGCGGTCTTTCCAACGAATCCGGCGCCTACGGCACCGACGCCCAGGTCGCGGCGGGGAGCGCAGACATCCCGGCGGTGGAGTTCAACGTCGTGGGCGGCAGCCTCGGCCCGCTGTACCCGGGCGGAGCCACGGAGACCATCAACTACATGGTCACCAACCCGGGTTCGGCCGCCGTCCACGTCAACCAAGTGACGGTAGCGGATCCGTCGGTACGACGAACACCATCGACGGCCTTGAGGCGTGTTCGACGGGCATGTACCCGATCACCCAGGGTCCGGCCCTCAACACGACCCTTGTGCCGGGGGGATCTGCCTTCGGAACTGCGACCATCAGCATGCTGGACGACAACAACAACCAGGACAACTGCGAAGGCGCAGTCGTCAGCTTGGTGTTCTCGTCGGACTAACCAACCCGAGTCGGTGGTGAATATTTCGCCATCTGCTCAACCAAGGTGGAAGGCCGGGTCATGGGGTTTCTTCTGTGGCCCGGCCAACCACCGGGTTTATCGCTGAGTTCACCGCCGGGTCGCAGGGGAGCAATCTCCTGAGGTCCCCCGGTGCACTCACCAGGCGTGCACGAGGACAGGATCGCATGAAGTGACGAGGTTGGGGCGGATGGGGAAGGTAGCCACGGCAATCGTGGCCTCTTTCGCGCTGGTCGCCGTGTCCTTCACCGTCACGCAAGCCTGCGTCAGGACGGGGACCCCGCCGTTCGGCCTCAGCGCAGGCAGGGGCTTCACCATCACGAGCACGATCAGCAGCTCGTCCTCGACCCAGACCGCCGCCCTCCTCTACCCCGGCGTGCAGCGTTACCTCTGGCTCACCGTGACGAACCCGCTGCCGGTACCGATCACGGTGAAGACCCTCACGATCACGAAAGTCACCAGTCCCGCCGGGTGCCCCGCCTCTGCCAACCTCTCTCTTAACAGCTCGATCTCGCTTCCCTCCGATTCGCTCGTCGTCGGGGCGAACCGGGCCACGAACACCGTCGAGGAACCGATCTCGCTTACTGACACCGCCAGCAACCAGGACGCCTGCGAGGGCGGCATCTTTACCTTCACCTACGCCGGCACGGCCATCTACACCGTCGCCACGACGACGTTCCTCGCTACGTCGGTCAACCCCGTCGTCGTCGGTGCGAAGGTGACCTACACCGCCACGGTGAACCCCGTGATCAGGAACGAGCCTTCGTCCCCGGCGGGCAGCGTCACCTTCTACGACGGGGTCACCCCGCTCACCTGTGGTGCCGGCTCGCGGTCCTTCAACGGTGCCACCGCCACCTGCACCGTCACCTACACCGCCGTGACGGGTAGCCCGCACGCGATCAGCGCCAGCTACGCCTCCGCCGATACCACCAACTACGCCAACAGCACCTCGGCGGTGTTGCCTGAGACGGTCATCCGGGCCGCGACCACGGCCGCGGTCATGTCGAACCACAACCCGGCGGTCGTCGGCCAGCAGGTCACCTACACCGCCATCGTCGCCGTCACCCCCCTCGGGGCGGGCACGCCGACCGGCAAGGTCGAGTTCCTCGACGGCACGACGCCGATCTCGGTCTGTGGCGGGGCCTCGGGTAGCGCGCTCAGTGGCCCGACCGCCACCTGCCTCGTCACCTACAGCACCCCCGGCGACCACACCATCACGGTCGAGTACCTCGGGGACCCGAACTTCGCGGCCTCGCCGCTCTCGCCGAGCATCATCGAGGTGGTCAAGTCCTCCACGATCGCCACCACGACCGCGCTCGCCGCGTCGCCGAACCCCTCGGTCTACGGCCAGCCCGTCACGTTGACGGCCACGGTCAGCGCCTCCTCGGGGGCGACGCCGACCGGCTCGGTCTCCTTCTATCTCGGCACGTCCACGAGCACACACACCGCCCTCGGCACCGGGACCCTTAACTCCGGCAAGGCGAGCATCGCCACCACGGTGCTGCCGACGGGGTCCGACAGCCTCTACGCCGTCTACGCCGGGACGACGACGGACGCCGGGAGCACCTCGCCGACGATCACCCAGACCGTCGACAAGGCCGCGACGAAAACGGCGCTCTCTTCCTCGGCGAACCCGTCGGTGTCAGGTAAGTCAGTCACCTTCACCGCCACGGTGACGGTACAAAGTCCCGGGGCGGGGACGCCGACGGGGACGGTCGCCTTCACGATCACGCCGGCGAGTGGCCCGGCGGTGAGCTGTGCGACGGGTAGCACCGTGGCGCTCGTGAACGGGGTAGCCCAGTGCACCGTGCCATCAGCCCTCGTCGCCTCCGGCTCGCCCTACACAGTCACCGCCGCCTACTCCGGCGACGGCAACTTCGCCACCTCCGCGGGATCGCTCTGCGGCAAGCAGACGGTGAAGACGGCGGTGACCCCGTGAGCCGCCACCCAAGGGGCAAGCACTCCGCGCCACGGCTGCCGAGGGGCAAGCACTCCGCGCCACGGCTGCCGAAGGCCGAGCGTGTCTGGACGTGGCGCAAGGCGCTCGTCGGCGTCGCCGTCTTCCTCGCGACCGCCGGGATCACCACGGCGTCGTGGGCCTACTTCAGCTCCACTGGAAACGGCACCGGCTCGGCGTCGGTGGCAACGCTCAGTGCATCAGCACTCAGCGCCGACCCGCCGGGCACCTCGGTGTCGCTCGCCTGGACCCTGGTCACGCCGCCAGGCGGTCCGGCTCCCGGCTACTACGTCCTGCGCGACGGGTCGGCGGCGACGAGCGCCTGTGGGAGCAGTGGATCGCCGATCACGGCGACGAGCTGTGTGGACACCGTGCCGCCCAGTCCCACCCCGACGACCTACTCCTACACGGTCGTCACGGTCTGGCGCTCCTGGACCTCGACGAGCACGCCGGTGCAGGTGCTGGTGCCGGGCATCCCGACGATCACCTGGGCGACGCCCTCAGATGTCACCGTCGGCACGGCGCTCTCGGCCACCCAGCTCGACGCCACGGCCTCGGTCGACGGCAGCTTCATCTACAGCCCGCCGAGCGGCACCGTGCTCGCGGCCGGTTCCGATCAGACGCTTTCGGTGACCTTCACCCCGACCGACACGACCGACTACACGACAGTGACCGGGTCGGTCCTCATCACCGTCACGTCCGACGACCAGACGATCTCGTTCATGTCGACCGCCCCGGCTGACGCCACGGTGGGTGGTTTCACCTACGCTCTGGCCGCCACGGCGACCTCGGGGCTGCCGGTCAGCTTCGCGATCGACCCGTCCAGCTCCTCGGTCTGCTCGCTTTCCTCGGACGTGGTGAGCTTCATTGGTGTGGGCACCTGCACGATCGATGCTTACCAGCTGGGCAACGCCGATTGGAACGCCGCCGAGGCGCAGCAGAGCTTCAGCGTCAGCGTCACCGGCCCGACGGGTCCGACCGGGACCACCGGCCCGACCACAACGACCACGACTACGACGACAACCATCCCTAGCGGCCCTACTGGCCCTAGCGGGACCACCGGCCCGACCGGGACCACCGGCCCGACCGGGACCACCGGCCCGACCGGGACCACCGGCCCGACCACAACGACCACGACTACGACGACAACCACAACGACCACGACTACGACGACAACCATCCCTAGCGGCCCTACTGGCCCTAGCGGGACCACCGGCCCCAGCGGGACCAACGGGAACGCGGAGTAGCCGATCGCCAACACCCCGAGTTGGTGTAGGGCACCAAAACCCGGTCGTGCCGTCCGCCGACGTGGAGACTGCCGGCCGGTCCTGTGGCTGCACTGCGCGAGGGAGACGCGTAACGCATCTCGGCCTCGATCGCCGTCCTGACGGCTCGCTGGGGGTTGGCAGCTCGCCGATCCCCAGCCGTTCGAGACGGCGATACCGGCCACGGGTCGGCTCGGGCTTTGGACCTTCTGCGTTCCAGACAGTTTCGACGCTTGCGGCTGACGCGCGGTCAACCAGATTCGGGCGGCGGCAACGGCGCGTCGAGACCGTGCTCAACGAGGTATTCGACCGACGTCTTTCTAACCTCGCTGTCCCTTGAAGTCGGCGGGTGCTTCCACAACAACGGACGCGCTCGATCCATGCCGTTGTCGAACGCGCTCAACTCTCCGTCAGTGAGCGGTCGCGCATCGAAGACCATCGGGAACGCCACCCAACGGTCGTAAACTTCGAGGAGCCCGTCGAATGCTTCTCGATGTTTCCTCACGTACTTCGCTTCACAATACGCAAGCAGATCAATCAGGTCGACAAGTAGCTGCGTGTACTCCTTGCGCATCTCGCGAAGTTCATCATTGGGCATATGCCGTGGCCGATTCTTCACCCGGAATAGGAGGGAATCTTCGATGCGGGCCACGCTCAAGAACAGTGTTCTGGCGCGCTCGGTGACGCTCCCAGCGCCTTCGGAGCGACTCGGCGATCACGACGCCTGCAACTACGGCCGCTGCGCCAATCAGCGCAGCAGCAATTGCGGTCGCCATAACTAACGCGTGGCCCGGTAGAGGGTGCTCGTGAGCGATCCCGCCATCGTGGCCCCTTCCCTCTCGAACCTACCTTCGGCAAATGCCTAGACGTCTAGGGTTTCTGACCAGGCCCGCAGTCCCGCCAATCATCCGACCACCGATCATGCTCCCGGCGACCTGGCCGCCACCTGCGCTCCCACGCGTAAGCGAGCGGACTCGCGCCGGGAGGATTCCTCAAATGCCCTAACGAGTCACGTGTGGTGTGCAGTTCGCCAAGCGTCGGACCGTGAGATCGAGCAACCACCGCCAACGATCCTGGCTTAATCGCCCAAAACCCCGCGTCGAAGGCGCGATGGTGCAACGGGCAGAGAGGCAGGCCGTTGAGGTCCTCATCGTCTCCGTCCTGCGCCCAGGGACGAATATGCGCGGCATCGATCAACTCGAAGAGCGACACGTCGCAGACAGCGCAACATTGGTCATATCTCCCCAAGACCGCGTCCTTGAAACGGTCCTGGCCCGGTCGCACCTTCCGCAGCGCCAGTCGTTCTTCCCTCGTATCACCCGGACCAGACGGTCCGGTCGCGACCGTCTCCACCCCATCTCCACCTGCGGAATCTTCTCCGAACTTGATCAGCGCGCGCCCGGGGTCCGCGCTTAACTTCTCAACCCAGCCAAGTTCACATCTCGCGGAATCCAAGCCTTTCTCCGACGGCGCAACCACCAGGATGGGTATTCCGAAGTTCTGAGCCACCTCAAGTGCCGCCAAGTCTGAATCCGTACACGGAATCAGAATCTCGTCGTCCGGCATCTCAACGCGGTCGCCGCCCGCCACCACCGACACGGACAACGCCACTGGCGAACCATCCAGAGTCATCCCCGTGCTGACTCGGGGCTCTCTCCATTCGATGCCAAGATGCACCATTTCGTCCGCCGTAATCTCTCTCGCCCCTGTGTCCCTGACGTCGGACCAAATTGCCAGCCGGCGATCGCGCTCTGAGCGCGCGTCAGCGCCAAGCCGCTCCTCCTCGTCGCGCTCGTACACAACTGCGCGGCCCTGTTCGATGCCCATAAGATCCGCAGTCTTCGCCGCGCTCTGACTTTCGGCGTAGGTATCGAACCCGTACTGATCCCTGAGATCATCCGCGGAGGCCTGTATCCCGCGACCGTGCAAATGGGTAGCCATGCGGCGACTGACCTTCTCGGGGGTCACATTCCACAAACGCCCATCACCAAGCGGCTCGACCGCATCCAGGGCCTCAAGTACCTCGGGCTGTAATGGCACCTTCCTTTCTCGTCCGCGCCTCGCCTTGCGGATTCGGAGCCGCCCACCAAGACGATCCACGTCCTCAGTCGTGATGCCTGCGATCTCTTTCACCGAACACCCGGCACCAAGAGCAAGCCACAACCACGCGCGCATTTCCGCCGGTGCATCTGCAAACGCTTGCTCAATCTCCCAGGCCGCGACGCCTCGTGGGGCACTAGCCACGGTCGGCCGAGGCTCGACCCCGTCAGTCGGGTCCGACGGCAGCGATCCACGCGCTTTCGCCCATTGGTAGAAGCCACGAAGGGTGAACAAATACTCGTTCTGCGAGCCTCCTTGACGCTTGTTGAGCCGAAGCCATTCGTCGACGACCCGCCAGCGTTCCGGATTCTCAGACACAGCCCGGAGTCCCTGTTCCCGGTCGAACTTCTTCAGCTTCGAGCGTCTCGAACCCGCCGTGGTGAGATTGTCGTACGTCTCCGCGACGTACGCCTCGATGAGGCCGATGTCAGGCGATAATTCCAACATTGCTTCCACCCCCGCTCCAGGCCGCACTCTAGGCACCCTGGTGCCGTCACGAAGGCGAGCAGGCCGTCTCTGGTAAGCCTCCTCTTGGAGGTTCACATCTCCACCCGGAAGAGTCGGCCCGGCCGCAGCGCGCCGCGAGGACGACCCTGCGACGCGCGCGGCACGAGCCCAGCACGGGCGAAAGGGGCTTCCGCCAACCCGCGCCGGACCCCCGGGACCGTGCCAAAGGATTCGCAGCCCGGGGGGATCATTGGGGAACCTTTCCAGGGTGACGCGCGCCGACACGGCGACCGCAAGCCATGACCACCCGAACCCCCGTGTGTCACACCGTGGTCACAGACGCTTGCGGATTGCTCCGGACAGCCGGTCATGGAACGGCGTGCTGGCCGCCGGAATTAGCCTTCTACCTGGACCGCAGCGGACCAGCCGGATGGGGCGGGACTAACCTGACGGGAGTTCGAATCCCGCTCCGGGCACCGCCCGCACCGAAGGCGGCTCGAGAGGGGAACGTCGAACGCTGGCGCGCGTCATGCCCGCTCGGATCCCTCCGCGACCACTCCGGTGTGATCGGCCCTCGGTGACTGCTCCGATGCTGGTCACGAGGTTTCGTTTAGCGTCGGCCGCCTTCGCTCCTTAGAGTGGCCGACACGTAACAAGCAAAGGACGTGGGGAGTCGAGTTCCCCCGGTGCCTCGCCCGGCACCGTGATCCGGAGTCCAAAGGGGGCGTTTGCTTGCTGGCGTTCACCTTTCCCGGCCAGGGCTCACAGCGCCCCGGCATGGGGACGAGCTGGCTCGACCACCCGTCGTTCGAGCTCGTCGAGCACGCGAGCGAGATCGTCGGGCGCGACGTCGCGTCGCTCCTCCTCGAGGCGGACGAGAAGACGCTGACGAACACCGTCAACGCGCAGCTCGCGACCTTCGTCACGAGCCTCGTCATCCTCGACGCGGCGGAACGGATCGGGCTCGAACCGGCGGCCTGCGCCGGCCACAGCCTCGGTGAGTACACCGCCCTCGTCGCGACCGGTGCCCTTTCCTACGAGGACGGTGTCGAGCTCGTCGCCGCACGCGGTGCCGCCATGGCCGAGGCCGCCGAGCACAACCCCGGGACGATGATGGCCGTGGTCGGGCTCGACGACGATGACGTCGAGATGGCCTGCGTGCGGGCCGAGGGCGAGGTCTGGGTCGCCAACTACAACGCGCCGGGCCAGGTCGTCATCGCCGGCGAGAACGACTCGGTCGAGCGCGCCGCGACGCTCGCCCGTAAAGCGGGCGCCAGGCGGGTTGTCGCCTTCCCCATCGGCGGGGCGTTCCACACACCGCTCATGGCGCCGGCGCGCGAGCGGCTGCGCAAGGCGCTCGCGGCGGTGACCTTCTTCGAGTCCGAGCCGGCAGTCGTCGCCAACGTCGACGCCAAGGCGCACCCCGACGGCGAGGACTGGCCGGGGCTGCTCTCGGCGCAGCTCTGCGCCCCGGTGCGCTGGCGTCAGAGCCTCGACACGCTGTTCCTCGCGGGGGCACGCACGTTCGTCGAGCTCGGACCGGGGGGCGTGCTCACCGGACTCGCCAAGCGGGTGCTCCCGACGGGATCCGTCGTCAACTGCTCGGTCGCGACGCCCGCCGAGCTCGAAGCGCTCGTCGAGGCCCTCGCCGGCGCCGCGGCGCAGCGGCCGCCTGTCGAACGGCTCGTCGGCGAGCACTACTCGATGGTCGAGCGCTTGATCATCTCACCGGGGACCGGCCCGTTCCGGCCGTCCGTCACCTTCGCGGCCGCGGCGCCGAAACTCACCGGGTTGGGAAAGGACGAACCGGACGAGAAGGTCATCCACGTCGCGGTCGGCGACCTCGTCGGCTGGGCCGGCGAGACCGAGATCCGCTCCCCGTTCGCCGGCAGCCTGGCGGGCGTGCTCGTTCTCGCGGGTGAGCGCGTCGTGCACGGCCAGCCGGTGGCGTGGCTGCGGGCGCTGCCCGACGACGTCGAGGAGGTGCGTTGATGGGAGCCGCGATCACCGGTTGGGGGTCGGCCCTGCCGGACAAGGTCCTCACGAACGCAGACTTCGAGGCGCGCCTCGACACCACCGACCAGTGGATCGTCGAACGGACCGGGATCAGGGAGCGCCACGTCGGCGGCACGACGCGCGGGCTCGCCATCGAGGCCGGGCAGACCGCGCTCGCGCGCGCCGGGCTGACGGGCGCGGACGTCGACCTCGTCATCGTGGCGACGACGACGCCGGACCAGACGCTCCCCGCGGCCTCGGCGAGCGTGCACCAGGCGCTCGGCTGCCGGGGTGGCGCGTTCGACCTCAACGCGGCTTGCGCCGGCTTCACCTACTCGCTCGTGCTCGCCGACTCGATGATCGCCGCGGGCGTGCACCGCGCCCTCGTCATCGGGTCCGACACGCTGTCGCGGGTCACGGACTTCGAAGACCGCGCGACGGCGATCCTCTTCGGCGACGGCGCCGGCGCGGTCGTCGTCGAAGCCGGGGCGCGCGACGATCTCGTTCTCGCCTATGACCTCGGCGCCGACGGGACCGCCGTGCCGCTCCTCTTCGCCGATCTCGGCGGGTACATCGAGATGGACGGACGCGAGATCTTCCGGCGCGCCGTGCGGGCCGAGGTCGACTCGATCGGCAGGGTCTTCGCCGCGGCGGGGTGCACCGCCGAGGACATCGCCCTCTTCGTCCCCCATCAAGCGAACGTGCGCATCATCGAAGCGGTGAACGAGCGGATCGGCATGCCCATGGATCGCACCGTCGTCGTCCTCGACCGCATCGGCAACACCTCGGCCGGTTCGATCCCGTTCGGCCTGTGTGACGCGGTCAACGCCGGGCGGGTCGCCGAGGGAGACCTCGTCCTGCTCTCGGGGTTCGGTGCCGGCATGACCTGGGCCTCGGTCGTCATCCGCTGGGGCCGCCGGGGGGTCGCGTGAACCGGGTCGTGTTCGTCACCGGGGGCTCGCGCGGGATCGGGCTCGCCTGTGCGCGCCGCTTCCAGGCCGACGGCGACAAGGTCGCCGTCACCTTCAAGACCGCGCCGCCCGACGACCTCGCCGGTGGCGCCGGTACGCTCCCCCTCTATCCCGTCGCCTGCGACGTCACCGACCCCGCGGCGGTCGGCGCGGCGTTCGACGCGGTCGAGGCCGGGCTCGGCAACGTCGAGGTCCTCGTGTGCGCCGCGGGCGTGACCGACGACGGGCTCGTGCTGCGCATGAGCGAAGAGCGCTGGGCGAGGGTCATCGGGACCGACCTCACCGCGACGTTCCGCGCCGCCAAGCGGGCGCTCGGCCCGATGCTGCGGGCGCGGTCGGGCCGGATCATCCTCATCTCGTCGGTCGTCGCCTACCTCGGCAACGCCGGACAGGCGAACTACGCCGCCGCCAAGGCCGGTCAGATCGGCTTCGCCCGCTCGCTCGCCCGGGAGATCGCGGGCCGTTCCGTGACCGTGAACGTCGTCACGCCCGGCCTGGTGGCGACCGACATGCTCGCCGCCGTCTCCGCGGAGCAGACCGCCGCGCTCGCGGCGCGGATCCCCCTCGGGCGGGTCGCCGAACCCGACGAGATCGCCTCGGCGGTGCACTTCCTCGCCTCGCCCGAGGCCGCCTACGTCACCGGCGCCGTCCTGGCGGTCGACGGCGGGCTCGGGATGGGACACTAGGCGTGCGGAGAAGACCCGACCGAGGCGACCGGCACGAAGCGCAGTCCGACAATCCACCGACGACGTGACGAGGAGCGAGCCGTGAGCGACGACGCGACGTTCGAGAAGTTCAGGAAGTGCGCCGTGGATGTGCTCCAGGTGCCCGAGGACAAGGTCGTGCCGGAGGCGAGCTTCGCCGACGACCTCAACGCCGACAGCCTCGACCTCGTCGAGTTCGTCATGGCGCTCGAGGAGGCCTTCTCGATCACCGTCGACGAGACCGAGCTCGACGGGATCGACACCGTCGGCCAGGCCTACGAGCTCGTGGTCTCGAAGATCTGATGGACCGGGGTCCCCGGCGCCGCGTCGTCGTCACGGGCCTCGGCGTCGTGGCGTCCTGCGGCATCGGCAAGGACGCCTTCTTCGCGGGCCTGTCCGGTCCCGCCGCCGAGGGCCCCCAGTGGGTCGACGAGTTCGACCCGTCGGTCTGGTACGACCCGAAGGAGGCCCGCCAGACGGACCGCTTCGCCCAGTTTTCCGTGGCCTCCGCCCAGCTCGCCCTCGACGACGCGGGCGAGCTCGGCACCGACCCGGACCGCTCCGGCGTGGTCTTCGGGACGGGGACCGGCGGACTCGCCACGATCCAGGAGCAGATGGCCGTGTTGATCGCCAAGGGCCCGCGCCGGGTCTCGCCGCGGCTCGTGCCGATGATGATGGGCAACGCCGGCGCGGCGGCGATCTCGATCCGTTTCGGCTGGCGGGGACCGTGCGAGACGGTCGTCACGGCGTGCGCCTCGGCGACCCACGCCATCGGCGCCGCCTTCCGCCTCGTCGGCGACGGCCGTTGCGATGCCGTCATCGCCGGTGGGGCCGAGGCGGCGATCACCCCGTCCGGCGGCCTCGAAGCAGTCGGCATCGCCGCCTTCGCCAACATGACCGCACTGTCGACCTCGGGACACTCGCGGCCGTTCGACCGCCGGCGGGACGGCTTCGTCATCGCCGAGGGCGGCGGCGCGCTCATCCTCGAGGAGCTCGAGCACGCCCGCTCACGTGGCGCCCACCTCTACGCCGAGCTGCTCGGTGCCGCCTCGACCGCCGACGCCTACCACCTCACCGCCCCCGCGCCGGGGGGCGAGGGGGCCGTCGCCTGCATGGAACTCGCCCTTGAAGATGCCGGGATCGCGGCCGGCGACGTCGCCCACATCAACGGGCACGGCACGTCGACGCCGCTCAACGACTTCGCCGAAGCCGAGGCGATCGAGAAGGTCTTCGGCCGACCGGGTCCCCCGGTCACCTCGATCAAGGGCGTCACGGGACACGCGCTCGGCGCCGCGGGCGCGCTCGAGGCCGTGGCGTCGATCCTCGCCATCGAGCACGGACTCATCCCGCCGACGGCGGGCCTCGAGGAGCAGGACCCCGAGATTCACCTCGACATCGTCACCGGAACCGCCCGCCCCTTCACCCCGGGCCCCGTGCTCTCGAACAGCTTCGGTTTCGGGGGGCACAACGGATGTCTCGTGTTCGGCCCCGTGGCCCCCTGAGCGCGTCCCCACCGCCGGGGGACCTGTCGGTCGGGGCGTTCTCGGACCATCCGCCCTGGCTCGTCGAGCCCGAGGACCTGCCGTGGCGGATCGGCCTCGATCTCGTGCGCGCCGAAACCCGTGCGGCCGTACCGGGTCTCGTCCGGCGGCACCGGCTCCCGCCGTGGCGCCGGATCGTGCGGGTGTCGGCGATCCTCGGCTGGGCGATCGCCGGCTGGTACCTGGCCGACCGGCGCAAGCAGGCACCGGAATCGCGGGCCGGGTTGTCGCGCCGACTCCGCTTCGCGTTCCAGCGGCTCGGTCCGACCTACATCAAGCTCGGCCAGATCCTCTCCTCGGGCGAGGGGATCTTCCCGCCCGAGCTCGTCGGCGAGTTCAAGCTGCTGCGCGACCGGGTCCCGGCTGAGTCCTTCGCAACCGTGCGCGAGTGCGTCGAGACCGATCTCGGCTGCTCCCTCGAGGAGGTGTTCTGCGAGTTCTCGCCCGAGCCCGTCGCCGCGGCCTCGATCGCCCAGGTGCACCGCGCCCGCCTCCACTCCGGCGAAGAAGTCGTCGTCAAGGTGCAGCGACCCCAGGTCGCCGCCCTCGTGAAGAACGACCTCGCCGTGATGAGCTTCCTCGCGCCGCACCTCGTCGGGCGGATCCCCATCGCCGTCCTCGCCAACCCACCGGCGCTCATCGAGCTGTTCGCCGAGACGATCGTCGAGGAGCTCGACTTCCGCCTCGAGGCCGAGAGCATGCTCGACATCGCCTCGGTCATCGCCGCGACCGAGCAGCGCACGATCGTCGTGCCCCGGCCGCACCCCCGGCTCGTCACGCCGCGGGTGCTCGTCATGGAGCGCCTCGACGGCTTCGCCTGGGACGACGTCGGCGGGATGCAGAGCGCCGGGATCGCGACCGAGAAGGTGATGCGTGCCGCGATCGTCTCGTTCCTCGAAGGGGTGATGCTCTTCGGCGTGTTCCACGGCGACCTCCACGGCGGGAACCTGCTCGTCCTTCCCGACGGGCGCGTCGCGTTGCTCGACTTCGGCATCACGGGACGCCTCGACGAGGGGAGCCGCCTGGCGTTCCTGCGCCTCGTGATGGGAGCAATGATGAACGACGTGCGCGGCCAGGTCGCGGCGCTGCGCGACCTCGGCGCGCTCGGCGCGCACGCCGATCTCGACGAGGTGATCGCCGACCTCGGCCTCGACGGCCCGCCCGAGGATCTCGTCGCGATGAGCGCCGAGCAGTTGACGCGCCAGATGCGCGAGCTCACCAAGAAGCTCCTCGCTCACGGGGTGAAACTGCCCAAGGAGCTGATGCTGTTCGTGAAGAACATCTTGTTCCTTGACAGCGTCGTCGCCGTCCTCGCGCCGGACGTCGACTTGCTGAACGAGGTCGTCGAGGTCGCCGGGTACTTCGCCAGCCGCCACGGGGACCAGATCGCCCACGAGATCGGGATTGACCCCGCCCAGGCGGGGGGCGACCTCGACGGGGTGCGGGCGGCGATCGGCGTCTCGTCCGGAACCGAGCGGATCACCTACCGGGAGCTCCGGGCCCGGCGCGAGGCCGTCCGCCGCAAGCTCGGGCGCGACCGGCAGGTCGGGCGGGCGGGCGAGTCGACCCGGCCCGACGACGAGTCGAGCGGGCCCTCCCGGCGACGACCCGAGCCCTGACGGCTACCCTGCGCCCCGGGGCGCTCGGCGTCGAGTCGGCGCCTTCGGCCGAACAACCCTTCGCAACCGAAAGACGGGCCATGGATATGGGTGACGAGACGTTCCCGCGCGACGAGCTGCCCGGCACGGCGTACGTCGCATCGATGATCGACCACTCGCTGCTGCAGCCCCAGCTCACCGCCGAGGACGTGACCGGCGGCCTCGCCATCGCGCGTGCCTGCAAGGTCGCGTCGGCCTGCGTGCGCCCGAGCGACGTCGAATGTGCCGTCGCCGAGCTCGCGGGCTCGGGCGTCATGGTCTCCACGGTGATCGGCTTCCCCCACGGTTCGTGCACCACCCGGACGAAGGTCGGCGAGGTCGCCGAGGCCCTGTCCCTCGGCGCCGACGAGTTCGACATGGTGCTGCACATCGGTGCCCTGCGGGGCCACGACGCCCCGTACGTGGGGAGGGACATCCGCGCCGTCGTCGACGCCGCCTCCGGCCGGACCGTGAAGGTGATCCTCGAGAACGCCTACCTCACGACCGAGGAGAAGGTCCTCGGCTGCCACCTCGCGGAGGAGGCCGGGGCCCGGTTCGTGAAAACAAGCACCGGTTACGCCCCGAGCGGCGCGACGCTCGGGGACATCGTGCTCATGCGGGCGAACGTCTCGCCGCACGTCGGGGTGAAGGCTGCCGGGGGCGTGCGCACCCTCGACACGCTCCTGGCGATGGCGAGGGCCGGCGCAACCCGTTTCGGTGCCAGCGCGACCGTCGCCATCCTCGAGGAACTGCGCCAGCGCCGGGCCGAGGTCGGCGCCGCGGCCGACACCGAACGCTAGGGCCGAACCGCGCGCCGCCGCGACCGATCGCGGGCGACCCCGGGCGACACTCGAGTGGACCCCGGTGGCTCCTGGCCTGCCGAGCCGACGGTCGGCGCGCCGGCCCGCTTACCCGGCGAGCGTCACGGCCGCTGGCGCGGGCGGCGGGACGTCGAGCCCGAGAGCCGAGGAGACGGTCTGTTGCGGCCCGCCGGAAGCGGACGGGGCGGTGGGATGGCGCCGAGGCCCCAGTCGGTCACCCGGAAGGTCTTCTCGCTGACGACAAAGGAGAGGTACGAGCCGGTGGGCAGCACAGCCCCCGAAGGCGGCGCAGCCTCGTACCCCGTGAACGAACCGCGCATCACGACGAGGTACACCCGCTCCCCCGCCGGGACGGTGGGGGTCAGGTCACCGGGGGTGGCGATCGCCAGCGCCACGGCGTGCGTCGTCGCGACGGCGACAACGCTCCTCGGACGAGCATCGCCGTTGTCGGCCGCCATGTCCAGGGCGATCTTCGTCAGACTCGCGAACGCCGAGGCAGAGATCCCCGAACCATGGGCGGGCACCGCGGCCGGCCGCGGATCGCAGCCGGTCCTCGCGGCGCGGGTCCCGTACGCCTCGCGCGCCGGCAGAACCGCGACGACGGCGCGCAACAGCAGGCAGTGCGCGTCGTAGAGGTCCGGCAGGACACGACCGTGTGCGGTCACGAGCACGTCTCCGGCACATGCCCAACCGTCGGCGTCGAACGAAGGCGGTGCGCCCCGCGCCGGACGGACGACGATCCGGAAAAGAAGCGACTTCTCCAGGCACCAGCCCCGCGGCCCGAGAGGCAGGCCGTTCAGGGCGCTGAGGAGTGACCTCGCCCGGGCGCCGCTCACCGTGAAGGTCACGGGACCACTCGACCCTCCTTCGGCGGAGGACCCGGAGTACCCGGTCACCTGGACGACGCCCGTCGCGGGAGCTCGCTCCGCGACGGGTCGGCTTGGCTCCCAGACGACCTGCGCATCGACCCGAAACTCGACGACGTCCCGACCGACGGCCGCGACGACGTAGGCCAGCTCCGCCAGGTACTCGTGCGGGCCGGACGCCGGCAGCGCATACGCCAGTTCGGGCGCGACGTCCGGCGCGGCACCGACGCTTCCCTCGGCCACCTGCGTCGCCCCCCGGGGAAGATGCGCCTCGAGGTAGTCCGCGACCGCTCCTGCTGGCCCGTCGACGAGGTAGAAGCGGTGGACGTCGACGAGCCCGCCGATGCCGATCATTTGGAACGGCTCGTCGAGCAGTTCGGAGCGCACCACCTTCGTCGAGCGGGCACCTGGCGGGACGATCGCCTCGCCGAGCACGCGGCAGGCGAACGACTCGGCCGAGGTGACCCGCGGCGCGCCAGATGCGGCGGAAACGGGGGCGACACCGGCTCCGATCGACAACAACACAGCGCCGAGGAGTGCCAGGACGGCGACGACGTCGGCCGTCCCGGCCTCCCCGCGGATGGCGGCTCCCGGTGTTGCTTGCGGGGTGGGCCTCACGATCCCCATCGGCCCGCCTCATCGAGAATCGCAGGGACCAAGTCGACGCCGTGACCAGGCGGCGTCAGCCGGGGCGGCCGCGGCGTCGCACCCGATCCGCCGGGCGGCCCTCCTCCCTCCGCACGGGGAGCCGGCGCCGGCCGGAGCGGGCGCACCCGCCGAGTAGCGTCGGGCATCTAGGCGATCCGCCGACGAATCCTGGGCCAGACACCGCGCCAGAGACCGAAGACGATGAGGGCCGCGACGACGAAGGACAGCACACCGAACAGCAGATCGCCGAGATGGGCGATGAGCGCCTTGACGCCGTTCACGAAGCCGGAGATCGCCTCGTGCCAGGCGTGGCCGAAGCCGTTCGGCGAGCTTGACACGTGCGGTCGCGACACGACGAGGTCGACCGTGAGCGACGAGTAGTCCACCTGTGCCGCGATCGTGCGCTGCTCGCCCTGGATCTGTTCGATCTGGCTCTGCACGTACTCGATCTGGTTCTCGACCGCGAGCAGGTCCGAGACCCTCCCGGCGCGGCTGAGCAGCACTTCGAGCTGGTTGCGCTCGTCGACGAGTGCCGTCAGGCGGGCACCGAGATCGACGACCTGGGCGGTCACGTCCGTGTCCGAGGTCGACAGGCTCTTCACCTTGGCGATCCCCTCTGCCCTGGCGATGAGCGCGGAGAACGACCCCGCCGGCACCGACACGACGATGGCCCCACCCGGGTGGGGTCCGGTCTCGGCGACGTCGGCGGCCGACACGTAACCTCCGAACGCCGCCGCGAGCGCCTCGAGGCGCGCGACGTCGCGCCGGAGCGCGGCCCGGGTGATCTCGAGCCGGAGCGTTCCTTTGGCGATGATGTCGCGCCCGATCGCGGCCTTCGTCGCGGTGCCGTTCATCGCCGATTTCGCCGGGGACGACACCGACTTCCGCACGGCGGCGAGGGGTGCGGGCGCCGTCGCCGAGGCCTGAACGTTGCTGACCGTCCCGCTCCCGGCGGTCGTGGCAGGCGGGAGCTGCTCGAGTGTCCCCCCGGACGAAGTGAGAAGGACGACGGTGAGCGCGACGACGGCGGCGACGCTCGTGCCGGCGAGGGCGAGCTCGCGGAAACGGAACCGGCCCCGCACGACGGGCGCGTCGGGAGCCGGCGGGGCCGCAGCGGCGCAAATCGCGGCCGGACCCTCGGCCGGGACGGCGAAGCCGCCCCCCGCCTCGTGCAACAGCGCCTCGAGTTCGTCGTCGGTGATCATTGGGTTCCCTCTTTTTCCTCCGCGAACGCGTTGAGTGCCGCGTCGGCGCTCAGCAGTCGGCGGGCCTCGTGCAGACGTGACTTCACCGTCCCCGGGCGGCGGTGGATCGCGACGGCGATCTCCTTCTCCGACAAGCCCGCGTAGTAACGCAGGACGACCGGAACCCGGAGCGCCTCGGGCAGACGCGCGAGGGCGGCACGCACAGCACCGGCGCGGTCGCCGACCACGGCGATCTCGTCCGGTCCGGGTGACGACTCGGCGAGCGTGTCGAGCGACGCCGACGGCGCGCGCCGGCCGTCGACACCCCACTCTTTGCGGGCCCAGGAGTAACAGGTGTTGACGACGACGCGGTAGAGCCACGGGCGCGCGGCGTCGCCTTCGGGCATCGCGTCCCGGAAGCGCCACATCCGCAGGAACGCCTCCTGCACGGCCTCTTCGGCCCCCGTTGTGTCGTTCAGCACGAGACAGGCCGTGCGGTACGCCGGCGCGTACCACGACTCCATCCACCGCTCGAGCTCTGCCGTGTCCGGCGTGCCGCGCTTCACGGCGTGTGCCTCGGTCGAGATCTCACGGTCCTAAGACTCCCCTAAGCGGCGTTCGGTTCGATCCCGGCCTTGAGCTGGGCGCGGACCCGGTCGACGCGACGCTAGGCGGATGGTCCGCGCGTTGCGCGCCGCCCCCGTGGAAGGATCGCGCGCCGAGGGAAGGGGGCCCATGGGCATCTACGAACACGTCCCGCATCCGCACACCCTCGAGCGCCTCGAACACCGCGACAAGCCGCCGGTGACGAAGGACATGCTCGACACGAGCACCAAGGTCAAGCGCTTCAACGCCTGGCTCGCCGTGAAGATCACGTCGGGCGTCGGGACGATGGCTTGCGCCTACGTCTTCGCCCTGATCGCGCTGGTGAGCCTGCCGGCGATCCTCATCGAGGCCGGCGCGCTGCACAAGAGCGACGTGCCGGGCTTCTTCACCAAGTCCGGGCTCATCTTGATCGTCGCCTGGATCGCGCAGACGTTCCTCCAGCTCGTCTTGCTCTCGATCATCATCGTCGGGCAGAACATCGCGGCGACGGCGAGCGACAAGCGAGCCGAGGACACCTACAAGGACGCCGAGTCGATCCTGTCCGAGGCTCTCGAGATCCAAAAGCACCTGCAGGCCCAGGACGACCAGCTGATCGTCGCGCTGAAAGACGCCCTCGCCAAGAACGCCGCGACCTGACAAGGCACGTTCCGCCGTGACCGGGCGGCCGGAAAGGCCGGGCCCGGACCGGGGCCTTGGCGTGGCCTCCTGGCCCTGCGCTACCTTCGTCCTGTGGCTCTGGTCGCTTCTGCGTTGGCATGACAACCGCCCACCTGCTCGCGACGAGTTCGCTGTGACGCCACCACGGACGGCGGTTCGCACCGGCCGCCCGGGTCCCCGGAGCCGGCGCGGAGCCGATCTGGACCCGGTGCGTTGAGCCTCGAATTCATCGGACTCCGTCGCCGCTACGGCGAAGTGCTCGCGCTCGACGACCTCTCGTTCACCGTCCCGAGCGGCCAGGTCTTCGGCTTCCTCGGGCCGAACGGCGCCGGCAAGACGACGGCGATGCGGGCCGTGTTCGGACTCGTCGATCTCGACGCGGGCGCGGTCCGCTGGGAGGGTGCGGCCATCGGGCTGCCCGAGCGCCGGCGGTTCGGCTACATGCCCGAGGAACGCGGCCTGTACCCGGGAATGCAGATCCAGCGCCAGCTCGAGTACATCTGCGAGCTCCACGGTAGGTCCGTTAACGACGCGCGCCGCGCGACGACGCACTGGCTCGAGCGCCTCGGCATCCCCGAGCGCGCCCCCGACAAGCTGGAGTCGTTGTCGCTCGGCAACCAACAGCGCGTCCAGCTCGCCGCGGCGCTCATCCACGCGCCCGAGCTGCTCGTCCTCGACGAGCCCTTCGCCGGCCTCGACCCGGTCGGCATCGACGAGGTGACGGCGATCCTCGCGGAACAGGCCCGGGAGGGCCGCGGTGTCCTCTTCTCGAGTCACCAGCTCGACCTCGTCGAGGACATCTGCGAATCGGTCGTCATCATCGACAAGGGCCGTCTCGTCGTGGCAGGCAATCTCGACGAGCTCGAACGCATGGGCTCCCGCCGGCTCGTCGTCAAGGTCGCAGGCGACCGGGACGGTGCCTGGGCGCGCGGGATCCCCGGCGTGACGATCTCGCGGACCGAGGCCGGCGAGTCACGCCTCGTCCTCGACGACGGGGTCGACAGCCAGGCGCTGCTCGCGACGGCGATGGCGGCGGGTCCGGTCCTGCGGTTCGACTTCGAGCGGCGACGCCTCAGCGAGGTCTTCCGGGAGGCCGTCCGGTGACCGCCGGTCTGATCGCGCTCGCCGCGGTGCTCCTGGGGATCCGCATCTGGCGGCACCGCTACGCCCACAGGACGGTCGGCGCGCAATCAGAGGGCCCAGAACGCCCCGCACGGGAGGGGCGCGTGCGCGGCGACATCGAGCTCATCGCCCGACGCGAGGTGCACGAGCGCGTTTCGACGCGGGTCTTCCGCATCGGGACGATCATCGTGCTGCTCGGCGTCGCCGCGGCGGTCGTCGTCCCGGTCATCCGCAAGGGCCAGATGCCGATCGGGCATGTCGCCGTCGTCGGCCGCACCTCGGTCCTCGTGCGCGCGACGCTGCACGCCGCCGGGGAGGAGCTGGCGGTCCCGGTGCGGATCACCGATTACCGCTCGCTCGCGGCGGCTGATCGGGCGCTCGAGGCGGGACGGATCGACCTCGTCGTGGTCGACAGCAGCTTCCTCGTCGTGAAGCAGGGCTTCACGGCGACGGACACCTCGTCGCTCGCCCTCTACACGGAGTCCGTCTCCCGCTCCCTCGGCGTGGAGCTCGCGCTGGAGAAAGCGGGGATCCCCGCCTCGCACATCGGCGCCCTCCTGAGCCCCGCACCGCTCGCGATCACGAGCCTCAAATCGGCCCGTCACACGAGCGCCAACCTCCTCACGGCGCTCTACGCCCTCATCCTCACCTACGTGCTCCTCACCCAGTACGGGACGTGGTTGCTGATGGGGGTCGTCGAGGAGAAGTCGAACCGGGTCGTCGAGGTGCTCTTGTCGGCCGTCTCGCCGCTACGCCTGCTCGTCGGCAAGGTTATCGGCATCGGCCTCGTCGCGCTGGCGCAGGCGGCGACCATCGTCGCCGTCGCCCTCGCACTCGCCGCGGCCGTCGGCTCGAACCTCGTGAAGGGCACCGCGCCGGTGCCCGTCGTCGTCGGGCTCGTCTGGTTGGTCCTCGGCTACGCCTTCTACTGCTGGCTCTACGCCGGCATCGGCTCGCTCGTCGAGCGCCAGGAGCAGGTGCAGAGCGTCGCTTTCCCCGTCCAGCTGCCGTTGCTGTTCGGCTACATCATCTCGTTCACGGCGCTCGGGGCGTCGAGCCCGTCGCTCCTCAACCAGGTGCTCGCCTACCTGCCGCCGACGGCGCCGTTCGTCATGCCGGTGCTGTTCGCGCTCGGCCAGGTGGCATGGTGGCAGGTCGTCGTCTCCGGCCTCGTCACCGCCGCGTCGACGGTCGCTATGGCTCGTCTCGCCGGCACGATCTACGGGCGGGCGATCCTGCGCACCGGACGCCGCGTCAAGCTGAAGGAGGTGCTCCGCCGGCAGGCGCGGCCGCTCGCGGCCTGATCGCCCGGGGCACGCCGTCGAGCGGCACGGCGCGGGCGGGCTCCCGGGCCGCGGTCGACGCCCCGCCTCAGGTCGTGGCCCGACGGGCCGCGGGCCTGACGCCTAGGCGCCCTGGAGCGCGTCGCCGAGGGCGTCCTCGAGCACGTCGAGACCTTCGTGCAGGAGCGCGTCGGAGATGACGAACGGCGGCAGCAACCGGATGACGTTGCCGAAGGTGCCGCACGACAGGACGACGACCCCGGCGGCGTGGCACGCCGCGAGGATCTTCCGCGTCGCCTCGGCGTCGGGCTCGGTCGATCCCGGCCGGACGAGCTCGAGCGCGAACATCGCGCCCCGCCCGCGCACGTCGCCGATCCCCGCGTGGCGGGCGCGCATCGCCGCGAGCCGGTCACCGAGCACGTCGCCGATGTGGCGCGCCGCAGCGGGCAGGTCGTGGGCGCGCATCGTCTCGACCGCGGCGAGCGCCGCCACACACGCCACGGGGTTGCCCCCGTAGGTGCCGCCGAGCCCGCCGGCGTGCACCGACCCCATCACCTCGGCCCGCCCGGTCACCGCGGCGAGCGGCATGCCGGCCGCGATCCCCTTGGCCGAGGCGACGAGGTCGGGCACGACGCCCTCGTGCTCGCAGGCGAACCAGTCCCCGGTGCGGCCGAAGCCGGACTGGACCTCGTCGGCGACGAACACGACACCGTTGTCCCGGCACCACTCGGCGAGCGCCGGCAGGAAGCCGGCGGCCGGCACGATGAAGCCCCCCTCGCCCTGGATCGGCTCGACGACGACGCAGGCGACGTGCGCCGAGCCGACCTGCACCTCGATCTGGCCGATCGCCCGCCGGGCCGCCTCGACCCCGGTCATGCCCGCCGGGTCCCGGAACGGGTACGAGACGGGCACGCGGTAGACCTCGGGCGCGAACGGGCCGAAGCCCGACTTGTACGGCATCGCCTTGGCGGTCATCGCCATCGTCAGATTCGTCCGGCCGTGGTAGGCGTGGTCGAAGACGACGACGGCCGACCGCTTCGTCGCGTGGCGCGCGATCTTGACGGCGTTCTCGATCGCCTCGGCCCCGGAGTTGAACAGCGCCGACGTCTTGGCGTGGCCGCCGGGGGTGAGCTCATTCAGCGCCTCGCAGACCGCGACGTACGGCTCATAGGGGGCGACCATGAAACAGGTGTGGCTGAACCGGGCGACCTGGGCACGCACCGCCTCGACGACCTCGGGCGCGGCGTGGCCGACGCCGGTGACGGCGATCCCCGAGCCGAGGTCGATGAAGCGGTTGCCGTCGACGTCCTCGACGACGGCGCCGCGGCCCGCCGCGATGTAGGCGGGGAACGAGGACGGCACGCCCGGCGCCACGGCGCGCTGCCGCCGGGCGTGGAGCTCCCGCGAGCGAGGCCCGGGGATCTCGGTCACGATCTCGCGCCGTTGCGGCACGCCGTCTCGCGAGCGATCCCCGTCGTTTCCCACCGTCATCCCTTCCCCATCCCTCGCGTCTACTCCCCGATGTAGTGCATGACGTGCTTCACGCGCGTGTAGTCCTCGAAACCGTACAGCGAGAGGTCCTTGCCGTAGCCGGAGTGCTTGAAGCCGCCGTGCGGCATCTCGGCGACGAGCGGGATGTGCGTGTTCACCCACACCGCGCCGAAATCGAGCGCCTTGCTCATCCGCATCGCCCGGGCGTGGTCCCTCGTCCACACGCTCGAGGCGAGCCCGTAGCGCACGCCGTTCGCCCAGGCGATCGCCTCATCCTCGTCGCCGAAGCGCTGCACGGTGATCACCGGGCCGAAGATCTCTTCCTGGATCATCTCGTCGTCCTGGTGCAGCCCGTCGACGACCGTCGGCGCGAAGAGGTACCCCCGTTCCCCGACGCGGCCACCGCCGGTCAGCACCTCGGCGTGGGCCGGGACGCGCTCGAGGAACCCCGATACGCGGTCGAGCTGGTTGGCGCTGATGAGCGGCCCGTAGTCGGCGTCGGGGACCTCGATCCCGGCCGTCTTGGTCGCGGCCGCCTTCTCGACGAGGGCGGCGACGAAGTCGTCGTGGACGCGCGCCCCGGCGAGCACCCGTGTCGCCGCCGTGCAGTCCTGTCCGGCGTTGAAGTAGCCGGCGACGGCGATCCCCGCGGCGGCGGCCTCGACGTCGGCGTCGTCGAACACGACGACCGGGGCCTTGCCGCCGAGTTCGAGGTGGACCCGTTTCAGCCCCTGGGCCGCGGCGGAGGCGACCTCGATGCCGGCGCGCACGCTGCCGGTGATCGAGACCATCGCCGGCGTCTCGTGGGCGACGAGCAGCCGCCCGGTGTCACGGTCGCCGCAGACGACGTTGAAGACCCCGGGGGGGAGGTGTTCGGCCATCAGCTCGGCCATGTAGAGCGTCGAAGCGGGAGTGGTGTGCGAGGGCTTCAGCACCATCGTGTTCCCGGCCGCCAGTGCCGGGGCCCACTTCCAGACGGCCATCATCGCCGGGTAGTTCCAGGGCGTTATCGCGGCGCAGACCCCGATCGGCTCCCGGCGCACGTACGAGGTGTGGTGCGCCATGTACTCGCCGGCCGACCGGCCGTCGAGCAGGCGCGCCGCCGCAGCGAAGAAGCGGATCTGGTCGACAAGTGGCGGGATCTCCTCGGACATCGTGAGAGCGAGTGGCTTGCCGGTGTTCTCGCACTCGATCCGCACGAACTCCTCGGCGTGCGCGCCGATCGCATCGGCGATGCGCAGCAGCGCCAGGCTCCGCGCCGCGGGCGTCGCGTCTCTCCACGCCGGGAACGCCGCCGCGGCGGCGGCGCACGCCACGTCGACGTCGGTGGCCCGCGACTGCGGCGCCGAGGCGTAGGCCTCCCCCGTGGAGGGATCGACGATCGCGGTCGTCTCGCCTCCCTGCGCCGCCACGTGCTTGCCTCCGACGAAGTTCGCAAGCTGGTGAAGCGACGGTGATGCGGTCGATGGGCTCACGGCACCTCCCCTACTGGTCGGGAGGCGAGTGTATAACTGGCAAACTTGCCTGTCCGCGTCGAGGAATCGGTCCAGTGGCGCGCAGACTCGTGCTGTGTCGACAACTTCGACCTCCCGATCGGCGGTTCACCCGGTCGGCAGATGACGGGAGTGGAGATGGCGAAGACGACAAGCAAGCGGACCGATCCGGCGCCTGCGGCATCGGCGGGGCGCGACGTGCTCGCGCCCGGGACGCGCGTCGCCGTCACCGGGGCGAGCGGCTTCATCGGCTCGGCCATCACCCGCGCCCTCGTCGCGCGGCGTCTCGACGTTGTCGCGCTCGTCGAGCCCGGCACCCGGCAAACGAACCTCGACGGGATGCCCGTCGAGCGCCTCGAGGCGGATGTGCGCGACGCCGAGGCAATGAAACAGGCGATCGCCGGGGTGCGCCTCGTCTTCCACGTCGCCGCCGTCTACCGGTTCTGGGCCCCGGACCCGGCGTCTTTCTACCGGGTGAACGTCGATGGCACGCGCAACGTCCTCGAGGCGGCCCGGGCAGCCGGTTGCGAGCTCGTCGTCTATACGAGCTCGGTCGGCACGCTCGGGCTGGAGCACGTCGCCGAGCGCGGACCCGCCGACGAGACCTGTGCGCCGCACGTCGGCCACCTCTTCGGCCTCTACAAACAGTCGAAATACGTCGCCGAGCACGAGGTGCTGCGGGCCGCGGCCCTCGGTATGCCGGTCATCCTCGCGCTGCCGACGACGCCGCTCGGGCCGGGCGACCACACGCCGACACCGACCGGTCGTCTCGTCCTCGACTTCCTGAACGGCCGGATGCCGGGCTGGTTCGACACCGCCCTCAACATCGTCGACGTCGACGATGTCGCCGCCGGGCACCTGCTCGCCGCGGAGCGCGGCGGGATCGGGCGCAGCTACATCGTCGGCGGCGAGAACCTCGAGCTGCGCGAGATCCTCGCCGAGCTCGCCCGCTGCACCGGCCTGCCGCGGCCGCGCTTCCGGGTCCCCCGCCCGGTCGCCTTCGGCGCCGCGTACCTCTCCGAGCTCGTCGAGGGGAGGCTGCTCAACCGCACGCCGCACGTACCCCTCGAAGGGGCGCGCATGGCCTCGACCCGGATGGTGTTCAGCGACGCGCGGGCGCGCCGGGAGCTCGGCTACCGGTCCCGGCCAGCCGCCGAGGCGATCGAACGGTCGGCGCGCTGGTTCGCCGAGAACGGCTACGTCACGGACAAGCGGTGCGCCGCGATCCACTGGCGGCCGGCAACCGCCTGAGGCAGGAGATGGGCCCTCATCCCGCCGAGGCCCGGGCGACCTGTTCGACCGCCTGGGAGACCGCCGGGACGACGGCCGGGTTGAACACCGTCGGGATGATGTAGGCGGGCGAGAGCTCCTCCTCGCCGACGACCGCGGCCAGCGCGCGACCGGCCTCGAGCTCCATCTCGTCGGTGATCTTCTTTGCGCCGGCGTTCAGCAGGCCCCGGAAGAGCCCCGGGAAGACGAGCACGTTGTTGATCTGGTTCGACTCGTCGCTCCGCCCGGTGGCGACGATCGCGGCGTAGCGTCGGGCGGTCTCGGAGTCGACCTCGGGCGTCGGGTTGGCGAGGGCGAAGACGATGGCGTCCTTGCCGAGCGTCGCGAGGTGCGCCTCGGTGACGAGGTTCGGACCCGAGACGCCGATCAGGACGTCGGCGCCCACGACCGCTTCGGCGATGCCGCCCACGCGACCCTCGAAGTTGGTGTGGGTGGCGATCCAGTGTCGCGGGTCGTCAAGACCCGGCGTCTTCTCGCCGAGGATGCCCCGCCGGTTGAGGGTGACGACGTCACCGACGCCTTCGGCGAGCAGGAGCTTCGTGATCGCGACCCCCGCCGCGCCGATACCGAGGACGACGACGCGCACGTCTTTCATGTGCTTGCCGACGACGCGCAACGCGTTCGTCAACGCCGCGAAGACGACGACCGCCGTGCCGTGCTGGTCGTCGTGGAACACCGGGATGTCGAGCTTGTCCCGCAACCGCTGCTCGATCTCGAAACAACGCGGCGCGGCGATGTCCTCGAGATTGATGCCGCCGAAGACCGGTGCGAGGCACTCGACGATGCGGACGATCTCGTCGGAGTCCTGGGTGGCGAGGCAGATCGGCCAGGCGTCGACGTCGGCGAACCGCTTGAACAAGAGGGCCTTGCCCTCCATCACGGGGAGCGCAGCCTCTGGACCGATGTTGCCCAGCCCGAGCACGGCGGAGCCGTCGGTGACGACCGCGACCGTGTTGCACTTGATCGTCAGGTTGCGCACCGCCGAGCGGTCCCGGGCGATCGCCATCGAGACCCGGGCGACGCCGGGGGTGTAGGCCATCGAAAGATCGTCCCTGGTGCGCAGGGGCACGCGGGAGGCGATCTCGAGCTTGCCGCGCAGGTGGAGGAGAAGCGTCCGGTCGCTCATCGCCCGCACGTGGGCGCCCGCCACCGCGTCGACGGCGGCGTTGAGGCGCTCGGCGTGCCCCTCGTTGAAGGCGTTGCACGTCAAGTCGACGACGAGCGTGTCGCCGCGGGACTCGACGACGTCGAGCGCCGTCACGAGACCGCCCGCGTCGCCGATGGCGGTCGTGATCGCGCCGACCCCGCGAGGGTCGGTGAGCTCGACCCGCATCGTGACCGAGAACGAAGCGCTCGGGGAGCTCATCGCGATCGGCCGGACTTCGTCACACCGGCCGCTGACGTCGTGCCGGCCGGGTCAGCGTCGTGCACACCGACCCAAGGGCGGCGTCGGTTCACGCGTTCGGGGCGCACCGTCCCAGGGTAGGGCCAAACACGTCGTCCGGCCAGACCTCCGATGACACCACCGGAGCGAGCTCGGCCGATGAGGCTCCGCCGCGGGCTGGACCAACAGGGCAGTCCCCGCGGCGCAGCACGCTCCCCCACCGCTCGATCCTGCGAGACGTAAGCGGCTCGAGCCGAGCGCGTTGTCGCACCCGTCGACTACAAGAGATGAAGAGCAATTCCCGTATCGCCGGCCCGCCACCGAAGATCTCGAGAACTCCGAACATCTCCCTCGGACTTCTCACCGAGCGGAGCGCCGAGCCCGTGGGGAGCCTTGACAGGCTGCGGCGTGTGGTTGTACAACTAGCCGACACCCCCATCCGGAGCCCGCTCAGTGGCCGAGGGTGTCCGAAGACAGGCGCAGCACAACAGCTCGATCCCGGGGATGGGGCGTGGAGGATGAAGCAACAGGGTGGGGCCAGCGATGCCGCCGTCGACAGCTTGCGATGCACCTGTCGCGGGCGTTAATCGCCGAACGTGCCCGATTCGCCCCACGGTTGGCCAGTCGCTGCGAGCTCGGCACGATCGTTCCCCGTCCCCCAGACCTTGCCTGGCTTGTCGCATCGGTCGCAGCACCGGCCCACACGTTGGCTCCGTCGGGCAGACCCCGGGGATGCCCGGGGCAGGACCCAGGCCGGCCGACCCCTGCGGGGGGAAACGGCGGAACGGGATGCGTAGAGAGGCCTCGGCGCGCCGGTGGCGGGTCGAGCGCGTCCTCGCCGAGCTGTACGAGCGCGTCAGCGCGCTGGAGGCCGCTGTCGCCTCTGAACACCGAGGCCTTCGGCTAGTCGCTCAAGACGAGCCAATCGCTTCCGAAGCTCAGCCAACTCCGAGCGCAACACGACCGGAGGATCAGCAGGGAGCATCCCTCTCACCTTCTGGTCCGCTTCCAACCTCTCGATCACGAGGTCGACGGGAACCCTGAGCGCCTCCGCGAGCTTGCCCAGGCGCACGCCACCCGGTCGTGCCGCCCCGCGGATCCACCGACTCACCGCTTGTTGACTCACTCCGCAGGCCTCGGCGAGTTCCTCCTGGGTGATCGCCGACCGTTGCTGCTCCGACCGCAGCCAGTCCGCGAACGTCTCGTCGGTACGCCGCCTCGCTGTCGATCTCGCCCCTTCCCGAACCACCGTTCCGAACCCCCGGAGTGCCCCGCTCGCACGATCTGTTCCGCGTCAAGTTAGTGGACTTCTCACCGAGCGGAGCGCCGAGCCCGTGGGGAGCCTTGACAGGCTGCGGCGTGTGGTTGTACAACTAGCCGACACCCCCATCCGGAGCCCGCTCAGTGGCCGAGGGTGTCCGAAGACAGGCGCAGCACAACAGCTCGATCCCGGGGATGGGGCGTGGAGGATGAAGCAACAGGGTGGGGCCAGCGATGCCGCCGTCGACAGCTTGCGATGCACCTGTCGCGGGCGTTAATCGCCGAACGTGCCCGATTCGCAGCCGCAACGCGCGCATCACCGTGGAGCTCGGCGAGCCGCGTCGTATCCGTTCGCCGCTAGGCACTTTCACCTCCACGAGTCGTTTCGTCCCGAGGGGCCGCTGCATGTGCCCGCCCTCCCGCTCCGCACCAATGGGAGCTCTCTCTGGGGCTTTCTACCAGGAAAGGAGGGCCGTCTAGGGCGTTCCCTGTAGTGGGCGACGCAGCGATCCTCAGGCCGAATCTGGTCGTCGGGCCCGCAGGGAGCGAATGGCGAAACCGGCGCCCGAGTAGGGCATCCATCACGCCCCAAACAACCGCCCACATGAGATTCCCAAAGATTAGGAGGCACCACGCCGTGCTCAGAAAAAAGAAGATCCTTATTGTCTCCGCCGTTGTCGGGCTATTGGCACTGAGCGGTATGGGACTGGCTGCGGCATCCGTCAAAACCGCGTCCCTCGTCGCCAAATACGTCGCTTGTGTCAAAAGTGGAATTATCTACGGGGCCGTCGGCGGTGCTTGCCCAGCGGGCACACATCAAGTAACGATCAGCGCGAAGGGCGCGAAAGGGCGCGAAGGGAGTTACCGGTCTTACCGGTCCTGCGGGTGCCGCCGGTCCTGCGGGTGCCGCCGGTCCTGTGGGCGCTGCCGGTCCTGCGGGTGCCGCCGGTCCTGCGGGTGCCCAAGGTATTCAGGGTATCCAAGGACCAGCGGGTGCCGCCGGTGCTTCAGGTATCAGCCCTGTTCTCTACAACAGCATTCCCGCTCCCGCATCGGGAACGTTGCAGTGGTCACAGAACCTCGTCGCCCCCGGGGCGCTGCTCTATTTCGGGAACGAAGTTAACCTAGCTCCTAACCCTGATGGCAACGCTCTCAGCACCGCCACGGTGTCGATGGTTCAGTACCCCAACAACTACACGGGCTCTTCCTGCGACAGTTCAGAGGAAATGGGGACATGGGTTGACCATAATGAGGCTGGTGTACCAACCGTCACTTCCGCACCGCCTTCTGGTGTGAATTGCTATACGGCTGAAGTTGCACTTTCTTTCTTCACTCCAGGTAGCCCCGTAGATACCGCCGCCGCCATTGCCACAGCGACCACCACGGTAGAGCTCCCTTATGTAACGGATCAAAGCAGTACATACAGGTTTCACTTCAATGCAACGTTCAACTTTGGGTCCGGTGTGGTGCTCCCAGATACGGTTGTTTACGGCATCTCCCTCCCTGTGTTGACGGCTGCCGTTGCGGTGGCTGACGGGAGTAGTGATGTGGTCCCGTTCGCGACTGACACTGCATTGGACTTTCTAAACGTGGCTCTGTCGTCAGAGGGTCAAGACGTGACGGCGGGTTGGGATGTTTTGCCAGGCAACGTGTTTGTCGATGGCGCTTCTGCGCCCGGCTTGGCAGCTCAGGGTGGAATTACCTGTGCAAATGCAGCTGTTGTGGCTAACGTCTTTGAGGCCGTTCCTGTCATGTGCAGTGACGACACTTACGGCTACGAGGCGGATTCGCCGGTTCTCGTAGGCAGCACAGCAGGCGGCCTCGTGGGCAACATTCCGGCGGTTTCCTTCTCGACGACTAGTTGAGATAGCCAAATATCGATCGGCAGGGCGCGTGGGATCAAGACCAAGCGCCCTGCTGATTCTCCGATTGCAGGAGCGACTGGCCGTGGAAGGCTGTTGACATCGCATCCGTCGATTCCTGCATTCGGCGGTTCGCGTCTGGTGGATACGTCGCGAAGATGTCCGGCCACGGGACAACGGCACTGGGTGAGGGATACGACCCGCTCAAGCCGACGCCCGCACAGAAGAAGGCCCTTGAGCGGTTCATGGAAGACGTCAAGTTCCTTCACAAGGCAGAAAGACCTGCCATTTTGTAACTCGTAGCAAGAACTGGTGACGTTGTCATCCTCCCGCCCGTGCGAGTCTCGCGGCCCGCGTCGAGCCGGCCGACCTGACATGGGGCAATCCATCGGTCTCGTCATGATCGTCAAGAACGAGGCGCAGGTGATCGGGCGCCTGGCCGAATCCGTACGCGAGTTCATCGATTACTGGGTGATCTGCGACACCGGCTCGACGGACGGCACCCCGGCGGTCGTCCGCCACGCCTTCGCCGGCCTCCCGGGGGAGCTCCACCACGACGCTTGGGTCGACTACTCGACCAATCGCAATCTCGCTCTCCAGGCGACGCGCGGCAAGGCCGATTACCTGCTCCTTCTCGACGCTGACCAGACGGTCCGCTTCGAGGCCGATCTGCCCGAGCTCACCTCGGACGCCTACCTGTTGCTCATCGACGAGGGCTGGGCCCATTGGTTGCCCCGCCTCGTCCGGGGCGACCTCCACTGGTACTACGTCGGTTCGGTGCACGAGTACTTGGCGCTGGACCGCGACTACCGCGCCGAGCGGCTCCCCCAGCTCGTCGTGCGCCACTTCGCGGACGGAGGCGGGCGCTCGGACAAGTTCCAACGGGAGCGGGCGCTGCTGGAAAGGGACCTCGCCGACGACCCCGACAACCCCCGGACGCTCTTCTACCTGGCCCAAACGGCTGCCGCGCTCGGGCAGGGCGAGGAAGCCGCGGAAATCTACCGCCATCGGATCGAGCTCGGAGGATGGGCGGAAGAGGTGTTCTGGTCTCGCTACCAACGGGCGCTGCTCGTCGCGGGCTGGGACCGGTCCGCGGCCGTCGCCGAGCTGATGCAGGCCTGGGAGTACCGACCGACGCGCGCCGAACCCCTCTACGACCTCGCCCGCCTGTCGAGGGAGTCGAACGATCACCACCTCGCCCATCTGTTCGCGAGCGAGGGTCGACGGATTCCCTACCCTGACGACGAGATCCTGTTCGTCGTGCGCTGGGTCTACGAGTGGGGGATGGACTTCGAATGGGCGATTGCCGCCTACTGGGTCGGTGACGTCGCCGCCGCGCTCCAGGTCAACGAGCAGTTGCTCGCGCGCCGAGATCTGCCCCTCATCTACCGCGAGGCGACGAGGAGAAACCGCGACATCTGCGTCCGCCGACTCGAGGATCCGTCACACGCCGACGCGGGGGCCGCCAGCTCCGAGACGTGACGCGCCCGAGACCCGGCGCCAGAGCTCGACCGTGTCACCTTCGCCCGAGGCGACGTCCTCCCGTGGGCGTCGCCGCCGCCGTCCCGCGAACTTCGCCTCGCGCGGCGAACCACGTCCCCGGTCCCATGCCGCGTGCTTGCCGGCGGCCACGTCCCTGACCCCGGCGCGACCCCGGCCAGCCACGTCGTCCGCACGAGCCCGCTCCCGGGCACGGCACCGCGGGAAGCGCGCCCGCCGTCGCCGACGCGGCCCCGGCGGTCTGCGCGGCCCGGATCGCCGGCCGGTCGAGGCGAGCCCGGGGGCACGCGGGACCGCCCGAGGCGGGCGGCCGACACCCTGGCGCCGCCCGACCGGTTGGGGCCGGGAGGACGGCACGACGACGTCGTGCGCCACGGGCGCCACGACCTACGGCGCTGGCGCCCCTTCCCGGGGATCACTGCCCGAACTGCCAGATGCGGATCGGGCTCGCCCAGCCGACCGTCGAGATCGAGGTCCTCGGGTAGAGAGTCTCCAGCCTCCCGGCGAGCAGCAGGTAGTTCTCGTAGTTGAGGCGCGACGTCACGGTCCCGGTCGGGGACCCTTCGTGGCTCGTGAGGAGCCAGAGGCGCGGACAGCTCGCCCGGATCCTCGCGAGTTGCCTGGGGCGGAGCGTCGCGTACCGCTCGACGTAGGGGATGACCTCGCGCAGCGGGGTCGTCGGCAGGACCGGGCGCGGGAGCGTCGCCGGGACGTCGACGGCGCGGTCGAGGTAGTAGGTGAAGGCCATCCGGCCGTCGAGCGGGTAGAAGGCGATGCAGTCGCCGGGCTCGACCCGCTGCAGCACGAAGGCGGTCGCGAACCGCCAGTTCTCCGGGGAGACGCCGTAGGTCGGCGCGAGCTGCGCGGCACGCAGGCCGACGAAGCCGGCGAGCAGGCCGACGCTGGCGAGTCGGGGCAGGCGCCGGTCGCACACCACCCGGGCGAGCACGATCGCGGCCGCCGGCGTCGAGACGAGCAGGTTGCGCGCCGTGAACGTCGGCTGGGCGACACGCGACTCGACGAAGGAGACGACGAGCGGCACGACGAGCCAGGCGAGGACGAGGTACTCGCCCCAGACCTCGGCGCGCCTCGCGCCACGGAGCAGACGCGCCGCGACGGCCGCTGCGGCGACGAGGAAGGCGACGACCGTGACCGTGGCGAGGAACACGCTCGTCGGGGTGAGGTGGAAGTTCGGCTCGAAGCCCGCCGAGGTCAGCGAGACGAGGACCGGGCCGAGCGACCGGTAGTCCGACCTCGGCACCCAGAAGAGCTGACCCGAGCCACGGGACACCGCGAGGACCGCGAGCGGCGAGCACAGGGCGGCGGTGACGACGAGCGCCGCGACGACGGGGCGGACCCGTCTGCGGTGGGAGACGAGCGCGACGAGCTGGGCGGGAACGACGAGAACGGCGACGAAGCTCATGTACAGGGCGAGCGTCGTGGCGACGACGTAGCCGACCCAGGCGCGCCGCGAGACGCGCGCGCCGCGTCCGGGATCGACAAGGACGAGGAGGGCGAGATACGACGCGACGACGAACGCCAGCATGAGGGCGTAGCTGCGGACGTTCTGTCCCCAGTAGACCGCCGGCAGGCTGACGGCCGAGAGCACCCCGGCAGCGAAGGCGACCCGTCGGGTGAAGAGCCGGTCGGCGACGACGACGACGAGCGCGGTCGTCGCCGCGCAGCCGATGGCCGAGGGCAGGCGGAGCACGAGGACGCTGTTCCCGAACCACCCGATGAGCACGTGGATGAGCGCGTAGTAGCCGAGCATGTTGCCGCCGTCGCGGGCCATCGCCGACCCGAGCGCCGCCCCGTGCTGGGTGCTGATCGACACGGTCGCCGCCTCGTCGAGCCAGAGGCTGCGCGAGTCGAGGCCGACGAGGGCGAGCACCGCCGCGAGCAGCGTCGGAGCCGCGACGACGCCCCAGCGCACGAGCCGCGTCCCGCCGCCTCCACCCACCGACGGGACGGACGGCGGCCGCGGCAGGCGGCGCGACCAGGGCGGGCGCCGCCGGGCGCGCCCCTTCGGGGGCAGGGCTTCCCCGCTCGGCACGGACACGCCGTTCAGCCGCGCAGCCCCGCCCCGAGCTCGGCCTCGGCCGCGGCGATGCACCGGGCGCGCGCCGCGGCGACGTCGGCGTCGGTGAGCGTGCGGTCCGGCGCCACGAATCGGACACGGTAGGAAAGGCTGCGCGACCCGGGCTGCAGCCCCGGGCCCCGGAAGACGTCGACGAGACGGACGCGCTCGCAGTACTCCCCCGCCGCGGCGCGCAGCACGAGCTCGAGGCGCGCCGCCGGAATCGACTCGTCGAGGGTGAACGACAGATCGATGTCGCTCGAGGGGAACCGGCTGAGCACGGGCGCGTGAGCTTCCCGGTGACGGAGCGCGAAGAGGCGGGCGAGGTCGAGGACGAGCCAACCGACCCGGCGGCCCGTGAGGTCGAAGGCGCCGAGCGCAGCCGGGTCGACCTCGCCGACGAAACCGACGGTCACCGTCTCGCCGGAACGATCGGCCCCGCGCGCCGCCGCCGTGCGGGTCGGGTGGCAGCCGAGCGCGACCGGGTCGTCGAGCACGAGGCGCGACCCGGGCTCGTCCTGCACGAGCTCCGTCGCCGCCGGTTCGAGGCCGAGACCCTCCACGATCCGGCGCCAGAGCTCGACCGCGGCGGCGGCGCCGTCGCCGTCGCGGGCCAACACGACGCCGAGATGCTCGCGCTCGACGGGCAGCTCGCCGCCGGGCCCGGGGTGGGCGAACACCCGCCCGATCTCGAAGAGCCGGACCGAGCCGTTCCGGGTCGACGCGTTCTGGCGCAACGCGCCGAGCAGCCCCGGCAGGAGGTGGGTCCGCAGGGCCGACTCCTCGCGCACGACCGGGTTCGTGAGCAGGACGAGCTCCCGCACCTCGCCGACGCGCCGCACCACGTCGGGGTTGACGATCGAGCCCGTCCAGGCCTCGTCGGCGCCGATGCCCGCGACGAGGCCCACGAGGCGCCGCCGGTCGGCCTGGTGCGGCGACAGCAGCCCCACGCCGGGCGATCGGCGCAGCGTCGGCGCGATGCGGTCGTAGCCGTGGTGCCGGGCGACCTCCTCGATCACGTCGACCTCGCGTTCGGCGTCGGGGCGGAACGACGGGACCTCGACCGCGAGCTCGTCGCCGGCCCGTGTCGCCACGAAGCCGATCGGCGCGAGGTACGACACGATCGCCGCCGTGTCGAGGTCCGTGCCGAGGGTCGCGTTCACCCTCTCGAGCCGGACGCGGATCGTGCGCCGCGGGTTCGGGGCCGGGTGGACGTCGAGCACACCGCGGGCGACGACCGGCGGGTCCGCGCCGGCGGCCCGGGCCGCGGCGACGATGAGCTCGGCGACGCGGTCCGCGGCGCGCCCGGGCCCCTCGGGGTCGATCCCGCGCCAGAAGCGCGTCGACGCCTCGGTGCGCAGCTGCTGGCGGCGGGCGGTCCGCCCGACGGCCATCGCCGCGAAATCGGCCGCCTCGATGAGGACCGCGCTCGACGTTGGGCCGATCTCGCTCGACTCGCCCCCCATGACCCCGGCGATGCCCACCGGCACGTCGCCGCCGTCGCAGATCATGAGGTCGAGGACCTCGCGCTCCTCACCGGAACGGTGGCGCTCGAGGCCGAACGTCCGCGCCACGCCGTCGAGCGTCGTGAGCGTCTCGCCGGGCCGGGCGTAGCGGACGCGCAGCCCGCGGCCGGCAAGGCGGTCGAGATCGTAGGGGTGGGTCGGCTGGCCAAGCTCGAGCATCGTGTAGTTCGAGGCGTCGACGACCGAGTGGATCGGCCGCATGCCCGACAAGATGAGGCGGCGCTGCACCTCGCGCGGCGACGCGACGGTGCCGATCCCCCGCACGACGCGGGCGACGAAGCGCCGACAGGCCTCGGGCGCCTCGACCACGACGCTCGCCAGTTCTCCGATCGGCGGGCCCTCCTCGACGACGACCGGCCGGGGGAGCGCGAAGGGGAGGTGCCGGCGCGCCGCGAGGTCCCGGGCGACACCGGCCACACAGAGACAGTCGGGCCGGTTCGGCTCGACCTCGAGATCGAACACGACGTCGGCGACGAGCCCGAGGTACTCGGCGAGCGGCGTGCCGAGGGTCAGGCCCGCGGGCAGCGGCGCCTCGGCGGCACCGGTCGCGGCGAGGACGAAGAGCCCCGACGCGTCGGCACCGAGCCCGAGCTCGCGGGCCGAACACAGCATCCCGTTCGACTCGACCCCGCGCATGCTGCGGCGCGCGATCTCGAGGCCCCCGGCGAGCGTCGCCCCGACGGTCGCGAGCGGCACGACGTCGCCGACCTGGAAGTTCCAGGCGCCACAGACGACGTCGACCGGCGCGCCGCCGGCGTCGACGGTGACGAGCCGGATCCGGTCGGCACCGGGGATCGGCCGGATCTCGGCCACGCGCGCGACGACGACGCCGGCGAGGCTGCCCCCGACGCGCTCGACGCCCTCGACGACGAGCCCGAGCGAGTCGAGCTCGGCACCGAGCGCGCCCACCGCCGAGGCGTCCTGCGCGTCGACGCCGAGCGGCGTGAACTCGCTCAGCCAGGAAAGCGGGACCCGCACGCTGCTCCTCTCGCCACCCTCGACGAATTCGCTCCCATCGCGCGCGGACCCGGCTCAGAACCCGGTGAGGAAGCGCACGTCGTTCTCGACGAGGCTCCGCATGTCCTCGATCCCGTGGCGCATGATCGCGACGCGGTCGATGCCGAAACCGAAGGCGAAGCCCGACCAGGCCTCGGGGTCGACGCCGCTCGACTCGAGGACCGCCGGGTGGACCATGCCGCAGCCGCCGAGCTCGATCCAGCCGACGCCGGCGCAGGTCCGGCAGCCGACGCCGCCGCAGATCGTGCAGGAGATGTCGAACTCGGCCGACGGCTCGGTGAACGGGAAGTACCCCGGGCGCAGCCGCGCCGCGACGCTCGCCCCGAAGACCGCCTTCGTGAAGGTGCCGATCGTCCCGGCGAGATCGCCGAAGGTGACGCCGGAGTCGACGACGAGCCCCTCGATCTGGTGGAAGACCGGCAGGTGCGAGGCGTCGGGCGTGTCGCGGCGGTAGACGAGGCCGGGCATGACGGCGTAGATGGGCAGTTCGCCCCGCTCGAGCAGGTGGATCTGCACCGGCGAGGTGTGCGTGCGGAGCAGCACGCTCTCGCCGTCGCCGAGGTCGACGTAGAAGCTGTCCTGCCCGCTGCGGGCCGGGTGGTCGGGCGGCATGTTGAGCGCCGTGAAGTTGTACCAGTCCGTCTCGACCTCGGATCCCTCGGCGATCTCGTAGCCCATGCCGAGGAAGATGTCCTCGAGCTCCTCGCGGATCTGCGTGACGAGGTGGAAATGCCCCGGTCCCGGCACCGGCAGCACCTCGGTGAGATCGAGCCGGTCGGCCTCGAGGATCTCGGCGCGCGCGAGCCCCTCGAGGGCGGCGCGGCGCGCCTCGACACGCGCGACGACGCGCCTGCGGGCCTCGTTCAGCACCTCGCCGAGGGCGCGCCGCTCGGCTTCATCGAGCCCGCCGAGCATCCGCTTGCAGGCGTTGAATGTCGAGCGCCTGCCGAGGAGCTCGGCCTCGAGGGCGGCGAGCGCGACGAGATCCCCCGCGGCCTCCAGGCGCGCCCCGGCCTCGGCTTCGAGCGCGGCGAGACCGGCCCTGCTCGGCGCGGCGGGCGGCACCCCGCCGTCTACGGGTCTCTTCCGGTTCATGTGGGCTCATCGTAGGGCCCACCCGAGTCGGGCCGAAGACGACGGGCGAGCGTGAAGCCGAGCACCGCGGCCGCCGTCGCGACGTTGAGTGACTCGGTCGTCGCGGCCATCGGGATCGTGACGACCGCGTCGAGTGACCGGGCGAGCTCCGGCCCGAGTCCCTGGGCCTCGTTGCCGAAGACGAGCGCGACCTTCGGCCCGAGGTCGACCGTCGCATAGTCGACACCGCCCCGCGCCGCCGTCCCGGTGCGGTGGTAGCCGGCCCGGCCCAGTTCGGCGAGGGCGACGGCGGGTGGGATCCCGACGACGACCGGGACCGAGAAGAGCGATCCGGCCGACGCCCGCACGGTCTTCGGGTTGTAGACGTCGGCGGTGCCATCGCAGCAGACGACGCCGCCGGCGCCCGAAGCGCCGGCGACCCGGAGGATCGCTCCCAGGTTGCCCGGGTCGCGCACGTCGACGAGGACGAAGAGCAGCGGCGCCGCGAGCACCTCGGCGAGGTCGACGTCGACCGCCCCCACGACCGCGAGGAGCGGCTGGGGCGTCGTCGCCTCGGCGACGCGCTCGACCACCCCCTCGGCGAGCCCGAAGACGCGGACGCCGGCGGCGCGCGCCCGCGCGAGGACCTCGACGGCACCGGGCGAGGTTGCCGCCCCGGGCCCGTAGTAGACGGCCTCGACCGACGCCGCGGCGTCGAGCGCGGCGGCGAGCAGCTTCGATCCCTCGGCGACGAAGGCGCGGTCGCGGCGGCGCACGCTGCGCTGGCGGAGGAGACGGCGCAGCCGCTGCACCCGCACGTGACGCGGCCCGAGGACCTGGTCGCTCAGGAAGCCGCCTCGCTGGCGCCGGCCTTGACCGCGGCGGGTTCGGACCGGGCCGGGCCCGGCGCCTCGGCGAGCGAACGCCGGGCGATGCCGACGAGGGCGGCGAAGGCGTTGGCGTCACGCACGGCGATGTCGGCGAGGACCTTGCGGTCGATCTCGACGTCGGCCCGGTGCAGTCCGGCGATGAGGCGGCTGTAGCTCATCCCCTCGGCCCGCGAGGCGGCGTTGATCCGCTGGATCCAGAGCCGGCGGAACTCGCCCTTGCCGCGCGGCGATCGCGGTAGGCGTACTGCAGCGAGTGCATGACCTGTTCGTTGGCCGCGCGGAACGACCGGGACTTGTTCCCGTAGTAGCCCTCGGCCCGTCCAAGGACCGTGCGGTGGTTCTTCTTGGCGTGGACGGCGCGCTTGACCCTCGCCATGATGCTCCTTTCGGTGAGATCTCCCTGCCGCCCAGACGCCCGGTCACCCGGCTCGAGCGACGACTGTTCGAATCAGATCCCGAGGATCCGCCGGATCCTGCGGCGGTCGCTCGGTGCGACCTCCGCCTCGCGCCCCAGCCGGCGCGTGTGCACCGACGACTTCTTCTCAAGCAGGTGCGACCTGAAGGGCCTGCGCCGCAGCAGCTTGCCGGTCCCCGTGATCTTGAACCGGGCGGCGGCACCCCTGTCCGTCTTCATCTTCGGCATGATCCAACCTCGTCGTCTGCGCTTCCCCGGGCAACTCGAATCGGGGACGAATGTGACCTAACCCTCGGCCGTGACCGCCTCATCGCCTTCCGGCGCGGGCTCGGCCGGTGCCACCGCCGACCGCGCCGCCTGGCTCTGGCGGGCCCGCTTGTCCGGCGCGAGCACCATCACCATGTTCCGCCCGTCGAGACGGGGTTCGGACTCGACCTTCGCGCTGCCCGCGGTGACCTCGGCGATGCGATCGAGGATCCGCTTGCCGAGCTCGGGGTGGTACACCTCGCGGCCGCGGAACATGATCGTGATCTTGACCTTGTGCCCGTCGGTCAGGAACTTCGCCACCTGGCGGGTCTTCGTTTCGAAATCGCCCTGGCCGATCTTCGGGCGGTACTTCATCTCCTTGATCCCGACGTTCGTCGCCCTGCGACGCGATACCTTCGAGCGCTGCGCCTCGTCGAACTTGAACTTCCCGTAATCCATGATCCGGCAGACCGGAGGATCGGCGAGTGGTGCGACCTCGACGAGATCGAGATCCATCTGCCGTGCGATCGACAGCGCCTCGGGCAACAGCTTGATGCCGAGTTGCTGTCCTTCCGGATCGACGAGGCGAACTTCGCGGGCGCGGATGCGTTCGTTCATTCGCGGCTCGTTGACGGTGGGGACTGTCGAGATCGGGCATCACTCCTCTCGGTCGATCGGGACCTCCGACGAAGGACCCGGGCGAAGAAGGCGACACCGACCGGCGCGAGCACCGACGACCCGATGCACTCGTCCGGATCCGGGACCCGAGGCGGTGATCAGGTGGGAGTCGCACGTCGTGCAGCCCCGCTTTCCCGCTTGTTTGCCCGTAGGCTAGCAGCGTGCCAAGTCTGTGGACACCCGAGGGCGAGCACGGCGTCCCCTCTGCGCCGCCCGACGCGGCGCCCGGGGCCCAGGCGACGCCGCTCGAGGAGATGTCCGAGGAGCAACTCGCCGCGGAGCGCGCCGCGCTCGAGCGGGATCTCGCCGCCGCGCCGGCCGAGGACATCGTCGCCAACCACTGTTACGGGATCTTCCAGCTCGCCGCGCTCTACCTCACCCAGAGCCCGCCCGATCTCGCCAAGGCCAAGCTCGCCATCGACGCGCTCGGCGCGATGGTCGACACGCTCGGCGATCGTCTCGGCGAGTCGGCGCCGACCCTGCAGGGCGCCCTGGCGCAGATCCGCCTCGGCTTCGTCGAACTATCGCAGCGGGCCCCGGCGTCGGACGCGCCGGCGCCGCAGAGCGCCGACGGCGAATCCGGGAAGGCGACCTAGCCGCTGCCGGTCAGGTCGCGGGCCTCGAGGCGACCGCCGTGCCCGGGCGCGACGACGAAGCGCACCGCCCTCCCGACCTCGATCAGGCGCGTGCCGTCGGCGATCGCCGTGCAGTGGAAGGGGTACCGACGCCCGGCGGAGTCGACGACGGCTCCGAGACCCACGTCGACGTCGAACTCGACGACGCGGCCCTCGTGGGCCGCGGTCAGCGAACCCCAGGCGTCGCGTGCCGCGTGCGGCCCGGTCGCGTCGGTCGTGCTCAATGGACGATCTTCGCCAGCGGCAGCTCGAGGATGTCGGTCGCACCCCGGTCCTTCAGTTCCGGGATGAGCACGTTGATCGTCGACTTCGGCACGACGGTCTCGATCGCGAAGCCGCTCCCGCCGAAGAGCTGTGACACCGTCGGCGACTTCAGCGCGGGCAGCACCGCGATGACCGACTCGAGATCGGCGCCGGAGACGTTGAGCTTCACGAGCACCTGGCTGCGCGCGTCGAGCGCCCCCTGCAACAGCGTGAGGATCTGCCCCATCGCGTGGGCCTTGACGGGGTCAGCCGCGGCGACGGGGTTGGCGATGAGGACGGAGGAGCTCTCGAGCACGACCTCGAGGATCCTCAGACCCGCGGCCTCGAGGGCCCGACCCGTCTCGGTGATCTCGACGACGGCGTCGGCGATCTCGGGGACCTTCGCCTCGGTCGCGCCGTAGGAGACGCGGACGTCCGCCGGCACCCCGCGGGCCGCGAAGAAGCGTTCGGTGAGGCGGGGGTACTCCGTCGAGACCCGGACGCCCGCCGGCAGGTCCTCGACGCGGCGCGCGCCGGACGACGCGTCCACGGCGAGGACGACCTGGACCGGTTTCTCGGTCGTCTTCGAGTAGGCGAGCTCGCCGAGGGTGACGACCGCCGCCCCGGTCTCCTCGATCCAGTCCCGCCCCGTGATACCCAGATCGAACATGCCGTCGGCCACGTAGACGGGGATCTCCTGGGGGCGCAGGACCCGCACCTCCTCGACGCGCGCGTCGTCGATCGTCCCGCGGTAGTCGACCTCCGAGCTGCGGTGGATCTTGAGGTCCGCCGCGGCGAACAGGTCGAAGGTCTGGCGTTCGAGGCTCCCCTTCGGAACGACCAGTCGGAGCATCATCCACCTCCCTGGCTCGTCGAGCTCGGCTCGGAAGCGGCGAGGACCGCCGCGACCGCGTCCCGCATCGCCTCGACCGCGGCGACGGGTCGCGGGCTGTCGAAGATGGCCGTGCCGGCGACGAAGATCCGCGCCCCGGCGGCCGCGGTCGTCGCGGCCGTGGCGGCGTCGATGCCCCCGTCGACCTCGATCGAGACGGGCAGGCCGGCAGCCTCGATCGCGGCACGTGCCTGGGCGATCTTCGGGACGACGTCGGCGATGAACTCCTGGCCCCCGAAGCCGGGGAACACCGTCATGAGCAGGAGCAGGTCGATCGCCTCGAGATACGGCTCCGCGGCCGCGAACGGCGTGTCCGGGTTGAGCGCGAGCCCGACGCGCAGGCCCCGGTCGCGGACCGCCGCGGCGAGCTCGGCCGTGTGGCCGACCTCGGCGTGGACGGTCACGAGGTCCGCGCCGGCCCCGGCGAAGCCGTCGAGCAGGTCACCCGGGTTCGTCACCATCAGGTGGCAGTCGAAGAACGCCGCGCTGTGACGGCGCAGTGAGGCGACGACGGGAGGCCCGATCGTGAGGTTCGGGACGAAGTGCCCGTCCATCACGTCGACGTGCAGCCAGTCCGTCACGCCCGCGACCTCGCCGACCGCCCCGGCGAGATTGCCGAAGTCGGCCGCGAGGATGGACGGATTGATCCGGAACTCGCCGCGTGGGAGCACGCAGCGGACACTACCGCCCGACACGCCGCCCGCCCTGCGCCGGACCGTGCTGCGCCGGGGCCGGGTCAGGCGCCGAGGATCTCCCCCGGGCCCGGTCGCGCCCCGGCGCGCCAGGCGGCGAACGGCAGCGGCCCGCGTCCTTCGGACTGCACCTCGACGAGCTCGAGCGCGCCCTCCCCCGTGCCGACGAGGGAGCCCTCGAGCGAGCCCGGCGAACCGGGGGCCGCTCGACCCGCGCTGCGGGGACGCGCCGTCAGGACGAGGAGGCGCCGACCGCGGAACGTCGTCCAGGCGCGCCCCGCACGCACGACGCGGGCGCACTCCTCCGCCGGCCGGCCGAAGTCGAGGCGCAGCTCGTCGGGCGTGAGCTTGGCGGCGTAGGTCGGCTCGCCCCGCTGGGGGGCGGGCTCCGGCAGCCCCGCCGGCCGGCCGAGCAGATCGAGCAGGAGCGCCGTTCCGAGATCGCCGAGCCGAGTCCGCAGCTCGTCAGCCGTCTCCTCGGGACCGATCGCGACCTCCCGGCACCCGTAGACGGGGCCGGTGTCGAGGTCCCTCTCGAGGGCCATCACGCTGACGCCGGTCGTCGGGTCGCCGGCGAGGATCGCCCGCTCGACGGGCGCCGCACCCCGCCAACGCGGCAGCAGCGAGTAATGGACGTTCACCATCGGGACCCGCGCCAGCACGTCGGCGCCGATGATCCTGCCGAACGCGACGACGACTCCGAGCTGGGCGGTCGCGCCCACGACGTCCTCGACGCGCTCGGTCACGGCGATGCCGAGTTCCGCGGCGACCCGCTTCACCGGCGTCGGTGAGGGCGAGGCCCGTCGCTCGCGCCGACGGTCCGGCGAGGTGACGACGAGGACGACCTCGTGACCGCCGTCGGCGAGCGCCCGCAGCGTCCTCGCCGCCACTTCCGGGGTGCCGAGGAAGACGAGTCGGCTCAGGGCACGCTCCCCCGTGCCCCTGCGGCGAGCGTTCGCTCGCGCAGGATCCGCATCGCGTCCTTGCGATCGGCGGTCGCGAGCCTCTCGAGGAGCAGCATCCCGCCGAGGTGGTCGACCTCGTGCTGGAAGCACCGGCCGAGCAGCTCGTCCGCTTCGATGTCGATGTCCTCGCCGTCGAGCCCGAGGCCGACGAGGTGGACCCTCGCCGGTCGAACGATCTCCCAGTGCAGGTCGGGGACCGACAGACATCCCTCCAGGTACGTCCACGTTCCCGAGGTCTCGACGATCCGGGGATTGACGACCGCGCCGGGCCCGTCGCCGACGTCGTAGACGAAGAACCGGCGCTGCACCCCGATCTGGGGCGCGGCGAGGCCGACGCCCGGCGCGGCGTACATCGTCTCGAGCATGTCCCCGGCGAGCTGGACGAGCGCCCCGTCGATCTCCTCGACCTCGAGGGTCGGCTGGCGGAGCACGGGGTCACCGAAGACGCGGATCGGGAGGATCGCCACAGCCCAATCCTACCGATGACCTCGTGATCGGCTCGTCGGCCGGGAGCCGTCCGCCTCCCGTGCCGACGCGACGGGCGCGACGAACCGCACGGCGATTCGCTCGCCGTCGACGAGACCGGCGGACGCGCCGTCACCCGTGGCGTTCCCGCCGCCGGACAGTTCGATCACCGTCACGTCTCCCGGTCTGTCCTCGCCCACTCGCGCCGTTCCGGCTGTGGCGAGTCTCCGGGCGGACCAGGACGCGGTGTAGTCGCCCGGCGGTGGGACGACGAGCTCGGCGGGGACCGCGACCAAACCGTGCTTGGCGTCGACGGCCTGGCCGCGCACCTCGTGGTCTCGTCCGAGCAGGCGGCGTGCCTCGGCGAGGCGCGCCTGTTCGACGAGCGAGCGGATGAACGACGACGAGATGACCGTTTGCTCCTCGTCGTCGGTCACGAGGTCGATCGGGGTGACCGAGAAACCGAGGCGCGCGCCCATCGACTGGAGCAGGGCGACGTTCCCGCGGTGTCTGTGGCCGAACCGGAACGTCGACCCGACGACGAGGGCGCGCACGCCGAGGCGGCCGACGAGCACGCTCTCGACGAAATCCTCGGCGCTCTGGGCGGCGCGGGTCGCGTCGAACTCGAGCACGACCACGGCGACGCCGCGCGCGCAGCAGCTCCAGCTTGTGGTCGAGCCCGGTGAGCAGTCGCGGCACCGCGTCCGGGCGCACGATCGTCATCGGGTGACGGTCGAAGGTGATGGCGACGCTTCCCAGCCCCGTCGCCGCGGCCTGGCGACGGGTCTCGTCGATCAGCCGTCGGTGCCCGACGTGGACGCCGTCGAAGGTGCCGATCGTCGCGACAACATCACCCTCGCGCTCGATTCTTCCGCGAGAAACGGCCATCGGATTCGACGCTACTCGGAGGGACGCGCGCTCCCGCCAGGTCCGCCCGGGGAAACGACGACGACAGGCTTCATCCGTTCAGTCGGAAACGCCTCGTAGACAGCAAGGAGTTCGCCGTTCTCGTCGAAGACGGCCCACGGGCCCTCGCCCATCGCGCCGAGCAGCTGACGCGGCAGCACCCGGCCATGGGCGACCGTCTCCGCGACCGTCGCGACGGCGACGACGGACGGCAGATGCGCGACGAGCTCTCCCATCGGTCGCACGTCGCCGGCACCGAGCGCGCCGAGCGCCACCGCCTCGGCGGCGAGGAAGGTCCCGACCGCCGTGCGACGCAACGACCGCAGGTGGGCGCCCCCGCCGAGCGCCGTTCCGAGGTCCGCCGCGAGGACGCGCACGTAGGTGCCCGAGGAGCAGTCGACCGCGATCGAGTAGACCGCCTGCTCGTCGGTCGCTTCGACGTCGAATCGGAAGACCTCGACCGGGCGCGGTTCCCTTTCCACCTCGACACCGGCGCGCGCGAGCTCGTGCAGGCGCCGTCCGGCAACCTTCACCGCCGAGAACATCGGCGGGATCTGGAGGATCCTGCCGGTCAGCTTCGCCGCGGTGGCACGGACGTCGTCGAGCGTGACCGCCGCCATGTCGAAGGTCCCCGTCACCGTCCCGGAGGCGTCGAGCGTCGAGGTCGAGGTTCCCAGCACGACCTCGCCGGCGTAGGACTTGGGAAGCGAGCTCGCGAAGCGCAACAGTCGGGTCGCCCGCCCGAGCCCGAGCACGAGGACACCGGTCGCGTCCGGGTCGAGCGTTCCCGCGTGCCCGCAGCGACGCTCGCCGAGAACCGCCCGGACCTTGGCGACGACGTCGTGCGAGGTCCAGCCGCTCGGCTTGTCGACGACGACGACCCCCTCGGGACCCCCCCGTTTCCCGGTCGGCCGCTGCGCCGCGCCCTCGGCGGTCAGGATTCCTCCCCGGGTGCGACGTCGCCCGACTCGGTGCCGGCACGCGCGTGCCGCAGCACCTCCTCGATCCGGTCGCCCTCGACGATCGCCGGGTCGACGGCGAAGCTCAGCGCCGGCGTGCGCTTCAGCCGCGCCTGGGAAGCGATGGCCCGCTGCAGCCCGCGCCGGCGCTCCTCGAGCGCGCCGGCCGCGTCCGCGCTGAGCGAGGCGAGATAGACGACGGCGTGGCGCAGGTCCGCTTCGCAGGCGACGTCGGTGATCGTCACGAGGGCGAGCCGTTCGTCGGCGTCGACGAGCCGTTCGATCTCCTCGGCGAGCACCTCGTGGACGAGCGCGTTCACCCGGGCGAGGCGTGGGTAGGGTCGCACGGGACCACGGCGGCGCATCCTCGTCGTTCTCCTGTCTTCCGCCCCACCGTCCCGGTGGGGCGGCGATCATCGATCAGGTTCTCGGGATCTCGCGTTCCTCGTAGGTCTCGATGATGTCGCCCTGGCGCAGGTCCTGGAAGTCGGTGAGCCCGATGCCGCACTCGAAGCCGGACTGCACCTCGCGTGCGTCGTCCTTGAAGCGGCGCAACGAGCTGATCGCGCCCTTCCAGATGACCGTGCCCTCGCGCAGGAAGCGGACCTTGGAGCCCCGGGTGATCGTCCCGTTGAGGACGTAGCAGCCGGCGACGGCGCCGACACGGGGGACGCGGAAAACCTCGCGCACCTCGGCCTCTCCCGTCACGATCTCCTCGTAGACCGGCGCGAGCATGCCGACCATCGCCGCCTCGATGTCCTCCACGAGCTTGTAGATGATCTCGTAGGTGCGGATCTCGACGCCGTGGGTCTCGGCGAGCTCCCGCGCGGGCGGTCGGGGCGGACATTGAAGCCGATGATCGTCGCCGTCGCCGCCACGGCGAGCTGCACGTCGTACTCGGTGATGCCGCCCACCGCGCGGTGGACGAAGGCGACCTTCACGTCCTCGCGCTCGAGCCGGCGCAGGCTCTCGGTCACTGCCTCGAGCGAACCCTGCACGTCGGCTTTCAACACGAGGTTCAGCGTCGTCGTCTCCCCGCGCTGGATCTGCTCGAAGATGTCCTCGAGCTTGGCGCCCGAGGCCGGGGCCGAGGGCGAGGGCGCGTACCCGGCGTAGCGCTGGCGCTGCTCGCGGGCCTCGCCGATCGTGCGGGCGATGCCGAGATCCCCGGTCGAACGCAACTCGTCGCCGGCGGTCGCCGGCTCCGAGAGCCCGAGCACCTGGGCGGGCATCGAGGGCAGCGCCTCCTTCACCTGGTCGCCGTGCTCGTCGATGAGGGCACGCACCTTGCCCCAGGCCGGGCCGGCGACGATCGTGTCCCCGACGCGCAAGGTCCCGGACTGGATGATGACGGTCGCCACCGGGCCGCGGCCGACGTCGAGATTCGCCTCGAGCACGACGCCGCGTGCCGGGGCCTCGGGGCTCGCCCTCAGCTCGAGGACCTCGGAGAGCACGGAGATCTGGTCGAGCAGGTCGTCGATGCCGAGGCCCTGCAGGGCCGACACCTCGACGGTGATCGTGTCCCCGCCCCAGACCTCGGGAACCAGACCCTGCTCGGAGAGCTGCTGGAGGACCCGGTTGGTGTCCGCCCCCTCCTTGTCGATCTTGTTCACCGCCACGATGATCGGCACCCCGGCCGACTTGGCGTGGTTGATCGCCTCGACCGTCTGGGGCATGACGCCGTCGTCCGCCGCAACGACGAGCACGACGATGTCGGTCACCTGCGCGCCCCGGGCGCGCATCGCGGTGAAGGCCTCGTGCCCGGGCGTGTCGATGAAGGTGACCTGCTGGCCGTCGCGTTCGACCTGGTAGGCGCCGATGTGCTGGGTGATGCCGCCGGCCTCGGCTTCGACGACGTTCGTCTTGCGAATGCGGTCGAGCAGGAGCGTCTTGCCGTGGTCGACGTGACCCATCACGGTCACGATCGGCGGGCGGGGACGCAGCGTCGCCGAGTCGACCTCCGCCGCCTCGTCGGCGAAAAAGCGCGCCTGCAGCGCGGCCTCCTGCTCCTCGCCGGGGTCGACGAGGGCCACCCGGGCACCGATCTCGGCCGCGAACAGCTCGATCATGTCGTCCGAGAGCGACTGGGTCGCCGTCACGACCTCGCCCTGGAGGAACAGGTAGCGGATGACGTCGCCGGCAGAGCGATTGAGCTTCGGCCCGAGCTCCTGGGGGGTGCTGCCCCGCTCGATGATGACCTCGTGGTCCGGCACGGGCGCGTTCGAGGGGACGTACGTCGCGACCTGGATCGGCTCGAGTTCCTCGACGTTGCGGCGACGCCGCTGCGTCCGCCGTTGAGGCGCGCGCGACCGTCCTCCGGGTCCCCCGCGGGTGCCTCCCGCCGGCGGTCCGCCGGCTCCTGGGGAGCGTCCCTGGCCGAGGCCCCCACCGGGGCGGCCGCCGTAGCTGCCGGGGCGACCGCCACCGCCGAGACCACGCGGCGCCGAACGGGCGCCGAATCCTCCGCCGCGCGTCCCGCCGGCGGACGCGGGACGTGAGCCAGGCGGCGAACCCGACGATCCCATGCCCGGTGGGGGTGGGATGGGTCGACGCGCCGCCAAGCGGGGAGGACCAGGCGGGGGCGGGATCGGCTTGCCGGTCGCACTCGTGAGGGGACGGCGCGCCGGGGGCGCGGGCGGCACGGCGGCACGCGCCGGAGCCGGGTGGTACGGGGCGGCCTCGCGGGACACGGCGGGCCGGTTCGGCGTCGTCGGGCGCGCCGCCGGGACGGGCGGCGCCTCACCGAGCTCGGAAGCGGGGCGGCTGCGCACGACGCGGTGGATCTCGGCCACCGGCGTGGGCGCGGGCTCCGGGACGGGCTCGGGGGCCGGCTCCACGACGGGAGCACGTCGCGCCACCGGGGCGGACTTCACCGGCTTGGGCGCAGGCTCCGCGACGGGCTCGGGGGCGGGCTGGGCCTCGCGGATCAGACCCTCGCGCTCGGCCTTGCGCCGGACACGGTCTGCTTGCGCGTCCTCGATCGACGACGAGTGGCTCTTCACGCCGATGCCGAGCGACAAGGAGAGGTCGAGCGCCTCCTTGTTGGTGAGGCCGAGCTCTCGCGCGAGCTCGTAGACGCGGATCTTCCTAGCCAAGTTCTTGACAGCCCCTTTTCACTGCGCAGCTGACGCGCCCTACCTTCGGCGCGCGACGCCCCATCCATCCTGGCACACGACGACCCGAGCCGTGCCCGGCGACCTGCCCGTCAACTTCGCCAGAGCGGGCCGACGGCCCAGGACGCGTGCCGGCAGACCGCTACGAGGCTCCACCCGGCGTGTCGTCGGTCGACGCGGGAACCCCGGCGGCGGCGTCATCGGCGACGGCTTTCTCGAGGACGGCTTCGTCCGCCGCAACCCCGGCGGCGGCATCGACGACCTCTTGTTCGACGGCGACGACCGCTGCCGCGTCGACCGGGGTCTCAGCGGCGACGGCCGACTCGGGCTCGCCTCCACCGGCGGGCGCGGCCGGCACCGACGCCTGCGATCCCTCGGGTCCGCCACCCTGGGCCCATTCGGCCATGGAGACCGGGGCTCCCCCGCCGGCCGGCTGGAAGACCATCTCCCCGGACTCGTTCCGCAGCCATTCGCCCTCGGCCCAGTCGACCGGGGCCACGCCGCTCTCCTCCTCGGCGAGCTGGGTCTCGCTCTTGATGTCGATCCGCCATCCGGTGAGGCGGGCCGCGAGGCGGGCATTCTGGCCCTCCTTGCCGATCGCGAGCGACAGCTGGAAGTCGTGGACGACGACCGTCGCGGTCCCCGTCCCCTCGTCGAGGCGCACCTCTTTCACCCGCGCCGGTTGCAGGGCACGGGCGACGAACTCGGTCGGGTCGTCGGAGTACGGGACGATGTCGACCTTCTCGCCCCGCAGCTCGTTCGTCACCATCCGGACGCGGGCCCCCCGCGCGCCGACGCAGGCCCCGACGGGGTCGACGTTGGCGTCGTTCGACCACACGGCGATCTTCGTGCGGTGCCCCGGTTCTCGGGCGCACGCCTTGATCTCGACGACGCCGTTCGAGATCTCCGGGACCTCGAGCTCAAAGAGCCGCTTGATGAGGCCGGGGTGGCTGCGCGAAACGACGATCTGGGGCCCCTTCGAGGTCTTGCGGACCTCGACGATGTAGGCCTTCAAGCGCGCCGCGTGGTCGTAGCGCTCGTAGGGGACCTGCTCGGCCTGGGGCAGCAAGGCCTCGACCTTGCCGAGGTCGAGCAGCGTGTAGCGGTTGTCGCTCTGCTGGATGATCCCGGTCACGATGTCGCCCTCGCGCCCGGCATACTCCTCGTACTTGAGGTCGCGCTCGGCTTCGCGGATCCGCTGCAGGATGACCTGCTTGGCGGCCTGGGCGGCGATCCGCCCGAAGTCGTTCGGCGTGTCGTCCCACTCGCGCACGACGTTGCCGTCCTCGTCGAGTTCCTGCCCGTAGACGCGGATCTCGCCGGAGTCCGAATCGATCGTGACGAAGGCCTCCTCGGCGGCGTCCGGTTGGCGCTTGTACGCCGCGACGAGCGCGTTGGCGAGCGCCTCGAGGAGCGTCTCGACGGCGATGCCCTTGTCCCGCGCGATCTGTTGGAGCGCGTCGAGGAACTCGAAGTTCGTCGTGCTCATGACGCCTCGCTCCGCGTCGTCATCGCCGAGTCGTCCGGCACGCGCCGTCCGGCGAGGGCGGCGCGCCAGTCAAAGACCGTGTGGGCGCGGTCGATCGCCGCATACGAGATGCGGTGCTCCGCGCCCTCGTCGTCGACGACGGCGATCGAGTCCTCGTCGACGGCACGCAACGCGCCCTCGAACCGCCGGGCGCCGGGCGTGCCCGCGACCGTCCGGATCGCGACGCGGCTGCCGATCGCCTTGGCGAAGTGCGCCTGCCGGCGCAGGCGACGCTCGACGCCGGGACTCGAGACCTCGAGCTCGTAACGGCCGGCGGGCGTGAGGTCGGCCCGTCCGTCGAACAGCGCCGAGATCGCCCGGGACACCCCGACGAGGTCGTCGAGATCGAGGCCGCCGTCGCGCTCGACGGTCACCCGCAGGACGCCGCCGGCCGATTCGACGTCGACGAGCTCACATCGGCAGGACGCGACGACGGCCACGAGGGCGCGCTCGAGCTCGTCGGTGGGATCCACCGCCGATCGCGTCCTCCCCGCAACGTCCGCTTGCCCTGTCGCCATCGTCCCCGCTGTCGTCGTCGATTCCCACGGACCACCGAACTACTCCGAAAAACAAGAACGTGGGCGCGGAGCCCACGTTCAGACCAACCTTCCGTTCGACAAACCGCTGGGCAAAGTATAGCAACCGGACCGTCGCCGGAACCCGGCCGATTGGGACCCGTTCGGGCGGTCGTGACGCGCTCTCGTCTGGCGGCCAGCGCGACAAGGCGGTAGAAGAAACGGTACGGCGCCCATCGATGCTGGCGTGAGATCGGGCGGGACCACTCGGCAACCGCAGCCGGGTCGCAGGACCCTCCAACGGGGGACGGGAGATGCATAGGGAAGCATCGGTGGGCGGGAACGGAAAAGACGACGCCTCCGTGTCGCTCGGGACTTGCTGCCACGCAAGCACCGATCCCGGGAACGAGGCCCTCGGGGAGTGCAGCGCCGACCGGCGAGTGGGAGTCGGGGCGCTCGCCGACGCGATCGTCGGACTTGTCGCCTCCTCGCTCGCGCCCGAGCGGGATGAGCGACCCGTCGTCTACGCCTTGTCCCGGCACGAGCTCGTCCTGGTCTCCGACAAGGGCATCCGCCTCCACCCGCCACTCGGCGACGGCACGCTGCGCTCAAGTTGGACCCTTCCCTACGGATCCGAGGCGCGCCCGTCGCCTGCCGACGGCACAGCCGAGGTCCTCGACGTATGTCTCGTCACCGTGCCGAACGAACACGGAACGGCGCTGTTCATCGACGTCGTCGCCGCGCAGTGCGCTGCCGTCGTCGGACCCGTCGATGACGTCGCGCCCGTCCTCGACACCCTGATCCGATCCGCCTCGGCGTCCCGGAGCCGTCAGGCGCCACTCCTCATCGTCGGCGATCTCGGCCCGCCGCGCGCCCCTCGCGTCGCCACGATCGCCGACGCCTTCGGCGCTCTCGCCGAGTCGACAGACCCGATCGTTGTCTTCGCCGGCACGCTGTTGGCGGATGAAGACCTCGAACGGCTCGTCGCCGCCGTCCACCGCCACCGGGCATCGGCAGTCGTCGTCGTCACGCCGCACACGACGGCGCGAGCGGTCCTCGTCGCCGGGAGGCGGGATCGCTGCGCCGTCTACGTGCGAGCCCCAGAGCCACCGAGGGTCCCGGCGTCGGCCTCATCGGCCCGCGTCCTTTCCGACGCGTTGCCGGGACGCCCCGGCGGCACCGGTCCGATCGAGGTCGCCGTCCTCGGCCCGGTCGAGATCCGCGGCGCGGCGATCCCCCTCGGACGGCATCCGAGGCTCACCGAGCTCGTCGTCTATCTGGCGATGCACCCCGAGGGGGCGACGACTCCGGCGTGGGAGACCGCCCTGTGGCCCGAGCGGCGCATGCCGCCTCAGACGATCGCCAACCGACTCTCCGAGGCCCGCCGGGCGCTCGGCTTCTCGTCCGACGGCCGACCGCGCCTGCGCAAGTCGGGCGAGCGCCACCTCATCGCCGACGTAAGAACCGATTGGGAACGATTCCAGGCGCTCGCCCGCCGCCCGAGCGACCCCGCGGCGTGGCGCGAAGCACTGGAACTCGTGCGTGGTCGGCCCTTCTGCGATCTCCACCAGGGACAATGGACCGCGCTCGAGGGCTTCGCCGTCGAGATCGAGCACGCCGTCGTCGAGTGCGCGCTCGGTCTCGGTGGGCTCGCGCTCGACGCCGGGCGCCCGGACGACGCCATGTGGGCGGCACAGCGGGCCCTGCGGGCCACACCGTGGGACGAGCGACTCCACCGACTGCTCATGGAGTCCGCCGACGCGGCGGGAGACCGGGCCGGGGTCGAGGCGACGCTCCGCCACCTCGCGCTCGTCCTCGAGATCGACGGCGATCCCCTGCGCGGCGTGCACCCCGAGACGGCGGCGCTCTACGCGCGCCTTTCCGGCCGCGCCCCGCTGATGAGCCGCTCGGGCTGACCAAGGCTTCCCGAGCCGCGAGAGGCCCTGGGGCACGGCAACCGGCAGGCAACGCTCGCCGTCCTGGGAGTCTTTTCAGGGGGAACTCGCGTCGACGACCGCGGACACGGCTGGCGCCCGAGACAGTGTCACGCATTTGGTTGCACGGAGATAGCATCTTGTCGTCATCGAATCTCGATCACCCGGAATCCTCAGGGGGAAAGTGGTGCTACATGCTCAAGGTTCCATCGTCTGACGTCCGGGGCAGGGTGAGGCGCGCGGGGTTCGTCGCAATCGCCGCCCTCTGTGCTACCGCACTGCTGGCCGGCACGGCATCGGCCTCGTCAATCGCCGCGAAGAAACCGAAGCCGAAGCCGCCGTCCTCGTCGTCTCTGAAGACGATCGCGAACTCGCTGAAGGCCAACGAAAACGCGACCTTCAGCGCCGCCTACAACGTCACAACGCCGAGCGTCAAGGGACCCCTGAGCTTCGCCTTCGCGCAGAAGTCACCGAACTTCCAGTTGATCTTCAAAGAAGCAGGGGTTTCGGTCACCTTCGTGAAGCTCGGATCGAAGGCCTACGGCTGCGAAGCGACGGCGGCTGGGTCCTTCTGTGCCGTGGAGACGACCTCGACTGTGAGCTCCGACCTCGGCTTTTTCGAGCCGAGTCTGGTGCTGCCAAAGATCGAGGCCATGGAATCGGGGGCAACCGGGGTCGTGACGACCTCGAAGACCTTTGCCGGTCAACCCTCGACGTGCGTCTCCGCCAGCTACGGCGGGACGAAGGGGACCTACTGCGTGACCAACAAGGGCATCCTCGCCTACGCCGGGGCGAGCGGGGTAAGCGTGACGCTCGTTGCCTACTCGAGCTCACCGCCCGCGAGCGACTTCCAGCTCCCCGCCGGAGCGAAGATCGAGTCGGCGCCGTAGCCGAATGACGGCGTGTGCCGTCCTCACGCAACACAGAGGATCCGGCCGGTGGAAGCCGGCCGGATCCCGCGTCTGGGGAGGTTTGCGCACAGCCGCGACAGCCAACCAAGCGGCGCTGTGGTCGCCGTGACGCGGGCTGACGCGCGAGCCAACGCAACCGGTGTCACGGCAATGCACTCACTCACGCTCGTTGCTAGATCGATGGACGCCCCCGGGCTCCACCAGTAGTGTCCGCAACGCCGGTCCTCCGGCGTTGGGCGACGAAGGAGGAGACCTTGGGCCTGCTCGACGGGAAGAAGATCCTCGTGACAGGCGTCCTCACCGAGGACTCGATCGCCTTTGCCGTCGCCCGCCTCGCCCAGCTCGAAGGCGCCGAGTTGTTGCTCACGGGCGCCGATCGCGGGATGTCGCTCACGGAGCGGATGGCGCGCAGGCTGCCCAGGCCGACCGACGTGCTCGAGCTCGACGTCACCAACCCCGAGCATCCCAGAATCGTCGCGGCCGCGATCGCCGAACGTTTCGGCCGGCTCGACGGGATCCTGCACTCGATCGGCTACGCGCCCGACCCCTGCATCGGCCGCGGGATGCTGGAGGCGGGTTGGCCAGACGTCGCGACCGCCGTCGAGATCTCCGCCTACTCGCTCAAGGTCCTCGCCTCGGCATTCCTGCCGCTGCTCGAGGCTGCCGACGGCGCGTCGATCGTCGGACTCGACTTCGACTCCACCGTCGCCTGGCCGGGCTACGACTGGATGGGCGTCGCCAAAGCGGCGTTCGAGTCGCTCACGCGCTACCTGGCACGGGATCTTGGACCGAAGGCGATCCGCGTCAACCTCGTCGCCGCCGGCCCGATCCGCACGGTCGCGGCCAGGGCGATCCCCGGTTTCGAGCATTTCGAGGAGGTTTGGGCAGACCGCGCCCCGCTCGGCTGGGACATCATCCGGGACCGCGAGGCGGTCGCCAAGGCGTGCGTCGCGCTGCTCT
>CAWDKZ010000002.1:0-7882 GCA_963803025.1 uncultured Acidimicrobiaceae bacterium
ACCAGCAGTGAGACCGGAGTTCAGCGGGGGTCTCGCAAAGGCCCTGGTAGTTGGGGCGCGGCTCGATGTTGTTTCCCCCACACCCTTCGCGTCACCGCAGGTCAAGAGATTCTGGCCTTGCTCCACGCATGAGCCTCGACACCGAAGGTGTCGAGGACTTGGCGCTGCAGGGTCGTCGGCCGGTCAACAAGCTCGATGTGGCGTCCGGCATCCAGCTGGTGACGGCGGATCTTCGCGAGCTCGGCCAACGCGCGACGCGGGCTCATCGTCTGCTCGGGGAGATCGGGGCCCTTCACGCCGGCCTGTTCGAGGTCGTTGCCCATCACGGCTTCGATCACCGCGGCGATGACACAGAGCGCAATGTGGCCGCGCACGCGCTCTTCGAGACGGCGATAGACGGGGCGAAGACCGAGAAAGTCCTTCATCACACGAAGCCGCCGTTCGACATTCTGGAGCATCCTTGAGCGGACTGAGACTGATGAACGGGACGACTCCGACTACGAGAGATGGTGCTCGTCGTCACTTTCACCGGGCTGCTGTTCGGTGAGCTTCGAACGCGATCAGCTGCACCTCACCTGTTCGTCCGACGAGATGTCGCACTCCGCCGTCGTCGCGTCGACCGCGACCGATCGGCCGGTCCCGATTCGACGCCCAGAGCCCTGGACAACCCATTACCCCGATGCAGTCTGCTCGACTCGTGTGTCGAAGTCAGTGTCCGAGCCACCCTGCCCGATGGCGCCAGCGTCGGCACGCCGTGCCAGCCACCACCCGACGAGCATGCTGATCGCGGTGCCGCTGCCGGTGACCACCCAGTAGGTCACCTTGGGCGTCCCCGTGGGGACGAGGTAGAAGAAGAGGACGATGGCGAGCATCACGCCGGCCATCGTGAAGACGACGCTGAGCCACACGCCAGGCCGGCGGTAGGGAACCGTGTAGGTCCGCGGGGTGTCGGGCCGCTTCTTCCTCAGCATGATCACCGAGGGGAACATCAACAGGTAGGGGAACAAGAACACGATCGAGCTCAGGGCGAAGATGCTCCAAAACACACTCTCCTTCGTGGCGAAGAAGGCGTAGTTGACGACCGCCAACGCCGTGGCGAGCACGCCCATCAGGACAAAGGCGTAATCCGGCGTGAAGAACCGCCTGTTCGCATGGGCGAAGATGCCGGGCGCGGAGCGGTCGAGTCCTGTGGACGCCATGGAGTGGTTGGCGCCGATCGACCAGGTCACCATGTTGCCGATCAACGTGAACAAGAGCAAACAGATGAAGAAGTCGTAGACGGGTTTGGCCGCGCCCCCGAGGACAGCGTGGAACGAGAGCTTCATCGCATCGGCCATCCCGGACACAATGGAGAGGTTCTTCACCGGGATGGTCGAGAGGATGCCGAAGTTACCGATCAACTGGGCTATGACAATGATCACGCCACCCGCGAGCAGCATGCGCGGGACGTCGCGCCGGGGGTTCTTGACGGCGCCCGCCGCCGAACTCATGAGCTCGAAGCCCATGAAGTTGTAAACGATGATCGGCAAGAAGCTCCAGTTGGCACCGAAGGAAGGCACCCAGTTTCGCGGTGTGAAGGAGTTCGCAACGCCGTGGCTGATCGTGAACCCGATACCCATGCCGCAAAGCACGACCAGAACGGCCACCTTCAGCACCGCGCTCGCGCTGTTGACCCATTTGCTGAGTGACATCGGCAGGATGCCGATGAGCACCATGAGCCAGATCAACGCGATGACGATGATCTCCGCCGAGGTGCGGCTCATACCTCCCCAGAACGCAGCCGACAGCGTGCCGGCGAACACGACGAAGACCGCTGGGGCCCAGTAGGCGACATTCACCCAGTAGAGCCAGGCGGCGAAGGTCCCCCAGCGCTGCCCGAAGGCCTCGCGCACCCAGACGTAGATACCGCCCTCCTGGGGCCAGCCACTACCCAACTCCGCCGTGACGAGGCCATACGGAACGAAGAAGAGGAAAGCGAATATCACGTACAGCGTGATGCATTCGACGCCAAGGGCGCACGCGACCGCCACGGTGTCGAGCGTGATGATCGCCGACACGGCGAAGAGGGTCATCGAGAAGATGCCCATCGTCCTCGGCTGGTCGGCGAGCGACACCGGCCCCGTGCTGGTCCTGGCTGCAACAGACATGCTTGCCTCCGTTCGCGGAACCAAGAAAGCGCTCAGCCGCCGACACCGACGGAGCCAGCAGGCTGCTGCTGGGTTATGCAATGCACATTGCCCCCTCCGAGCACGATCTCGCGTCCCGGCACGGTCACCACCTTGCGGTCTGGGAAGACGGCTTCCAGCCTCGCCCTCGCAACGGCGTCGTTGGGGTCGTCGAAGGTCGGCATGATGACGCCACCATTGACGATCAGGAAGTTGAGGTAGGAAGCGGCCGTTTCGTCGCCAGCGCGACGCGGGATCGAGTCTTCTGCACGGTCGACGCCCGCCGCTTCCTCCTCGGTGAACACGGTGATCGCCGGCATCGGCACGGTCTCAACACGAAGCCGCCTTCCTCTGGCGTCGGTGGCTTCCTGCAGCACCCGCAGGTTGTCCCGCAGGGGCTCGAATCGCCAGTCGTCCCTGTCGTCGGTGACGCCGGCGAGCACAACGCCGGGAGCCACGAAACAGGCGACGTCATCGACGTGCCCGTTCGTCTCGTCAGGATCTACGCCGCGGGGCAACCAGATGACCCGGTCGACGTTCAGGTAGTCGCGCAGGTACCCCCCGATCTCCTCGCGCGAGAGGTGGGGGTTGCGCCCGGATGACAGCAGGCACTCCTCTGTGGTGATGACCGTGCCCTCGCCGTCGACGTGGAAGGAGCCACCCTCCATCACGAGCGGCGCCCGGTATCGGCTGACCCGTTCGAGCTCGGCGATCTTCTGCGGCACCATCTGATCCTTGTCCCAGGGGAAGTACAGGCCGTCATGGAGGCCGCCCCAGGCGTTGAACCTCCAGTCGACGAGGCGGACATCACCTCTGTCGTTGACGACAAATGTCGGTCCGCAGTCCCTGATCCAAGCATCGTTGCTGGAGAGCTCGACGACGCGGACGCCCTGGGGAAGCATCTGGCGCGCGTTCTCGTACTGGTCGTGATTGACCCCCACCGACACGGGCTCGAACTCGGATATGGCCGTTGCGACCCGCACCCAGGCGTGTTGTGCTGGTTTCGCGCCCAGGCGCCAGTTGTCGGGGCGTTCGGGCCAGAGCATCCACGTTTGGGCATGCGGCTCGAACTCGCCCGGCATACGGAAGCCGTCCGCACGGGGTGTGCTCGCAATCGTCGTGCCTGGCGGGCCTCCGGTCGCCGGTTGCGTCTTCTCCTGAAGCGACGCGTCGGGGTCAGGGCAGGAGGGCACGGGCGATCTCGTGTAGCTCGGGGTCCGCTGGAAGCTCGTCCAGACCGATGAGGGCAAGCATCAGGGCCTTCTGGAAGTGCAAGCGGTTCTGCGCCTGGGGGAAGATGATCGACGCCGGGGAGTCGGCAACCTCGTCCGTCACTTCCTCGCCTCGCATCGCTGGCAAGCAGTGCATGAACTTCGCCCCCGGCCTCGTGTGGCGCCACAGCTCGCTGTTCACCTGGAAGGGGCGGAAGGCAGCCACACGATCCTCGTACTCGGCCTCCTGCCCGGTCCACCACCAGCAGTCGGTATAGATGAAGTCGGCACCGTCGATCGCCTCGAGAGGGTCGTTCGTCAGCAGGAAGGAACCGCCGCTCTGGTTCGCAAGCAGTTCGGCGCTCTGCCTCACCTCAGGACTGATCTCGTAGCCCGGCGCGTTGCCGACGCGCACGTTCAGCCCGAGCTTGGTCAATGTCGTCGCCAACGAGTTACAAGGGTGGGCCGCGTCGCCCACGTAAGCAAACACGACCCCCTCCAGTTTGCCGGCGAACTCCAAGATCGTAAGTGCGTCACTCATCGCCTGGCAGGGATGCCGGCTGTGATCCATGGCGTTGATGACCGGCACGCCCGACGAGCGAGCGAGCTCGTCGACGGTCTCGTTCGCCTGCGCGCGAATCACGATCGCCGAGTTGTACTGGGAAAGCGTTCGGGCCGTGTCGGCGATGCTCTCCCGCCCGGGCAAGTGGATCTCGCCTGGACGGAGGTAGAGCGCGTTCCCCCCGAGCTCGGCAAAGCCGGCCTCGAAGCTCACTCGGGTGCGAGTCGAGGCGGCTTCAAAGATCATCGCCAGATGCCTGCCCGGCAGGAACGGTGTCAGAGGACGCCGCCTCCACACAGTCTTGATGGCGATCGCCAGCTTGAGCAGTCCCTCGAGATCCGCCCGCTCGTAGTCCAGGTCTGTGAGAAAGTGACGGCCGCGGATCCCTCGCAAACGGGAGAGTTTCTCCTCCATCGTCTCGTCGTCCTCCAGTTCAGCTCGGGCAGCGCGCCTTGGCTTGGGCTTGGACCTCAACGACACAGAATTGTCGTCGGACAAGCTCCCTCCCTCACCGTCGGCGGAGAGATGAGACCAGAGAATCCCAGTTCACAACCCGCCACCAGAACCGTACGACGATCTCGCCCTTGTTTCACGAGGATGCGTGAAGCCACAGCCGCGCCGGTCGCCGTTGGGTCACGGCCGCCCGAAGTGGTCGCAACAGTCACGCTCTCCCGGCGTCAGGTCGCCGACAAGCGAGGAGAACCACCTGCTCAGAGCCCCGAAGCACCCGCCGTGCCGGGTGTCTCGTCGCGTCTGCGAGTCGTTCACCCCCCCAGACTGTGCGCAACGAGCGCGCCGCGCTCTCTCGGTCGGTCGTCATTGGCACTCCGTCAGCAAGATCAGGCATCTTCCCCGGTGCCCCCGCGAGCGCCGGACCCCACTCTCGGTCGCGTGCGGGACTCGACGTCAATCGGCGATGGCGCTCTCAGGGTTGCCTCACTCGACACCGTTCACCCGTCGGGGGTCGTCAAGTTCGGATCAGCGATCCAGCTGCGGACGCATCTCTACGGAGGATTTGGACCCGTTTTGGGAAACATCACGGTCACGATCGACGGTGAGACGCTGTGTTCGACGACGCTCGTGCACGGAATCGCCAACTGCACGCTCAGCTCCTCGAAAATCGGTCACGGGCAGCACACCCTCGTCGTCACCTACGCGGGCCAGGGTGCCTACTACTCCCGCAACGCGGCCGTCGTCGTCACCGTGACCTGAGCGGATCACGCGAGCACGAACGAACTCCTGAGAACCCCGCCTCCCCCGGTCGGCTCCGGGGAAGGCGGGGTTCCTTGCCTCTGCTTCTCGGCCGAGGAGAAGGACGACTGGGCGAGTCCGCGGCACGAGCACCGGCCAGTGACCGCGGCGCGACCCTGCCGGGAACCCAAAGATGGTGTCTCGGCATCTCGACGCGTCCCAAGGGGATCGGCCCGAAGCTCATCCGAGCGGCACCATCAGACACCCTGTCGTCGAATCCTTCATTCGACGCGGACACCCCGCCGCGTCGGGTGAGTTGACGGATCTCCTGGAAGCTGACCGCGTTCCGGCAGCACTCCCGCACAGATCGCAAACGACGGGCCAGCGACCCAACCGTTTGCCTTCACTCGTCGCCAGGCCGTGACCGAGACGTGCCACAGGCACGGACCTCGTGGGTTTCCCAAGGTGACACGAGGGGAGCAGGAAACTGCTCGTGACCTGGGATGACATGCCCACAGCTCGGCACGGTACCGTGTCCGTACCCCCCGGGGTGAGGCTCGGGGGTTCGAATCCCCGGGGTTCGCTCCACGGGAATCGGGGGCGGCTCGGAGGTCGAACCGAGGCGGCGCTGTCGGGCAGCCGATACGGCATCGACGCCGGGGCCAACCCGTAACGACGACGGCGCGCGCAGACCGATGCGAGGCGGAGCACCGAACGCGACCGAAGGGAGCAACGACGGTGAGGGGACTCCTCAACAGACGGATTCGGCTCGGCGCCCTTGGCGTCGCCGGCGCCCTCGTAGCTGCGTCGCTCGCCGGCGCCACGACGCGGCCGGCGGGGCGGACCGATCCCGTCGCCATCGATCGCGGTCCCGCCGGACAGCTGAAGGTGACGGCGAGAATCGACCTCGGCGCATACCCGCAGGCTGTGCTCGACGGAATGGTCTTCGCCGAAGCCCCGGACGACACCGTCTACTTCGCGGCCGGCTCGGTCGTCCAGGCGATCCGGGGCAACGAGAAGCCGCTCGTGGTGCTGGACACGGCGGGACCGGTCCTGGCGCTCGCGGCCACGAACGGCGACCTCTACGTGCAGGTCGGAGTCCGGGTCACCGAGTACGCCGTGCCGCGCGTCGCGTTGCGGAAGTCCTGGACGCTGCCACACGCTGCCATGAAACCGACATCGGCCGGACTGTTCCCGTCTTCCGGTGTGCTCTGGTCGTGGTCCGACTGGGCGACGGACGAGAGCGGGTTCGAGTACGCAACGGTCGTCGCCATCTCGCCGAGCACCTCCTCCGCCAAGATCGTCGACGACCACGCCTACCCGGATGACATGGCCGCCAGCCCCGCCGGGCTCTACTACGAGACGGTTGTCGGGACGAAGAACCACCTCGTCCGTGCGACGGCGAACGGCGGGCGCGAGCTCTCCGCGCCCACGACGGACTCTGACGCTCCCCTCGCGCTCGGTCCCGGCTATCTGGCCGTCTTCGCGATGAAAGGTGCCGGCTTGCCCTACGTCGACGAGTTCAGCGCGAACACGCTCGCCGTGCTCCATTCGAGCCGTCTCGCCGTGAACACGTCCGCCGTCCTCGGCACCGCGGGCGGCGTTCTCGCGATCGAGTCGGCCTGTTCCGGCTACGTCTGCCCGTCTGCGAAGGTGGTTCGGGTCGATGCGGCCGACGGCGCAGAAACGAACGGCGTCCCGCTACCGGACGCCCAGCGCCTGCTCGGCGGCACCCACCCGGCGGCAATCGCCGAGGTGATGGGGCGCACCTACCTCGTGCGCCTTAGCTGACGAGGGTCCGGCGGATCCTCGTGAGATCAGGCGGCACATCCCACGGAGTGAGCACCCCGGAGGCCCGGCCCGGGCGACTCGCACACCTGAGCCATGCCGTCCTTGCTCGCCTGCACGCCCCGGCCGCCGATCAAACCGCGCGACGGCACCGCCCTGGCTGCTCACCAGGCGATACGCCGCGGGACTTCTCTTGCACGCCCGGACCCGAACGCTACGGACGTCGCGGCGTACGCCAACGGCCGCGCTCGTCACACGCTCGCCAGCCGGCGCATCTCCTCGGCCGAGAGGTCCGCCGCGTACAGCCGACACCCTGGCTGGTGCTTGCGCCCGCCGACGGCAAGGGACCCCAGGTCAACCGGGTCGAAGCCGATCTCGTCAATCAGGTTCGCAACAAGGCTCTTGGCGTCCTCGTCGTCGCCTGAGATCGGGATCGCGATCCGGTCGAGCGCGCCCGCGGGACGGGCGCCGTCCCGCAGATGCTCCCAGTAGATCGCGTTGAACGCCTTCACGATGTGCGCGTGCGGCAGGTGCGCAGCCAGCATCTCGCTCGACGTCGTCCGGTCTTCGTCGAGTTCACGGAACTGGCCATCGCGGCCCGGGTAGTAGTTGTTCGTGTCGATCACGGCCTTGTCGTCGAACCCGTCGACCGGAACGGTCCGGTACTTGCCGAAGGGCACCGAAACCACGTCGATCTCGCCGAAGCGAGCGGCATCCGCAGCCGTCATCGCCTGGGCGCGCTCACCGAGTCGACGCACGAGCGCTTCGAGCGTTTCGGGTCCACGGGAGTTGCTGACCGCGACGTCGTGACCGACCCGCACGAAGTGCGAAGCGAGCGTCGACCCGATGTTGCCTACTCCGATCAACCCGATCCGCATGGCTCTCTTCCGATTTCGACTCCGCCTCGCCGCGTAGTCCCAACCGCGCTCTGGGTCGAGCTATTCCCGTGCCAGCGGCTTACCAGA
>CAWDKZ010000003.1:0-5997 GCA_963803025.1 uncultured Acidimicrobiaceae bacterium
GACCGCCGAAGACGGCGAGGATCGAGGCGGCGTTGCGGATCGTCGCCGCGCCGGCCTCCCCCCAGCGTGCGACGGCCTGGGAGAAGGACTGCATCGCGACGAGGGTGACGATCCCCCGACCGCGGCCGTCGGCGAGCAACGTCGGCAGTCCCGGCAGCGGGGCGATCGAGGGTGCCTCGTCGAGGCAGGCGAGAAGCGGGGGGTCGAGGCGACGTGCCGGCATCCTGGCGGCGCGCCGATCGGCCGAGACGAGGAGCTCGTCGCAGAACGCCGTGACGAGGGGGCCGGTCCCGCCGACCGGGCCGCGGTCCTTGCCCAAAGCGAAGACGGTGCCGCACGCATCGAAGAACGCCTCGAAGTCGAAGGCGTTGTCCTTTGTCACCGAGACCTGGGCGAGGACGTCGGGATCCGAGAAGCACGAGAGCGCGAGGTCGACGGTGCGCATCACGCCCGAGGTCGTCTCCTCGGCACCGGAGGTGTGGGCGTACAGCCGCGCCCCCCAGTCGATCGTCGCGTCGCCTGCCCTGGCGAGGGCGCGCAGCGGCGCCGGGTCGTTGGGACGCATGCTCCAGGTGACGACCGCGCGCATCGTCGCGCCCTCGAGCGCCGCGGCGTGCAGGTAGGCGGTGAGGACCGCGGCGGCCGAGCGCCGGAAGAAGCCGCCGCTGCGGACGTCCGATCCGTCGCCGACCGCCGCGACGAGGGCCGCGGCCCGGCGTTCGGCCACCCGGGAGTCGTCGCATCCCGCGACCGGCGACCAGCGCAACGGCGGCGCGGCGGGACAGAGCCGGTCCGGGTCGAGGGCGAAGACGGGACCGATCCGTCGCCGGCAGCCGACCGAGATCTCGTAGAGGTCGGGCTTCGTCGAGGTCGCGAGCGCCGGCCCGGGGTGCTGGCGGAGGATCGGCGAAAGGACGCGCAGGGTCTTGCCCGCCCCCGGCGGCGCGACGAGTTCGAGCGAGTGTTCCCAGGACGCGACGAGCGCGACGCCCCGATGTCGCGCCGTCGTCGTCGACCGACCGAGCGGATAGCCGGCGGCCGACGCCGGCGCGTGCCTCGCGTCGAGCGACGGCCTCGTCACCCGCGCGGCACGCCGCGCGGCGCCGACGCTCGCGCTCTGTCGGAGTTCGGCTCGGCTGGCGAACCCCGCCTCGTCGCCTCGCCGATGACGGGCGAAGCGGAGGTAGATCGCGAGGATGACGGCGGCCAGCGGGGCGAGGAGCGCCGCGGTCAATCCCCAGAACTCGAGCGCGGAGCCGCGCGAGAGGACCGCGTGACGACCGCCAGACCAGGCGCGGCTCGGCGATCCCGGGACGCGGAGCGCAGCGACGAGAAAGCGCGTCGCGGCCGCAAAGCCGACAAGATGGGTGTGATCGACGAGGGCTCCGGCGACGTCGGCGGAGACCACGGCGAGAGCGAAAAGAACGAGCCCGGCCCCGAGCGCGAGCTCCCCGTCGGCCAACGGGAGCGAAGAACCGGTACGGATTGGTGCGCTCATCCGGCGAGCCGGGCGTCGGTGTCGGTGAAGCTCTCCTCGTAGGGGGAGCGGACGTGGTGGACGAAGGCCGAACGCCCCCGGACGCGCCAGAGCGCCGTCGCCTTGGGGAGCCGCGGCAGGGCCTCCGCCTCCGCGTCGGAAAGCCCGAGGGTCGCCTTCGTCGCCGAAAGCACGTGCGCGGAGGTGCGGAAGCAGACCTGGGTCTGCGCGTCGGCGACGAGGCCGTCGGCGATCTTCGCGACGGCGGAGCCGGAGTCGGCCTGCGCGCCGAGGTCGGTGACGCGGTGGCAGACCGCGACGTTGGCCACGCCACGGGCCCGGGCGAGCTTCCAGTTCTCCTGCAAAAAGCGCGCCGCCTCCTCCGAGCCGAGCATCGACCAGCACTCGTCGACGACGAGGAAGCGGCGCGGCACGGCCCACTCGTCGGTCGCGTCGCCGACGAGGTAGCAGGCCTGCAAGACGGAGATCGCGGCGAGCATGACGAGACGGAGGATCTCCTTGTCCGAGAACACGGCCGAGACGTCGAGGACGATGCCGGTTCCCGAGGCCGCGAGCTCACCGAGCGAGGCGGTGCCGTCGAACATGCCGGCGAAGTCGCGCCGGACGAGCTTGTCGGCGAGCATCCAGAGGGGCCGCGCCGCCCGGGTCAGCTCGGCCAAGCCGACGCCGGCGCGTGTCGCCATCTCGACCGACGGCGCCTCGAGCAGGCGGGCGAGGTCGACAAGGGAGGCGGTATCCGAGTGTTCGGCGTAGGTGAGCGCCTCGAGCGCCCAGCCGAGGATGGCGTCCTCCTCGCGGCTGAGCGCGTGCCCGGCGACCGAGGAGAGGAGCGCGGTGACGAGGCGGGAGCGGCGGACGAGCGTCGCGGCGGGCGTCTCCGCCGAGCCGGGAGGTCGTCCGAGCGGGTTCACGGCGTGGCCTCCCCCGGGGCGGAGCTCGAGGCGGGTCATCCCGAGCGCCTCGGCGAGGGCGGCGTACTCCTTCTTCGGGTCGACGACGAAGGCCTGGCGCCCGACGCCGCCGCGCCCGAGGAGCCCGACGTGGCGGGCGATCAGGCACTTGACCGCCGCGGACTTCCCCGATCCCGGCTCGCCGAAGATCATCATGTTCGGGTTGTCGAGCTGACCGTCGGCGTAAAGGGCGAAGGGGTCGAAGAACCAGCCGGCGCCGCTCGGCCAGGTCGTGCCGACGAGCACGCCGCGTGGCCCGAGGCCCGCCTCGGCCTGGAAGGGGTAGAGGGCCGAGCACTGCGCCGTCGTCATCCGCTGCAGCGGCAGGCGCAAAAGGCGCGGCCGCGCCTCGTTGCAGCCCACGTCGCAGTCGAAGCCCCGTGGCGCGCGTCTCTGGACCACAGGCGTTGTCATCGGGCCCGTCCGGCGACGAGGCGGCCGAGCGGCAGCGAGCAGACGAGCGCCTCGCCCTGACGGAAGGCGACGGGCCGCAGCTCCACGCCGACGTTCGCCGCCGCCTGCAAAGTCCGGTCGCACTCGCCCTGCAGCCACTCCTCGCTCGGCGCGGTGACGTCGACGAGCCCGACGAGGAGCTCCATGCCGGCCCCGGCCTCGAGCTCCTCGTCGAGCGCCTCCGCCGCCTCCTGGGCGCGCCGCTCCTCGGCGCCGACCCGCTTGCCGTGCGTGGCGCGCTCCTCGATCGTCGCCCCGACCCGCGTCGCCACAGCGGAGGCCTGGCGGCGGGCCAGGCGGCGCGACTGCGGGGAAAAGACGACGGTGAAGCTCCGGGTGACGCGACCCTCGCAGAGGAACGACGCCAGCCAGTCGGCGCGCACCGCGGTCTCGGGGCCACTCCGCGACCCGGAAGAGGCGGTGCCAGGTCTCGTCGGTGCGGACGGAGGCGCGGTGCTCCTCGATCACGAGCGGGAAGCCGTTGGCGGGCGTGACGAGCCCGGCAGTCTCGGCGAGCGAGCGCCCCCGTCGTTCCAGGCGGAACATCGCGTCCGGGTCGAGCCGATCCCGCACCGCCCGGGCGACGGCACCGGCGGGCAGGGGCCCGACGGGGGAGAGGCCCGCGCGCACGAGCTCGGTCGAGAAGAGCTGGGACTCGTCGAGCAGTCGGTCGACGGCGGCGCGCAAACGGTCACCGCCGTGCTGGGCTGTCGCGCGGACCCGGTCGAGTCCGACGCTGATGACAACGAGCACCTCGGTGCGCACCGCCGACTCGCCGGTCGTCGCGAGCAGCGTGAGATAGGCGTTGCGCATCGCCTCGTCGGGCTCGGTCTTCGCCGTCTGGTCGAGGTAGGCGTAGTGCTCCTCGATGGAAGCGGGCGCCGTGAACTGCGACCAGGCGACGCGGGCGACGGCGCCGTCCTCCCGGCACAGGCTGGCGAGGGCATCGCCGAAGGCGTCGACCCGGGCGTCCTTCTCGGCGGAGTCCGCGAGCAGGAACCCCTCGCCGTGGACGCGCAGCACGACGGAGACCGAGCCGTCGGCTCGGTCAAAGACGACCCCGATCCGTGTCCCCGCCCGGCCGAGGCGCTTGGGATCGGCGTCGACGAGGGAGATGCCGGCGAAAAGCGGCGGGAGTTCCGGTCCGCGCCACGGGACGAGCGCGGCGGAGTAGCGATCGGCGTGGCGCGCACGGCGCGAGCAGAAACGCGCGAGCGGCGCGATCAGCTCGACGAGGTCCTCGCCGGTCGGCGTGCGCCCGGCGCCGACGACGACGACCAGCGTGCCGACGAGTCCCAGGCACATCCTCCCGCCCGGGCCGGCGGCGCCGACGACGACCGAGGCGAGCATGCAGGCCGTGCCGGCGCAACAGATCGCGAACTGCGGTGCCGACCGCCGGTGGAAGAAGCCGAGCCCGTCGGGACGGGTGAGGCGGTAGTGGCGTGTCGGCATCGTCGCGTCACTCATCGGGGCCCCCGAGCGGGCGACTTGCGCGAGGAGAGGGTCTGGGGCCGGAGGGGGATCGCGGTGCCGTCCCCGGGAACGGTGCGCCCGACGCGGGGGAGTGAGCCGCCGGTGTCGACGTCGCCCGCGGCGGACTCGCGGGATGCGATGCCGGGGCGCCGCTTTCTGGGCCACCCCGGGCGGGAGACGGTGCCCCGCCCGGTCGGGGCGGACGGGGCGCGGCGCCCGCTCCGCCGCCCATCACCTCCGGCCCGCGTGGCCCGGCCGGACCGCCACCCGGGTGACCACCACCCGGGGGCGCCCCGCCGGGCGGCGTGCCGCCGAAGCGGCCGAGGCCCCGGACCATGCCGGCGAAGCCGCCCGCGGTGACGGCGAGCTGCGCGCCGTGCACCGCCGCGCGCGCCGGGCGGCGCTCGAGGCCCTCGGCGACGAGGATCGTCTCGGCGCCGATGAGCAGGCGCAAAAGGATGAAGGGCGCGAAGGCGGCGACGACGAGGATCGTCAGCGCCTCCATCAGCGCGCCCACCGCGGCCGAGAAGCTCGCGGAGCTGCCGAGGCCCGACAGCATCGCCGAGCCCGTCGCGAAGGCGAGGGCGATGACCACCTTGGAGAGGATGAGGGCGAGTCCCCCCTCGACGTAGCGACGTCGCAGACCGCGCACGGACGGGTGGACCGAGGCGGCGAAGATGAGCGGCCCCGCCATCACCGCGACGTAGATGAGGGCGCTGCGACACAGCAGCTCCGCCCAAACGCAGAGCGCGGCGATGACGATGAGCGCCCCGGTGGCGAGCCCGACGATCCCGGTCGCGCCGATCGCGCCGGACATCGCCACGGCGACGAAGGCGGAGAGCGTCCCCGTCGCGCCCCGGGCGATCGTCGCCGAGACCTCGTCGCTCGCCGAGACGAGGGCGGCGGTGACGGTGACGAGGAGCGCCATCTCGAGCACCGCGACGGGGAGGCGGAGCGCGGCCCGGGCGAGGAGCGAGTGGTCCGCCGAGAGGAGCGCCGTGATGATCGCCAGCATGAAGGCGAGCGCCATCACCGAGGCCGAGACGGCGAGGACGCGTTCGAAGACCGCCTGGCCGGAGGAGGACCACCACCCGCCGGAGAAGACCGGGTCGCTCGTCGTCTTCACGAAGCCCAAGAGCGCCGTGACGAGCGAGCTCGCCCCGGTGCCGAAGAGCGAGAGCAGCGCCGAGAAGAAGGCGTCGGCGATGTCCTTGGCGAGCGTCAGCGGGTTGAGGCTGATCCCCAGAAACGCGAGAACCCGCATCAGTGGATCGCCGTCAGGGCGTTGACGAGGGTCGGCGTCAGCCCGAGGCCGAGCGCGCCGACGAGGCCGAGGAGGGCGACGGCCTTGCCGTGGTTGGCGCCCTGGTAGCTCTGCTGGGAGTGCGAGAGGCCCATCTTGGCGAAGCCGTACATCGCGGTCGCGGCACAGGCCATCGCGCCGGCGTAGAGGGTCCAGTTCAAGAGGTCCTGGAGTCCGTCGGCTCCCGGCGGTGCCTCAGCGGTCACCGAGACGTCGGCGAACGCCGTCGTCGGGAAGGCGAGAACGAGCGTCGAGACGAGGAGGAGTGTCGTGCTCGCGGCACCGGCGAGTCGAAGGAGCCTTGTGCGCGAGCTCCGTCG
>CAWDKZ010000004.1:0-128403 GCA_963803025.1 uncultured Acidimicrobiaceae bacterium
GGATCGCCCGGCACGGCGAAGCGCCAGGGAAGGAGCACCGCCTCGCCGACCCGCGCCGAGAGCCCGACCCGGCTCCCGCACCACGGATCGCGTGGGGGCGGGGTCCCGTCGTCGAGGAGGGCAGGGCCCGCATCCCCGGTGACGAGGTCCGCGCCGTCGTCGGCGCGATCGATGCCGAGCGCCTGGCACAACCTGGCCGGCCCCGAGCAGAGCTCGGCGTCCCCGCCGCGCCCACCGCGCCGCCGCCGCATCGCGGCGAGACCCGCGAGGGGCGCGAGTGCCCTGATGAGCACGGCGCGGGCGACACCCACCTCGGCGCAGACGACGTTGGCGCAGTGGTGCATCCCGTAGGTGAAGTAGACGTAGAGGTGCCCGGGCGGGCCGAACATCGTCGCGTTGCGCGGCGTCCGGCCGCGAAAGGCGTGGCTCGCGGCGTCGAGTTCGCCCCCGTAGGCCTCGACCTCGACGATGCGCCCGGCGGCGCCCCGCCCGACGAGGACGAGGTTGAGCAGCTCCGGTGCGACGAGAACTGAATCGCGCGCGAAGAACTCCCTGGTCAACCGGCGCGGCTCGGCCACCGGTCAGCGGCTCGGCCGGCTGATCTCCTCGAGGCGCGTCCGGTCAGCCCGCAGCCGGTCGGCGAAGCGCCCGAGTTGATCCGTGACGTCGCCGCGCCCGGCGGGGCCCGCCTTCGGCCAGGTCGTGGCGCCTACCTCCGGCGTGACAACCGGCACGGCGTTCCTCCCGAGCGCGGGCTCGGCGAGGACCAGCTCGGCGAGCGACTTGGATTCCTCGAGCGAGCGGCGCACGAGTTTCCCGACGAGCCCGTGGGCGCGGCGGAACGGCATCCCCCGCTCGACCAGCCACTCGGCGAGGTCGACGGCGAACAGCGCCGGATCGGCGGCGGCCCTGCCCATCGCCTCCTCGTCGAACTGGACCGTGTCGACGAGCCCGCGTACGGCGCGCAGGGCGCGGGCGACCTGTTCGAACGCGTCGAAGAGCGGCTCCTTGTCCTCCTGCAGGTCACGGTTGTAGGCGAAAGGCAAGCCCTTCAGGGTCGCGAGGAACCCCGCAAGGTGGCCGATCAGCCGGCCGGCCTTGGCCCGCGCGAGCTCGGCGATGTCGGGGTTCTTCTTCTGGGGCAGCATCGAGCTCCCCGTCGACCAGGCATCGTCGAGCCGGTAGAAGCCGAACTCGATCGTCGAGAAAACGACGAACTCCTCACCGAGGCGGGAGAGGTGCACGCCGACGAGGGCGAGGTCGAAAAGCGTCTCGGCGACGAAGTCGCGGTCGGCGACGGCGTCGAGCGAGTTCTCGAAGCGCCCGGCAAAACCGAGCTCGCCGGCGACCCAGTCGGGGTCGAGGAGCAGCGAGGAGCCGGCGAGCGCGCCGGCGCCGAGCGGTGACACGTCGAGCCGACGCCGGGTGTCGATCAGCCGGTCGACGTCACGGGTGAGCGCCCAGCCGTGCGCGAGCAGTTGGCTGGTGAGCGCCACGGGCTGGGCCCGCTGGAGGTGGGTGTACCCCGGGAGCGCGACCCCCTCGGCGCGGGCAGCACGTCCGCGGAGGGTCTCGCACAGATCGAGCAGCAAACCGGCGACCTCGTCGATCCGCCGACGCGTGTACAGCCGCAGGGCGGTCGCCACCTCGTCGTTGCGGCTCCTCGCCGTGTGGAGCTTGGCACCGGCCTCGCCGGCGAGCTCGGTGACGCGCCGTTCGATCGCCGTGTGGATGTCCTCGTCACCCGCGGCGAACTCGAACCGTCCGGAGGAGAACTCCGCCCGAACCTGGTCGAGCGCCGCGAGCAACTTGGCCACGTCGACGTCGTCGAGGACGCCCGTGTGTCCGAGACCCCGCACGTGCGCGACCGAACCGTCGAGGTCGTCGCGCCAAAGCTCCCGGTCGAACGAGATGCTCTCGGTGAACGCCATCATCGCCTGGGCGGGCGGCGTCTTCATCCGTTTCGACCAGAGCGTCACGGTCAGCCCTCCCCGGCGTCCGCCGCAGCCTGTCGGCTCGCCCAGGTCTTGATGCCTAAACCGTAGATGCGGATGAAGCCCTCGGCGTCCTCGTGGCGGAAGGCGTCGGCGGCATCGTAGGTGGCGAGCCCGTAGTCGTACAGACCGACCCGGCTGCGCCGGCCGACGACGGCGACGTGGCCCCCGGGCGCAAACCGCAGCCGGACCTCGCCCGTGACGTGGCGCTGGGTCGAGGCGACGAACGCCGAGAGGGCCTCGCGCAGAGGAGAGAACCACATCCCGTCGTAGACGAGCTCCGCGAAACGCGGCTCGAGCCGCGCCTTTTCGTGGGAAAGGTCGCGCTCGAGGGTCAGGCCCTCGAGGTCGGCGTGCGCGAACACGAGCGCGAGCGACGCCGGGCACTCGTAGATCTCCCGGCTCTTGATCCCGACCCGGCGGTTCTCCACCATGTCGATGCGTCCGAACCCCGAGTCCCCGGCGATCCGGCCGAGCTTGTCGATGAGCTCGACGAGCGGCAGGAGCTTCCCGTCGAGAGAGACCGGCACTCCCGACGTGAAGCCGATCGTCACCTCGACCGGCTCGGTCGACTTCGGCACGGTGAGGGTGAACATGTCCTCGACCGGCGCGACCCACGGATCCTCGATCGCCCCGCACTCGATGGCGCGGCCCCAGAGGTTCTCGTCGATCGAGTAGATCTTCTCCTTGCTCGCCTCGACGGGGATGTCATGGCGCCGGGCGTAGTCGACGGTCTCTTCGCGGGTCATCTTCCATTCGCGCGCCGGGGCCACGATCTCGAGCTCCGGCGCCAAGGCCCGCGTCCCCACCTCGAAACGCACCTGGTCGTTGCCTTTGCCGGTGCAGCCGTGAGCGACCACGGTGGCGCCGTGGCGGCGCGCCTGCGCGACGAGGTGCCACACGATGACCGGGCGCGAGAGCGCCGACACGAGCGGGTACCGACCCTCGTAGAGCGCGTTCGCCTGCAGGGCCGGCAGCGCGTAGTCCTCGGCGAACTCGGCACGGGCGTCGATGACGACCGCCTCGACCGCCCCCGCCCCGAGGGCGCGCTGGCGGATCGTCTCGAAATCCCCGCCCTGGCCGACGTCGACGGCAACCGCCACGACCTCGTAGCCGCGTTCGGTCCCGAGCCAGTGCACCGCAGCCGACGTGTCGAGCCCACCCGAATAGGCGAGCACCACCCGTGTCTTCACCTTTCGCCCTCTTCCTCCGGCACTGCCGGTCCTTGCGATGCACTCGACTGCGAACGCCCGGCGAGCCGGCCGATCAGGCCGGCGAGGGCCGCTCCCCCGGCGTCCTCGTCGGCGACGACGAGGACGGTGTCGTCTCCCGCCACGGTACCGACCACGCCGTCCAGGCGGGAGCGATCGAGCGCCGAGGCGACGACGTGGGCCGAACCCGGTGGCGTTCGCACGACGACGAGGTTCGCCGAGGAGGAGATCTCGACGACCCACTCGCCGAGCACCCGCCGGAGGTGCTCGATCGGCGTCTGCTGGGCCTGCGGCAGCTCGGCGACGGCGTAGACCGGGTGGTCGACACCGGGCATGCGCACCTTCAGCGCGCCCAGCTCCTCGAGATCACGCGAGATCGTCGCCTGGGTCGCGTCGACGCCCTCCTCGACGAGCAGCCCCACGAGCTGGGACTGGCTCGTGACCGCGTTGTCGGCGAGCAGGCGCGCGATGAGGTGCTGGCGGCGGCCCTTCGCCACGCGGCTCATCGGGCCGATCCGCCGGCCGACTGGACGAGGAACGAGAAGAGCCCGCGCATCGCGTGCCTGCGATTCGCCGCCTGCAACCAGACCCGGCTGCGCGGTCCTTCGAGCACATCGACCGAGATCTCCTCGCCGCGGTGGGCGGGCAGGCAGTGCAACACGATCGCCCCCGGGGCCGCCCGGGCGACGAGCGCTGCGTCGACCGCGAAGCCGGCGAACGCGGCCCGTTTCGCCGCCGCCTCCGCCTTGTCGGCCATCGACACCCACACGTCGGTGTAGACGACGTCGGCGCCGCCGACCGCCTCGACGGGGTCGTCGGTGATCTCGACGACGCCACCCTCGGCGCGCGCCGCCTCGACGAATTCCCGGTCGCACTGGTAGCCGGGCGGCGACGCGACCGTGACCGCCGCGCCGAGGGCGACGCAGGCGGCGGTGAGCGAGCGGCAGACGTTGTTGGCGTCGCCGATGAAGGCGACCTTCTTGCCTTCGAGTGCTCCGAGGCACTGCCGGATCGTGAGCAGATCGCCGAGCGCCTGGGTGGGATGCGCCCGGTCGGAAAGCAGATTGACGACGGGGACCTCCGCTCCCGCCCCCGCGAGCGCGGTCACGGCGCGCCCGAGTGTCCGGTGATCGGCGACACGGGCGGCGATGAGCGCGTGGTAGCAGGCGAGGGTGCGCGCCACGTCCTCGACCGACTCGCGCACGTCGAACCCGATCTCCTCGCCCCGGATCGTCACCGGGTGGCCGCCGAGGTCGACGACGGCCATCTCGGCGGCGTTGCGGGTCCGGGCCGAGGGGAACTCGAAGACGAGCGCGACCCCACGCCCCTCGAGGGCTCGCGGCAGACGCGGACGCTCGGAAAGATCCAACACGGTCGCGATCTCCGCCGGCGACAGATCCGAGACGACCAGCACGTTGCGCGTCACGACCTCGAGCCTTCCTCTCCCCTCTTGCGACCCCCCGCTCGTGCCCGCGCGATCGCCACGGCGAGCAACCCGGCCGCCTCGTCGCAGTCCTCCGCCGAGACGACGAAAGGCGGCATGAGACGGATCACGCCGGGCACCGGTGCGTTGACGACGAGCCCGGCACGCAGCGCCTCGGTGAAGACGGCCCGCGAGTCGATGCCGTCCTCGAGCACGACCCCCAGCAAGAACCCCGAGCCGCGCACCGCCGCGACGCCGTCGATCCTCCTGAGCGTCGTCTCGAGCCGCCCGCCGAGCTCCACCGCGATGGCGGGGGCGTCGATCGCGACGAGTCGCGCGAGCGTCGCCCGGGCCGCGGCCATCGCGAGCGGCTGTCCACCGAAGGTCGAGCCGTGGTCCCCCGGTCGGAACGCCCGGGCGACCTCGGCGCGCGCCCAGCAGGCGCCGACGGGCACGCCGTTGCCGAGGGCCTTGGCGATCGTCACGATGTCCGGCACGATTCCCTCGTGCTGGAAGGCGAACCACCGCCCCGTGCGGCCGAGCCCGGTCTGGATCTCGTCGACGATCAAGAGCAGCCTGAGCTCGTCACAGATCGCCCGCGCCGCGGCGAGGTAGCCCCGCGGTGGCGGCACGACGCCGGACTCGCCGAGGATCGGCTCGAGGAGCACGGCGGCGACGCTTCCGGGATCGATCGCCCGCAGCGCCGCTGGGTCGCCGTAGGGGATGTGACTGAATCCCTCCGGCAACGGCAGGAACGCCTCGTGCTTGGCGGGCTGTCCCGTCGCGTGCAGCGTCGCGAGCGTCCGCCCGTGGAAGGACCCGAAGGCGGACACGACCCCGTGGCGGCCGCGCCCCCCGTAGCGACGCGCGAGCTTGATCGCGCACTCGTTCGCCTCCGCCCCCGAGTTGGCGAAGAACACCTGGCCGCCGAGCGGGCTCCCGTCGCCGACCAGCCAATCGAGCCGGGCCGCCACCTCTTCGTTGAACTCGTTGCCGAAGATGTTCGAGACGTGGAGCAACCGGGCTGCCTGGGCCGAGACCGCGGCGCCGACGACCGGGTCGGCGTGGCCGAGCGAGGTGACCCCGAGGCCCGAGAGGAAGTCAAGGTACGAGCGCCCCGCGTCGTCGACGAGCCGACAACCGTGCCCGGAGACGAACCGCACGGTCGGTTCCCGGTAGGTCGGCATGAGGTGCGTCACGACCCCACCACCATCGTGCCGACGCCGGATTCGGTGAAGAGTTCCAGCAACAGCGCGTGCTCGATCCGGCCGTCGAGGATGTGACCGGCCTCGACGCCGTGCCGCACCGCGCGGGCACAGGCGCGCGCCTTCGGGATCATGCCCCCTACGATGCCGCCCCGCTCGACGAGCGCCTCGAGGGCGTCGGCGGTGGTCGTCGACAACACGGTCGACGGGTCCTCGGCCCGGCTGCGCACACCGCTCACGTCGGTGAGGAAGATGAGGCGGCGCGCGCCGAGCGATTCGGCGATGGCGCCCGCGACGGCGTCGGCGTTGATGTTGTAGGCCTGGCCGCTCGCGTCGGGGGCGATGGTCGCGACCACCGGGACGAGGCCCTCCGCCAGCAGGTGGCGTAGCAGCACCGGGTCGACCGACTCGACGTCGCCGACGTAGCCGAGCGAGGGATCGCGCTCGACGGCGGTGATGAACCCCCCGTCCTCGCCCGACAGCCCGACGGCGACGGGGGCGTGCACGTTGAGGGCGCCGACGATCTCGCGGTTCACCTTGCCGACGAGCACCATGCGCGCGATCTCGAGGGTCTCGGCGTCAGTGACCCGCTGTCCGTCGCGGAACTCCGGCGTCTTGCCGAGCCGCTCCATCAACGCGCCGATCTGCGGGCCGCCCCCGTGCACGACGACGGGGAGCATGCCGACGCTGCGCATCAGGACCACGTCCTGCGCGAACTGGTCGAGGACCGACGGCTCGTCGGGGTCGTCCGGCCGGAGGGTGCTGCCGCCGAACTTGACGACGATGACCGCGCCCGAGAACCGCCTGATGTACGGGATCGCCTCGGCGAGCGTCGACGCCGTCGTCGCGGCGGCGTGATCCAGCGTGGCACTCATGACGTCGCCATGTTCTCGTCGATGTAGCCGTGCCCGAGATCCGTCGTCAACACCGCTGCCGTGCCGTCGCCGAGGCCGAGGTCGCAGGAGATCTCGACGTCGCGGCCCGCGAGGTGGGTCGCCACGGCGGCCCGGTCGTGCGCGACGCCGACGCCGGCCTCGACGACCGTCGTCGCGCCGTAGGCGACGCGCACGCGGTCCGGCTCGAAGGCCGCCCCCGAAGCGCCGAGCTCGCTCACGATCCGGCCCCAGTACGGGTCGGCGCCGAAGAGCGAGACCTTGACGAGCAGGCTGCCGGCGACGGCGCGCGCCGCGAGCCGCGCGTCAGCTTCGCTGGCGGCGCCGAGAACCCGGATCTCCGCCACCCTCGTCGCGCCCTCGGAGTCCTCGGCGAGCTGATGGGCGAGGTCGGCGCAGGCGTCGGCGAGCGTCGCGGCGAGCTCCGCGGCGTCGGCCCGTCCCGCCTTGCCGCTCGCCAGCAGCACGACGGTGTCGTTCGTCGAGGTGCAGCCGTCGACGATGAGCGCGTTGAAGGAACGGTCGACCACGCGGCGAAGCGCCGCGTCGAGCACCTCGGGCGTGGCGGCCGCGTCGGTCGTCAGCACGGCGAGCATCGTCGCCATCCGCGGCGCGATCATCCCGGCACCCTTGGCCATCCCCCCGACGCGGAACGTCGCTCCCTCCCGGGTCACCTGCTTGGGGTGCGTGTCGGTCGTGAGGATCGCCGTGGCCGCCGCGGTGGCGTCGGCGACGGAGCCACCGCGGCGCGCCACGAGCGCCGGGGCGGCGGCGGCGATGACGTCGATCGGCAGCGGGTAGCCGATCAGGCCGGTCGAGCAGACGAGGACCTCGACGGCGGCGGCGCCGAGCGGCCGGGCGACGGCGGCGGCCATCTGCTCGGCGGCCGCGAGGCCTGCGGCGCCGGTCGCGGCGTTCGCACAGCCGCTGTTGAGCACGATCGCCGCAGCGTGGCCCCGCGTCGCCGCGAGGTGCCGCCGGCTGACCGTCACCGGGGCGGCGCACGCCTTGTTCGACGTGAAGGTCGCCGCCGCCGCAACCGCGCCGGACGCCGCGGCGACGAGCGCGAGGTCGGCCGCGCCGCCGGGTTTGACCCCGCTCGCCATCCCCGCGGCGAGAAAGCCGGCAGGCCGGGTCACGCTCACGGTGTCACCGCCACCCGGGGCAGGCCCGCCGTCTCGTCGAGGCCGAGCGCGACGTTCGCCGCCTGGATCGCCTGACCGGCGCCGCCCTTGGTGAGGTTGTCGAGCGCGGCGAGCACGATGACGTGGCCGGTGCGGGCATCGCCGCGTGCGGTGAGGCGCGCCACGTTCGAGGCGTAGGTCTCCCGCGTCGACACCGAGTGCCGGACGACCTCGACGAACGGCTCGCCGGCGTAACGCTCGGCGAGCACCTCGAGGAGCGCGTCGGTCGAGAGGAGCTGCGTCGATCGCGCGTAGCAGGTGGCGAGGATGCCCCGCGTCATCGGCGCGAGGTGCGGCGTGAAGAGCACCTCGGCCCCGATCACCTGCTCCATCTCCGGCGTGTGGCGGTGGTCGAGCAGGCCGTAGGCGACGAAGTTCTCGTTCACCGTGGCGTGGTGCGTCGTCGCCGAGGGCTGTCGCCCCGCCCCCGAGGTGCCGCTCGCCGCGTCGACGATCAGCCCGCGCGACTCGACGAGGCCGGCGGCGACGAGCGGCGCGAGCGCGAGCGCCGCGGCCGTCACGTAGCAGCCGGGTGCGGCGACGAGCCGCGCCCCGGCGAGCGCGGCGCGGGTGAGCTCCGGCAGGCCGTAGACCGCGAGCCCGAGGAGTTCAGGCGCGGTGTGGACGAAGCCGTACCAGCGTCCGTAGGCCGCAGGGTCCTTCAGGCGGAAGTCCGCGCCGAGGTCGACGACGAGCGGAACCACCTCCATGAGCCCCGGCACGATCGCCTGCGAGCGCCCAGCGGGCACGGCGACGAAGGCGACGTCACAGCCCGCGCACGCCGCCGGGTCGGTCGGCTTCGTCGTCAGACCCGCGTAGCGCCCGCCGAGGCCCGGGAAGAGTTCGCCGATCGCCGTCCCGGCCGACGCCTCGGCCTGGGCCGCGACGACCTCGAGATCGGGATGCGACGACAACAGTCGCAGCAGCTCGGCACCGAGATACCCCGACGCCCCGACGACGGCCGCCCTCATGGCATGAACATACTATGATCTGTATAGACATGCGAGCTCGGGGCCGGGACGCGCATGACCCTCGCCTCTCAGCGAAGCGAACCGGCGCAGGCGTCGACGAGCCGGCCGCGTCGCGCCGGCACAGGGCGAAGAGGCCGCTCGTCCGTGTCGTGCCGAGCAGGGCCGCGCGGATGCGATGGCGCGTCACGGCGTACGGCCCCGGGGTACGGAGCCGGCGATCGCCCTGAAGCGTCGGCGCGAAGCTCCACATGGTGCCGAGCGACAGCCGCGCCCACACCGCGCGAGCGGTCGAAGGGACCAGCGCGACGAGCCCGGACCCGGACTCACGGGCCTCCGACCACGCGATTCCGCCGGGTCCCGGGGCCGACGAGGACGACGATCGCGACGATGAGCGCCAGCGACCCGGACCGACCTCGCGACCGCCTGCGGGGGCAGGCGCGGCGTCGCGGAGCGCACCGGCCGTCCAGACGAGCGCGACCGCGCCCCGGCACGCGGCGTCGCCGACGACTTCGGTCGGCCTGGTCACCTCGGCCCCTGCCGACGTCTCGGCCGCCGCAGGCGGGTGGTCAGCGCGAGGTCCGTTCCGCGCGGACGGAATCCCGCGCGAGGGCGCTCACAGCTCCTCTTGCCAGTCGTAGGGGGCGTTGGCGCGCGGTTCTCTCTCCTCGGGCAGCGCGGCGCGCGCCTCCTGGATGAACGCCCGCACCTTGCGGGGGTCCTTGCGCGCGCCCGTCTCGACGCCCGTCGAGACGTCCACCCCCCAGGGCCGCAGGCGCTGGATCGCGTCGGCGACGTTTCCCGGATCGAGTCCGCCGCCGAGGATCAGCCGGTGCGAACGCGGCATCCTCTCCGCCAGCCGCCAGTCGAAGATCTTGCCGGGTCCCGGCGCCGGCGCCTCGACGAGGATCGCGTCGGCGTGGTACTCGGAGATGTCGGTGAGCGCGGCCGCGTTCGGGGCGAAGGCCTTGATGACGAGTGGCACCTTCTCGGCGACATAGGCGACGTCTGCCGGGCTCTCGTGACCGTTCAGCTGGGCGGCGCGCAGACCAGCCTGGTACACGACGTCGACGACGCGTTGGGCGAGGGCGTCGCGGAACACCCCGACGGTGATGACCTCCGGAGGCAGCCTCCGGGCGATGTCCCGCGCCGCACCGATCGCCACCTGACGCGGGGACGTCGCGAGCACGAACCCGACCGCATCGGCCCCCATCGCCACGGCGAGGAGCGCATCCTCCTCGTTCGTCACCCCGCAGATCTTCACGAACACGGGACACCCCGGGTGTCGCCGCCTCGGCGGCCACCGGGCGCGCCGAGCGACGGCGCGGGAATGACCATCGCGACAGCGTAACGGTGGCCGCGCCGGCGCTCGGGCAAACGCCGAGCGCGAGACCGACATGGCGCGTCAATCGGTGCAACACGCGCCATGCTTGGCGGGTGAGAAAAGAGCGCGGCACGAAGGCCGATCACGGCACGGTCGTCCTCGTCGAGGACGACCACCACATCGCGGACCTCGTGGATCTCTGGCTGCGGAATGCGGGTTTCCGCGTCCTGCAGGCGACCGAGGCCGCGCGGGGCCTCGAACTCGTCGCCAATGAGCGGCCGAGCCTCGTTCTCCTCGACATCGGGCTACCCGGCCAGTTGGACGGCATCGAGGCCTGCCGCGAGATCCGCCGCACGAGCGACGTGCCCATCGTGTTTCTCACCGCCCGGGACGACGAGCTCGACCGGGTGCTCGGTCTCGAGCTCGGCGCCGACGACTACATCGTGAAACCGTTCTCGCCCCGGGAGCTCGTCGCCCGGGTGCGAGCGATCCTGCGGCGCAGTGAAGGCTCTCACCGGCCGGCCGAGAGTCCGATCACGGTCGGCGGCGTGACGGTCGACTCCGTGCGGCGCGAGGTGACGACCGAGGCGGGCCCGGTGCAACTCACGGCCCGCGAGTTCGATCTTCTCGCCCATTTCGCCGAGAACACGAAGATCGTCCTCACCCGGCGCCAACTCCTCGACGCGGTCTGGGGCCTCGGCTGGATCGGCGACGAGCGGACCGTCGACGTCCACGTTCGCCAGTTGCGTCGCAAGCTCGGCGGGGGGCTGCCGCTGAAGACCATCTGGGGCGTCGGCTACCGGTGCGACTGAGACGTCGGTCGGTCGCCGGCGGGCAGCCCCACTGGCCGATGGCGGCACGCATCACCCTCGCCTTCGTCACGGTACTCGCCGTCGCGCTCACGCTCGCCGGCGCGGTGAGTCTCCTCCTCGTGCGCCACGCCGCCTCCGACAACACCCGACGGCTCGTTCTGCAACAGACGGTCGACCTCGCGCGGCGCGAGCAGACACTATTCAAGACGGAGAAGAACGCCTCACAGATCGTCACCGAGGTCCTGCCCCTCATCAGCTCGGTCGCCGGGATCAGGCAGGCTTCGATCGTCACTACCTCCGCCCAAGGAGTCTTCGTCGACGCCGTTCCAAAACTTGACTTCTCCGCCCGTGCGATCGACACGAGGGCCCTCGCGGCCGGGCACGCGACCTCGGGCCTCGCCGGCAACCTCGCCTTCGCGGCGGTACCGCTCGTCTCCGCCGACGGGGTCCACCTCTCGTTCCTCCTCGCCCGACAGGTCAGCAACTCGGACGCGAGCGTGTCGTACTTCGTCCTCGCCGGTGGGATCTCGCTCCTCGTCGCCGCCGCCGCCGCCGTCGTCATCTCGCGACGTATCGCGTGCCGCGTCGTCGCGGCAGCAGGTGCGGCAGAACAGATCGCGAGCGGCGACTTTTCGACCCGGCTCGCCGCGTCGCGCCACGACTACGTCGAACTGGCCACGCTCAGCACGTCGCTCAACCAGATGGCGGAACATCTCGAGGACCTCCGTGACCTCGACCGGCAGTTCCTCATGTCCGTCTCCCACGACCTGCGCACGCCGCTCACGTCGATCCGCGGCTACGCCGAGGCGATAGCCGAGGGCGTGACGCCCGACGCGGCGCGGGCCGCCTCGGTCGTCGTCGCCGAGGCGATCCGCCTCGAACGTCTCATCGGCGACCTGCTCGACCTGGCGCGCCTCGACGCCCACCAGTTCTCGCTGCATCTCGCCAGGGTCGACGCCGGCGAAGTCGTCGCCGAGGCAGCCGGCGCGTTGCGCTACGAGTGCGACGCCGCCGGGGTCGCCCTCGCGATCTCGATCGCCGGAGAACTCGGTCTCGAGGCCGATCGCGACCGGCTCGGCCAGATCGTCGCCAACCTCACGGAGAACGCCCTCAAGTTCGCCCGCTCGACCGTCGAGGTCTCGTGCGCCCCCGTCGCGCCGGGCACGATCGCCCTCACGGTCACCGACGACGGGCCGGGGATCGACCCCACCGATCTGCCTCGGATCTTCGAGCGGCACTTCAGCTCGAGCCGGTTTCCCGCCCGCTCGGCCGGATCGGGGCTCGGTCTCGCGATCGTCGCCGAGCTCGTCGCGGCAATGCACGGACAGATCGAGGTCACCTCGCCCGCCGCCGAAGGTCACGGGACACGCATCACCGTCTCGCTCGCCGGAACCGCGGCGAGCTGATACGGGTCCCCGTCAGTCCCGCCAGAGCGGCAGCTCGGCCGCTTGCGCGGCGAATGCCTTCCCGGCGTGGACGACGTCGACCCGGGCCGGCACAGCGATCTCCCGGCGCAGGTAGCCGAGTGCGATCGCGCCCGTCGTACGCGGCGAGTGGGCCACGCTCGTGAGGACGCCGACCGGCTTGGCGGCGACCGCGACCGTGTCGCCGGCGGCGGGCGTGCCAGATGCGACGACGAATCCGACGAGCCGGCGCGCCACACGATTGCCCCGCGCGTCGAGGCGCGCGACGAGTTCCTGGCCGGTGTAGCAGCCTTTCGTGAGGCTCACCGCCCGGGCGACGAGACCCGCCTCCTGGGGGATCGTCTTGTCGGTGAGCTCGCGTCCCATCACGGGAAGACCGGCCTCGATGCGTGCCGCCTCGAAGGCTCCGGGGTCACCCCGGGGCACGCCGGCCGGGAGTTCGGCCGCGTCGTCGACGAGGTCGCAGCCCGAGAATCCCGGATAGTCGACGTCGAGCACGATCGCCGCCCTCGCCGCCGCAGCCGCCGGTCGCGCCGCCGGGCCGCGCAGCAGGGCGGCTCGTGCGTGGACGAGCCCGAGATCCGCGGCGACCCGCAGCTTGAAGCGCGCCAGACGCGCGAGCATCGCCTCTCCCCATCCCCCGTCGACCACGACGCAGACCGTCGTGTCGCCGGTGCGCGCCACCCGGCCGAAGCCGTCGAGCTTGCCCTGCGGCGAAAGCACCAGGGTCTCGACGCTGTCGCCCGGGGCGAGGCCACCGAGATCCTGGGAAACCTGCCCGCCCAGATAGCTCAGGGCGTCAGGGCCGGCGACGGTGACGACATCGGCCGCGACCACGATGCCGACGACGCCCTCGTGGAGCGCGGCGTAGGTCTCGTCCGCGTCGAGCACGCTCACGGGGCGACCGACCCGCGGACCCTAGACGTCGAGGTGGCGCAGGAAGCACGTGCGCGCGCCGGTGTGGCAGGCGCCCGAACCCTCCTGGTCGACTTCGACGACGAGCGCGTCGCCGTCGCAGTCGACGAGCACGTCGCGCACCCGCTGACGGTTGCCCGAGGTCTCGCCCTTGGGCCACAGCTCGCGGCGGCTGCGCGAGTAGAACCAGGTCCTCTTGGTCTCGAGGGTGCGCTGCAGCGATTCCGCGTTCATGTAGGCCACCATCAGGACCTCGCGGCTCGTCGCGTCCTGGACGATCGCCGGCACGATCCCGTCGAGCCCGAACGTCAGGTCGTCGAGCGTGGCGGTGACGACCACCGCCTCCCCGGTTGCCGGCACCTCCTCGGTCGGGGGCGCGTCGCGGCCCGCCCGCGTCGGCTCCGTCACAGGTAGAGGCCGGTCCCGCCGTCGAGGCGCTCGGTCGCGAGGGCCTGGACGTCGCGCTCGCGCAGGATGAGGTAGTCCTCGCCCTGCACGTCGACCTCGAAGCAGTCGTCCCGGTTGAAGAGCACCTTGTCGCCGACCTTGATGGTGCGCACGTTCGGGCCCGTCGCGGCGACCTCGGCCCAGGTGAGCCGCTTGGTGAGCTGGGCGGTGACGGGGATGAGGATGCCGGCCCGGCTGCGGCGCTCGCCCTCGGGATCGGGCACCTGGACGAGGACGCGGTCGTTCACCATCGTGATCGGCTGCTTCACCGTGCCGGGCGACTTGTCACCGCGCCGGGACGAAGGGGCCACCGCCATGACTACGACGGTAGTGCGCGCCCGGAGACGCCGGGTCGGGGCCCGGACCCCGGGGGGCGCACGACGATGCCGCGGTCGGCGAGATAGCGCTTCGCCTCGGCGATCGTCGCCGCCTCGTAGTGGAACACCGACGCCGCGAGCACCCCGTCCGCCCCGGCGGCGGCCCCCTCGACGAGGTGCCCGAGGTTCCCGACGCCGCCCGAGGCGATCACGGGAATGTCGACCGCGGCGGCGACGCGGCCGACGAGGTCGGCGTCGTAGCCGGTCTCGGTCCCGTCCCGGTCCATCGAGGTGAGGAGGATCTCGCCCGCGCCGAGCCGCGCGACCTCGACGGCCCAGGCGACGGCGTCGAGCCCCGTCGGCCGGCGCCCGCCGTGCGAGTAGACCTCGTAGCCGTCGCCCGCACGGCGGGCGTCGATCGCCACGACGACGCACTGGTTGCCGAAGGTCCCGGCGAGCTCGACGACCAGTGCGGGACGCGCGATCGCCGCCGAGTTGACGGCGACCTTGTCCGCTCCCGCCCGCAGGATCCGGCGGGCGTCGTCGAGCGTGCGAATCCCGCCGCCGACGGTGAGCGGGATGAAGACCTCGTCGGCCGTGCGCGCGACGACGTCGATGAGGATCGCCCGGTCGTCGCTCGAGGCGGTGATGTCCAAGAAGATGAGCTCGTCGGCGCCCTCGGCGTCGTAACGGCGGGCAAGCTCGACGGGGTCGCCGGCATCACGCAGGCCGACGAAGTTCACCCCTTTCACGACGCGTCCGTGGTCGACGTCGAGACAGGGGATGATCCTCAGGCTGCGCATGCCGCGATGGCGTCGGCGACGGAGAGTTCACCCGACGCGAAGGCACGCCCGACGATCGCGCCGTCGAGCCGACGACCGACGACGCTGAGCGCGGCGAGCGCGCCAAGGTGCGCCAGGCTCCCGACGCCGCCCGAGGCGATCACCGGGAACCGCGTCTCGCCGAGCACGTACCGGCAGCCGTCGAGGTCGGGGCCCTCGAGGGTCCCGTCACGCGAGATGTCGGTGACGACCACGCCTCCGAGCGGCAGGCCCTCGAGGGCGCGCAGGGCGGCGGCGAGCTCCAGGCCGGTCGTCTCCTCCCAACCCCGCACGGCGAGCCCGCGCCCCGTGCGGCCCCCGATGCTCACGCGCCGGTGGTCGAGCCCGACGAGCACCCGCTCGGGATAGCGCTGGGCGAGGCGGCGCGCGAACTCCGGGTCCTCGATGCCGGCCGTGCCGACGACGACGCGTCCGATCCCCAGATGGAAGAGCGCGTCGGCGGCCTCGATCGTGCGCACCCCCCCGCCAAACTGCACCTGGACCGACACCTCGCGGATGATTTTGCGCACGATCTCCTGGTTGACCGGACGGCCGGTGCGCGCCGCGTCGAGATCGACGAGGTGGAGGTGACTCGCGCCGGCGGCGACGTACGCCAGCGCCCGCGTGACCGGGTCGCCGTAGGCGGTCTCGTTGGCGAACTCGCCGCGCAGGAGCCGGACGGCCTGTCCCCCCCGGATGTCGATCGAAGGGATGCACTCCATCGGCTTGTCGCCCCTATCTGGGTTCGCGCACCAGTTCGGCACCGCAGCGCTCGGCGAAGGCGGCGAGAACCGCGAGGCCGGAGTTGCCGGACTTCTCCGGGTGGAACTGGGTTCCGAAGCAATTGTCGCGCTCCACGACGGCGACGACCGACCCGCCGTAGTCACAGGTCGCGACGATGGCCGACGCGCTCTCGCCGGTGGGCACGGGCGCGTAGGAGTGGACGAAGTAGAACCAGGGCCGCGCCTCCAACCGGGCGAGCAGCACCGACTCCCGACCCGGCACGCGCTCGAGACAGTTCCACTGCATCTGCGGCAGCTTCTCGGCACCCGCGAGCCGGGCGACCGTGCCCGAGAAGACGCCCAGCCCTTCGACGCCCGGACTTTCCTCGGAGGCCTCGTAGAGCAGCTGGAAGCCGATGCACACGCCGAGCATCGGCTTGTCCTGGGCGACGGCGTCCAGGACGACCCGGTCGAGCCCGCTTCCGCGCAGCGCCGCGGCACAGGCGCCGAAGTTGCCGACGCCCGGCAGGACGACCCCGACGGCCCGGTCCGCTTCGGCGGCCGTCGAGACGAGACGCGCCTCGGCGCCGACGTGGACAAGCGCCTTCTCCGCCGAGCGCAGGTTGCCGATCCCGTAGTCCAGCACGGCGATCACGCCTAGAGGACCCCCTTCGTGGAGGGCACCCCGCTGCCTTCGATCCGCTTGGCGTCGCGCAACGCCCGCGCGACCGCCTTGAACGACGCCTCCAGGACGTGGTGGGTGTTCTTGCCGTGACGGCAGGAGACGTGGAGGGTCACGGCCGCGGCCGTGACGAGCGCGCGCCAGAACTCCTCGGCGAGCTGCGGGTCGAAAGGCGGCGAGCCGAGCCCCGGCGTGTCCGGCGCGAACTCGATCTCGTAGCGCAAGTACGGACGCCCCGAGACGTCGAGCGCGGCGTCGACGAGCGCCTCGTCGAGCGGCACCGCGACCGAGGCGAAGCGGCGGATGCCCTGCTTGTCCCCGAACGCCGCCGCGAGCGCCTCGCCGAGCGCGATCCCGGTGTCCTCGACGGTGTGGTGGGCGTCGACGTGGAGGTCCCCCGTCGCCCGCACGACGAGGTCGAAGCCCGCGTGCGTGCCGAGCTGGCCGAGCATGTGGTCGAGGAACGGCAGTCCCGTCGCGACCTCGACGCGACCGACGCCGTCGAGGTCGAGGTCGACGAAGACGTCGCTCTCGGCCGTCTTGCGGTGCCGCTCGCCGTGGCGGCGGGCCGCCATCGCCTCGCCGCCGGAAGCCTGTGCCATCGCTACAGCCTCGCGCGTCGCCGTCGACGCGGACGGGACGGGCGCCCGGTCAGCCGACGACTTCGGCGAGGGCCGCGAGGAAGGCGTCGTTCTCCGGCGGGCTGCCGATCGTCACCCGCAGGTGGCCGGCGAGACGCGGCCAGCCCGACAGGTCCCGCACGAGGACCGAGCGCGCGACGAGGCCCTCCCACACCGCGTGGGCGTCGTGGTCGCCGGTCGAGAACAGCACGAAGTTCGCCTCCGAGGGGACGGCCGCGAGCCCGAGCGCGGCGAGTCCGGCGAGCACCCGTGTCCGCTCGGCGACGAGGCGCGCCACGCGCTCGTCCATCGCCCCGGTGAACCCGAGGGCGAGGATCCCCGCCTCCTGCTTCAGCGCGTCGACGTGGTACGGCAGCGCCGCCTGGAACAGCGCCTCGATGACCTCGGGCGCGCCGAGCGCGTAGCCGAGACGGAGCGCGGCGAGCGACCACGTCTTCGAGAACGTCCGGAGCACGACGAGGTTGGGGTGCTCGCCGACGAGCTCGAGCGCGGAACGCCGGGCGAACTGGACGTAGGCCTCGTCGACGACGACGAGGCCGGGGGCGCGCCCGAGGACCGCCTCGACCGTCTCGTCGGGCTCGACGAGCCCCGTCGGGTTGTTCGGCGAGCAAAGGAAGACGACGGCGGGCTCGCCCTCGCCGGACTTCGCCCCGGCCGCGAGCACCCGCTCGAGCTCGGCGAGATCGACGAGGTAGCCGGGGTTGCGCTCACCCTCGACGATGGCCGTCGAGGTCAGCCGGGCGATGTGGGCGTGGAGGGCGTACGTCGGCTCGAACAGCGCGCAGCTGCGCCCCGGCCCGCCGTAGGCGAGGAGGAGCGACTGGATCACCTCGTTCGAGCCGTTGGCGCAGAAGACCTGGCTGGCGTCGAGGTGGTGCAGGCCGGCGATGGCGGCCCGCAGCCGGGTGGCGCGGCGGTCCGGGTAGCGGTTGAGGGCGACGCCGTCGACCGCCGCCGCCAGCCCGGCGACGAACTCCGCGGGCGGCGGCTCCGGGGCCTCGTTCGTGTTCAGCCGGACCGCCACGTCGACCTGCGGCGAGTGGTAGCCGGACCACGGCGCGCCCGCACAGCGCGGCACCGGCCGGGGCCGCTCGCTGCCGGCGCGCCTCACCCGGCGCTCCAGGTCGGCCTGCCGACGCGCAAGCGCGCCGACTCGGCGTGGGCGGGGAGACCCTCGGCGTCGGCGATGGTCGCGACGTCGTCCGCGACGCGTCGCGCGGCCCCCTCGCTGAAGCGGATGGCGTGGCTGCGCCGGAGGAAGTCCTCCGTGCCGAGCACCGAGGAAAACCGCGCCGTCCCGAACGTCGGCAGCACGTGGCTCGGCCCGGCGAGGTAGTCCCCGAAGGACGCCGGCGCGAACGGACCGAGAAAGACCGCCCCGGCGTGGCGCACGAGCGCGACGAGACGCCCGGCATCCTCGACCATCAGCTCCAGGTGCTCCGGCGCGATCGCGTTCACGACCGCCATGGCGTGCTCCGGCCCGTCGACCAGCACCGCGTACCCGCCGGACTCGAGCGCCGCCCGGGTCCCGTCCCGCCGCGGCGACGCCGCCACGAGGCGCTCGACCGCCTCGGTGACCGCGGCGGCGACGTCGGCGGACCAGGTCACGAGCCAGGCGAACCCGTCGGGTCCGTGCTCGGCCTGCACGATCACGTCGATCGCCGCCCATTCGACCGGCGCGGAGCCGTCGGCGACGACGACCACCTCCGAGGGACCGGCGAAGGCGGCCGGCACCCCGACCGTGCCACGCACCTCCCGCTCGGCGATCGAGACCCACCTCGAACCGGGCCCGACGACGACGTCGACTCGGCGGATCGACTCGGTCCCGTAGGCGAGGGCGGCGATCGCCTGGGCACCGCCGATCCGGTAGACCTCGTCGACGCCGGCGATCGCCGCCGCGGCGAGGATCGTCGCCGGCACCGAACCGTCCGGTCCCGGCGGCGCGCAGCAAGCGATCGAGTCGACGCCGGCCACCCGGGCCGGGATCGCCGTCATCAGCACGCTCGAGGGGTAGGTCGCCCGGCCACCCGGCGCGTAGACGCCGACCCGCTCGACGGGGAGCAACAGCTCGGCGATCTCGATCCCGTCGTCGACGAAGGTTCTCGGCTCGGCACGACCGCGTCGGTGAAAGGCCTCGATCGCGCCCGCGGCGGACCGGAGCGACGCGGCGAGCTCGGCGTCGACCCGCCCGGGGGCGGCGGCGACCTCGGACACCGGCACGCGCAGCTCGCCGAGCTCGATCCCGTCGAAGCGCCGCGTCAGCTCGCGCAGCGCCTCGTCGCCGCGGGCGCGCACCGCGGCCAGGACGTCCCGCACGACGGCGACCGAGTCGTCGCCGGCCTGGTCCGGGCGGGGCAGGTCTGCCGGCACCCCCGGCGACGTCCCGCGCAGGTCGAGCGTCTTGAGCACGTCGCCGAGCGTAGCGAACGACCGATCCGCCGCCCGGTGAGGTCGGCAAGGATAGGGACGTGCCCGTGGACCACTCCGAGCTCGCCTCCATCGCCGAGTCGATGGACGCGCTCGCGCGCCGCGTCGCCAAGATGGGCGACGCGGCGAAAGCACGGAAGGAAGACGGGGCCGCGACCGAGCTCTACGCCGTCGAGCGCGCCCTCTCCGGTGCGGCGAGACGCCTGTCGCGCCTCATCCGCGCCACCCTCCGCTAGCCCTCAGACGACCCCGCGCTCGCGCCGACCGGACGGGCGCACGGGCGCGACGGATCCCACACCCGTCCTCGGGCAGATGTCGTCGAGCACGCAGGCGTCACAGCGCGGCCGGCGCGCGCCACAGACGTTCCGGCCGTGCAGGATCAGCCGCAGGCTGAGGGTGCCCCACTCGCCGGGCGCGACGAGCGCGGCGAGATCACGCTCGACGACGACGGGATCCTCGGCCACGGTGAAGCCGAGGCGGCGCGCGAGCCGCCCGACGTGGGTGTCGACCGGCAGCCCCGGCAGCCCGAAGGCGACGGACCGTACGACGTTCGCCGTCTTGCGCCCAACTCCGGGCAGCGTGACGAGCTCGTCGATCGTGCGGGGCACGATGCCGTCGAACCGTTCGACGAGGGTCTGCGCCATGCCGGTGAGACTGCGCGCCTTGGCGTGGTAGAAGCCCGTCGAACGGATGAGGTCCTCGAGCTCGTCGAGGTCCGCGCCGCCGAGGTCCTCCGGGTTCGGGAACGCGGTGAACAACCCCGGGGTCACGAGGTTGACCCGCTCGTCGGTCGTCTGCGCCGACAGGATCGTCGCCACGAGGAGCTGAAACGCCCCGTCGTGGCGAAGCGCGCAGAGCGCGGCGGCGTCCCCGGGGTAACACGAGGCGAGGCGTCCGGCGACGACCCGCGCCCGTCCGGCGACGCTCCTCGGCTTGGCCACCACGGCCGATCGTAGCGAGGCCGCCCCCCTCCACGTCCCGGCGCCCGGGGCCGGTACCCTCGGACCGTGGACCGCATCGAGGTGACGCGGAGGGCCGGCGTCGAGGACGCCGCGGGCATCGCGACCCTCCTCGCCGCGGCGGCGGAGGCGCTCGGTCGCCGACCCCTCGACGACGACAGCTGGCTCGCGCTCGTCGCCGGCCGGAGATCGGGCTTCGCCGGGTTCGTCGCGCGCCCGGAGGACGGAACGACGATCCTCGGCTACGCCCAGCTGGACCGTGCACCGGGCTCCTGGGGCCTCGCCTACGTCCTCGACCCAGCCGGCGACGACGCACCCGCGATCGGGCGGGCGCTGTGTCGCGCGGCCCTCGACCTCGTCGGCGAAGAAGGCGGCGGTCACGTCCAGCTCTGGATCCGGTCGCCGACGGCGACGAGCGACGAGGTCGCCTCGTCGGTCGGGCTCGCCCGCGGGCGAGAGCTCCACAGGATGCGGCGCCCGCTGCCGGTCGAGGAGGAAACGTCGCCGCCGATCGCGACCCGTCCGTTCCGGGTCGGCCTGGACGAGCACGCCTGGCTCGAGACGAACAACCGCGCCTTCGCGTCGCACCCGGACCAGGGATGCTGGAGCCGAGGCACGCTCGTCGGGCGCGAGCGGCAACCCTGGTTCGACCCGGAAGGCTTCCTCATCCACGAAATCGACGGGAAGATCGCGGCGTTCTGCTGGACCAAGGTCCACGGCGGCGATCCCCCGCTCGGCGAGATCTACGTGCTCGGCGTCGACCCCGCGGTGCAGGGCCGCGGCGTCGGCCGGCGGATGCTCCACGCCGGTCTCGCGTGGCTCTCCGCCAAGGAGCTGCGCGCCGTGATCCTCTACGTCGACACCGACAACACCCGGGCCGTCGAGCTGTACCGCGCGCTCGGCTTCGTCGTCGACCACGACGACCGGGCCTACGTCGTCGAGGTCGAACCGACGCGATGAGCCGCTACGACCTCGACCGGGACGAGATCGCCGAGCTCCTCGCCGACCTGCCCCGCTACCGGGCCGTCCAGCTCTGGGAGGGGCTCTACCGCGGGCTCGCGGACCCGACCGAGCTGCGCGTCCTGCCGCAGGCGCTCCGGGAGCGGTTGTCGTCGACACCTGCGTTCGCGCCCACGCTCAGCGTCGAACACGAGCTCGTCGCCGACGCCGGGACGACGCTCAAATGGCTCCTCGCCCTTGCCGACGGGAACACGATCGAAGCCGTCCTGATGCACAACCCGCGCCACTCCACGGCGTGCGTCTCGTCCCAGGCCGGTTGCGCGATGGCCTGCACGTTCTGCGCGACCGGCGACGCCGGCTTCGTCCGGCAGCTCTCGACCGGTGAGATCGTCGAGCAGGTCGTGCTGGCGGCACGGGCGGCCAGGCACGCGGGGCGCCGGCTCGATCACGTCGTGTTCATGGGGATGGGCGAGCCGCTCGCCAACTTCGCACGCGTCTGGCGAGCGATCGAGAGGATCATCGACGATCTCGGGATCGCCGCCCGGCACGTCACCGTGTCGACCGTCGGCGTCATCCCCGGCATCCGGCACCTGGCGGAGTCCCCGCGACAGGTCAACCTCGCCGTTTCGCTCCACGCCGCCAACAACGCGCTGCGCGACCGGCTCGTGCCGTTGAACCGCCGGTATCCGCTGCATGAGCTCCTCGCGGCCTGCGCCGACTACGTCGGGGCCACGCACCGCCGCATCTCCTTCGAGTGGGCGCTCATCGACGGCGTGAACGACACGGACGCCGACGCCGACGAGCTCGCGCTCGTCGCGCACGAGGTGCGCGCCCACGTCAACCTCATCCCGCTCAACCCGACGCCTGGCGGGACGGCGCACGGCCTCACCGGGTCACCGCCCGCCCGGGTCCGCGCCTTCCAGGGCCGGCTCGGCGAGAAGGCCGTCAACGCCACGGTGCGGCGGACCCGGGGGCGCTCGATCGACGCCGCCTGCGGCCAACTCGCGGCCGTCCGGCGTGATGGCCCGCGCGTCCCGCCGGGGGCCGGGTCGACCGCATCCGGGCCCCCGGACCGTCCGGTCCGGGGGGCGAAGGCTGACGACGCGCCGACGGGCCCTGGGACAGACAGGTGACGGCGAGCGCCGGCCATGCGACCCGCCCTCGTACCCGACGGTTACGCTCGCACCTGCCGAGCAAAGGGGCTTGCGATGCGCCGCTTCGTCGTTGCCGTCCTCGTCGTTCTCGCCGCCGCCGCGCCGATCGCCGGGGCCGCGAACGCCGGCCACGGCCCGAGCCCGCTGCCGACCGTCTCGGCCGGGTTCGACCATTCGCCGACGATCGTGTTCCCGAAGACCGCGGCGCCAAAGACCCTCTCCGAGAAGGTCCTCGAGGCAGGGACCGGTCCCGTCATCACGACCGGTGAGCTCCTCGTCATGAACTACGTCGGCCAGATCTGGCGAGGCAAGGTCTTCGACTCCTCGTTCGACCGACCGATTCCGTCCGCCTTCCAGATCGGGACCGGCGAGGTCATCCCCGGCCTGGACAGGACCCTCGTCGGCCTGCACGTCGGCAGTCGCGTCCTGCTCGTCGTCCCCCCCGCGGACGGCTACGGGGCGAAGGGTGACTCCTCGGCGGGGATCACGGGCAAGGACACGATCGTCTTCGTCGTCGACCTGCTCGCCGCCTACGGTCCGAAGGTCAGCGGTGACCGCCACGCCGTCGTCCTGCGCACCGGATCGGGCGGCGTGCACGTGAGCGGGGTGCCGCCGACGCCGCCGAAGATCACGATCGCCAAGGGGACGCCGAAGCCATCGCGCGTCACGACGACCGTTCTCGACCGGGGCCACGGCGCCAAGGCCCAGCCCGGCCTCGTCATCTTGCAGGCCGTCGCCGTCAACTGGACAGGCAAGGTCATCGACTCGACCTGGGCGGCAGGGGTCCCCGCGGACGCACCGATCGGGACCAAGGGCGAAACGAGCCTGCTCGACCCGCTGATCGGCACCCCGCTCGGCAGCCGTGTGCTCCTCGTCGGCACCTCGGCCTCCACGGGCGGGCCGTACGCGGTCGTCGTCGATCTCGTCGCCGAGCCCAAGGGGACGCCGGCACAGTCGAAGTAGGCCGTCGGCGGAGCTCGGCTGCGGTTCGAAGCGCGTGCCATCCCGTATCGTCCCTTGCGACCGGCGGGATCGGCCGCGCGCCGCTCGACCTTTCCCGCCGAGGTGGTCGAGACGACCCGTCTCCGGTCCCGGCCGCGCCGGGGCGATCTCGCCGCTGCCGAGAGAACCGGACAACCGTCGCGAGGTCAAAGCAGCGCCGCCCCGACGTGCGGCCCGATCAGCCGGGTCGCGCGGTCGGTTCACGCCCCCTGCCTGCGGCCACCGAGGACGACCGCCACGGCCACGCGCCGGATGACGCCAGATTCGCCCGTCACCGCGGGAAGTGGCTCGGCCGGCTCCGTCTCGCCCAGACCGCCCGTCCCCCGGGCCGCGACCTCGGCCGTCCGGGGCCCCCGATCGCGCCTCTGGGCGCGATCGGGGCATCGTTCGCGACGCCTTCAGCGCCGCGGCACCACGATCTTGAACACGGGGTGCTGCGGCGCGATTCAGCGCAGCTCGTCTTCGGGCGATTCGGCCTTCACGCCGTCGAAGGAGGCGGCGACCTCCGCTCCCCAACGCCTGAGGTAGGCACGCAGGATCTCGGCCTTGTCGGGGTCGGCGATTTCCTCGACGACGAACGGCTCCACCCTTCGCCCGATAACGAGCTCGCCTTCCCCGGCAACTCGGATGTTGCGCACCCACTCGGTCTCGCCGCGCACCGCCACGAGGTAGCGCTCGCCGTCGAGCACGAGGAGATGCACCGGCACGGTTCGCCATGCCTTCGTCGCGCGCCCACGGACAGCGCAACGCACGCGTGCCCCGGAGACTCACCCCGAGCCGCGCGGCAAGCACGACGACGCCGTTGAGGACGTGGACGGTGAACCAGCCCGGCCTGCGGTAGGAAGCGATCGCACATCGTCGCATCGGCGCTGCCGGACTGTCAGCTCGTGTCGCGCACGCCTTCGTCGCGGCCGGCGGCGGGATTCCCTACGCCGCGGCGCGGGCCGACGACGCGCGCCAGGCGGTCCGGCTCCGCGTCGCAACGACGGGCGGGAGCGTCCGGCACCGCCGGCCGGGGCGCGCGCTCCTGGCAGACTGGGGCCATGGCGTCGCGGGTTCCTCGGGAACGGCACTGGTTCCCGCGCCACCAACCACAGACCCTCCAGATCGCGGTCGTGCTTCTCTACTGGAGCGCCTTGCTCGGCCTTGTCTCCGGCCTGGCGGTCGGCGGTGCCGGACGCTACGCGCTCCTCCTCGCGCTCGCCGAGGCCGCCGGCGCCTTCGGGATCGCCAACGAGCGCAGGTGGGGTTACGTCCTCGCGCTCCTCGCCGCGATCATCCCGCTCGTCCTCGTCATCGCCGTCGCGGGTTTCCTCGGCGCGGGGATCCTGGGCGTGCTCTTCCAGGTCGCGCTCGTGGCGCTCCTCGTCCATCCACGCAGCCGCGACTACTACCGGCTCTGGTACCGCTGACGTCCGACTTCCACCCCGACCGGGAGCGCGACGGGCGGCGTGCCCCGTCGGGGCGCGACGAGCCGCTGCCCCGGGGCGACGAGAAGGTCGTCGCCGTCCGGGCGATGTTCGACGCCATCGCGCCGCGCTACGACCTGATGAACCGCCTGATCTCCCTCGGCCTCGACCGCGCTTGGCGGCGGCGCGCCGTGATGGCGCTCGAGCTCGCACCGCCGTCGTTCGTCGTCGACCTCGCCTGCGGAACCGGCGATCTCTGTCGCGAGCTTTCGTCGTCGGGTCATCGCGCCGTCGGGGTCGACTTCTCGGCGAACATGCTCGCGGCGGCGAGTGCCGGCGCCGTGCCGCTCGTCCAGGCCGACGGGTCGCTGCTGCCGATCGGGACAGGAACCGCCGACGGGCTCGTCTGCGGGTTCGCGTTGCGGAACTTCGCCGACCTCGTCGCGGTCCTCGCCGAGATCGGGCGCGTCGTGCGCCCGGGCGGGCGGATCTCTCTCCTCGAGGTCGACGAGCCCCGCTCACGGGTGCTCGCGATCGGGCACCGGATCTGGTTCCGCGGGGTGGTCCCGCGCCTCGGTGCCCTCCTCTCCGACGGCCCCGCCTACCGCTACCTGCCGCGTTCGGTCGCCTACCTGCCCGGGGCGACCGAGATTGCCGCGCTCGTCGGCGACGCCGGCTTCGTCGCGGTGGAGCGCCTCCTCCTCCACGGCGGGATCGCCCAGATCATCGTGGCGACTCGTGCCGGCGGACGGCCGCTCACGCAACGGCCCAGGGCGCCCGCTCGCGGCGGGGGTCCGGCATGAGCACCCCAGCTCGCCTCACCGGCTCCGACGGCAAGCAACTTGCGGCCGGCGCCCTCCACTGGCGCGGGGCGCGTCTCGGCCCCGATCTCGTGGCGGCGGCACGTCGGTTCGCCTTCCGCCACGGACGGGTGATCGAGCGCGACGGCGCGGCGGTGCTCACCTGGGATGTGGCGGCCCAGATCGAGTTCCCCCGCGGCACCGCCGAGCCGGGAGCGGCGGAGCGGGCCCACGGGCTCCTCGCCGCGATCCCCGGACACAACGACGCCGGGATGCGCCCCGGGCCCCTCGCGCTCGGCGCGCTCCCCTTCGATGCCGCAGCACCCGGCGCGCTCGTCATCCCCGGGCTGGCGGTGGTCGTCGCCGAAGGAGGCGACGCCGCAGTCGTCGCCGTCGGGCGGAATGAGCACATCCCGCCGCCCGTTGAGAGCCTGCAGCTCGCCATCACCGCCGCGGACGACGCCGAAAACCGCGACGGAGAAGCACCCGATCGTTTCCGGGTCGACTCGGTCCGTCCCCACGAGGACTTCCTCACCCGGGTCGGGGCCGCGCCGACGCGATCCGTGCCGGCGAACTCGACAAGGTCGTCCTCGCCCGCGAGGTCGCCATCGTCGCGAACCGGAGGTTCCGCCAGCACGACCTGCTCGAACGCATTCGCGCCCTCCACCCGGCGTGCGCGGCCTTCGCACTCGACGGCTTCGTCGGTGCGAGCCCGGAGCTCCTCGTCCGCCGTCGCGATCGCGTGATCGCGTCGCGCCCGCTCGCCGGGACGGTCGCCCGCAGCGGCAACCTGGACGAGGACGCACGCCTCGCCGCGGGGCTCCTCGCCTCACCGAAGGACCGGCTCGAACACCGCTACGTCGTCGACGCGATCGCCGCGACCTTCGCCCGGCACGCCGACGACATCGTCGTCCCCAGCGCGCCGGAATTCCTCGCGCTCCGAAACGTCACCCACCTCGCGACACCGGTGTCCGCGACGCTACGCGCAAACCGACCCGGCGGCCATCTGCCGAACGCGCTCGCGCTCGCCGTCGAACTGCACCCGACACCGGCGGTCGGGGGTACCCCGCGCGCCGCCGCGCTCGAGTACCTGAGGAGAAACGAGAAGCTCGACCGGGGCCGCTTCGCGGGACCGGTCGGCTGGTTCGACGTCTCGGGCGACGGCGAGTGGTGGATCGGCATCCGCAGCGCGCTCGTCGACGGGAGACGGGCGCGTCTGTTCGCCGGGGTCGGCATCGTCGACGGCTCCGACCCCGTCCTCGAGCTCGCCGAAACCCAGCTGAAGTTTCAGGCACTGCTCGCCGCGTTCGTCCGCCCCTGACAGACGCCGTCGTCGCGAGGTGCTTTGCTGTGCCCGTGACCGACCGGTACGTGCACGGCTACCACGGACGAGAGAACGATCGTCTGCGCGATCAGGCCGGAACGCTCGTCGAGCTGCTGCACCACGACACCGACTACCCACCCGGGTCGACCGTGCTCGAGGTCGGGTGCGGCGTCGGCGCCCAGACGGTCACGCTCGCGCAACGGAGTCCCGGGGCGCGATTCACCTCGGTCGACATCGCCGCCGATTCGCTCGCCGAGGCCCGTCGCCGGGCCGATTCCGCCGGACTCACCAACGTGGAGTTCCGGCAGGCCGACGTCTTCTCGCTGCCGTTCGCTCCGGAGTCCTTCGACCACGTGTTCGTGTGCTTCGTCCTCGAGCACCTCGCCCAGCCGGTCGAGGCCTTACGCGGCCTCGGCGAGCTGCTGCGACCCGGCGGGACGATCACGGTGATCGAGGGCGACCACGGCTCCGCCTTCTTCCACCCCGACGACGCCGCCGCCAAGCAGGCGATCCAGTGCCTCGTCGACCTGCAGCGCCGAGCCGGCGGCAACGCCCTCATCGGGCGACAGGTCTATCCGCTCCTGATCGAGGCCGGCTTCTGCGCCGTCCGCGCCGATCCCCGGGTGGTGTACGTCGACGCGAGCCATCCCGAACTCGTCGACGGCTTCACGAGGAAGACCTTCACGGCGATGATCGAGGGCGTGCGCGAGGCCGCGATCGACAGCCACCTGATCGACGCCGGCACCTTCGACGCTGGTATCCGCGCGCTCTACCGGACGACCGAAGCCGACGGCGTGTTCTGCTACACGTTCTTCAAGGGAATCGGCGAGAAGCAACCGTCCTGACCGACGCTCCTCGACGGTTGCGCGGCGGTGTCCGGACCCTTCGGCGACGCCACCGCCCGGGCCGTGATCGTTCGGGGGCGTCGTCGTCGGGACCTTGCTCGCCACCTTCGTCGCCTCGTGCGGCGCGTCCGCGATGACTCCCGGTCGGATCCCTCCGACCCGCGGTGCGGAACCCAGCACCCGGCCATTGTCCTTGACTGGTGCCGGGACGGCGCTCTTCTCGTCAGAACCGGGCCACCGAAAGGGAACGACTGATCCTTCGGCATCTGTTTCGGTCGACGGCGCGGCACACGCTCCGAGCCGGCCGTGTGCAGACGGGGTCCTGACCGCCGGGACGAACTGGCCCGTGAATCGATGTCCGCGTGGGGAGCGGCACCTGAAGGTTGGCCGTCACCGGGCACCTCTTCACGGGTCCGCGCTCGGTGAGCCCGGCCGAGCCCGTCGATGTGCGATCGAGCGTCTCCTCGGCGTCAGCGACGGTCTGCTCGGCGGCGACGGTCGGCTCCCTTGCCGCGTCGACAAACGGCACGGCCAGGCACCGGGTGTCGTCACCCGCGGGTCCTCTGCCGACATCCCGCCGACGAACCGGCCAGTGCGGGCAACCGAACCTCCGACTGGTGCCCGGTCGCCCGGGACCGAACGATCAGCGCGTGCTGGCGACTGGTTCCGGCTACTCCGGGATCTGCGTCGTCAGGCAGAACGGGTGACCGGCGGGGTCGAGTAGCACCCGGAAACGTTCGGGCGCCGGTTGCACCGCCGCCCGTCGCGCCCCCAGGCGAATCGCCTCCGCTTCGGCCGTCTCGAGGTCGTCGACCGCGAGATCGAGGTGCATCTGCTTGGGAAGGGCGCCTGCGGGCCAGGTCGGCGGGGCGTAGTCCGCGATGCGGACCGCGGACAACCACCCGGGGCCGACCTTCACCGCGACGAACTCGTCGCTCCGGAACGCCACCTCACCACCGAGCAAGTCGGCCCAGAAGTCCGCCAGGGGACCCGGGTCGGCACAGTCGAGCGATATCGACCCCATCCGAGCCACGGTCATGACGCGATGATAGGGGTACGGCTGGCGCGGCGCGCCAGCGATCCGAACCCTTCATGTCGTTGACGTGCGCTTCGTTCGCTTTGCTGCCTCGGTCGACAGCGGCAACCGGATCCGGCCCCGCCCGGTGGCGCCGACGGCCGGGTCCCGGCGAGCGGGGTACGTCTCAGCACCCTCGTCGATCTGGTGAAGAGCACGGCCGCCGGCCGGGACGCCGCCGTGTGGCGCTGGGTCGCCGGCCCCCTCGCCAGCGCGCCCGGGATCTTCGGCGTCCGCGGGACACCCGGATCGCCCGCGCGGCTTTCCCGAGAAGAACTTGGCAAGCGCGGATCGGTCAACATAGAGTAATTCCATCAAGTGCATTGACATAGTTCTGTATAGGGGCAGAACGTGAGTCGAAAGGTGCGCGCATGGCCATCGCCGATGACATCACCCAGCTGATCGGGAACACGCCACTCGTCCGCCTGCGGCGGGTGAGCGAGGGGGCGGTCGCCGAGATCGCCGCGAAGCTCGAGTTCTTCAACCCCGCGAGCAGCGTCAAGGACCGGATCGCCGTGGCGATGATCGACGCCGCCGAGGAGGCGGGGCTCCTCACGCCGGACACCACGATCGTGGAGCCGACGAGCGGCAACACCGGGATCGCGCTCGCGATGGTGTGCGCGGCGCGCGGCTACCGCTGCATCTTCACGATGCCCGAGACGATGAGCAGGGAACGCCGCCTGCTGCTGCGGGGTTACGGTGCCGAGCTCGTGCTCACGCCGGGGCCCGAAGGCATGGCCGGCGCCGTTGCCAAGGCGGAGGAAATCGCCAAGGGCGACGGTCACTTCTTCGTCCCGCAGCAGTTCGAGAACCCGGCCAACCCGGCGATCCATCGGAAGACGACCGGCGCGGAGATCTGGGATGACACCGACGGCCGCGTCGACATCGTCGTGGCCGGCGTCGGTACCGGCGGCACGATCACCGGTGTCGGCCAGCTGCTGAAGGAGCGCAAGCCCTCGGTCCGCCTCGTGGCCGTCGAACCGGCGGCCTCGCCGGTGCTGTCCGGCGGAGCGAAGGGACCCCACCCGATCCAAGGGATCGGGGCCGGATTCGTGCCCGCGGTCTTGGACGTCCGCCTCCTCGACGAGATCATCACCGTCGAGAACGACGACGCGTTCGACCTCGCGCGCCGGATGGCACGCGAGGAGGGACTGCTCGTCGGTATTTCCTCCGGCGCGGCGGTGTGGGCCGCCTTGCAGGTCGCGCGCCGGCCGGAGAACGCCGGCAAGCTCATCGTCGTCATCATCCCCTCGTTCGGTGAGCGCTACCTCAGCACGAAGCTGTTCGAGGGACTTAGCGACTGAAGATGCTCGCAGGCGTGCGACAAGACGTCGCCTCGGTGCGCCAGCGGGATCCCGCTGCCCACTCGAACCTCGAGGTCCTGCTCTGCTACCCCGGTCTTCATGCCGTCTGGGGCCACCGTCTGAGCCACTGGTTGTGGACGCGGCACCTCAAACTGCCCGGACGAGCGGTCTCCGCCCTCGTCTGCACCTTCACGGGCGTCGATATCCACCCGGCTGCCACGATCGGCCCCGGGCTGTTCATCGATCACGCCACCGGCGTCGTGATCGGACAGACGGCCGAGATCGGTGCTGATGTGACGATCTACCAAGGGGTCACCCTCGGCGGCACGAGTCTTGAAGCCGTCAAACGTCACCCGACCGTCGGCGATCGGGTGACGATCGGCGCCGGGGCGAAACTGCTCGGGGCGATCACCATCGGCCACGACAGCCGCATCGGGGCGAACGCCGTCGTCGTGCACGACGTCCCTCCCAACTCCATCGTGGTCGGCGTGCCGGGACAGGTCATCGCCCGCAGCCGGCCGCACACAGCGGCGTCGCCACCCGACCTGAACGAGACCTTGCTGCCCGACCTCGTCGGCGTGAGTCTGTCCGTGTTGCACAGACGCGTCGACGAGCTCGAGCGGGTGGTGACCGGCCACGTCACCGTGTCGAACCTGCACCAATCGGCGGCAGGGGTATGGTCCGGAGAAGACTTCTCGATCTGAATCGCAGCGTCCGAATCCAAAAGGAGGATGTAGTGACGGAGCCCGTGCCTTCCGCGGCGGACAAGGTTCTCGACTGCATAGGGATGGCGTGCCCGTTGCCGGTCGTGAAGACCGCGCAGGCGATCAAGGACCTTGCGCCCGGACAGGTCCTCGAGCTACTCGCGACGGACCTCGGAGTCGAGCCGGACATGCGGGCCTGGACGAACCGAACCGGTAACGAGCTACTCGGCGTCAGCAAGCAGGCCGATGTCTTCCATGTCCTCATTCGCCGGGCGAAGTAGCCAAGACCGATGATGTGGGCCGACGACTCCCAAACCAAGATCCTCTACGTGCACACGCACGGGATAGACGATCCAGGGCGCAGCGCGACGCCGTTCTTCCTGGCGGCTTCCGCGGCTGCGATGGAGTTCGAGGTCATGATCTACTTCACGATGTACGGCCCTACCCTGCTGCGCAAGGACGTCATCGACAAGATCGGTCCCAAGGGAGATCAGGGCCAGCCCCTGCGCCACTTCATCGAGCAGGCCACCGGCCTCGGCGTCCGCTTGCTCGTCTGCCAGCCATCGCTCGACCTCAACGACCTGAGTCTGGACGACCTGATCGACGGGGTCGAGGTCATCGGCGGCGCGGTCTTCAACGACCTCGCGGCCACCGCCGACGCGGTGATCAGCTTCTAGGTCTCGGAAATGACCACGACAGCCGCCTCGCGCCCCGAGACCGACGCCCACTACAAGGTTTGGGACGTGGCCGGCTACGCCGACGTGCCCCACGAGGCCAAGGTGCGCCTGTTCGAGCAAGTAAAAGGCGACCTCCGGTTCGGCGATTACCTCTACGGCTGCTACGAGTGCGGCATCTGCGTCGCGGCCTGCCCGTCCGCCAAGTTCTACGACTTCAGCCCGCGCCGCATCGCGCAGGCGGCCGCGCGCGAGGACGTCGACCTCATCTACCAGCAGATGCAGGAGGACATCTGGGAGTGCTCGCAGTGCTTCTCCTGCCTGCGCTGCCCGCGCGGCAACAACCCGGGCGGGATCGTCACGATCATGCGGGAGGTGGCCGTCAAGAACGGCCTGGCCTCGGCAAGAGAAGCCCTCGCCGGTTACTCCCGGATCATCTACAAGATCATGTCCACCGGCACGCAGGTCTCGCCGGACATGCTGGGACGGGACGCGTTCCCGGACTGGGGGCCGGAGACCGCCGACGTGGCGGACAATCTCGATTTGTGGCGCCGAGCGCTGCCTCCCGAGACGATGCACACGACGTCGACCGGGTGGTCCGTGGCCGAGAGCACCCTCGTCGAGCTCTACCTCATCTGGATGGAGACCGGCGCCCTCGACATGATCGCGGCGGTCGACCCCGGCCTCCACACGATCCTGCAGGAGCTGATGGAGGAACGCCTCGAAGAAGAGGGAATCGAGCTGTGACCATTCCCACCGAGGCGCTCAGGCGCGCCAGGGCGGCCGAGGAACCGGCCGCCGACCGCCGTTCACTTGACGATCCCCGCGCCGAGCTGCTCGAGCTGGAACGCCAGGGCGAGCTGATCGTGCAGAAGATCGACCGGGAAGCGGTCACGGTGTCGACGAAGTACGGACGCGAGAAGCGCATCCAGAAGTCGCACCTGTGGCACCACAAGTCCTGCGGCCAGTGCGGCCACATCCCCGGCTACTCCACCTCGATCTTCTGGGTGATGCGCAAGCTCGGCTACGACTACCACGACCCGCGTGACCAGACCTCCTGCACGGCGTGGAACTACTACGCGAGCGCGACCTCCAACTCGGCGGCCCAGGCCGCCGTCGCCGTTCGCAACTTCGCTGCCGCCTACGAGAGCGGATACTTCCCGCTCATCCACTGCGGCACCTCCTACGGTCACTACAAAGACGTGCGCGAAGAGCTCATCCGCCACCCGGAGCTCCGGGCTCAGGTCCGCGCGATCATGGCCAAGCTGGGCAAGCCACTCGTGCTGCCGGAAGAGATCATCCACTACTCCGAGTGGTTCCACGCGCTGCGCGACGAGATCGCGTCCAAGCAGGCCCGCGACGTGTCGGGCATCGTGGTGTCCGTCCACCCGGCGTGCCACTACCACAAGATCGTCCCGGGCGACGCGATCTACGACCCGGACATCTACGGCGGTCAGCGCACGGCCGTGGTGACCGGCCTCGCGGAGGCGCTCGGCGCAACGGTGCGCGACTACTCGACCTGGTTCGACTGCTGCGGGTTCGGCTTCCGGCACATCTTGGTGCAGCGCGACTTCACGCGATCCTTCGCCACGCTCCGCAAGATCGAGGTCATGAAGGACGAGGCCAACCCCGATGTCGTGCTGACCCACGACACCGGGTGCGTCACGACCCTCGACAAGAGCCAGTTCGCGGCCCAAGCCCACGGACGCAACGTCGGGCTGCCGGTGCTCAGCGACGCGCAGTTCGCGGCGCTCGCGCTGGGGGCACATCCCTACCGGGTCTGCCAGTTGCACTGGCACTCGGCCGACTACCGGCCGTTGCTCGAGAAGATGGGCATCGACTGGGAGAAGGCGTGGGAGGAATTCCAGGGTGATCTGCGCCGGCTGGAATCCGGTGAGAAGCGCTATCTCGACTGGGATGACGCCGATGGCGTGAACGACAGCAACCGGCCCGAAGAATCGCCTGACAGGCACGAGCACGACAGTTGAGGTGACGAATGTCCTCGAACACGATTGCCGTCATCGGAGGGGGGCCCGGCGGGCTGCGCGCGGCACAGGGGATCGCAGACGTCGGCCACAAGGTCGTGCTCGTCGAGAGGCTGAGTCACCTCGGTGGCTCCCCGATCACGCAGAAGTACTGCGGCCTGACCCCGCACGGTGATCCCGCGCAGCCGCAGATCCAGCGGTTGATCGACGCCGTCACCGCCAACCCGCTCACCGAGGTCCGACTCGGGACCGAACTCGCCAGCGTGGCGGGAGAGCCGGGGGCGTTCGCCCTCACCCTGCGCGACGCACAGACGGGAGCCGACGACACCGTCGAGTGCGGCGCGATCATCATCGCCACCGGGTTCAGCCACTTCGACCCGGGTCGGTCCACCCAGATGTACGGGTACTTCGAGTTCCCCGACGTGATCACCCAGCCCGACCTCGAGATCATGTTGTCCGAGCACCGGGTGCTGCGCCCTTCCAACGGCCAGCCGCCGGAACGCATTTGCTTCATCCAGTGTGTGGGCAGCCGCGACCGCCAGATCGGCAACGAGTACTGCTCGAAGGTGTGCTGCGGGGTGGCGTCGAAAGAGGCGATCGAGATCCGGCAACTGCTACCGGACTCGAAGGTGCTGATCTTCTACATCGACATGCGGATGTACGGCTACTGGGAGAACGAGATCTACTGGCCCGCGCAAGAACAGCACCACGTCCAGTACGTCAAGGGGCTGATCACCGAGGTGTTGCCCAAGGGTGACCGCCTGCTCGTGCGCGGCGAGGACACGACGATGGGCCGGCCGATGGAGGTGCTCCTCGACCTCGTCGTGCTGTCGGTCGGCATGGAGCCGTCACCGGGAACCCGCGAGCTCGCCGGACTGCTCGGGGTGAGGCAGAACAAGTACGGCTTCATCGAAGCGGTGGGCGCGCCACTCGATCCGGTCAGCACGGACCGGGAGGGGATCTTCGCTTGCGGTGCGGCGCTCGGTCCCGCCGATCTCGAGGACACGGTCTCGTCGGCGGCCGGGGCGGCCATGAAGGCCGTCGGCTTCCTGCGGTCCCTCGCCGTCGCGACGGCGAACTGAGGTCACGAATTCGTCATGGCCGGTCCCGTCGTCGACACGCCGAGCGCGCTGGAGTTCCAGCGGGAGATCTTGGGCCAGATCAGCGAAACCGAGCTGCAGGCCATCGCCGGCGACCTCGAACGCAAGTCGGCGGCGCTGCGAGCGCTCCTGACCGGTGCGTCGCGCGCCTCGGACCGCGCCAGCGTGCGACAGGTGCTGCGCTGGGTGTTCGCAACCCGACGGCGCGCCGACAAGATCCTCGACCTGGTCGGTCCGGACGCAATCTCCGCCGCCGTCGCCGAGCTACTCGCCGAGGGCGATCCGGTGGAGGACCGGATCGACCGCTTCGACGCCGCACTGCGAAGCCGCGGGCTGGAGACCGTGCTGGCGGGTGCCGGCTTCGAGCTCGCCGCAGAACTGCTGCATTTCACCTCGCCCGACCGGTACTGGTTGTGGACGAGGTGGATCTGGGACCCGGACGCCCGGACCGGTTCTCTCGCTCTGGTCACGACCGACGACGTCGATCTGACCGAGGGGGCCAGCAAAGGGGCGATGTACCTCACGGTCGGACGGGCGACCGCCTTTGTCGACGAGACGGGCAAGGCGGCAGGATTCACGACGGCGGGTCCCGGTCTTCTCGGCGTGGACGTCCTGCTCGCCTCGGTGTACGCGGTCTACATGTACACCGTCCTGCGCCTGCGGATGACCCGGGAGTTCAACCGGGTGATCCCGCGCCTGCCCGATCTCGTGCGCCGCCTGCTCGGCGTCTACGGCGTGGAGTCCTAGGACCATGCCGGTAGGTGGCCGCAAGGTCCCGCCCGTCGCCGTGGAGGTGGAGACGGCCACCGTCGCCTCCACCATCTCGGGACGCGAGGTGGAACTCGAGGCGATGTGGAACCGGATGTTCGAGCCCCGGGTCCTCACGAACTACGGCCCGGAAGGCTTCGCCGCGATCTCGGCGCTGCCCGGCGGAGAGTCCCTCGAATGGTGCTACGGCTGCGGCAGGTGCGTACCGGCCTGCCCCGTCGACATGGTCGGCGATTATGGTCCGCGCAAGATCCACCGCAAGGTCCAGACCGGCACCGAGCTGATGACCGACGCCGACCTGTGGCTCTGCACGGCCTGCGGCAACTGCCTGCGCGTCTGCCCGAAGCGGGTCGACATGCTCGCTGTCATGCCGGCCGTGCGCGAGGCCGCGCTCGCCGGTGCCGCGGTGCCGGCCGAACTGCAGGACGTCTTCGAGAAGACCTTCCGGCACGGCAACGCGCTCGGCCAGAACCAGCGACGCCGGGCGCAGTGGGCCGACTCCGCGGGGGTCCCGGTCCGGATCCTCGCCAAGGACCCGGCGCCCGTCGACGTGCTGTTCTACGTGGAGGACTACTGGAGCTTCCACCCCCGCGGCCAGGACGCGGCCCGCGCCTTCGCGAGGGTCGCCACGGCGCTCGGCATCGACTGGGCGATCCTCGGCGCGGAGGAGAAGACGCTCGGCGATTCCCAGCGGCTCGCCGGCGAGAAGGGCCTGTTCGACGCGCTGGTCGAGGACGCCACGGCGACCCTCGCGAGATACGAGTTCAACCGGATCGTGACGCCGGACCCGCATGCCTTCAACGCCCTCGTCAAGGAGTACCCGGCGCGCGGACACAGCTACGACGCGCTCCACTACACCCAGCTCCTCGCGCCGCTCGTCGGTCAGATCCGCTGGGCGAGGGAGCTGAAGCTGAAGGTGACGTTTCACGACCCGTGCTACCTCGGGAGGCAGAACGGGGAGTACGACGCCCCCCGGACGCTCCTCGAAGCCATCCCCGGGGTGCAGCTCGTCGAGATGGACCGTTGTCGCGAGAACGGCTACTGCTGCGGTGGCGGTGGCGGCGGCATGTGGCTCGACGGCTTCACGAGCGGCCACACGACCGAACGATTGTCCGAGCGCCGGGTCCGCGAGGCCGCCCAGACCGGGGCCGACGTGCTGGCGGTGTGCTGTCCCTACGAGGTGTCGAGGTTCTCCGACGCCGCCAAGGCGACCGGCCACGAGAATCTCCGGGTCTGCGACGTCATCGAGCTCGTCGACGGGGCGATGCGGGACGCGACCGACCGTGGCTGAACCGCTGCGCGTCATCGACTTCGGGTGCTGCCCGCCGTTGCGCTCGCAGACACTCTGGCACGCCATCGGCTACGGGGTGTCGGCCGGTGCGCCGGCAACGCTCTCCTTCGTCCGCCCGGCTGCCCCGTACGTCTGTGTCGGCTATCACCGCCGCATCGACGAGGTGGACCGTGACTACTGCCGTGCGAACGGGCTGCCGGTCCTGCGACGGATGGTCGGCGGCGGCCCGGTGTACCTCGACGCCGACCAGCTGCTCTTCCAGATCTGCCTGCCGGCCGGCGCGGTATCCCCGGTCCGCCGGCAGGCGCTGCGCCGACTGCTCGAGCCCGCGGTGGCCGCGTTCCACGCCGTCGGGGCGCCGGCCGTTCTCGACGCGGACTCGGAGATCTGTCTCGGCGAAGCCAAGGTCTGCGGGCACGGGGCCGGCCAGATCGGCGGGGCCGTCGTCGTCTGCGGCAATCTCATCGAGCACTTCGACCACGAGCAAGCGACGCGCGTGCTCGCCCTGGCCGATCCCGCCCAGCGGGACCTGACGCTCGCGCTCATGCGCCGCTTCGTGGCCGCGACCCCGGTCGACCCGGTCGCCTTCCAGGCCGCCGCGGTCGCCGCCTACGCCGCGGGGCTCGGACTTACGGCGCGGCCCGGCGAACTGGGCGACGTCGAGCACGCCGCCCTCGCCGTGCTCGACGAGAGATTCGTGCGCGACAGCTGGCTCGCGGGGCCCTACCGACCGGTGCCGAGAAGCGATGCCGGACCGGTTGCCCGCCAGGTGAAGGTGCGCGCCGGGGTGTGGACGTTCGGCGCGACCCATGAGGGTGCCCAGGTTGCAGCGGCCGTGGCCCAGGGGACGGTCCTCGAGGCGCGACTGCGCGACCCCGGTCTGGACGGTCTGGCCGGTCAGGCGGAACGGGCTCTCGTCGGAATCCCGTTGCGGTCGGTCGGCAGGGTGCTGGCGGGCTTCGGCGACGCGGGACGCCGGCTGGCGGCAGCCTTCGCCGCAGCCGATCCCGGGAGGCTGTGATGGAACCGGCCGCGCCCGTGCTCGTGGCAGGCTTCCCGCTCGCCCTCGACCGGCGCTACCACGCCGAGACGCACATGTGGGTGCTGGCGACCGAACCGGGCCGGGTGAGGATCGGGATGGACGCGGTCGGCATCGAGACGAGCGGCACCCTCGCCCAGCTGTCCTTCGTGCCGGTCGGGAGCGAGCTCGCCGTGGGCCAGCCTTTCGGCCAGCTCGAGGCGGCCAAGTTCGTCGGGCCGCTCGTCAGCCCGGTCTCCGGCGTGGTGGCCGAGGTGAACGACGAGGTGGTCGCCGACGCGGGCCTCGCCGCGCGGGACCCGTACGGGGCCGGCTGGCTGATCGAGGCCAGTCTCGGCGACGCCGCCGCCGAGCTACCGGGGCTGCTCGCCGACCCGGCCGAGATCACCGCCTGGTTCGCCGCCAAGGTCGCCCACTACCGGCTCGAGGGCGTGATCGCGCAGTGACCACCGCGCCGGCGCTCCGGGACCCTTCCGCGGTGCGGCGGGCGAACTTCCCCGACGTCATGGACTTCTACGCGCCCGGCCTGAAGCGCTGGCAGACCTCCGAATGGGTCCCGGCGAGTCCCCGCCGCTTCCTGCCCGTGTCGGTGACCGGCTCGGCCTGCGCGCTTCGCTGCGATCACTGCCAGACGAAGATGCTCGACGACATGGTGTCGCTCCGGGCAGGTCAGGACCTGTACACGCTCGCGGCGCGACTCCACGAGGAGGGCTGCGAGGGGCTCCTCGTGTCCGGCGGCTCCACCCGACGCGGCGCGGTCCCCCTGCTGGCACATCTCGACGACATCGCGCGCATCCGCGAGCAACTCGGGATGAAGGTCGTCGTGCACGCCGGTCTGGCCTCGCCCGCCTGCGCGGCAGGGTTGGCGGCCTCCGGCGTCGACGGGGTGATAGTCGACGTCATCGGATCCGACGAGACGCTGCGTGACGTCTGCCACCTGGATCTCACCGTCGCCGAGGTGGACCGCTCGCTGCGGCTGCTCACCGACCACGGGCTGCGGATCATCCCGCACATCGTGCTCGGCCTGCACTACGGCCGTTTCCTCGGCGAGCACCGGGCACTGGAAATGCTCGCTCGTTACCCGTTGTCGACTCTCGTCCTCGTGGTGCTCGTGCCGCTCGCCGGCACCCCGATGGCGCATCTGGCCCCGCCCCCGGTCGATGAGGTGGCCGATTTCTTCGCCGCGGCCCGGCTGGCCGTGCCGGACACGACGATCAATCTCGGCTGTGCCCGCCCGCTCGGTGCCGCAAAGCGCGAACTCGACGAGGCCGCGATCGACCTCGGTCTGAACGGCGTCGCCTTTCCGGCCGAAGGCGCCATCGAGTACGCGAGGTCGCGTGGACTCACACCACGACTGTTCGAGTACTGCTGCTCGCTGACCTGGGACGAGGCACGCGAGAGCGGCATCACCCCGCGGGCGGCGAGGTGAACGGGTCCTGGCGGCTTCTGGCCGACGACGGCGTCGGGGCGGCGGAGGGACTTGCGCTCGACGAAGCGCTGATGGGCCGCTACGCCCGGGGCGGACCGGACGGCGCGCCCACCTTGCGCCTCTACAGCTACCGCGACCACTGCGCCCTCGTCGGCCGGTACCAGAACCTGGAGGCCGAGATCGACCTGGCGGCCTGCCACCGCACCGGCACCGAGGTCAACCGCCGACCGACCGGCGGCGGCGCGATCATCATGGGCTCGGGCCAGCTGGGAATCGCCTACCTCGACCGGGCACCGGCGGGCGAGCGTCCCCGGGAGATCCTCGAAGCGTTCTCGGCGGCACTGGCGGCCGGGCTCGGCCGGCTGGGCGTCACCGCCAACTTCCACGGCAAGAACGACCTCGAGGTCGCGGGCCGGAAGATCGCCGGTCTCGGCCTCTTCGTCGACCCGGCCGGCGCCATGCTCTTCCACGCGAGCGTGCTCGCCGACCTCGATGTCGAGCTCATGGTGCAGCTGTTGCGGATTCCCGCGGCGAAACTCGCCGACCGCGCCCTTTCGGCGGTGAGCGAACGGATCACGACCGTCACGGCCGAGACCGGCACCCGCCACGACGCGGCGACGCTGCGGCCGGCCATCGCCGCGGGATTCGCGACGACCTTCGGGGTGGTCCTCGAGCCCGGAACGCCTGACGAGGGAGAGCGGGCTCGCGCCGAAGCGCTCGTCCGCGACCGATACCGGTCGCGGTCCTGGCTGAGCGAGCGGAGCGTGACGGCGGACACCAGCGGTTCGGCGCTGCTGAAGACGCCGGCAGGTCTGGTGAGGATCTACCTCACCACCCACGGCGGCGTGGTCAAGAGCGCGCTCGTGGTCGGGGATTTCAACGAGTTGCCACCGCCTCTTTCGGCGATGGAGTCCGGGCTGCGCTGGCGGCGTCTCGACCACGCGGCCGTCGCTGCCGTGATCGAGTCCTCAGGGGCCGCCGTCGCGCTCGGCGTTCCCGCCGAGCGGCTCGTCGCCGCCGTGATCGAGGCGGGCCGGCAAGCAGACGAGACGACGACGCCCGGTGACGCGGCTCCCCGTCTCGCCTCCGAGCCGAGCTGAGAGGAAACTGCATGGTCGTTCGCGAGCTTCCGATGCCGCCCACAGCGGGCCTCGCGGCCAGGGTCAGCCCGGAGTACGTGCGCATCTCCCTGGCGAGCGCGATCGCGCTGCGGATGCACTCGGGCCGATTCAGCCGCGACTTCGCGTTCGGGGGCATCAACCTCTTGCTCAACTACGAGGAAGGGTGCCGTTCCGACTGCGGCTATTGCGGGCTCGCCCGCACGCGGCCGGGCGACTACGCGGACAAGTCGTTCATCCGTGTGGAGTGGCCGCTCGTGCGGACCGACGATCTCGTCGCGCGCCTGGCCCGCTTCGAACCGGCCCTGACCCGGCTGTGCATCTCGATGGTCACCCACGGACGCGCCTACCGCGACACCTGCGACATCACGCGCCGGATCGCCGGGCGGGTCCGGACACCGGTGTCGATCCTCGTCGCGCCGCCGGTCACCAAGCGAGAGCGACTGGAGAACCTCCGGTCGATCGGCGTCGACATGATCGGCATCGGGCTCGACGCCGTCACCGAGGGCCTGTTCCAAAGGATCCGTTCCGACGTCCCGGCTGGCGGCCTCAGATGGGACAAGTACTGGGAGGTCATCCGCGACGCGCGCGACGTCTTCGGGCCGTGGAAGGTCAGCGTCCACACCCTCGTCGGCCTGGGCGAGACCGACGAGGATCTGCTCACCTTGTTCGTCGCGCTGCGCGAGCGGCAGATCTTCTCGTACCTATTCTGTTTCAACCCGGAGCCGGGCTCGCGGATGGCCACCCAGCCCCAGCCATCGCTCACTCGCTGGCACCGGGTGCAGCTCGCCAGGCACCTCATTGAGACGGCGGGTTACGGACTGGAACGCTTCGGGTTCGACCGCGAGGGCGGGATCGCCCGCCTCCGGGCGACCCGTGCCGTCCTCGAGGAGGTTGTGGCCGAAGGCACCGCGTTCATGACCGACGGCTGCCCGGGCGGCAACGGTGGACCCGGTTGCACCAGGCCCTACGGTTCGTACCGGCCGGCCGAGCCGTTCCGCGACTTCCCGTTCGCGCCGGCGGCGAGCGATCTCGCGGAGATCCGCCGGCTCCTGCGGCTGGACGATCTCGTCGAGTGATCCGGAAAGAGGTGGCCTGAAGTGCGAATCGTCGTGCCGCTGAAGACGGTTCCCGACCTCGTCGAGGAGATCGAGCTCACCGCCGACGAGACCGGCATCGAGCGCGAGTACCTGAAGTTCGTGCTCAACGAGTGGGACGCCCAGGCGCTCGAGGAGGCGCTGCTCCTGAAGGACACAGGCGGGGCCGAGGTCGTGGCCGTCGGTGCGGCGGACGACCCCGAGATCGACCAGACCCTCTACACGGCGCTCGCCAAGGGGGCGGACGCGGCGGTCAGGCTCGCCGACGCGAGCGCCGGATCGCCCGGGCCGGCGGGAACCTCCGTCGTCGCCCGGGCCGCGCTCCTCGCGGGGTACCTCGAGGCCGAACCGGCCGACCTCGTGATCACCGGTGTGCAGGCGGCGGACGACCCGGACGGGCAACTGCCGCCGACGCTCGCCACGCTGCTCGATCTGCCCCACGTTTCCGTCGTCGTCAGCGTCGAGGCCGCCGACGGCTCGGTCACCGTCCGCCAGGAGTTCGCCGGGGGCCTGTCCCACGAGCTGCAGGTGCAGATGCCCGCCGTGATCGGCGTCCAGTCCGCCCGGCAGGCCCCCCGCTACGCGCCGATCACCCGGATCCGACAGGCGATGCAGACCGGCGGTCTCACCGAAAGGGCGGTGATGCCCCGAGCGCCACGGGGGGGTCTCGTCCTGCGCCGGATGCACCGGCCCCGCGAAGCGGCCGGGCCGAGATGCTGGCGGGCAGCCCCGGGGACGTGGCGGGTCAGATCGTGGAACTCCTCCGCGCCCGCGGCCTCGTGAAGGGGCGGGCGACGCCGTGAGCCGGAACGTGATGGTGCTCGCCGAGCACACCGCGAGGCAGGTTTCCGAGGGAACCTACGAACTGATCGGGAAGGCGCGCGAGCTGGCGTCGGCGCTCGGGGGTCTCACCGAGGTGGTGCTGCTCGGGCCGCGCGAGCTCGCCGACCAGCTCGGTGGCGCCGACATCGTCGTGTGCGTGGAGCACCCAGCCCTCGTGGAGTACCTGCCGGAGGCCTACGAGCGGGCGCTGCTCGAGGTGCTGACCGAGCGATCCCCGCGGCTGTTGATGATGTCCAATGCGACCGTCGGCCTCGACCTCGGCGCGGCGCTCGCCGTGCGCTGGGATGCGCCGCTGGCGGCTTACGTGAGCGCATTGGGGATCGACGACGGCACCGTGACGGCCACGGTGAAGATCCTCGGCGGAAAAGTGCTCGTCGACGTCGAGCTGCCCGGTGAACGCGCGATCGTCACTGTCTTGGGAGGTGTCTTCGACGCAGAGGCCGGGCCGTCCGCAGCCGTCGCGCAGGTCGTCCAGTTCCCGCCGCCGACCGGGCTCGACGCGCTGCGGATGTCGCTTCGCCAGGTCTGCGAAGCCGATGTCGGTGATGTCGACATCGGCGCGGCCGACATGCTCGTCTCCGTGGGCCGCGGCATCGGGGCGCAGGACAACCTGGAGGTTGTGCGGGAGCTCGCCGACGCGCTCGGCGTGCCCCTCTCGGCGTCGCGTCCCGTGGTCGACGCCGGATGGCTGCCGAAGACGCGCCAGGTCGGCCAGTCGGGTTTGAAGGTCAAGCCCCGGGTCTACCTGGCCCTCGGCATCTCCGGAGCCCCCGAGCACCTCGAGGGCTTGCGGAACGCCGAGCTGATCCTCGCCTGCAACACGGACCCCGGCGCGCCGATCTTCGACGTCGCCCACTACGGGACGACCGTCGATCTTTTCGATCTCGTCCCCGAACTCGTCGACAGGGTCCGCGGCTGACGATGCCCGACCCGCGCGGTCTGGTCGCCACGGCGGTGACCCGGCCCATCTTCGAGGGGATCGGCCCACTCGGCAAGGCGCTCTTCTACGCCGTGGCCGCGGTCGCGACGGCGATCTTCTGTTGGGGGGTCTGGCGCCGGGTGCGCAAGTACCGGATGGGACGGGCGGCGGGGCGCGGGCCGATGATCCGGAAGGCTCTGCTCGGCCGGCTGCGCTCCATCGGGTCCGGTACCAAGGTGACCAAGGGCAACCTCGCGACGGGCGTCGCGCACTTCTTCGTCTTCTGGGGTTTTGTCGTCGCCTTTCTGGCGACGATCATCCTCACGATCGACACCGACATCGTCCGGAACGTCTCCCGGCTCGTGGCCGGGCACCAGGACAGCTTCTTCCACGGCACGTTCTTCATCGTCTTCACGTTCACCGTCGACACGATGGGGTTCGCGTTCCTCGTCGCCCTCGTCTACATGGCGCTACGCCGGGGTGTGCTCAAGCCGAAGCGGCTCGGCTACGAGCGGGCGGGCACGCCCGCTGGTGGCTACTCGCGCGCGGCGATGTTGGGAGGTGACTGGCTCTTCCTCGGGCTGCTCCTCGCCGTCCTCGTCACCGCGTACCTGCTGACCGGCCTGCGGATCCTCGGTCAGCGCATGCCGTGGTTCACCGCCCTCAGCCCGTTCGGCCGGGCCGTGGCCGAGGCCTTCTCGGCCTTCGGCATGACGCCGACCGAGGCGCTGAGCGCGCACACCGTCCTGTGGTGGGTGCACGCCACGCTCGCGCTGGGATTCATCGCCTACATCCCCTATTCCAAGGCCGTGCACCTGCTCGTCGACGGGGTGAACCTGCTCGCGACGGACCGAGGGGCGACGCTCCGGCTGCCCGCGCCGGCGACCGCCCACCCCGGCTACGAGGTGATCTCCGACTTCACCTGGAAAGAGCTCCTCGACCTCGACGCCTGCACGAAATGCGGTCGCTGCCACGAAGTCTGCCCGGCGACCGCGGGCGGAGGGCCGCTGTCGCCTCGCGACGTGATCCTCGACCTGCGGCAATGGGTCGACGTCTCCACCGGCGGGTTGACGCTGTTGGACCGAGAGCGCAGAACGGAGCGCACCGGCCCGCTCTCGCCCGGCACGGGTGTGAGGATCGCCGGCGACGTGATCGATGCCGGCGCGCTGTGGTCCTGCACGACGTGCATGCACTGCGTTGACATCTGCCCGGTGGGCATCGAGCACGTGCCCACCATCGTCCAGTTGCGCCGCAGTCTGGTCGACGAGGGGTCGATGGACCCCACCTTGCAGCGGTCGTTGCAGAATCTGGCCACCCAGGGCAACTCGTTCGGACGGTCGGCCCGCACGCGGGGCCGCTGGCTCCGGGAGCTCGACTTTTCGATCCCCGACGCCCGCAAGCAGCGCGTGAAGTACCTCTGGTTCGTCGGCGACTACGCCAGCTTCGACGAACGGCTGCAGGAGAGTTCCCGCGTCCTCGCCACGATCCTGCACGATGCCGACGTCGATTTCGGCCTGATCTACGAGGCGGAGCGCAACAGCGGCAACGACGTGCGCCGCGTCGGCGAGGAGGGCCTGTTCGAGATGCTCGCCGAGCACAACATCGCGGCGCTCTCCGGGGCCCAGTTCGACGAGATCTTCACGACCGACCCGCACACGCTCAACGCCCTACGCAACGAGTACCCCGCGCGTGGGGCGACCTATCGGGTCTCGCACTACACCGAACTACTCGCCGGGCTGCTGGAGAACGGTGCGATCGGTGTCCGGCCGCTCGGACACCGGGTCACCTACCACGACCCGTGCTACCTCGCCCGGTACAACGGCGTGATCGAGGCGCCCCGGCGGATCCTGCGGGCGCTCGGCTGCGAACTGGTCGAGATGCCGCGCCACGGCGCGGACACCTTCTGCTGCGGCGCGGGCGGCGGCCGGATCTGGATGGACGACGACCTCCTCACGGAGCGGCCGAGCGAGATCCGGATCGCCGAGGCACTCCGGTTGGACGTCGCCCAGTTCGTCGTCGCCTGCCCGAAGGACGCGACGATGTTCGCCGACGCGGTCAAGACCGCCCGGGCCGAGGATCGGCTGGTCGTCCGGGACATCACCCTCCTCGTCCAAGAGGCCCTCGCCAAGCCGGCCGAATCCGGCCTCGTCGGGGTGACCGTGTGATGCGAGGCCGCGTGTCCCCAGGCGCGGTCGCGACGCCTCGGCCCGCGTCGCGGTCCGCGGACGGACCGCAAGGGCGGGAGGACGGACCAGTGAGAGCCGAACGGGAGCCGGAGCGATGACCCTTGTCAACAACTGCAACCTTCCCGAGGACCTGTACTACGTCGTGGAGAAACATGTGTGGGCGCGCCCGGAGGGTGAGTTCGTGACGGTCGGGATGACCGATGTCGCCCAGAACATGGCGAAGACCATCGTGGCGGTGACGCCGAAAGCCGCCGGCGCGACCGTGAAGAAAGGCCGCAATATCGCGACCGTCGAGAGCGGCAAGTGGGTCGGCGCCGTATCCGCCCCGGTGAGTGGCGAGATCGTGGCGGTGAACGACGCGCTCGCCACCTCGCCGGGCCTCATCAACTCGGACCCCTACGGTGCCGGCTGGGTCGTGCGCCTGCGACCGTCCGAGTGGGAAACCGACGCCGCCGATCTCGTCACCGGTCCGGAGGGCATCGAGGCCTACCGGCGCTACCTCGACGCCGAGGGCATCGCCTGCAGGTGACGGGTGGGTCGACGACCAACCCCGCGGCGCGAGGGCGGCGTCCCGCGGTGCGCGGGTCCCCGGGTCGGCGCGAGTTAACTACAGTTCGTCTGTCGCATCTAGGACAGCACTGAACTAGCGAAGGACCCACGACCTTTCGATCGCGGCGGCCGAGCCCCTCGGGCCGCGGACGCCGAGCGAGGAGAGCTGCGACATGGACGAAAAGGAAAGCAGAGCTACCGCCTCCACGACCGCCGGCAACGGCGATGCGCCGAAGCGAATGGCGATCATCTGCTGGAGCAACGACCTCGACCGAGTCTGGCCCGTCATGATCCTCGCCACCACCGGCGCCGCTTCCGGCCTAGAAGTCGATGTCTTCTTCACGTTCTGGGGCCTGCGGGTGCTGCAGAAGAACGACAGGCGCGTCACCGGCCACAACTGGATGCAAAAAGGAGAATCGCTGTTCGACCGCGGCGGCAGCGAGCACCTCAAGCTGAGCAAGGTGCACTTCGCCGGGATGGGCACCTCCATGATCAAGGCGCTCGCGAAGCAATACAAGATCGCCAGTGTGACCGAGCTCATGGAGATGGCCATCGAGGCCGGCGTGCGACTGCACCCCTGCCAGATGACGATGGACCTCTACGGACTGTCGACGTCCGATTTCATCGACGGTCTGCAGCCCACCCTCGGCGCCGCCAGCTTCATCGACATGGCCGCCAAGGCCGACATCCAGCTCTTCATCTGAGGTAAGTATCCCATGAGTGTATAACCCCTGCGCTATAGTTGTCCTCATGGCACCGGCAAACCGCAAAGACTCCAAGCGTTCCACCGCTTCCGAATCGGACTACTCGCTCATGGAGTTCATGCGCGACTTCCCCGACGACGAGGCTTGTCTGCAATGGCTCTGGCGCACCCGCTGCGAGACGGGCGAGCCGAACCACGCCCACTGCCCCCGGTGCGAGGAGATTCGCGAGTTCAAGCGGTACGGGACCAAGCAACAACGCCAGTCCTGGACCTGCACCGCCTGCGGTCTGCACATGCACCCGACAGCGGGGACGATCTTTCACAAGTCGTCCACGTCGCTGCACCTTTGGTTCTACGCCATGTGGCTGATGACCAGCACTCGGTGCGGGATTTCTGCGAAGCAGTTGGAGCGGGAGCTGGGCGTCACGTACAAGACCGCGTGGCGCATGTTCCACCTCATCCGCAACGAACTGATGACACAGGGTGATCCCGAGCCGATGGCCGGTCCGGTTGAGATCGACGAAACATTCGTCGGCGGTCGTCCCCGTCAGGGCGAGGTCGCCAGGTACGCCCGCGAGACGGGCAACGCGTCGCTGAAGTCTGCTGCTCGCGCTTACGCGTGGCGGAAGCAAACGCCCGTATGGGGTGTCGTCCAGCGCGGCGGGCAGGTCGCTGCGAAGGTTGTTCCGAGCACTAAGTACCGCACGCTCGCACCACACATTCGGATGCACGTTGTGCCAGGTTCGACCGTCTACACGGACCACGCCACGACGTACCGCTATCTCAAGGGGTTCGATCACCACACGGTCGATCACCGTGCGCGGATCTACGTGAGCGGGAACATCCACACGAACACCATCGAGGGCTTCTGGTCGCTTGTGAAACGCGGCATCTCTGGTACGCATCACGCGGTGTCCCCGAAGTACTTGCAGGGGTACGTGAATGAGTACGTCTGGCGGTACAACCGTCGGAACGACCCGCGCTCAATGTTCCTGTCGCTCATCCTCCGGGCTGCCGGGAGTTGAGTGTTTAGGTGGCGGCCCTCACGTACTGCGTGAGGGCCCACCTGATCGCAGAGGCCATCGACCGCTGATCTGCTGCGGCCTTGGCCTTGATCGCCTCGCGAAGATCGGTCGGTACCCGGATCACCAACGGGCACTGCGACTGAGACTCGCGTTCCTCCGTCTTGGTGGCTGGCATGTCGCCAACGATACAAAGTCCGCAACGCGATTGGGCGGATACTCTCGAACCGAAAGTCCTGCTCAACGGCTATCCGCGCGCGGTACGTGCAATCAGAACAGAATCGCGCGCGACCAAGACGAGGTGCGTCTCGGCTTTGAGAGAGGGGAGCGACCGGAACCGGATCAGCCTTCAAGCAAAACCCGGTTCCGGTTCTCCCGGATTGGAACAGATGATGTTTACACCAGGAACAGTTTCCGGGCATACCGGCGGGAGGTGTCCTCAATCGGGCATCTACCGTCCCAACTGTAGCGGCAAACAAATCGCACTCAGCGTCGGGGAGACCTTCCCGCCATGCACGCACTGCCGACGCGCTGTGACCTGGACGCTGATCCAGGCGACGAGGTAGGCGAGCGATGGCGAACAAAAGGAAGGAAGACAAGGTCGTTGGCGCAGCGGCAGGCGGTGCTATAGGCGGCCTCATCGGTGCCTTCGGTGGACCCGTAGGCGCGCTGGTCGGCGGCGGTATCAGAGCGTGGCTTGGCCACGCCTTCGAGAAGTGGCTGGACAGCAACCGCTGATGTCGAAGCCTGACGGGCGCGGGGCTAGCTCTTCGCGTCTTCTTCGCGCTCGTCAGTTTTCTTCCGTGGCTTGGCAACCTTCGCCAGGTTGCGGAAGAAGTCACCACGTTTGGGGACCGGGACGCGTAGGCCCTTGGGGGTGTACGTCGTCGGTTCCTCGGCTTGCTCGTTACTCGGGTCGTCTGGCATCTGTCTCCCCAGGTTAGGCCGTGCCGAACTGTCTGTTCTGCGACGACGAAGAGGCGAAGGTCACTCTCGAACACACGCTGTCCGATTCGATCCGTTCGCTGTTGCCCCCTGGCCCATTCACGGTCGATATCTTCGGCGTTCGCCCAGGACTGCCGACTAGTCACACCCAGTTTGAGACTGACACCGCGTCGTTCCTCCGTAGGGCCTACTGCGAGAAGTGCAACGGAGGCTGGATGCAGCAACTTGACCAGGACACCGCTCCGCTGATTCAGGAAATGGTCGAAGATCATTCAGTTACTCTTTCGCCAACCGAACAGACAGCGATCGCGACGTGGGCGACGAAGATGGCGCTTGTATACGAATCGCTTAGCGGTCGCGACAAGGCGATCCCCGACGCGAAATACAAGTGGTTTTACGAAAATCGGCGACCGTTTCCAAGTGAACCTGTGCAGCTCGCGCACTACATGGACCCCGAGAGGCATCAGTACGTTAGGCGACCGATCACGAGACGCGATTATGTAACCGGAGATGTTCTCGGCGTCGAGAACGTACTAGTGACCCTCACTATCGGCGCCTACATAGCCTTTACCGTCCTCCCAGTAAACGGGGTATTCCTCCATGACGCCGTTGAGGGAACCGACCGCATCACCATCTGGCCCCCCTTGATCCGAGACGCCACGTGGCCGCCACATGACGGGGTAGATGCCTCCACGCTGATTCTCTTTTCCGGGCCGAAAGTGTGGTGAATCGCTCACCGGAGACCATCCTCCGAGAGCGCATCACCTTGCCAAGGTGCTCCTAATCGAGAGCGTTTGGCGCGGCGGGTACGCAGACCGCCGCGGGTAACTCGTCGGAAGGTCTGTAGAAGAGATTCCGTGGATTGCGGATGATCCATTCGGAGTCGGTATCCCGGTCTGTACTCACCCTCACTACCCGGAGTATCGGAGTGCCGCCGCAAAGCGGGCAGGCGTAGACCGTCTGGGTTGGGTCCGACCGATCCACCTTCGCTTTGTGGAGATAAACCGTCTGGGCGCATCTGCGGCACTGCGTCCAGATCCGCTCCTCGCGAGCGCGGATCGAGCGCTGGCGTGGCCTCCGCTGCGACGTTTCGGTCACCTTGAACGGCAACACGTCCGAGGCCAAGGGCGGCAATCGACGCCTGCCTGAAAGCCTCAGTGTCATCTGATACTCCGTCTCCGACCGCACCAAAATCCCGCACGCTGAAGTACCGGCGCGACATTAGAGTACCCCGGCTTCTACAGCCATGGGATACTTGCTTCATCTGACCTCGCGCCGCGGCCGCCGGGGCCACTCCTGAAAGGTCCCGTCGGGTGCCGGAGTGCCCCTCCCGAGGCGCCGACCCCTGCGTCGGGCGACCTGCCATCGAGCGGCCCTTCCCCTCGCGTCGCGACACGCCTGAGGGCCGCCGGGAACGTCGTCGGGGACAACGCGTGGCGGCAACGGCCACGGCGCGGTCCCCCACGTCTCTACTACACTGAATCAGTTACAACGGTGGAGAATGACCTTGCAGCAGGGACGGCCCGGCAGGGGGTCGCAGAACTTGGACCGAACCAGGTCTCGTGACGATCGGAGTCGTTCATGCGTCGGGGGACACCGCCGTCCTTCGCAGGCGGTGATGACGCTGGCGGAAATGGAGTTCGACCCGGAGGTTGCTTGGAGATGCGGCGCACGTCATCGCGGGCCCCGCGACAGGTGACACCTCCAGCGTGTGACGGCTTGTATCCGATCCGCGACCGCCCTGTCCGTCGTACGGGGTGGTCCCCCAGGGAAAGGTCCAGCGATGCCCAGAGCAGCGGCAACCGACGCGTCGGCGAATCTCGCACTGACCGACGCCGCAGCGCGCCAACTCACGAACGTCACGAAGAGCACGGCACAGCTCGAGGCGATCACGCCACGATGGTTGACCCAGATGCTGCAGTGGGTGCCGGTCGAGGCGGGTTCCTACCGGCTGAACCGGGTCAAGGATCCGGCGTCCGTCGCCAGCGCGAGGCCAGCAGGAGGCCAGTCCGAGCTGCCGACGACGCATGTCGGCTACTACGAGACACCGCGTGAGTACTTCCTCGACACGGTGGCCACCGTCCTCGACATTCCCACCCGCATCTCCGACCTCTACAGCAGCCCGTTCGATCAGGTCGCCGAGCAGGTCCGGCTGACGATCGAGACGGTGAAGGAGCGTCAAGAAAGCGAGCTCATCAACAACGCCGACTACGGGCTGCTCGCCTCCACCGAGGTCGACCAGCGCATCTCCACCCTCGCCGGCCCACCGACCCCGGACGACTTCGACCAGCTGATCACGAAGGTCTGGAAGGAGCCGGCCTTCTTCTTGGCACATCCACTCGCCATCGCGGCCTTCGGTCGGGAGTGCACGGTTCGCGGCGTCCCGCCAGCGACGGTGAGCATCCACGGCTCGCAGTTCCTCACCTGGCGCGGCCTGCCGATCGTCCCGTCCGACAAGGTGCCGGTGCGTCGCGGCAAGTCGAAGGTGCTCCTGCTGCGGGTCGGTGAACGGCGTCAGGGCGTCATCGGCCTGTACCAGCCGGGTCTGACCGGCGAGCACTCACCCGGGCTCTCGGTGCGGTACATGGGCATCGGCCGCAACGCCGTCGCGTCCTATCTCGTCTCGCTGTACTGCTCGCTCGCCGTCCTCACGCCCGATGCGCTCGCAGTTCTCGACGACGTGGAGATCGGCAAGTTCCATGACTACTCGCCGAACTACCGGTGACCGCGTGGGTGCCGTTCCTTCCTGGCTGCCGGACGAGGCGACACTGACCGAGCTCGCGACGGAGTTCTTCGGCACCATGCCGGGTCACAAACCAGGACAAGCACCCACCCCCGGAACCTCACCGAGCGAGCAGCCGGCAGCGGCACGATCCGACGCTGCGGACCTCCAGCCAGCCACGGTGGTGTCTGGCTACCCGGCGACCGGCGATCCGCCCGGGTACTGGCCGCCTGACGAACCGCCGGACCACCACCGCGCCACGACGGCCCCGGGAAGGCCCGCTGGTCCCGCGAGCACGGTCGCGGCGGATGTCGCGCCGAGCCTGCCCCGGACGATCGCGGCCGCGGTCCACCGCGCCGCGAAATCGGACCACCCGGAGGGGGCGTTCGCGTCGCCCGACGTGAGCCCGGCTGGTGCGCCGACCTTCTACTTCATCGAGGAGCAGCTTGCGACGACCCGTCCGCGCCCCGCGGCACGGACTGAGGCGCGCCCCGCTTTCGACGTCGAAGCGGTGCGGCGAGACTTCCCGATCCTGAACGAACGGGTCCACGGGCACCAGCTCGTCTGGTTCGACAACGCGGCTACGACCCAGAAGCCCCAGGTGGTGATCGACCGGCTGGCGCACTTCTACTCGCACGAGAATTCCAACATCCACCGGTCGGCACACTCCCTTGCCGCGCGGGCCACCGGCGCCTACGAAGGTGCCCGGGCCACGGTTGCGGACTTCCTCGGGGCGCCGTCGGCAGAGAACGTCATCTTCACCCGGGGTGCCACGGAGGCGATCAACCTGGTCGCACAGACCTGTGGACGCAAGTTCATCGGCCCGGACAACGAGATCGTGATCTCGAACCTCGAGCACCACTCCAACATCGTGCCCTGGCAACAGCTCGTGGCCGAGACGGGAGCGAAACTGAAGGTCATCCCCGTCGACGACGCCGGCCGGCTCCTGCTTGACGCCTATGCCGACCTGTTGAGCGAGAGGACCCGGCTGGTCGCGGTCACCCACGTCTCCAACGTGACCGGGACGATCGTCCCGGTCGCCGAGGTCACCGCGATGGCGCACCGGGTCGGCGCGAAGGTACTGATCGACGGGGCCCAGGCGGTCGCGCACCTGGTCGTCGACGTGCAAGCCATCGGTGCCGACTTCTACGCGTTCTCCGGCCACAAGGTGTTCGCGCCCACCGGGATCGGGGCGCTGTACGGCAGGTCGAGTTGCCTGGAGAAGCTGCCGCCGTGGCAGGGCGGCGGGAACATGATCGCGGACGTGACCCTCGAGCGGACGATCTACCAGCACCCTCCCACCAGATTCGAAGCGGGAACGGGCAACATCGCCGACGCCGTCGGGCTCGGCACCGCGCTCGACTACGTCAACCGGCTCGGGCGGGCGGCGATCGAGCGCTACGAGCAGGAGCTGCTCCAGTACGCCATCACAGAGCTCCGCAGCGTCCCCGGCCTCCGTCTGATCGGCGAGGCTCCGGAAAGAGCAAGCGTGCTCACCTTCGTGCTCGACGGTTGCCAGCCGGAGGAGGTCGCCTCGGTGCTCGACAGCGAGGGCATCGCGACGCGGGCCGGCCACCACTGCGCCCAACCGATCCTGCGCCGCTACGGCCTGGAAACGGCCGTCCGGGCGTCGCTCGCGCTGTACAACACCCACAGCGAGGTGGACTTGCTGGTCGACACGCTGCGCAGGCTCGCCACGCTCGCCGGCAACCGTCGGTGACCCCCGCCGGGGGCGGGCGACCACGAGATCGGCGAGGTCCCGGTCGACGTGTTCGGCCTCAAGGTGTGTTCGCGCACCGCGTTCTCCCAGGTGGGCGCCGCGGCTCGTGCTGAGGGCGCGCTCCGCGGCGCATCACCACCGGACCGCGCCGGACTCACCGGCGAGGTCCCGGCCGAGGCGCCGGACGGCGACCTCTCGGCCGTCGAACGGGACCGACGCGAGGTTCCATGCCTCGGCTGGGCGCGAGACGGATTTGCCGGCCGCCGGACGCATCGTCGGCCGCACGGCCGCGAGGAACAACTCCCGCTACAGAGGGCGTTTCTCCCCTGTCGGAGGGCGCGCGGGAGAAGCGACTCGCGACACGTCCCTGCGCCGGCGGCGGAAGCTCGCCTCGGACCACGAGGGAGTCTCCGCTCCAGCTTCCCGACCTGCGATGCTGCCCGCATGACCGCCAAGGGTCGGAACGTCGAACGGTTCGAGTTCGTCCCCGACTCCTCGGCGATGATCGTCGCCTGCATGAGGCAGTTGGCCGATGCCCGTGACGGCTGGATCAACCTGCTGCCCGCGGTGGTCGACGACGAGCACGGTCCGGCGGTGCCGACCGGTCTCTCGGCGCTGTTTGGCGGCGGGAATCCGGGCGTGACGATGTGCACCTGGGTCCCCGCGGGGCCGCGCCGCCGCGGTCGTGACCCGACGAGACTCGGCATCATGCACGCCTGCGGTCGGCTCGCCGCCACGCGGCTGCGGTCACAGGACATCGCGATCCCTGAGGGCTGGTTCGTCGAGCAAGACCATCCGCACCGGGGGTTGGTCGTGCGCGTGCCGTCCGACGCCTCCCACGAGACCGTGCTCGACTGGGCCCTCCGTGCCGGGAAAGCACTCTGCAACGTACGCCTCACCGGGAAATGGCAAGCCGAGGTCCACTTCCCCGCCGGTTAGAAGCCATCTGACGGCGGCGCCCTGGGCATTTCGCGAGCCGACTCGACCTCGGCCGGCTCCCGGCGTCGGCGGACGGAGCGTGACCCGGCGGGCCGGCGCCGTCGGCGTGCTCGGCGTCGGGCGGAGACACCCACAACGGGATGTCTCCCGAATCGCGCGGGTTTTCGAACCTCGCGGGCTCTTCCAGCGTCTAGAAGTGAGCGAGATAGGCGTGCTTCCCAGGGGGTCGGGCCGTGCGAGCACACAGCACTCTTGACCGGTGTCGAACCGGGGTCGTCGCGGCGACGCTCTTCGCCGGTTCAATGCTCTATGCCGTGAGCGGAAGCGCCTCTGGCACGGCCCACGCGTCGTCGTCGCCCGCCGCGGCAGCGAGCGAGCCCACGCTCTGCGCCTCGATCGCCAACCTCGATCGCCTCGTCGTGCGTCGCCGTGACGCCTTCCCCGAGAACCACACCCGCTTCACCTTCCCCGCTCTTGTCGTCGTGCACTCGGCCGGATCTGTCCAGGACGCGGCGAAGGCGCTCTGCGCGCTCCCCAAGATGCCGAGCGGCGCCCTGCACTGCCCGGCGGACTGGGGCATCACCTATCACCTCTCGTTCTCCGCCAGAGGCCATACCTTCCCTCCGGTCGGCGTCGACGCGACGGGATGCCAGGAGGTGCACGGCCTCGGCCCGGCGTGCTGGGTCGCCCGGTCGCCGATGTTCTGGAAGGTCCTCGGTCGGGCCATGGGGATCGCGCACCCCGACAGCCGGGTGTTCGCGGGCAGCGGTCCGAACAGCTGACGAACGAACGGGGCCCGGCCGCGCTCAGCCCGTCGAGAAGCGGAGCACGAACTGGTCGTAGGCGCGTTCGGGAGGTCCCTCGCGCCGGTGCTCGACTGGGCCGGTGGCCGCGGCTCCCACCACCTCGGGCCAGAAGCGGGACGCCCCGACGTTGGCCAGGTCACAGGCGACTTCCCAGCGGCCCGGGTGCCGACCGAGAAGCGCCGCCGCGGCCCGCCGGCCGACGCCGGCCCGGCGATGGGCCCGCACGACGAAGAACTCGGCGACCTCGCTCGCGCCGTCGGGCAGGGTCCGGGTCATGGCGAACCCGGAGAGTTGCCCGTCGTGGCGGATGAACCAGGCCTCCCGGTCGGGCTCCAGGAAGTACAGGTCGAGGAACCGGAAGACGAAGGTCCCGTCCGCGGCGAGCTCGAGGTGGCGGATCGCCGACAAGTCGTAGCGGTAGAGCTGGAGGAGCCTCGCGAGCACGGCCTTGTCCCTCTCGGCGACCTTCTCCAGCACGACCTCGCCCGCGTCTTCGCGCGCACCAGCCGGCGGAGCGGCGGCCGCACCAGCGGGAAGTGCGCAGGCGAGCTCGATCTCGTCGTGGATCTCGACGCCCTCGAGACCGACGAGGGGAATGCCGGGCTTCACGGCACGTGCCCGGTCCACGGCCCCGACGTGCACCGCCACGAGCCGGAACCCGCGTCGCTGATAGAAGCGCAGCGCCGCAAGGTTGTCGTTCGTCGTGACGAGCCAGATCCTGCTGCAGCGGCGCTGCTCGGCCAGCTGTCGCACACCTGCGAGGAGAGCGGTGCCGACGCCGACCGACCGGCACAGGGCGTCGAGGGTCACCACCTCGATCCGGCCGGCGGATTCCTGGAAGGTCACGAGACCCACCCGTTCGCCGTCGGCCTCGGCAAGCAGTCCCGGCAGCTCGGCGGCTTCGACCGAGTGCCCGCGGCTCGTGATGCCGGTCGAGCCCCATCTTCCGACGAGCACGCTTTCCACCCAGTCCCGGTCGGCGGGCGCGACCTCGCGTATTTCCACGCCCGTAGCCTGCCCCACGCGGCGGGCGGCCGGGTTCTGCCGCGGGTCCGAACCGCGGGCATGATGACGCGGTGACTCGAGGGATCGCCTGCGCCGTCGACCTGCCGAACGTCGGACCGTTCGCCGACCCGACCCTTCTCTGCGAGTTCGCCGTCGCCGCGGAGGACTCCGGCTGGGACGGCTTCTTCCTCTGGGACCACCTGCTTTACTCCGACGACTGGCCGGTGGTCGATCCCTGGGTGACGCTGGCGGCGGCGGCGGCCAGGACCCGGCGCATCCGTCTCGGGCTCTGCGTGGCGCTGCTCGCCCGGCAACTGCCCTGGGAAGTGGCCAAGCGCGCGGTAACGGTCGACCTCCTATCGGGCGGCCGATTCGTCCTCGGTGTGGGTCTCGGGTCGCGCCCCGAGGAGTACACCGCCTTCGGGCAGTCACCCGACGACCGCCTCCGCGCCGAGCGACTCGACGAGTCCCTCGAGATCGTCACTGCGTCGTGGTCGGGCGAGTCCTTCTCCCACGACGGCAAGCATTTCCAGGTCGCGGCGCCGCCGATGAACCCAGTGCCGGTGCAGAGCCCACGCATCCCGATCTGGGTCGGCGGGCGCTGGCCGCATCGCGCCCCGTTCCGCCGGGCGGCGCGCTACGACGGCGTGTTCCCGATCCACGCCTCCTACGGGTCGGGCGAGACGATGCCGGCGAGCGAGCTGCGCCAGATCGTCGACTACGTCGCCGCGCGCCGGGACGGCACGCCGTTCGACGTGGCGCTCGAAGGCCGAACCTCAGCCGGTGACCGTGACGCCGAGCGGATCGGCGAGTACGCCGCGGCGGGCCTCACGTGGTGGGTCGAGGCGTTGGGCTGGTGGCGAGGCGATGTGGCGAACGCGCGGGAACGCGTCGACGCCGGCCCCCCGCGCTGAGATCCGACCGTCCCGCCAGCGCTCGCAACCCGCGGCCACCGACGTCAGACGTCGGTCCGGTGCACACCGCCGTCGGCCGTCGCCCGCGGGTCGCGTCCGGCCATGAACCCCGTCGAGCGCCAGCGGTCTCGCGCGTTGCGGAAGGTCGCAGAAGTCTCCGACCCTCATCACCGATGATGGGATTGGTGGTGTTCCAATCCTGTCCGCCGTCGGTCGTCAGTACGGCCGGCGATCTCGATCCCGCCAGCACCGCATCGACGAGCTCCCGGGGCGAGAACGCCGCCCCGGTCGCGCGGCGCTTGCCGCCCACCCGGGGCCGGGTCGACCGCGCCGACGTCTACCGGCGCGCGCAACGCGTCCCGCGACGCGACCGCTTCGGCGCGGGAAGGCGGGCTGACAGGCCGGCGTCGCCCGCGACTCCGGCCCCGCTATCCCGTCCCGGGAGAGCCGCGCGGCGGTCAACCGGTCAACGTGTCGGACCGCGTCCGGTCGGCATGCCGCGCCGCCGTGCCGGAGCCGCGGGCTCGTCGCGGCCGGACCAGCCGATGCAGGCTCCACGCCGTCACGAGCACGAACGCCTCGACGACCGTGAACGTCGACATCTTCGAGGACCCGGCGACGCGGTCGACGAAGTGGATCGGCACCTCGACGATCCCCGCGCCGGCCTGGCGCGCCAGATGCGTCATCTCGATCTGGAAGCCGTAGCTGTCGGCGCGCACCCGGTCGAGGTCGAGCCGACGGAGCAGTGTCGCCGCATAGACCCGGTAGCCCGCCGTCGAGTCCTCGACGCCGAGCCCGAGGAGCGCCTTGGCGTAGATGTTGCCGAGACGCGAGATGAGACGGCGCGAGATCGACCAGTTCGGAATGGAGCCGCCCGGGACGTAGCGCGAGCCGATGACGAGCTCGACGCCGTCGCCGAGGGCCGCGAGGAGCCCGGGCAGCGCGCGTGGATCGTGCGAGAAATCCGAGTCCATCTCGACGAACGCCCAGTAGCCGCGGGCGAGCCCCCAGCGGAACCCGTCCCGGTAGGCGGGGCCGAGCCCGTTCTTCGCCGGTCGACGCAGCACCTCGACCGAGCCGAGGTCCACCGCGACCTTTTCGGCGATCTCGGCCGTGCCGTCCGGGCTCGAGTCGTCCACGACGAGGATCGCGGCGTCCGGCACGACCTCGCGCACCGTCCGCAGGATCGCCTCGATGTTCTCGTGCTCGTTGTACGTCGGGAGGACGACGAGCACGCGCATGGCAGAACCCTAACCCTCGGCGGCCACCCCGCTCGGGCGGCCCGACGCCCGTTGACGGTCGGCGAGGAGCTCGCGCACCGCGACCTGAATCGACCCGGCCGCCGGAACGGCGAGGATCGCGCCGGCGATCGCGCCGAAGGTCGCGCCGACGATGTTGCCCGTCTCGGCGCCGACGAGCACGGCGAGCAGGACCCACAACGGCGAGAGCCGCACCGAACGCGAGACGATGAGCGGGTAGAGGGCGTGGTTCTCGACCTGCTGGTAGACGAGGAACACGACGATCGTCACGATCCCCGCCACCGTCGAGTGGAGGAAGGCCAGCCCGACCGTCGGCACCCCGGCGAGCAGTCCCCCGATGAGCGGCAAGAAGTCGACCAGCCCGACCCAGACCGCGAGGAGCGGGGCGAAGGGCACGTGGGTCGCCTCGAGGGTCGCGAACACGACCACCCCGGCGATGACCGAGGTGGCGAGGTCGCCGATCATGAAGCCGGTCACCTCGCGGGACATGGCGTCGGTGATCCGGCGAAGTCGCGCCGCGTGCTCCTCGGTCATGAGCCCGAGCGCGCCGCCGAAGGTGCGGGGCCCTTCCAGAAGGACGAAGAACGACACGAAGGCGATCGTGACGAGACCGACGATCCCCGAGACGACGGTCCTGCCGACGGCGAAGGCGGGCTTGGAGAGCTTGGCGATGGCGCTCTCCAGGTTCGGCACGTTGCGGCGCACCCAGCTCTCGAGGTGCAGGCGCGCGACGAGGCGGCCGACCGGTCCCCGGCCGTGTTGGGCGTCGCGCACGAGCGCCGGCAGGTCGTGCGCGAAGCGGCTCGCCGAGGACACGAGCGGATGGAAGAGCAGGTAGCCGAACGCCAGCGCGACGACGACGAGCACCCCGTAGACGACGAAGACGGCGTTCACGCGGCTGAGTCCGCGCTGACAGAGCATCCGCACGAACGGGTTCAGCAGCACCGCGATGAACAGCGAGACGAGAAGGAGAAGGATCGTCACCCGCAACCGCCACACCAGGAGCGCGGCGACGAGGACGACGAGACCCGCGAGCAGCACGAAGACCGCCGAGCGCACGACGAGCCACTCGGTGGCGCGCTCTTGCGCGGCCAACGCCGCGTCCTTCGAGCGCCCCGAGCGCGTCCGACCCCCCGGCCTCGCCGGCTCGTCCATGCGCCCAGTCAAGCCGACCGGGATCGAAGAATCGTGCATTTCGCCGCGCCGACCGGCGGTTGCTTGACGACCCGCGTCGCCGACGTGGAAGCATGGTCGGGTGCCCGACGAGGGAAAGGCGCCCCTGCGGGCGCGCTGGCGAGCGGTCGTCCCGGCGCCGCTTCGCCACGGGATCCTCATCTTCCTCGTCGTCATCGTCGTCGAGTACCTCGTCGTGCCGGAGCTCATCGGGGCGAGCAGGAACATCCACTACCTCGAGCGGCTGAACGTCGGCTGGCTCGTCGCCGGCGTCGTGCTCGAGGCGACGTCGCTCTTCGCCTACGCCCTTCTCACCTGGACCGTGCTGCCCCAGCATCGCCCGAACATCTCGCGCGTGTTCCGGATCGACCTGTCGACGACGGCGGTCGCCCACACCGTGCCCGGTGGCACGGCGGCCTCGGCGGGCCTCGGCTACCGCCTGCTGACCTCGAACGGCGTCACCGGCGCCGACGCCGGTTTCACGATGGCGACCCAGGGCATCGGCTCGGCGGTCGTGCTCAACGTGATGCTGTGGCTGGCGCTCGTGATCTCGATCCCGATCGCCGGGTTCCACACGATCTACATCGTCGTCGCGCTGCTCGGCATGATCGCCCTGTTGTTCTTCGGCATCCTCGTCTACCTGCTCACCCGGGGCGAGGAGCCCGCGGCGCGCTTCGTGCGTCGCATCGGCCAGGCGCTCCCCCGGGTGCAACCGGACCGGCTCGAGCAGACCCTCCGCCACATCGGCGACGCGCTGCGGTCGCTCACGACGAATCGCGAACGGCTGCGCGCCGCCCTCGTCTGGGCGACGGCGAACTGGCTGCTCGACGCCGCCGCCCTCTGGGCCTTCCTCGCGGCCCTCGGGCGTTACGTCGACCCGTTCGAGCTCTTCGCCGCCTACGGCATCGCCAACGTGCTCGCCGCCATCCCGATCACGCCCGGCGGCCTGGGCTTCGTCGAGGCGTCGCTGCCGCTTCTCCTCGCGAGCTTCGGCGTGACGAAGAACGTCGCGCTCCTGAGCGTGCTCGGCTGGCGGATCGTCAACTTCTGGCTGCCGATCCCGATCGGCGCCGTCTCCTACCTGTCGCTGAAGCTGCGGCGCGGCGAGGGCCTGCGCGCGGGCAGACGCGCCCTCGCCGAACTCACCGTCCGCCTCCCGCCGCCGGATCCCCCGCCGGCGTCCTAGACCTCAGCCGAGGCCCGATCCCCCCGGGACGGCGGCGTCGAGACCCCGACGCGGTGCCGCCTCGACGCGGAAGCCGCATACGACGCCGAAGGTCCGCTCGAGAAGCGCCTGCTTGCGCCGGACCGTCCACAGCTCGAGCTCGGGCTCGCCGCTCGCCGTGAGCACGAGCGTGAGCTCGCGGGAAGCCCCGAGCGGCTCGGCCCTGATCGCCTGCACGAGCCCGCGGTGGGAGGCGTCGAGGCCGTCGGCCAGCCGCAGCATCGCGGTCAGCGCGACGGCGCGGGCGCGGTCGTGCTTGCGCAGCTGGGCGAAGGGCTCGTAGGTGGGCTTCGGCGTGCCCCGCACGTGATAGCGGCTCATCGTCGCCAGGATCCGGACCTCCTGGGGCGAGAAGCCCCGCAGGCCGCCGTTCTCGATGAGGTAGGCGCTGTGCCGGTCGTGGTTCTGCCGGCTGATGTGCTCGCCGATGTCGTGGAGCAGGGCGCCGAACTCGAGCAGGTCGCGCTCCGCGGACCCCAGCCCGTGGAGCGGCGCCGTCGCGTCGAAGAGCCCGAGCGCGAGGGCCGCGACCTGGCGGGCGTGGTTCTGGCGCCAGTTCGAGCGGCGGCAGAGCGCGAGGACCGACCAGCGCCGCAGGGCCCGGGGGTCGTCGAGGAGCTCCACCCGGTCGCGCCCGCCGATGGCGTCGAGCACGATCCCTTCTCGCAGCGCCCAGTCGCTCACCGTGAGCTCATCGAGGCGCGTCGCCGTCATGAGGTACTCGAGGACGGCCATCCCCGCCGGCAGGAGATCGGCGCGGCGCGGTTCGGCGCCGGGGAGCTTGGCGCGCTCGGCCGCCGGCACGGCGTAGAGGCGGTCGCGCAGCGCGTCGAGCTCGGCGCGTCCCACGGTGAGCTGGTTGACCACCTCGTGGACGACGCCGTCGCGTCCCGCCGCGGCCATGCGCGCGAGCGCGACGAAGGTCCCCGACGAGCCGATCAGCTGGCGGGGGCGCAACGCCAAGATCTCGTCGAGCACCGGCGCGATCGTGCCGGCGATCCGCCCGCGCAGCCGCTTCAGGTCCTTGTCGCTCGGCGGGTCGTTGGCCACGAGCTCGGCCGTGAGGCGCCCCACGCCGAGATGGACGCTCGTCGCGAAGGCGAGCTCGGACCGGTCGCCGACGCTGAGCTCGAGGCTGCCGCCGCCGAGGTCGGCGGCGAGGGCGGGGCCGGGGTCGATCAGCACGCTCGAGCGGATGGCCCGGAAGATGAGCTCGGCCTCCCGGGTGCCGTCGACCACGACGATCTTCACGCCCGTCTCGACCCGCACCCGGTCGACGAGCAGTCCCCCGTCGAGCGCCTCGCGGATCGCCGAGGTGCCGAGCGCGATGATCTCCTCGGCCCCGTTCGCCTCGGCGATCGCCTTGAAGCGGGAGACCACCGCGATCGCCGCGTCGGTCGCCTGGCGGCCGATGACGCGGTCGCGCGCGACGAGGTCGCCGAGCCGCAGCATCTCCCGCTCCCGGATCAAGGGCGCGAAGCTGCCGTCGGGGCGCGTCTCGACGACGATCATGTGGAACGAGTTGCTCCCGAGGTCGAGCGCGGCGATGCGCACCGGGTGACTAGGCCACTCCGTCGGCGCGCCGGCGGCGCGAGCGCTCCCTGGCGAGCTCCTCGAAACGGCGTTGGGCGCAGAGGCCGACCGCGGTCGCGACCCGTGGCCAGCTGCCGTCGGGGCGCAGTTCCCAGGAGTTCTCGTCGTCGGCGAGATCGAGCGTGAGGATGTCCTCCAACCGCCCGCAGAGCTCCGGCCCGCGCACCGGCACGATCGCCTCGATCCGCCGGTCGAGGTTGCGCTCCATGAGATCCGCCGAACCGATGAAGTACGTCGCCGGGTTGCCGGTCCGCTCGACCGGGTCCTGCCGCGCGAGCGCCGTCGCGGCGAGGACCTCGGCCGCGGGCACCCCGAAGCGGTAGATCCGCGAGTGCTCGAGGTAGCGGCCGACGACCGATCGCACCGTGATCGTCGAGGAGAGCCCGGGAATCCCCGGGCGCAGGCAGCACAGGCCGCGCACCAAAAGGTCGATGCGCACCCCCGCCTGGGAGGCCTCGTAGAGGGCGTCGATGACCACGGGGTCCGTCAGCCCGTTCACCTTGATGACGATCCGGCCGTTCTCGCCGGCGTCGCGCTCGCGGGCGATCTCCTCGAGCACCCAGGGACGGAAGCGGGTCGGCGCCAGGATGAGCGAGCGGGTCTCGACCGCCCGGGAGAACCCCGTCAGGCGGTTGAAGAGGGCGGTGAGGTCCTCGCCGAGCACGGGGTCGGCAGTCAACAGCCCGAGGTCCTCGTAGATGCGGGCGGTGTCGGAGTTGTAGTTGCCGGTGCCGACGTGGCAGTAGCGACGGATCCCGTCGTCCTCCCGCCGCACGACGAGCGACGTCTTGGAGTGCGTCTTCAGCCCGACGACGCCGTAGACGACGTGGACGCCGGCCTCCTCGAGCTGCCGGGCCCAGACGATGTTGCGCTGCTCGTCGAAGCGCGCCTGCAGCTCGACGAGGGCCGCGACCTGCTTGCCGGACTCGGCGGCGCGCACGAGCGCCGTCACGAAGGGGCGGTCGCCCGAGGTCCGGTACAGCGTCTGCTTGATCGCGAGCACGTCGGGGTCCTGCGCGGCCTGCGAGATGAACTCCTCGACCGACGAGGCGAACGAGTCGTAGGGGTGGTGGACGAGCACGTCGCGCTCGCGCAGCAAAGCGAAGATGTCGACGGGGGCGCCGGTCTCGGTCATGAGCCGGGGCGGCGTGCGCGGCGAGTAGGACGGCAGGCTGAGATCGGGACGGTCGAGCGCGACGATCGACCAGAGCTGGCCGAGGTCGAGCGGCGCCGCCGAGTGGTAGACGTCGACCTCGCCGAGCTCGAGCTCCCGGCGCAGGAACTCGACGATCTCCTGGGGCATCCCCGGTCCGACCTCGAGTCGCACGGCCCGGCCGAAACGCCTCTGGCGCAGCTCGAACTCGACCGCGGCCAACAGGTCGTCGTCCTCGGAGTCGTCGATGTCGAGGTCGGCGTTGCGCGTCACGCGGAAGGCGTGACACGACCCGATCCGCATCTCGGGGAACAGATCGCTGAGATTCGCCGCGATCACCTGCTCGAGGGGCACGAAGCGCTCGCCGTCGATGCGCACGAAGCGCGGGAGCGACGGCGGGACCTTCACGCGCGCGAAACGGCCCTCCCCGGTGACCGGGTCCTCGACCGAGACGGCGAGGTTGAGCGACAGGTTCGAGATGTAGGGGAAGGGATGGCCGGGGTCGACGGCGAGCGGCGTGAGGACCGGGAACATGTCGCGCTCGAAGTGGTGCCGCAGCCGGCGCTGGTCGGCGGGGCCGAGATCGACGTAGTCGACGATCTCGATGCCGGCGGCGGACAACCCCGGCCGGACGGCGTCGTTGAAGATCCGCGCGTGGGTCTCGACGAGCCCCGTCACCTGCTCGCGCAGCGCTTCCAGCGTCTCGGACACCGAGCGGCCGTCGGGGAAACGCTGGCGCCGGCCGGCGTCGAGCTGGTTCTTCAGCCCCGCCACCCGGACCTGGAAGAACTCGTCGAGCCCGGTCGAGAAGATCGCGAGGAACTTCGAACGCTCGAGGAGCGGCAGGGTCTCCTGGTCGGCGAGGGCGAGCACCCGGGCCGCGAACTCGAGCCACGACAGCTCCCGGTTGAGAAAACGCGCCGGGCCGAAGCTCTCCCGCGCGGCGCCGCGGCCCGCGCCGTCCGGCGCCGGCGCGACCGGCGCGGCGGGCCCGAGGTCCGGCATCGGCACGGGCGGCGCGGTCGGCTCGACGAGTGGCTCGGTGGTCATCGGCACCAGGCTACCTGGCCAAGTGCGATGCCCCCTTTCAACTACCGTACGGGGCGTGACGCTCGTCGCTCCCCGGCGCCGCGCGAAGCCCCGTCGGCGCACCGAGGCCGGCCTGCTCTGCGTCGGGGCGATCGTCGTCCTCTCGGCGACGCTCCTCGAGTCGCTCGCCGCGACGAACGCGCTCCCGGACCACGTCGTCGGGTTCATCGCCGGCCTCGTCGTCGTCGCCGTCGGCGTCCAGGTCGTCAACCGCCGGCTCGCGCCGCACGCCGACCCGGTCATCGTGCCGGTGGCGCTCCTCCTGAACGGCCTGGGCTACGTGATGATCGAGCGGGGCGACCCGTCGCGGGCGGGCGAGCAGCTCGCCTGGACGGCGATCGGGCTCGTGCTCTACGCGGCCGTGCTCCTCGTCGTGAGGCGCAGCCGCGACCTCGAGCGCTACCGCTACCTGCTCGCCATCTGCGCCTTTCTGCTCCTCGTCGCGCCGCTGCTGCCCGGGATCGGCGAGAAGATCAACGGCGCGCGCCTGTGGGTGCACCTCTCCTCGATCGAGTTCCAGCCGGTCGAGATCGCCAAGCTGTTGCTCGTGATCTTCTTCGCGTCGTATTTCATCGACAAGCGCGAGCTGCTCACGGTCCCGACCCAGCGGATCGGCAACCGGCTGTTCCCCGACCTGCGGGCCTTCGGGCCGATGCTCGTCGCCGGTGTGATGGCGCTCCTCATCATCATCGCCGAGCACGACATCGGCTTCTCGCTCCTGTTGTTCGTCGTCTTCCTCTTGATGATCTGGCTGACGACGGGGCGCTGGACCCACGTCGCCATCGGCCTCGTCGTCTTCGTGCTGGCGACCTACGTCGCGAGCCACGTGCTCGGCCAGGTGAACGAGCGCATCACGGACTGGCTCAACCCGTGGGCGAACGCGCTGGGGACCGGTTACCAGCCGGTCCAGGGCGAGCTCGCCTTCGCCCGCGGCGGGTGGTTCGGGACGGGGATCGGCTTCGGGATCGCGGCCCGGGTGCTGCCGGTGTCGTCGAGCGACTTCATCTTCGCGGTGATCGGCGAGGAGCTCGGCCTCGTCGGCGCGACGGCCGTCGTCTGCTGCTACGCCATCATCGTCGGCGCCGGACTGCGCGCGGCGCGGCGCGCGCGATCCGAGTTCGCGCGTCTCGTCGCCGCCGGACTGACGGCGACGCTCGGCCTCCAGGCCTTCCTCATCATGGCCGGCGACACGCGCCTGCTGCCCCTGACGGGCGTGACGCTCCCCTTCGTCTCCTACGGGGGCTCCTCGCTCGTCGCCAACTACGCGCTCCTGGCGCTCGTGATGCGGATCTCGAACGAGGGCAATCAGCCGGCGGCCGAGCCGTCGGTGCCGAGCTGGGCGAAGAGCGCCGAGTCGACGACGACGCGGGCCGACGCTCCCTGACGCAGCGCCAGCGCGACGGCGTCCGAGGGCCGGCAGGCGACGACGTGCTCGCCGCCGGGGCCCTCGATGACGATCTCGGCGTAGAAGGCGCCCTGGCTGTAGCCGGTGATGCGCGCGACCTCCACCCAGCCGCCGAGACGGCCGACGACGTCGACAAAGAGCTCGTGGGTGAGGGGCTTCGGCGTCGGCCGCCCGCGCAGCACGAAGCCGATCGCGGTGCCCTCGGCGAAGCCGATCGGGATGGTGAGCCGCCGGTTCGGCGGCGCGATCTCCTCGAGGATGAGGAACGGGTTCGGGTTCGGCAGCACCATCGCCGCCTCGAGGACGCGCACCGCGACGAAGTCGTCCCGGGCGGCCGCTTCCCCGTCCCCGGCCGCCGCGGCGAGCGCGGGCGACGACCCGACGGTGAGGTCGGGCGCGTCGCCGCCGGCGGGCGCCTCGAGAGGAGCCGCGGTGGCGTCGGGCGCCTCGACCTTGGTGCCGGTCTTGCGCGGTCTCGGTGTCATCGTGGGCGGCTCCGGTGCAGTTCGACATTGACGACGACGCCGACCGCAACGAAACAGGCGATGAGCGCCGAGCCCCCGTACGAGATGAACGGGAGCGGGATCCCCGTGATCGGCATGATCCCGGTCGCCATGCCGATGTTCTCAAAGACCGAGACCACCAGGAACGCCAGCACGCCGGCGCAGAGCAGACGCCCGAGGGAGTCGCGCGCGACCTGGATCGCCCGGAAGACACGGTAGCCGACGAGGCCGTACAGCCCGATGACGATCGCCGAGCCGAGGAAGCCGAGCTGTTCGCCGATCGCCGAGAAGATGAAGTCGGCGTACTGGAACGGCACGTAGGCGAGGTTCGTCTCGAGCCCGTGGAACAGTCCGGTCCCGCTCAGCCGTCCGGCGCCGATCGCCGTCTTCGACTCGATGACGTTGTAGTTGAGCGTCCGGTAGCTGCCGGTGTCCTGGTGGAGGAAGGCGGTGAGACGGTCGAGCTGGTAGCGGTTGAGCACGTGGAGCACGACGGCGCAAGTGAAGCCTACGATCGCCAGCGCGGCGAGGCCCGCCAGGAAGCGCAGGCGGACCCCCCCGACGAACAGCATCACGAACAGCACCGCGGCGAGCAGGAGCGCGGTGCCGATGTCCGGCTGCGCCACGATGAGCAGCATCGGGACGCCCGCCAGCGCGACGAGCGTCGCGATCGAGGGCACGTTGAGCACCCGTTCGTGGCGCGCCAGGTACACGGCGATGACGGCGATCACGGCGAGGACGGCGAACTCCGACGGCTGGAACTGGAAGCCGGCGAACGAGATCCAGCGCTGGGCGCCGTTCTCGGAATGGCCGATCGCCTTCACCGCGACGAGGGCGAGCACGACGGCGCCGTAGAAGACGTACCCCCACTCCTCGAGCCGCCGGTAGTCGACGAGCGCGCAGACGACCATCGCGCCCGTGCCGACCACGTCGTAGGCGATCTGACGCTTCAGGTAGTACGAGGGCTCGAGCGGGTAGGCCGAGCGCGTCGCCGAGTACACCATCACGGCCCCGACCGCGCCGAGCACGAGGATTGCCACCACGAGCGCGAAATCGACCTGGCGCAGGACGGCGACCGCGGCGTTGTCCTCCTTGCGGCGCGCGACGCGCGCACGCCGCGTGAGGAGATGGGCCGCCACGACCCGACAGGTTACCGGCCGTCCGGCGTGCGGATTTGCCGCGCCGCGCGCACGCCCCCGGCGCGACGGGCTCAGCCCATCACGCGCTGCGGCTGATCCCCAGGGCCTCGAACATCGCGTCGATCGGCGGCGTCTCGCCGGTGAACAGCGCCACCTGGCGGGCGGCCTGGTGCACGAGCATGCCGAGACCGTTGCGGACGCGGGCCCCTTGGGCGCCGGCGAGGGCGAGGAACTCGGTGACGGGGGGCGCGTAGACGACGTCGACGACGAGCTGGTCGGCACCGAGGTGCCGGGTGATCGACTCCCAGCCCCCGGCGTACCCCGTGACGACGCTGGCGGACCCGACCGACGTCGCCTGGACGACGAGCGCGGCCGAGGCGACCTCGCGCGGTTCGGCCACCCGACCGGCCGCACCGGCGAGCGCGGCGGCGGCGGCGGCGTTGGCGGCGGTCCGGTCGACGACGAGGACCTCGCTGGCCCCGGCGTCACCGAGCGCGGCGACGACGGCCCGCGCCGTCGGGCCGGCGCCGACGACGGCACAGACCCGGCCCGCCGGTCTGAACCGCCAGGTTTCGGCGAGGTCGTCGAGGAGGCCCGGGCCGTCGGTGTTCTCCGCGACGGCGCGTCCCGCGGAGAACACGACGGTGTTCGCCGCGCCGATCCGTTCGACCGCCGCCGAGCGCGCCGCGCAGGCCGCGGCGGCGGCGACCTTGTGCGGCGTCGTCACCGAAAGGCCCCGCAGGCCCTGGGCCGCGGCCACCTCGAGCGCCCGCTCGACCTCGCCGGCACGGACGAGGAAGGCCCCGTAGCTCCACTCGAGACCGAGCGCGGCGTAGGCCGCGTTGTGGATGACGGGCGAGAGCGAGTGCGCGACCGGGTCGCCGATCACGCCGGCGGCGACCGTGCGCCCGACGGGCGTCGCACCGTCGAGGCCGATCACGCCGGACGCTCGCGATCGAGGTACGCCTGGAGGATGACGGCCGCCGCGCCGGCGTCGACCGGCGCCCGGTCGGCGTGGGCCCGCTCCCTCTGCCGGCGGCCGGACCGTGCGCCCAGCCGGCCGGTCCCGGGTGCGGCCAGGCCGGCCTCGCGCCGCCGGCGGCCGGCCTCGACCGTCGAGAACCGCTCGTCGATGGTCTCCACCGGGACCGGGAGCACGCGGGAGAGCCGCGCCGTCTCGGCGATGACCCGCCCCGCCGCCAGTCCGATCGTCCCGTCGAGGCTGAGGGGCACGCCGACGACGACGAGGTGAGCGCCGAGATCACCGACGAGCTTCGCCAGCGCCTCGTGGTCGGCCCCCTCGTCGCCGCTGCGGGCGAGGATGCCCCGCGGCACGGCGACCGTGCGGGCCGAGTCCGTGACGGCGAGGCCGATCCGTGCCTCGCCGAGGTCGACGCCGAGACAGCGACCCGGCTCCGCCCCCGGCGCCCCGCCGAGCCCGGGCCCGCTCACGGGGACCCGAGCCGCGTCCGGAGGGTCGCCGCCGCGGCGTCGATGGCGCCGAGGTCACGGCCGCCCGCGGTGGCGAGCTCGGGTGATCCGCCCCCGCCGCCGCCGACGACGGCCGCCGCGGCCGAGGCGACGGCGCGCGCGTCGACGCCGCTCGCCGCGGTCACGGCGACGACGATCGCGACGCGCCCGTCGCCGGTCGCGCCAATGAGCCCGACGGCGTCGACCCCCGCCTCGCGGCGCGTCGCGAGGGCGAGCTCCCGCAGGGCCGCCGGGTCGACACCGTCACAACGGGCGATGACGGTCCCGGCGTCGGCGGAGGCCGCGAGCTCCTTCGCCTCGGCGGCGATCGACTGCGACCGCAGGCGGCGCAGTTCGTCGGCGAGGGCGCGTTCGCGCTCGACGAGCCGGTCGACCGCGTCGACGAGCTTGTCGGGCACGGTGTGCAGCGCCGTCGCGGCGCGGACGACGACCGAGGTGAGCTTGCGGATCTCGGCCAGGGATCCTTCGCCCGTCGTCGCCTCGATCCGGCGGGTGTTCGCGCCGATCGAGCTCTCCGAGACGATGCGGAACGGCCCGATCGTGCCGAGCGCCGAGACGTGGGTGCCGCCGCAGAACTCGACCGACTCCGGTCCGGCTCGCACGACGCGGACGATCTCGCCGTACTTCTCGCCGAAAAAGGCGATGGCGCCTGCCTTCTCGGCGTCGGCTCGGGGCATCTCTTCGACGCGGACCGGCGAATCGCCGAGGATCGCCCTCGAGACCATGTCCTCGACCCTCGCGAGTTCGTCCGCCGTGACCGCGGCGAAGTGGCTGAAGTCGAAGCGCAGACGGTCGGGCGCGACGAGCGATCCCTGCTGCTTCACGTGTTCGCCGAGCACGGCGCGCAACGCCCAGTGGAGCAGGTGCGTCGCCGTGTGATTGCGCCGGATCGACTCCCGGCGCGCGACGTCGATGGACGCGGCCACCTCGGCGCCGGCGGCGAGCACGCCCGTCGAGACGTAGCCCGTGTGGCGGGTGATCCCGTCGGCCGACGTCGTGTCGAGGACGCGGAAGGTGCCCGTCGACCCGACGATCGTGCCGGTGTCGCCGACCTGGCCGCCGCTCTCGGCGTAGAAGGGCGTCCGGTCGAGGAACACGTCGGCGAGCTCGGCGCCCGCGGGCGGCCTCTCGCCGTCGACGTTGGCGAAGCCGTCGGCCTCGTCACGGGTCTCGATCCCGAGCACCCGCGCCGCGGCCGCGGTCTCCGTGTAGCCGAGGAAGACGGTCGGGCCGAAGGCCTCGAGGATCTCGCGTGCTCCCGCGTGTCCGGCCTCGCTCGTCGCCTGGCGCGCCGCGGCACGGCCCCGGTCGCGCTGCTCAGCCATCGCCGCCTCGAAGCCGGCGCGGTCGACCTCGACGCCGCGGGACGCCGCGACCTCGACGGTGAGGTCGATCGGGAAGCCGTAGGTGTCGTGCAGCCTGAAGGCGGACTCGCCGGCGAGCACGCGCCCGCCCTTGGCGAGCTCGGTGTCGATGAGCTGCGAGCCGGCGCGCAGCGTGCGGCGGAAGGCCTCTTCCTCGTGGCCGACGACGGTCCGCACGAGCGAGGCGTCGCGCACGAGTTTCGGGTAGGCCGCGCCGAGCGTGGCCACGGCGGCGTCGGTGAGGTCGGGCAGCACGATCTCGGCGACGCCGAGGCGGTGGGCGCGCAACGCGGCGCGCCGCACGATGCGCCGCAGCACGTAGCCGCGCCCCTCGTTCGAGGGGAAGACGCCGTCGGAAACGAGGAAGGTCGTCGCGCGGGCGTGGTCGGCGAGGATGCGCAGGGCGACGTCGGTCGGCTCGTCCCGTCCGACGGGCGACTTCGTGAGGCGGGCCGCGGCCTCGACGATCGGCGCCAAGAGGTCGGTCTCGAAGAGCGATCCGACGCCCTGGAGCAGCGTGAGGATCCGTTCGAGCCCGGCGCCGGTGTCGATGTTCTTCTTCGGCAGGTCGACAAGCGTCCCGTCGGCGGACCGCTCGTACTGCATGAAGACGAGGTTCCAGATCTCGGTGTAGCGCTCTGAGTCCCCCCTCGCGGGGCCGCCCGGTGGACCGAAGCTCTCCCCGCGGTCGTAGTAGATCTCCGAGCACGGCCCGCACGGGCCGGTGTCGCCCATCTTCCAGAAGTTGTCGTCGCCCATCTTCTGGATGCGCTCGGCGGGGAGTTCCGCCGCCTCCTGCCAGATCCCCGCCGAGTCGTCGTCGGACTCGTGGATCGTGACCCAGAGCCTGTCCGGTTCGAAGCCGAGCACCTCGGTCACGAGCTCCCAGGCGTACGGGATCGCCAGCTCCTTGAAGTAGTCGCCGAAGCTGAAGTTGCCGAGCATCTCGAACAGCGTCTCGTGGCGCGCCGTCGTCCCGATGACGTCGATGTCCGACATGCGGAAGCAGGGCTGGATCGTCGTGGCGCGCTCGACCGGCGGTCGCTCCTCGCCCGTGAAGTACGGCTTGAACTGCACCATGCCGGCGATCGTGAACATCACCGACGGGTCGACGGGCACGAGGCTCGCCGGGGCGAGCGCGGCGTGCCCCCGCTCGACGAAGAAACGGGTGAACGCCGCCCGCAGCTGGTCGCTCGAGATCGTCATGTCCTCACCGTGTCCGGTGCTCCTTCGGTGCTGCGTCCCCGGACGCGGCGTCGTGCCGTAGGCCTCGCAGGGCCGCCAGCCGCCGGGCGATCTCGGCCTCAGCGCCGTGCTCGGACGGCTCGTAGTAGCGCCGTCCGACGAGCTCGGCCGGGAGGTAGTCGGCTGCGACCCAGCCACGCGGGTCATCGTGAGGATACTCGTAGCCGACGCCGTGCCCGAGCGACTCCGCCCCGGGGTAGTTCGACCCGCGCAGCCGCGCCGGCACGTCGCCCAACGGGCCGTTCTCGACGTCGGACTGCGCCGCCCAGAGCGCGACCGCGGCGCGGTTCGACTTCGGCGCCGTGGCGAGGTAGACGACCGCCTCGGCGAGGTTGAGCGCCGCCTCCGGCAGTCCCACCCGGTCGAGCGCCGCCGCGGCCGCCTCGGCGACGACGAGGGCGAGCGGGTCCGCCGTCCCGACGTCCTCGCTCGACAGGATGACGAGCCGGCGCGCGACGAAGCGCGGGTCCTCGCCCGCGGCGAGCAGACGCGCGAGCCAGTAGACCCCGGCGTCCGGGTCCGAGCCGCGCACGGACTTGATGAGCGCGCTGATGAGGTCGTAGTGGGCGTCGCGCCCGTGGCGGATGGCGCGGGTCGTCCTCGCCGCCTCGACGTCCGCCCGGCCGATCACCACCTCGTCGTCCGCCCGGGCGTGGGCGACGGCGATCGCGATCTCGAGCGTCGTCAGCATCGTCCGGGCGTCGCCGTCGGCGAGATCGCAGCACGCGTCGAGGGCGTCGGCGTCGATCGTCGCGTGCTCGAGGCTCGCGGCCCGCTGGCCGAGCGCGGCGAGGTCGTCGTGGCCGATCGGGTCGAAGCGCCACAGCGTCGAGCGCGACAGCAGCGGCGACGTCAGCGAGAAGAACGGGTTCTCCGTCGTCGCGCCGATCAGCACGACGACGCCCTCCTCGACCCCCGGCAGGAGCGCGTCCTGCTGGGCGCGCGAGAAGCGGTGGATCTCGTCGAGGAAAAGGATCGTGCCCCGCCCCGTCGTGCCGAGCTCGCGCCGCGCCGCCTCGAGGGTCTCGCGGATGTCCTTCACCCCGGCCGCGGTCGCCGAGAGCTGGACGAAGACCTTGGCCGAGGCAGCCGCCACGATGCGGGCGAGCGTCGTCTTGCCCGAGCCCGCCGGGCCGAAGAACACCGCCGAGGACAGTCGGTCCGCCTCGATGAGCGCCCGCAGGGTCGCGCCGGCGCCGACGAGGTGGGTCTGCCCGACGAACTCCCCGAGCGTTGTCGGCCGCATCCGCGTCGCGAGCGGCGCCGTGCGGGACAACTCCTCGGCTGCCGCGGCGTCGAACAGGTCGGAGTGCGGTCGCTGCGCCATCGCCGACGCGCCCGCGCGCCTAGCTCGCCCCCGTCGTCCCGGGCGGCGCCGCCGGCTCGACCGCGCGGTCCGCGACGACGCGCAGGCCGAGCTCGCCCAGCCGCGTCGGCGTGAGCGCGAGCGGCCCGCCGGTCATCGGGTCCGACCCGGACTGGGTCTTCGGGAAGGCGATCACCTCGCGGATGTTCTCCTCGCCGGCGAGGATGGCGACGAACCGGTCGAGGCCGACGGCAAACCCGCCGTGCGGCGGTCCGCCGTAGCGGTAGGCGTCGAGCAGGAACCCGAAGCGGGACTCGGCGTCGGCGGCCGAGATGCCGAGCGCCCGGAAGATCCGCCGCTGCAGCTCGGGCCGGTGGATCCGGATCGACCCGGAGCCGAGCTCCCAGCCGTTCAAGACGAGGTCGTAGGAGTGCGCCCGCACGCTGAACGGGTCGGTCTCCATCTTCCCCAGGTCCTCGAGATACGGCATCGTGAACGGGTGGTGGGCGGCCTGCGGGTTACCCTCCTCGTCGACCCCGTCGAAGAGCGGGAAGTCGACGACCCAGCAGAAGCTGAGCGGCCCGCCGCTCGTCGCCGGGCGACCGAGCTCGAGTCGAAGCTGGCCAAGCACCTCGCAGGCGCGGCGGTGCTCGCCGGCGACGATCAGCACGAGATCGCCGGCCGCGACCCGCCCCGCCGTGACGATGGCGGCGAGCTCGGCCGGCGAAAGGAACTTCGCCGCCGGGCTGTCGAGCGCGACCGGGTCCCCGGCGGCGCGCAGCCAGACGAGGCCCTCGGCGCCGAGCGACTTCGCCCTGGCGACGAGCTCGTCGAGGCGCGCCCGGCTGAGGCCGGTTCCGCCCGGCACGACGATCGCCTTCACGGCCGGGGCGCGCAGGGCCTTGAACTCGGAGTCGGCGAGGGCGGCGGCGAGATCGACGAGTTCCATCCCGAAGCGCACGTCGGGTTTGTCGGTCCCGTAGCGGTCGAGGGCGACGGCCCAGGTCATCCGGGCGAACTCCCCGGGGCGCTCGCCGGTCGCGGCCTCGGCCGCCTCGCCCATCGCTTCCGTGACGAAGCCGAGGATCTCGTCCTGGCCCACGAAGCTCGCCTCCACGTCGAGCTGGGTGAACTCGAACTGCCGGTCGGCGCGCAGGTCCTCGTCCCGCAGGCAGCGCGCGATCTGGTAGTAGCGGTCGAAGCCGCCGATCATCGTCAGCTGTTTGGCGATCTGGGGGCTCTGGGGCAACGCGTAGAACAGGCCGTGCTGCAACCGCGACGGCACGACGAACTCGCGCGCCCCCTCCGGCGTCGGGGTCCACAGCAGCGGCGTCTCGATCTCGACGAATCCCTGGCGTTCCATCGACCGGCGGATCGCCGAGTTCACAACGGCGCGCAGCCGCAGGTTCGCCTGCATCCGGTCGGTCCGCATGTCGATGTACCGGTAGCGCAGCCGGAGGGGCTCCTCCGTCTCGGCCCGCTCGTCTAGCGAGAACGGCACCGGCTCGCACGTCGCCAGGGTCTCGACGGCGCAGTCGCCGAGCTCGATCTCGCCGGTCGCGAGCGCCGGGTTCGCCGTCCCCTCCGGACGGACGCGCACCGTGCCCGTCACGCGCACGACGTACTCGGGTCGGATGGCGTGGGCGCGTTCGACGACGCACTGGACGACGCCCGTGTGGTCGCGCACGTCGAGGAAGGCGAGGTGCTCGCCGTGCTCGCGCCGGCGCGCCACCCAGCCGCAGACCGAGACCTCGCGGCCCGCGTCGGCGGGCCGCAGGACGCCGCAGTAGTGCGTGCGCAGGCCGAGCCCGACGGGCGCTTCACCGATCCCGGTCACGAGACCCACCTCCGGATCGCGGCCTCGAGCCCGGCGAGCTCGACGGATTCCTGGCGTCCCGCGCCCGGGCCGCGCAGCGCGCGCAGCGTCACCGTGCCCGCGGCGAGCTCGTCGGCCCCGACGATGACGGCGAGCCGGGCCTGGCCGCGGTCGGCGAGGCGGAGCTGGGCCTTCAGCGACCGGCCGCCGAAGGCACGGTCGGCGGCGATCCCCGCGCCCCGCAGCCTCGCCGTAAGGTCGCGGGCCGCGGACCCGTCGACGAGGTCGACGACGTACACGTCGACCGCGTCGGTCACCTCGCCGAGGACGTGTTCGAGCTCGCAGGCGAGGAGCACGCGCTCGATGCCGCACCCGAAGCCGATCCCCGGCGTCTCCTTGCCGCCGAGCGCGGCGACGAGCTTGTCGTAGCGGCCGCCGCCGAGCACGACGTTCTGCGCCGCGGGAAGCGCCGGCGAGGAGAACTCGAAGGTCGTGCGCGTGTAGTAGTCGAACCCCCGCACGAGGAACTCGTCGGCCGCCCAGCGGATGCCCAGCGCGCCGAGGCCCGCGGTCACCCGCCCGAGATGGGCGCGGCACGGCGCGCAGAGCGCGTCCGACAGCCGGGGTGCCCCCTCGTGCAGCGCCACGCAGCCCGGGTCCTTGCAGTCGAGCACGCGCAGCGGGTTCGTCGTCCAGCGGTGGGCGTGCTCGGCGCAGAGCTCGGCCTCGTGGGCGGCGAGGTAGACCGTGAGCGCCAGGCGGTAGGCGGGCAGACAGGCGTCGTCGCCCATCGAGTTCACCTTGAGCTCGACCCCGCGCAGCCCGAGCGAGGCGAGGAAGGCGGCCCCGCAGGCGATCACCTCGACGTCGAGGTCGGGGTCGGTGCTGCCGATCGCCTCCACGCCGAGCTGGTGGTGCTGGCGGTACCGCCCGGCCTGGGGCCGTTCGTAGCGGAAGGCCGGCGTCGCGTACCAGACTTTCCACGGCACCGGCGGGTGGTGCTGGACGAAGGCGCGCACGACCGACGCTGTCCCCTCCGGCCGCAACGCGAGCAAGCGGTGTCCCTTGTCCTCGAACTCGTACATCTCTTTCTGCACGATGTCGGTGCCGACGCCGGCGCTGCGGCGGAAGACCTGCGCGTCCTCGATGAGCGGCGAGACGAGGAGCCCGTAGCCGGCGGTCCGCGCGAGCTCGGCGAAGCGGGCGACGACCATGGCAAAGCGCGCGCTCTCCGGTGGCAGGACGTCGCGCGTCCCCTTGGGCGCCTGGAAAGCGCTCACGAGTTGGCGGCGCGGAAGGACCTGCCCTTGCCAGGCAACAGGCGGAAGGCGTCGTAGACGCCTTCGAGCCCTCGCAGCGACGCAAGGACCGAGTCAAGGTGCGCGCTGTCGGCGAGCTCGCACTCGAAACGCATGCTCGTCACCCTATCCGGCGCGGTCTCGGCGGAAACTGCGACGATGCCGACGTGGTGCTCGGCGAGGACGCGCGCGACGTCGGCGAGCAGCTCCGAGCGATCGAGCGCCTTCACCCCGATGCTCGCGGTGTGCAGCCCCACCTGGGCCGCGTCCCATTCGACCTCGACGAGCCGCTCCCGGTGCTCGCCGGCGAGCGAGAGGGCGTTCACGCAGTCGGCGCGGTGGACGGACACGCCGCGCCCGCGCGTCACGAAGCCGACGATCGGGTCGCCCGGCACCGGGGTGCAGCAGGCCGAGAGGCGCACCAACATGTCGTCGAGCCCCTCGACGAACACGCCGGCGCTCGTCGATTCCCCGACCGCCGACCGCCTCGGCTGCAGGACGGTCGTCGGCAGCTGCTCCTCGCCCTCGCCGAGGATCTCGCGCCGCAGCCGCTGCACAACGGCGCGTGCCGAGAGGTGGCCCTCGCCGATCGCGGCGTAGAGCCCCTCGAGGTCGGCGTACCCGAGCACGCTCGCCAGCCGCTCGAGCGCGCTCGAGTCGAACAGCCGGCGCACCGGGAGACCCTCCCGCCGCAGCTCCTTGGCGAGGTCGTCGCGACCGTTGTCGATCGCGTCCTCGCGGCGCTCCCGGGAGAACCACTGGCGGATCTTGTTGCGCGCCTTGGGCGAGACGACGATCTTCAGCCAGTCGTTCGACGGGCCCGCCGTGGCGAACTTTGAGGTGATGATCTCGACGGTGTCGCCCGACTGCAGCTTCGTCTCGATCGGCACGAGCTTCTCGTTCACGCGCGCGCCGACGCAGCGGTGGCCGACGTCGGTGTGGATCGCGTAGGCGAAGTCGATCGGCGTCGACCCCGTCGGCAGCGTGATGATCTCGCCTTTCGGCGTGAAGACGTAGACCTCGTCCTGTTCGAGGTCGAGCTTGAGGGTCTCGAGGAACTCGATCGGGTCGGGGGTCTCGCGTTCCCAGTCGACGATCCGTTGCAGCCACTGGATCTCGTCGGACGAGGACGCCTCCCCGGGGTGGGCGGCGTCCTCCTTGTAGCCCCAGTGGGCGGCGATGCCGTGCTCGGCGCGCAGGTGCATCGCCATCGTGCGGATCTGCACCTCGAGGGGCTTGCCGCGCGGGCCGACGACGGTGGTGTGGAGCGACTGGTAGAGGTTGAACTTCGGCGAGTTGATGTAGTCCTTGAAGCGGCCCTGCACCGGCGGCCACAGGGCGTGGACCGTGCCGAGGGCCTCCCAGCAGTCCTTGTCCGAGTCGACGATGACCCGGATCCCGACGAGGTCGTTGATCTCCTCGAACTCCTTGCCGCGCACGACCATCTTCTCGTAGATGCTCCAGAGGTGCTTCGGCCGGCCGGTGACGATGGCCTCGATGCCGAGCGCCTCCAAGCGGGCCTTCAGGACCTCGACGACCTCGGCGACCTCAAGCTCACGGCTCGGCGCCCGGGTCGCCACCATCTGGGCGATCTCCTCGTAGCGCTTCGGGTGGAGGGTGAAGAACGAGAGGTCCTCGAGCTGCCACTTGATCTCCTGGATGCCGAGGCGGTGCGCGAGCGGCGCGTAGATGTCGAGCGTCTGCTGGGCGATGCGGCGCTGCTTCCAATCGGGCATCACCGAGAGCGTGCGCATGTTGTGGAGCCGGTCGGCGAGCTTGATGACGAGGACGCGCCAGTCGTTCGCCATCGCGACGAGCATCTTGCGCACCGTCGCCGCCTGTTGGGCCTCCCGCGAGGAGAACTTCAGGCGGTCGAGCTTCGTCACGCCGTCGACGATCTCGGCGACGACGCTGCCGAACTCGGACTCGATCTCCGCGACGGTCACCGCCGTGTCCTCGACGACGTCGTGGAGGAGCGCGGCGACGACGCTCGTCGCGTCGAGACCGAGGTCGGCGACGATCTGGGCCACGGCGATGGAGTGGGTGATGTACGGCTCGCCCGACAGGCGGCGCTGGCCTTCGTGGGCGCGGGAGGCGAGGGCGAAGCCGCGACGGACGATCGCGGTGTCGAGGCCCGGGTGGCGGTACGCCAGCGTCGAGATCAACGGCTCGATCGAGCTGACCGGCTCCGGCTTCTCGTCGATCCCGACGAGCAGCATCGGCGTGGTGAGGTGTTCCCGGTCGAGTGGGCCCACCGCGTCCATGACACAGGGTACCGTCGCCGACCTGGTCACGTCGGCGCATCGCGGGGCCGACCTGGTCGTTTGGGTCCGGCCCCGCACCGCGATCAGCCGGGCGCCACGGGCGCGACGCCACCGGCGAGGACGGCGGGGCTGGGCGCCAACGAGTGGTCCAGGCCGGCTGCCGCCGGCGGCGCGGGGACCATCCCCTCGAGCAGGTAGGCCCAGACGAAGAGGTTCGCCGGGTACATGAGGTAGCCGAAGCGCGTCGCCGGCGCGAGCAGCGTCGCCAGCAGCATCGCCCACGCCGTGAAGCGCACGACGGCCGCCGGGGTCCGTGGCGTCCAGCGGCGCAGGCCGTAGGCGACGAGGGCGAGCCCGATCACGACGAGCACCGCGGTGACGAGCCGGCGGTGATCGGGGAACGTCGTGACGAGCACCTGGCCGAGGAGCGGACTCGCCGCCGGGGACTTCACCGAGGTGAGACCCAGGGGGAAGCGGATCACGTTCTCGACGAACGCCCCAGGGCTCGTCACGAAACCGACGCCGATCACCGGGACGGCGATGAGCGCGACCGCGGCCGCGAAGCGCAGCGCCGCCGGACGGTCGTCCCGGTCCCGGACGGCGAGCAGCAGGAGCACGATCACCGGCCAGGCGGTGAACTTCAGCGTCGCCGCGCAGCCGAGGACGAGGCCCGCCGGCACGGGTCGTCGTTTCGCCACGAGCACGAGGCCCGCCAGCATGAGCGCGAGGACAGGCAGGTCGTCGCCGCCCGTCACCATCGGCAACGCCCCCGACGGCAGGAGCACGAGGAACTGCAGCGCCCGCCCGCGGCGGCCGACCGTCGCGGAGCCGCTGAGAAGCGCGATCGCCGCGACGACAAGGGTGAACCCGGCGAGGGTGACGCGGGCGTCGGTCAGCTCGGCCGGTATCGCCGCGGCGTTGGCGAGGCCGAAAGGCGCCATGCCCGGCAGGTAGGGGTAGAAGGAGTTGGCGTCGATCGACTTCGCGTCCGAGCGGGGCGAGACGCCGACCGTCACCGGGTGGTCGAGGTACGGGCTCTTGCCGTCGGCGAGCCGGTCACCGGCACGTTCGACCACGGCGACCTCGGATTGCGCGTTCGCGCCGGGACGCGCCTCGGCCCGCCAGATGAGCTCGCAGACGAGCGGGACGACGACCGCCCCGACGATGACGCCGGCGACGACGAGGCGCCGCGCCAGGCCGACCGACGACGCGGGCAGCGCGCCCCGGCGAGAGCCCACCGCCACGGCGGCACAGACCACGGTCCCGATGCCGTAGGCGACGGCCGCCATCTGGCCCCACTCCCGGTAGTCGGCCGAGACCGCGACGGCGGCGGTCGCGACGGCGAACACCGTCGCGCACAGATAGAGGAAGGTGTCCTTCTCGATCGGAGCCCATGACATGGCCCGCCGGTACGCCGACAGGACAGCGCTCCGCATCGAGCGAATCGTACTCTCGGGGCCCTCCGGCCCCGCCACGTCAGGGCCGGCGCGCACCGCCCCGCCCCCGGTGACCGGAGGCGGGACTCGGCGCCACGAGAGGTCGGGCGGACCCGCTCAGCGGTTCGGTTGCGGGGTGTAGCGCAGGTACTTCTTAACCGCCTTGAAACCCTTCGGGAACTTCGTCTTGGCGTCCTCGTCCGACACCGCCGGCACGATGATCACGTCCTCGCCGTCTTTCCAGTTCACCGGCGTCGCGACCGAGTAGCTCGCGCTGAGCTGGAGCGAGTCGAGGACCCGCAGGATCTCCGCGAAGTTCCTTCCCGTCGACGCCGGGTAGGTGATCATCAGCTTGACCTTCTTGTCCGGGCCGATGACGAACACCGACCGGACCGTGAGCGTGTTGTCGGCGTTCGGATGGATCATCCCGTAGAGGTCGGCGACCTTGCGATCGGGGTCCCCGAGCAGCGGGTAGTTCAGCGCCTGGCCGGTGACGTCCTTGATGTCGGCGACCCAGCCCTCGTGAGAGGACACCGGATCGACCGACACGCCGAGGACCTTCGTGTTGCGCTTGTCGAACTCGCCCTTCAGCCGGGCGACCTCACCAAGCTCGGTCGTGCACACCGGCGTGAAGTCCTTCGGGTGCGAGAAGAGAATCCCCCAGCTCTGGCCGAGGTAGTCGTAGAGCGTGATTTCCCCTTCGGTCGAATCGGCCGTGAAGTTCGGGGCAATATCGCCTAGCTGCAGTGCCATCTCCTTCTTCCTGTTCCAATCCGGCGGCGCGCACGGCGCTCACCACGGTGTCGGTTGTGTGCGGCGGCGAGCCTAACGGCGTCGCAGAAAAACCCGACTAAGTCGATCGCTTCGATTGCACACGGCAGCGAGCGCTCACCGTCCGGGCGCCGGCGTGAAGCGGAGGTAGTCCTTGACCGCTCGGAACCCCTGCGGGAACCGCGCCCTCGCGTCCTCGTCCGAGACCTCGGGCGAGAGGATCACGTCCTCACCCGGCTTCCAGTTCGCCGGCGTCACGACCGGGTACTTCGCGGCGAGCTGGAGCGAGTCGAGGACCCGCAGGACCTCCGCGAAGTCCCGTCCGGTGCTCATCGGGTAGGTCATGAGCATCTCGACCCTCTTGTCCGGGCCGACGACGACGACCGACCGGACCGTGAGCACGCCGTCGGCAAAGGGGTGGATCATCGCGTAGAGGCTGGCGACGACGCGATCGGGGTCCGCGATCACGGGGAAGTTCAAGGAGTGTCCGGTCACCTCCTTGACGTCTTCGGACCAGGCGAGGTGTGAGGCGACGGAATCGACCGAGACCCCCACGACCTTGGTGTCGCGCCGCTCGAACTCGCCGATCAGCCGGGCGACCTCGCCGAGCTCGGTCGTGCACACCGGCGTGAAGTCCTTCGGGTGCGAGAAGAGGACCCCCCAGCTTTGGCCGAGGTAGTCGTGGAAGGCGATCTTCCCCTCGGTCGAATCGGCGATGAAGTCGGGCGCGAAGTCGCCGAGCCGCAAAGCCATTCTTCTCCCCCCTCAGCGTGACGCGCGCCACCCCTTTGCATCCGGGATGTCCGCGAGGGTCAGCATAACTGCGGCGCGTGACGCGCCAGCCGGTTCAATCCCGCGCTCGACCCCGCCTCAGACGCCAGCGCGGCGGCGTCGGCGGTGGACGACGTAGGTCGCGACGAGGCCGATCGCGACGACGACGATGATCGCGGTGGACGCCCGGCCGCCCCAGGTCAGCACCTTCTCGTAGGACTTGCCGACCGCGTAGCCGGCGAGCGTGTAGGCGACTCCCCAGACGAGACCGCCCGCGGCGTTGGCGGCGAGGAACGTCCGGTAGCGCACCTCGGAGGCCCCGGCGACACCGGGGACGAGGGCGCGGAACACGGCCGCGAACCTGCCGACGAAGACGGCGTAGGCGCCCCTGCGCTGCAGGAAATCCCGGGTCCGTTCGACCCCGCGGTGGTCCTTCAGCGGCCGGTGCGAGAGCAGCACCGGCCCGAACCGCCTGCCGACCTCGTAGCCGACGCTGTCGCCGACGATCGCGCAGAGGACGACGAGGGTGCACATCCACGACAGGCTGACGTGGTGCTCCGACGCGAGCACGCCGCCGAAGACGACCGCCGTCTCTCCCGGCAGGACAAAGCCGACAAAGAGCGCGGCCTCGCCGAAACACAGTGCCCCGACGAGCGCGTACGCCTCCCAGCCGCCGAGGCCCAAGAGCGGGCCGAGCAGCGTGTTCACGCCGTCAAGACCCTCGTCACGGGCGAAACTGTAGGCGGCGCCTATCGGGTGACGGCGGCTCGTCCACCTCGCGCCCCGTCGTGCCTGCCGAGCGGGATCTCGCCGGGGTACCCGATCCCGAGGGTCAACGGACCTTCACGCGGTGCTCGACGAAGACGATCCCCTCGTCGGCCCGGCGGGTCAGCTTGAAACCCTGCTTCTCGAACACGGCGATCATGTTCGAGTTCTCGACGGCCGTCTCCGCGCAGACACTGCGCAACCCCCACGATTGCCCCCATGCGGAGGCCGACTCGAGGCAGTAGCTCGTCAAGAGGTTGCCAAGGCCGCGCCGCTGCCAGGGGTCGGCGACGAGCACGGCGTACTCGGCGCGCAGGTGGGCGGGGTCGGCGACGAGCCGGCCGACGCCGGCGAGCTTCTTCGATCCGTCCCCGGACTCGAGCTCGGCGACGATCGCCAGCTCGCGGTCGTAGTCGATGAAGCAAAAGCGCGTCGCGAACTCGTGGGTGTGCCTCACCATGGCGCTGAAGCGCAGGGAGATCGTCTCGGCCGAGCAGGCGTCGAGCATCTCGTGCCAGGCCGGCTCGTCCTCGGGCCTGATCGGGCGCAACGTCACCTGCAGCCCGCCCGACGTCGTCGCCTCCCGCGTGTACTCCTCCGGGTAGGGGCGGATGGCGAGGTGCGAGAACGGCGGCATCTGGCGCCCGACGAGCGACTGGTCCACGACCGCCCTAGCGTCGAGGGAGATCGCCCCGTCCGCGCTGACGAGCAGCGGGTTGATCTCGATCTCGCTCAGCTCCGGATAGTCGGCGACGAGGTACGAGAAGCGCATCACGACCTCGAGCAGCGCGTCGAGGTCGATGGCCCGCCGGTCGCGGTGCCCCGAGAGCAGCGGCCAGATCCGCAGCGACTCGAGCATGCCGAGCGCGAGGCGCTCGTTGAGCGGCGGCAGCTCGAGCGCCTGGTCGCGCAGGACCTCGGTCGCCACGCCGCCGGCGCCGAGCAGGATCACGGCACCGAAGATCGGGTCCTTGCGGGCGCCGAGCACGAGCTCGTAGCCCGAGGTCCGCACCATCGGCTGGACCGTCACGCCCTGTATCTCGGCTTCCGGGCGCCGCTGCCGCACCGACGCGACAATGCGGTCGTACGCCGCGCGGACCGCGGCCGCGTCCCGCAACCCGAGCTCGACCCCGCCCACGTCGGTCTTGTGCGTGATGCCGGGCGAGCGGACCTTCAGCACGACCGGATAGCCGATCTGGTCGGCGACCTCCACGGCGTCGTCGGCCGACGGGGCCGGGAACGGCTTCGTGAACGGGATCTCGTAGGCGTCGAGCAGGGCCTTCGTCGAGGTCTCCGAGAGGATGCCGCTCCCCTCGGCGAGCACCGCGCTCATCAGCTCCTTGGCGCGCTGGCGGTCGATCGCGAAGCCAACGGGGATGCTGCGCGGCGTCTCGTGCAGGGTTGCGAGGTTGCGGCCGTACGAGACGAGGTCCATCAAGGCGCCGATCGCCTGCTCGGGGTAGGCGTAGGCGGCCACCCCGCCGGCGCTCAAGCGCTGGAGCCCCTCGCGCACGGAGAGCCCGCCCATCCAGGCGGCGAGCACGGGCTTCGGGGACCCGAGCCGCGCCGTGAGCACGGCTTCGGCGGTCGCGCTGGCGTCGGTCATCGCCTGTGGCGTGAGAATCGTCAGCACGGCGTCGACTTGGTCGTCCGCCAGCACCGCCTGCACCGCCTCCCCGAAGCGCTTGGCGGGCGCGTCGCCGAGCACGTCGACCGGGTTGTTGTGCGACCACGCCGCCGGCAGCACCTCATCGAGCACCTTCATCGTCGCCGGCTCGAGCTCCGCCAGCTCGCCGTCGCGGCCGAGCAGGGCGTCCGCGGCCATCACCCCGGGACCGCCCGCGTTCGTGACGATGGCCAGGCGGGCGCGGTAGATCGGGTGCTCGCGAGCGAGCAACTCGGCGGTGGCGAACACCTCCTCGATCCGGCCGACGCGCACCGCGCCTGCCCGGCGCAGCGCGGCGTCGTAGACGGCGTCCTCGCCGACCATGGCGCCCGTGTGCGAGACCGCCGCCTGAGCCGACGCGGTGAAACGTCCCGCTTTGTAGACGATGATCGGCTTCGTGCGCGAGAAGGCCCGCGCCGCCGACATGAACTTGCGCGGTTGGGTCACCGTCTCGATGTAGAGGAAGATCGCGCGCGTGTGCGCGTCCTGCGCGAGGTAGTCGATGAGGTCCCCGAGGTCGACATCGAGCATGTTGCCGACGGAGACGACCTGGGAGAAGCCGATCTGCTGGGCGGCCGCCCAGTCGATGACCGAGGTCGCGAGCGCTCCCGACTGCGAGGCGAAGGCGATGTGGCCATCGATCGGCATCGTCTTGGCGAAGCTGGCGTTGAGCCCGAGGCGCGGCACGATGAGCCCGAGACAGTTGGGCCCCAGCAGCCGCATCCCCTCATGGCGCGCCAGCTCCTCGCGGACGAGCCGCTCGAGCTCGGATCCCTCGGCACCGGCTTCCCGGAAGCCGGCCGAGAGGACCGCGACCGCCGGCACGCCCCTCTCACCGCAGGCGCGCACGACGTCGGGCACCGAGGCCGCGGGGGTGCAGACGATCGCGAGATCCGGTCTGGCCGGCGTCTCGGCGACGCTCGGGTAGGCCTGGATGCCGCTGATCGACTCGCGTCCGGGGTTGATCGGGTAGACGACCCCGTCGAAACCGCCATCGACGAGGTTCCGCAGGACGATGTGGCCGAGCTGGGCGGGCTCACGACCGGCGCCGACGACCGCGACGCGGTTGGGGCTGAAAAGGTTCTTGAGGTTGTGGACGCTCATGAGCAGAGATTACGCCTGGAGTGACAGGTGTGAACCAGTGCCATTTGTCCCGAACGGCTCGCGCCAGAACCCTCCTAACGAGGTGCGAGCGGCAACGTCGGAATGAGCGACTTCCTGAAGGTCTCGTTCACGACGCCCGCGAACGACGCGTACCACGCCGCGGCTGCGGTGGCGAGCCCGACCCATCCGCCGGCCTTGGTGAGGTCCACGTTCGACTGGAACGCGCCGATCGTGAGGAGCACGAAGGTGATCGTGAGGAGCACGAACACGGCGACGACGGCACCGCTCACCCGGAAGGACGCCACCGTCATGTAGGCGGTGAAGATGGCCCAGCCCAGAAGGAAGACGCCGACCGCCACCGGGAGGTCGGACGCCTTGACTCCCGGGGCGATGAACTTGACGAAGACGTAGTAGGCGATCCAGAACGCCCCGAAAGAGGAGAAGGCGAGCGCGCCGAACGTGTTCTTCCGGACGAACTCCCACATCCCGGCGAGGAGCTGGGCGCCACCGCCGTACACGAGGGCGAGCGCGAGCGCGGCCTTGGCCCCTGGGCCCCAGACGTTCGTGTTCCCGATGCTGAGCGCGAACGTCGTCATGGCGAAGGCGGCCAACCCGAGCGGGCCCGGATCCGCCACACGATGGACCGTCGGGGCGGTTCCGCCACCACCGGCTGAGGCTCCCTGAGTTTCCCCGGACTGCGTGGTCATGGCCTAGCCTCTCTGTCGTCCCGTTGCCCTGGGTTCTGCCTGAAGGGCAGTTTCGAACCTACTCGGAACAACGACCCCCGTCACGGGACCGTGCGCCAGGATGGGCCGGTCGCACCCGCGCGTCCGGGTGGTGCTCGCGATAATGGTCCGACAGCCGAGATGCCCGAGATGGGAGAGGAACGATGGCAGAAGAGCTTCCGACGGAGGAGTCCGAGGCCGAGCAGGTCTCTGAGTCCGAGATTGCCGTCCACTGGCGCGAAGAGGGCTACTACTACCCCTCCCCTGCCTTCATCGCGCAGGCGAATGCCGCGGATCCTCAGATCTTCGAGAGGTTCAGCGAAGAGCGGTTCCCCGATTGCTTCAAGGAGTACGCCGACCTCCTGACGTGGGACGCGAGGTGGCAAACGATGCTCGACTCGAGCAATCCGCCCTTCTGGAAGTGGTTCGTCGGCGGCCGTCTCAACGCCAGCTACAACTGCGTCGACCGCCACCTGGCGGAGGCGCGCAACAAGGCGGCGATCATCTGGGTGCCCGAGCCCGAAGATGAGGACACCCAGACCATCACCTACCAGGAGCTCTACTGGCGCGTGAACGAGTTCGCAGGTCTGCTCCGAGACGCCGGCGGGGTGCAGACCGGCGACCGGGTCACCTTCTATCTGCCGATGATCCCGGAGCTCCCGGTCGCCATGCTCGCCTGCGCGCGGCTCGGCGCCATCCACTGCGAGGTGTTCGGCGGGTTCTCTGGCGCCGCGTGCGGGGACCGGCTCGCCGACTCCGGCAGCCGCATCCTCGTGACCGTGGACGGGTACTACCGCAGCGGCGAGCTCGTCGACCACAAGGCCCGGGCCGACGAGGCCGTGGAGGCGGCCGACAAGCTCGGTCAGAAGGTCGACAAGGTGCTCGTGTTCCGGCGCCACCCGGGCCAGTACGCCTCGCGCAGCCCGATGGTCGAAGGTCGGGACTTCTTCGTCGACGAGCTCATCGGTGGCTATCGCGACAAGGTGGTCGAACCTGTCTCGATGCCGGCCGAGGCGCCGCTCTTCCTCATGTACACGAGCGGGACGACGGGGCGGCCGAAGGGGTGCCAGCACTCGACGGGCGGATACCTGGCCTACGTGGCGGGAACCTCGAAGTACTACGAGGACATCCACCCGGAGGACACCTACTGGTGCACCGCGGACATCGGCTGGATCACGGGACACTCCTACATCGTCTACGGGCCTCTGCTGCTCGGGACGACGACCGTCATCTACGAGGGCGTGCCCACGTACCCGGATCCTGGCCGGGCCTGGCGGATCGCCGAGCGGCTCGGCGTGAACATCTTCCACACCGCGCCGACGATGATCCGGATGCTGCGCAAGCTCGGACCGGACGAGCCGGCGAAGTACAACTACCACTTCAAGCACATGACGACCGTCGGCGAACCGATCGAGCCCGAGGTGTGGCGCTGGTACCACGAGGTGGTCGGCAAGGGGGAGGCCGTCATCGTCGACACGTGGTGGCAGACGGAGAACGGCGGGTTCCTCGGCAGCACGCTGCCCGCGGTGCATCCGATGAAGCCCGGCAGCTGCGGACCGGCGGTGCTGGGCATCTACCCCGTCATCTACGACGAGGATCGCAAGGAGGTGCCGGCCGGAAGTGGCAAGGCGGGCAACATCTGCATCCGCAATCCCTGGCCGGGGCTCTGCCAGACCGTCTGGGGCCAGCCCGAGAGGTTCGTCGACATCTACTACGGGAAGTTCTGCGCCGACAGGAACAGCAAGGACTGGCACGACTGGCCGTACCTCGCCGGCGATGGCGCGGTGCAGGCCGGCGACGGTTACTTCCGGATCCTCGGGCGGGTCGACGACGTCATCAACGTCGCCGGGCACCGGCTCGGGACGAAGGAGATCGAGTCCGCCGCCCTCACCGTGGACGAGGTCTCCGAGGCGGCTGCCGTCCCGGTCGTCGACGAGGTACGCGGACGCGCGGTGGAGTTGTACGTCTCCTTGAAACCCGGAGTGGCGCCGAGCAAGGCGATCGAGGACAAGGTCAAGGAGTCGGTCGATCGCTTGATCGGCAAGATCGCACGACCCAAGAGCGTCTGGATCGTGCAGGACATGCCGAAGACCCGGTCAGGGAAGATCATGCGCCGGGTGATTGCGGCGATCTCCAACTTCGGCGAAGTTGGGGACGTGAGCACCCTGGCGAATCCCGAGATCGTCGACGAGATCCGCCACCACGTCCAGAGCGCAAAGGTCGAGCGCGGCGAGCAGCCACGCGAGCTGACCGCAGAGGAGGCCGCGGAGATCAGGGCGTTCGGTCAGTCCGAGTAGCTGCCTGCGACCGTTCCCGGGCGACCCGGAGCAACAGGGGTCGACCGCCCGGACGGGCACTCTCCTCGGCGGGATTGCCGAGAACGACACCCGTGAGCCAGGAATCGGCTGTTCGCTCACGCGGCAGCCGTGGCCGGCGACCCGAGCACGGACTTCGGGCCTCGCCGGCGACGGGCGCGAGACGGCCAGAGGAAGGGAGAGCGGCCGCACCGGCCGCCCTCGACCCTGGCCTGCAGATCGACGACGCCCCACGGGAGGCGGCTTCTGGCCCCTCACGATCCATCTGCCGGACCCAGAGACGGCCGAAGTCGACTCTCGGACCATCGACCGGGCCAGCGTCCCTGGGCCAGCGCCAAGGAGCCGCCTCAGCACCACCTCGAGGTCGCTCCGCGGCCCGGCGGCGCGAGAGGGGCTGGCCGCGACACGCCCGGCCCGTGCTTCGTCGTCGCGTGTCCGCTCGACCGAGCCGGGACTGGCGACGAGCTCTCCACGGGGGGGCGCCGCTGATCGGCGACGTGACCGCCGGGCGGTGACAGCCGGCGGACTCGCCGCCGTTAACGTGCGAATGACCCGGTGGATCCGGGAAGCGCCCGTGTGCCACCGGATGCAACGCGGCCACAGGCCGGCGCCAGCAACGACGACCCCCGTTGCCGCTGTACCGCAAGACGACGGACGGACTACCGGACGGAAAGGAACGACCATGCCCACCCGTAACAGCGCCCCCCTCGGATCGCCCTGCTGGACCGATCTGTGGACCTCGGACGTCGAGGGCAGCCGGAGCTTCTACAGCGGACTCTTCGGCTGGGAGGCTCAAGAGCCGAGCCCCGAGTTCGGCGGCTACTTCATGTTCACCCGCGAGGGTGCCCCGATCGCCGGCGGCATGGGCGACATGGGCGACATGCGTGCCGACAACACCTGGAAGATCTACCTCAGCACCGACGACCTCGCGAGGACGGTCGACGCGGCCGCGGCCGCGGGCGCCCAGATCGTCTTCCCCCCGATGGGTGTCGCCGACCTCGGCCGCCAGACGGTGCTCGTCGACCCGACGGGGGCGGTCCTCGGTGCCTGGCAGCCCGGAACGTTTCCGGGCTTCACGGTCTTGAACGAGCACGGCGCCCCGAGCTGGTTCGAGCTGCAAACGCGGGACTACGCCGCGGCGGTCACCTTCTATCGCGAGGTCTTCCGCTGGGACACGAACGTCGTCGGCGACACCGACGAGTTCCGCTACACGATGATGCGCGACCCGAGTGGCGAGGGGGAGCTCGCGGGGATCATGGACGCGGCGTCGTCCCTCCCCGAAGGCGTCGCCGCCCACTGGTCCGTCTACTGGAAGGTCGACGACGCCGACGCCGCCGCCGCCAAGGCGAAGGCCCTCGGTGGTTCCGTCGTGGCGGCCCCGGAGAGCACCCCCTACGGTCGGCTCGCCACGCTGACCGACCCCGCGGGGGCGCGCTTCAAGCTGCGGGCGCCGAACCCGTAGGCGCCACAGGAGCGCCGCGACCCCGGGCATTGCGGGGCGTACCCTGACGTCGTGCGTCGCAACGTCACCAGGTTGATCGTCCTCTCCCTGCTCTGCGCAGAAATCGTCGTGCTGGTACGCCGGCGCGGTTTCGTGTTCGGCGCGAACACGGTGGTGCGGTGCCGAGACGGGCACCTGTTCACCTCCCTTTGGATCCCGGGCGGTTCCCTGAAGTCCGTCCGCCTCGGTTGGTGGCGGCTCCAGCGTTGTCCGGTGGGAAGACACTGGAGCCTCGTCACGCCGGCCAAGGTTTCCGAGCTGACGGACGGGGAGAGGCAGCTCGCGGCGCGGCGCCGCGATGTGCGCATTCCCTGATGGCGTCGCGCGCCGGCTTCGCCGCCCAGCGGTGAGGCTCGGCGACGTGGCCAGGCGTTAGGAAGCGCCGGCGAGGAGGACGCCCCAACGACGTGGCACGTGTCGTCGCCTCGGCGCACACTGGGCTCTTGCGAGAATCGCCGCTGGAGAGCCGCCCGGCGGCGGCGACGCCGGAGCCCGGCCGCCTCGCGGCGCGGTTCTCCCCTGCCGGTGCCCAGCCACCAGGGACCACGCCTTCGGGGCGGGACGGAGGGGCCGGCTGGCAACGCGACCCGAGCTGCGGGTCGATCCCCGGTTCGTGCGATTCGCGGGGCTTGTGCCAACATCTCCGCGGCTGTCCCGCCTTCCGGTACGCGAGGTGTCGAGACCATGGTGATAGGAAACGTCGAGACATCCCCCGTCGACGGGCGGCGCGCCCGTGGCGAGCGGACGCGCCTCCGGGTCATCGATGCCCTGCTCGACCTCGTCGACGAGGGAACGGTGCGCCCGACCGCGCAGGAGGTGGCGACACGGGCGGGGGTCGCGCTCCGCACCGTGTACCACCACTTCGAGGACGTCGAGGCGTTGCGCCGGCTCGCGCTCGACCTGCAGATGCGTCGGCACGCCGAGATCCTCCGACCCATCGACACCGGCCGCGACCTGCGGGAGCGCATCGAGACGATCGTCAGCCAGTGCCGCCGGCTCTTCGAGGTCCTCACACCGATCCGGCGGGCGACGATGTTCGACGAGCAGAGCTCGCCCGAAATGGCGCAGGGCATCGCCTTCTGCACGAGAACCCGTCGCGAGCACGTGGTCGCCACCTTCGCTCCCGAGCTGCGGCGCTTCGGCACCGAGGCGCGTGTCGTCACCGACGCGGTCGACCTCGTCACGTCCTGGCCGATGTGGGAGTACCTGCGCGCCGCCCTCGACCGGTCTCCCGCGGCCGCCGCCCGGGTGATGGTCACGTCCCTCGAGGCCCTTCTCGCGGTCCCGAGCGGAGACCCGGGAGCGACGAGCGGGTCGAGGCGGCGGACGCCCGTCCGCCGGTCGGGTCGCGGGACGCCCTGACCCGCCGCCCTGGTCGAGCCGCACGGACGGGGCGAGTGCCGACCGACATCCGCCGTGCGCGGTTGTCGAGCCCGTCGGCAAGCGCGCTCATCGCCGCGCTCGACGTCGAACTGCGCGGGCGCTATCCCAACCCACTCGACTGCCACTTCGACCTCACCGAAGAGGAAGTGACCCCCGGGCGCGGCACGTTCGTCGTGGCGTCGGTCGACGACCTCGACGTCGGGTGCGGCGCCGTCCGGTTGATCGGCGAGGGGCTCGCGGAACTGAAGCGCATGTTCGTCGTGCCCGCTTTGCGCGGACACGGGATCGGCTCGGCCGTCCTCGGCCTTCTCGAATCTGAGGCGGCAGCGCTCGGGGCGAGCCGGATCGTGCTCGAGACGGGAGTTCGCTCCCCGGACGCGCTCGCCCTGTACCGGCGGGCGGGTTACCGCGAGATCGAGAAGTTCGGTCCCTACGTCGAGTCCACGATTAGCGTTTGCATGGGCAGGATCCTCGAGTCGACCTGAATCCGCGCTCGGTCGCGGTCCCGTCACGGCCGGCGGTAACCTACGTCGGCCCTTTCGGCCGTCCTGTCCACTTCGTCGAGGTTCGCCATGCCCACAGATGACCTGCAATCCGTCGCTGATCTCGCGCGACAGCTCCGAGTCGACTCGATCCGCTGCACGACCGCGGCGGGCGCGGGTCACCCGACCTCGGCGCTCTCGGCCGCCGACCTCATCGCGGTGCTCGTCACGCGCCACCTCCACTACGACTGGGCAGCGCCGAAACGACCCGAGAACGACCGCATGATCTTCTCCAAGGGCCACGCCTCGCCGCTTCTCTACGCGGTCTTCCGGGCCGTCGGCGTCATCGACGAGGACGAACTCGTCTCGACCTATCGTCGCTTCGGCGCGCGACTCCAGGGCCACCCGACTCCGGTGCTGCCCTGGGTCGACTTCGCCACCGGGTCGCTCGGCTTCGGCGCCGCCGCGGCCATCGGCGTCGCGCTCGCGGGCAAGTTCCTCGACGAGCTGCCCTACCGGGTCTGGGTGCTCTGCGGGGACAGCGAGCTCGCCGAGGGTTCGGTCTGGGAGGCCTTCGACAAGGCCGCGTACTACGAGCTCGACAACTTCACGGCGATCGTCGACGTCAACCGGCTGGGTCAACGGGGGCCGACCGAGCTCGGCTGGGACCTCGACGCCTACGCGAGGCGCGTCGCCGCATTCGGCTGCCACCCGATCGAGGTCGACGGACACGACCTGGCGGCGATCGACACGGCCCTCGAGGAGGCGCGGCGCGCCGGGCGGCCGTCCGTCATCCTCGCCCGCACGATCAAGGGCAAGGGGGTACCCGAGATCGAGGACAAGGACGGCTGGCACGGCGTGGCGCTTCCCGCCGAGCTCGCCGCCCGCGCCGTCGCCGCGCTCGGCGGTCCGGGCGCGCGCGTCGTCTCCTCGCCGCCTCCCGCACCCGGGACCCCGGCGATCAAGCCGAATCCGCACGCCCCGGTCACGCTCCCCCGCTACGCCCTCGGCGACAGGGTCCCGACCCGCAAGGCCTGGGGCGACGCGCTCGTCGCCCTCGCGGCCCGCCCGGAGGTCGTCGTGCTCGACGCCGAGGTCGGCAACTCGACGCACTCGGAGCTGTTCCTCGCCGCGGCGCCCGAGCGCTACTTCCAGACGTTCATCTCCGAGCAGCTGATGATCGCCGCGGCATCGGGTCTCGCCGTGCGCGGCTACGTGCCGTACGCCGCGACCTTCGGCGCCTTCATGTCCCGCGCCTTCGACTTCCTGCGGATGTCGGGGATTTCGCAGCTGTCGATCCGACTCGCCGGTTCCCACGCCGGCGTCGAGATCGGCTCCGACGGACCGTCGCAGATGGCCCTCGAGGACATCGCCTCGATCCGGGCGGTCATCGGTTCGACCGTCCTCTACCCCGCCGACGCGACCGCGACGGTGGCACTCACCGTCGCGATGGCCGATCGCCCAGGCGTCAGCTACATCAGGACGACCCGCGGCGCCTACCCCGTCATCTACGGGCCGGAAGAGGACTTCCCGATCGGTGGCGCCAAAGTCGTCCGCTCGGGTCCCGCGGACACGGTCACGCTCGTCGGTGCCGGCGTGACGCTCCACGAGAGCCTCGCCGCGGCCGAGCTCCTCGCCGGGGAGGGGATCGCCGCGCGCGTCATCGACTGCTACTCGATCAAACCGATCGACACCACGACCCTTGCCGCCTCGTGCGCGGCGACGGGCGGGCGCCTCGTCGTCGTCGAGGACCACTACCCCTCCGGGGGACTCGGTGAGGCGGTCCTCTCGGCTCTCGTCGTCGCGGGCACCGCGCCGCGCTGCGTGCACCTCGCGGTGCGCGCGCTCTCGCAGTCGGGAACGTCGGCCGAGCTCCTCGCGGCGGCCGGAATCTCGGCGTCCCACATCGCCAAGGCCGCGCGGTCGCTCGTCGGCAACTGAGCGCCGCCGGGGCCCCGCGGCACGGACGGATGACGTCGACGTGCCGGCCAGGTGAGGTCCGGCGCGCCCGGTGCCGAGGTCGCAGCTGACCCGCCCCGTATCCTGCGGGCATGCTCACCGAGGCTGAACTTCGCCTGGTCGACCAAGCCGCGACGCAGGTCCCGATCGCGGCGAGCACGCGTGTCGATGACGATCTCGGGACGTGCCTCGTCACCACCGTCGTCGACTTCCAGATGCACGCGACGGCGGTCGCCCGTGCGCTTTCCCACTTCGCGGAGCACGGCGCGAACAGAGCCTCGACCCTTGGCGACTTCGAGAGGCTCTTCGACGGGTATCCCGACACGAGAAGGGGCAACGAGAAGCTGGCGGAGGACCTGCTCGGCTACAGGATGTGGACCCGGGTCGGGCTGCTGCGCGCGCTCGTCCGCTTCCTGCACGACGAGGGCGTGAGCGACCTCGCCGAGCTGCGGTCCTGGGCGGAGCGAAGCGACTGCAGTCGAGACTTCCAGGGCCGGGTCCAGTACGTCGCCGAAGGTCGGACCTACGGCCTCGGGCCTGCCGTCTACAACTGGTTGGTCATGCGCCTCGGCGCCGAGACACCGAAACCCGATCCGCGCCTCCGCCGGTTCGTCGAGGCCGCGGTCGGGCACCGGGCCGACGACGCCGACGTCGTGGCCGCGACCGTCTCGGCGGCGAAGAGGCTCGGCGTGCCGCCCCGCCAGCTGCACTGGTCGATCTGTCAGGAGATGCGTACCTGACGACCGACTGCGGCGCGGCCCTCGGCCGTCCGGCACGTGACCGCGCAACGGATCCGTGTCGCCGGTGGCGCCGTGGGACGACCGGTGACCGGGCGCGCTCGTGCACCCGCAAGGCGGACGACTCTCCCCGTGGAACGACGGCGATCACGGGTTCGCAGGCCGCGGTCCGACGATCGCACCGTGGCGGCCACGGCGACACCCGATCCGTAGGTCGATTCCCTCTCCAGCGGGCGCAAGGGGACCGTCGAGTTCGTCGACGTCCCCGGGTTCGTCCGCGTCGACGGACCCCGGGCGGCGACGCCGGCCGCGACGCGGAGCTGCGCCCCACGAGGTCTGCCTCGGGGATCCGCGCCGGTGGCCACCGGAGACGCTCCGCACGGTCCATCGCCAACCGATCGGATCGGCGGGACCGAACGCCGCCGCGCGGCAGGTCGACGGCGCCGCGTCGGCGTGCTCGGTCCGGCCCGGTTTCTGAACCGTCCGACGCCGCGCGCTGACTACTTGAGCGCCCGATGCCGCGTGGGGCACGATGTCGAGACGGCGAAATTCCGAAGACACGGGCTGATCGATAGGGGGGAGGCGCAGATGCGAGTCCTTGTCACCTGCGGTTCGAAGCGCGGGGGCACCGTGGAACTGGCCCAGATGCTGGCCGACGGCCTGCGCGAGGAAGGTCTCACCGTGGACGTGTTCCGGCCTGATCAGATCCGGCACCTCGAGCACTTCGACGTCGTTGTCGTGGGGGGTGCCGTCTACGCCGGTCGCTGGCACAAGTCCTCGCGCCGTTTCGTGCGACGCCACGCGAGGGAGCTTCGGCAGCGGCCCACCTACTTCTTCTCGAGCGGCCCCCTCGACGACTCCGCCACCCAGCGCGAGATCCCACCCGTGCGAGGCGTCCGCGCCCTGATGGAACGGGTCGGTGCACGAGGCCACATCACCTTCGGTGGCCGGCTCACGCCCGACGCCACGGGTTTCCCGGCACGAGCGATGGCCAAGGAGCACTCCGGCGACTGGCGCGACCCGTCGCAGGTGCGTTCCTGGGCGAAGACGATCGCGGTGCAACTGAACGAAGCCTGACCCGTGCCCGACAACCCGGTGATCTTCGACCTCGCGCGACCCGAGAAGATGGGCCGGGCGCACGTCTTCTTGCGCATCCTGTTGGTCGTGCTGCTCTCCTGGATCGCCGGATCCGGCACCGAGGGCGGGCTCGTCTATCTCGGACTCCCGGTCGTCGCGGCGATCTTCATCGCGCAAAGAGGCGGCGAGAAGTACCTCGCGCAAGTCGGCGAGCCCATGACCAAGGTGCTCGCCTTCTTCGTCGGTCTCCTCGCCTACGTCGCGCTTTTGACGGACGAACTGCCGGGTTTCGGACGCGCAACGGTCCGCTTCGAGATCGTCCCCTCCGGATCCCCCACCGTCGGCTCGGCGCTCTGGCGGATCGTGACGGCGATCCCGAGCGCGATCGTCCTCGCGCTGATCGGCATCGTCAGCTGGATCGTGTGGATCATCGCTGCGATCGCGATCCTGTTCACCGAGCGCTGCCCGGAGGGACTCTGGAGGTTCCAGCGCGGCGTCGTGCGCTGGGAGGCGCGCCTGCTCGGCTACCTCGCCTCGCTCGTGGCCACGTATCCGCCCTTCTCGTTCGACACCGGACCGGCCGCGACGGCCTGAGGTCCCGCGCGCCACCACGACGGGTCGGCAGTGCGGATTCCACCACCGATGTCGGGCGCCATCCCGCCCGAGCGACCGGCATCTCCGATCCGGGACAACCGATTCCCGCGTCGGTAGAGTGCCGCGAGGAGCGTCTCGGTGTCGGCGCGCCCGAGAAAGAAGGGGACACCGATGTTCTGTCCGGCGTGCGGAACCGCGGCCGCAACCGACGATGGTTTCTGTCAGCGCTGCGGCGAGCCGTTGCCCGCGGACACCGCTCAGCCCGTCGCCGGCCGACCACCGACGGTGGAGGGTCTCCCCCAGTTCCCGCCGTACGTCGAACCCACCGTGGCGCGGTATCCGGGTCGCGCCGGGGCTCCGCCGTCCGGTCGGACGGCCCCTCCCGTCTCCGCTGGCTACCCCAGCGAGGCACCGGCGTGGCGAACCACGCGCCGGCACCGGGAGTGCCGCTCGCCCCGTTCGGGGCACCGCTCGCCGGGTGGCGGCAGCGCGTCGGCTCGATGGTGCTCGACACCTTGATCGTCGGCGTCCCGATGCTCCTCCTCGATGTCATCTTGAATGCGCATTTCGGCACGCGACACCGCGTCGTGCTGGGCGGTACGACCGAATGGGTCCGCTCCCTGCAAGGTGGCGGGCGCACCGCGCTCTTCATCGCTGAGGTGTGCGTTCCCTTGCTCTACTTCGCCATCTTGAACGGCACGCGCGACGGCCAGACGGCGGGCAACCGCGCGCCACACATCGCCGTGCGCGACGCCAGCACGGGCGAGGCGATCGGATTCGGCAGGGGCGTCGTGCGCTGGCTCACTCGGCTCGTGCTCTACGCTGCGCTCATCCTCCCGGGCGTGCTGAACGACCTCTTCCCGCTGTGGGACCGCCGCCGCCAGTCGATCGCCGACAAGGTCGCGCACTCCGTCGTCATCCGGCTCGACTAACCGTGCCCGGCAGCCCGCGCTGCCGACGCTGCGGCGCGCCTCTGCGTGACGGCAGCGCTTACTGTCCCCAGTGCGGGACGCGACAGGATGCCGTCCCGTCGCGGGTCCGGCGAACCCGGGGCAGGCGGCACGGCCGCCCCGCAACAGGCTCCCCAGCGGGGATGGCAACGCCGCCGCGCGCCCGGCGAAATGGTCGCGAACCGGCGCTCAGCCGCCCTCGACGACGAGGACCGCCGCCCCTTCGACGCGGTCGCGGGCGAGGTCCCGGAGCGCCTCGTCCGCCCGGACGAACGGATACGGCGTCGTCACGACCCGGAGGGCCGCGGCCGCGGCGATCCGGAGGAACTCCTCGCCGTCGGCCCGCGTGTTCGCCGTCACGCTGCGCAGGTTCTTCTCGTAGAAGAGCTCGGTCTCGTAGTCAACCGGCGGGATCTCGCTGAGGTAGATCCCCGCCACGGCGAGCGTCCCGCCCCGCTCGAGGGCCCGCAGCGCCACCGGCACGAGCTCGCCGACGGGGGCGAAGAGGATCGCCGCGTCGAGCGGCTCGGGTGGCGGGTCGCTCGCCCCCTGGGCCGAAGCCGCGCCGAGCGCGAGGGCGAGGCGCCGGGCGTCAGCCGAGCGGGTCATGACGTGGACCGTCGCCCCCTCGTAGCGGGCGACCTGGGCCGCGAGGTGCGCCGACGCACCGAAGCCGTAGATGCCGAGCCGGCCGCCCGGCGGGAGGGCGGCCCGGCGCAACGCCCGGAAGCCGATGATCCCGGCGCAGAGGAGCGGCGCCGCCTCGGCGTCGGGGAGCCCCTCGGGGATGGCGTAGGCGTAGGCCGCGTCGACGACCGCGAACTCGGCGTAGCCGCCGTCGGCGTCCCAACCGGTGAACTGCGAGGCGCGACAGAGGTTCTCCGCGCCGCGCCGGCAGAAATCGCACGTCCCGTCCGTCGCCCGCAGCCAGGCGACCCCGACGCGCTCGCCGAGGTCGAACCGCGACGCGCCGGGCCCTCGCGCCACGACGGTGCCGACCACCTCGTGGCCGGGAACGACCCCGTGCCGGCGCGGCGGGAGCTCCCCCGCCGCGAGGTGGAGGTCCGTCCGGCAGACCCCGCAGGCACGCACGGCGACGAGGACCTCACCCGGTCCCGGCTCGGGGACGGGGCGGTCGACGAGACGGAGCGGCCGGTCCTCGATCGGCCCCGGTCGGTCGACGATCCACGCGCGCACCCGTCCAGTCTCGCGTGCCGTGGCCTTCCCGACCCGAGATAGCGGCGGGCGACCGAGCCTTTGGGGTGCAACACTCCGTTGTCGTGATCCGCCACGGCGACGGCCGGGCGGGTGGCAGGCGAGGGACGCAGACAGCCGAGGAGCGAGGTGATGGCGGAAAAGACGCGGCGCGACGTGGAGCGCCCCCGTCGCGCCCACGCCGGCGTGAGCCCGGTCCCGCACGCGCACCACGCCCTGATGTCCGCTTTCTACGGGGCGATCGCGGTCGCCAGTCTCGTCATCGGTTCTCTCTTCGGCAAGGTCCACGCCGTCCGTGTCGAGCCGCGGGTCGTGCTCTGGACGGCGACGGCGGTCTTCGTCGTGGCGGGGATCGCGACGACACGCCGCCTTTCCCGTTGGCTCGGTGACGCCCTCGGGGCGAGCTCGCTCCCGTCGAGCGGGAGGGCCCTCCGACTCGTCGTCTCGATCGCCGGCTACGTGATCGTCCTTTTCGCGACGCTCGGTCTCGTCTCCGTGCCGATCGACCACTTGCTGGTCGGTGGCGCGGTCACCGGCGTCGTGCTGGGCATCGCCGCCCAGCAGGTCCTCGGCAACGTCTTCGCCGGCGCCGTGCTGCTGGCAGCCCGCCCCTTCGCCGTCGGCGACCACATCCGGGTGCGGTCCGGGGCGCTCGGGGGGCAGTTCGACGGCGTCGTGAAGGGGATGAACCTCACCTACGTCACCATCCGCACCGAGGAGGGCACGCTCAACGTCCCGAACTCCGGCATGCTCGCCGCCGCCGTCGGTCCTTGGAAGAAGGCCGTCGTCGCCCCGGCGCCGGAACCGGTCCCCGCCGTCGCGGCAGGAGCGTCGACCCCGACCAGCAACGACACGACAACTCCGCGCTAGTCGGCGCCGATGACGCCATCCCGCTCATTTCGCGTGGACCGGCGAGCCCTCCTCGACGTCGCGGTCGACGAGCCGGCACGGGATGACGGCGTCCTCGTAGATGTGGTAGCTCGCGCAGATCCGGTGGTAGCCGTCGGCGATCGTGAGCGGCGTGTCCGCCGCGAGGTCGCCGGCGACGAGGAGGACCGGCGACAGACGCCGCCCTTTCTGGACCTTCTTCAGGTCCTTTTGCACGTGGACGTTGTCGACGGGAAGTGCCTCGAGCTTGCTCGCCCGCAGCAGGTCCTTGGCCATGCGACGCACGATCGGGGCCTTTTTCAACGCCTCGACGAGCGCCTCCGCCCCCGCCTCGTTCGTCACGAGGCTGAGGTAGCTGAGCGCGGCCGGGTAGTCCTGCTCGTCGGGCTCGTCCTTCCAGTGCTCCTTGCGCGCCACCGTCGCCACCCCGCTTGCCTCCGAGCCCCCGCTGTACGCCGGGCACCGGTCCCAGTCATCCTGACACCGTCGCCGTCGTCTCGCCGCGCCGGGCGACGATCGCACGAGCGGGAAGAACCGACACGGCGCGAGACCCCGACGTAATCTCGCCACAACGGCTCGCGACACGCCCGCACCGCGGCCGAGGAGGCGCCTTGCCCGGACCGTGGCCGATCGGCGACGAGGTCGTCGAGTTCGGCGGCGACGCGTCTGGCACGGCACGACGGTGACCGCGCACCCGGACCGCCGACCGGTGATCGGGATCACGGCCTCCGAGGACGACGCCCCCTGGGGTGCGGGGACCCACCGCGTCGTCGCCGCCCCGGTCGCCTACGTGTCGGCGGTCGAGCGGGCGGGCGGGACAGCGCTCGTCTTGCCCGTGCAGTCCGCAGGTCTCGGGGAATTGCTCGATGCGGTCGACGGGCTTGTCCTCTCCGGCGGAACCGACGTCGCGCCGGACCACTACGGCGAGTCGTCGCACCCCCGCAGTCAGCGGCCGCACGCCGCCCGCGACGAGTTCGAGCTCGCGCTCGTCCGACTCGCGAGCGACGCCGACCTGCCGCTCCTCGCGATCTGCCGCGGCATCCAGGTCCTGAACGTGGCGCGCGGCGGGACGCTGCACCAGCACCTCCCCGACGTCGTCGGCCACGAGAACCACGCCCGTCGACCGGGTGAGTACACGATGCACTCCGTCGAGATCCGCGAGGACAGCCGCCTCGGGTCGATCCTCACGACGCGGATCAACGGGGCGAGCCACCACCACCAGGCGGTCGCCCGGGTGGGCCGCGGCCTCACCGTCGTCGCCATCGCCGAGGACGGCACGATCGAGGCCCTCGAGGACCCGAGCCGGGCGTACCTCATCGGCGTGCAATGGCACCCGGAGGTCGGCGGCGATGACGCGCTCTTCCTGAGCCTCGTGGAAGCCGCCCGCGCGCGCCGTCCAGCTCAGAGCTGACGCGGCCACACGATCCCGCCCCCGACCGGCGCGCCACCCCCGGCGAGGACGACGCTCGAGTAGTCCTTGATATTGACTGTCAATTGTTTTGACATTCTGAGCCACGACCGCTAACCTCGTCGCATGGCACTTTCCTCGTCGGACGAAGCCGAGATCCCGGCGCTGCTGCGGGCCGCCCGCGCCAGCTACGCCCAGGCGGTCGTCGCCCGTCTCGCCGCCGCCGGGATCGACGACCTCCCCCGCAACGGCGCCTACGTGCTCGGCGGGATGGCCAGTCGGCGTGGCGCGGCGAGCGAGATGATCGGCGGCCTGGGCGTGACGAAGCAGGCCGTCAGCCAACTGATCGACACGCTCGCCCTGCGCGGCTACCTCACGCGCGAGCTCGACCCTGCGGACCGTCGCCGGATGACGGTCGAGCTCACCGAGCGGGGCCGCGCCGCCGCGGTCGCGATCCGCGCCGCCGTCGAGGAGGTCGACGCCGAACTCGCCCGGATGATCACGCCGGCCGAGCTCGCCGGCCTGCGGGCCGGGCTCGCGGCCCTGGCGCGTCGCAAGGGGCACACCGAGCCCGTCGCGCCGCAGTAGAGGACCCGGGCGCGAGGCGCGGTCCCGGCGCGAGGCGCGCCACCCGGGAATCCCGAGTCCCTCACGCGCCGGGCGGACCCGATCGCGCCCTCGTCGAGCGGTGCCTCGTCTCACCGTGGGGAGGGCGCGCCGGTGCTCCCTGCGACGGGCGGGCGGGCAGCGCCACGAGCGCGAGGAGCGCGCCCGCCCCGGTGACCGCCGCCGCGACGACGAGGGCCGTCTCGCTCCCCAGCGCGAAGGCGACGCGGGCGGCGCGGGCGAGCTCGGCGCCGAGGGCGCCGCCGGCGATGCGGGCGACCGTGAGCGCCCCACCGATCGAGCCGAGGATGGCGTTCGCCGCCACGGCTGGCACGTGCCGACCGGCGATCACCGCCTCCATCGAGTGGCGGTAGCGGGTGGAGAGCACGCTGCCGAGCACCGCGACGCCGACGGCGCCGCCGACCTGCATCGCGGTCGAGTTCGTCGCCGAGCCGACGCCGGCGTCGGCCTGGGTGACGGCACCGAGGACCGAGTCGATCGCCGCCGGCACGAGCAGCCCCGCCCCGAACCCCATGAGCAGCATCCCCGGCAGCTCCGCGGCGTACGTCGCGGCAGCCGTCGAGATGACGGCGATCTGGGCGAGCCCGCCGACGACGAGGCACAGGGCCAGGGTCGTGACCAGCTTCGTCCCGATCGCGTGCACCACCCGCGGCGACGCCAGCGCCCCCACGGCCAGTACCCCGGCGATGGGAAGGATGCGCAACCCCGCGCCGAGCGGCGTGTAGCCGAGGAAGAACTGCAGGAACTGGGTCATGACGAAGAGGCCCCCGAAAAGCGCGAACAACCCGAGGCCCACGGCGACGACGGCGACGCTGAAACGTCTCGAGCGGAAGAACTCGAGTGGCAGCATCGGATGGTCGATCCCGCGCTCCCAGGCGACGAAGCCGGCGATCACCGCCAGGCCGGCCGCGCCGACGGCGAGGATCTCCGGCGAGAGCCACCCGAGGTTCGGTCCCTCGATGATCGCCCACAGGACGAGCCCCAACCCGACGATCGAGAGCGCCGAGCCGGCCGGGTCAGGTCTGTTCGGGGCGAGGCTGCGGGACTCCGGCACGAACAACAACGTGCCGACGATGCCGACGGCGACGACCGGGACGTTGACGAGGAACACCGACCCCCACCAGAACCGGCTGAGGAGCAGTCCGCCGGCCACGGGGCCGACGGCGATCCCGAGTCCGATCGTCCCCGACCAGATGCCCACGGCCCGGGCCCGCTCGGCGCCGTTGCGGAACAGGTCGTTGACGATGGAGAGCCCCGAAGGGATCGTCATCGCCGCCCCGGCGCCCATCACCGCGCGCCAGACGATCAACGGTCCGACGCTGCCAGAGAACGCGGCAGCGAGAGATCCGGCGCCGAAGACGACCAGACCGACGGTGAACAGCCGCTTGCGCCCGTAGCGGTCGGCGAGGCTCCCACCGACGAGCAACAACCCCCCGAAGGCCATGGCATAGGCGTCGACGATCCACTGCAGCTCGTCGGTCGTCGCCTGCAGCCGCTCGACCAAGGTCGGCAGGGCGACGTTGAGGATCGTGTTGTCGAGGTTCACCACGAGCACGGCGACGCACAGGACGGTGAGCGCCAGCCAGCGCGGACTTGCTTCCGCGGCCGGGGCGGCGACGTCCGCGCCGCTCGCGGTGCCCATCAACTAGGGCGCGGCTCTGCGCGGCGCCCGCGGGTACTTCCTTGCCGACGGCGTGGAACGGGCCGCCTTGGCGACGTTCGCCGGTTGCCGTCGTGCCGCGGGGCGCCTTCGTCGGACGCGACTGCCGAGGAGTTTGCCCACGGCGTCCTGCATCAGCCCCTCGAGCTCGTCGGACGGAACATCCCGCAACAGGTCGCCGTACATGACGAGGGTGGTGACCGCCCCGACCGCGCACGCGATCCCGATCCGGTCGCGCCGGGGCAAGGACGGATCGCCGATCACACGCCGGACTTCGTCCTCGAGATCCTCGTGCTCGGCCTCGTGCTCGCGCTGATGCAGATGCTCGAACGCCGAGCGGTTCCGATCGTGCATCACGAAGATCTTGCGGTGGGCCAGCATCTCGCCGATCAGCTCGTCGAGCAGTGCCGCCCAGGAGTCCATCCCGGCCGGCGGCTGGCCGAGCTGTTCAACCGCGCGACGGAGGACCTCGTGGAGGCGGAGGTGCAACGCCATCAGGATGTCGTCCTTGCTGACGAAGTAGTAGTAGATGGCCGCCTTGGAGAACCCGAGCTGCTCGGCGATCTCCCGCAGCGACGATCTGTCGAATCCCTTCTCGATGAATAGGTCGAGCGCGACATCGAGGATCCGTTCCCGGGTGCTCGGCCCGGCCGGATCCTCCGTCACCCTCGCGTGTCGTCCACGATCGGGGAACCGCCTCTCGTTCATCGTTGCCTCCGAGGACGAACCTGCCCGCGCAGTGTATCAGGAGCTACTTGACGGCCGGTAAGTATTTGCTTACCATGCGGTCAGTAAGTATCGACCGAGCGGGTACCGGGTGAACGACGACCTGATGATCGAAGTGGATGGCCTGACGAAACGCTTCGGTGCGACCGTCGCCCTCGCCGGCGTCAGCTTCGAGGTCCCCCGCGGTGCCATCCTCGGCCTCCTCGGCCCGAACGGCGCCGGCAAGACCACGGCGTTGCGGATCCTGACGACACTCACGATGCCGGACGCTGGCTCAGCACGGGTCGCCGGCTTCGACGTCGTCCACCAGGCCGCGGCCGTCCGCCGCAACATCGGCGTCGCCGCCCAGGACGCGACCCTCGACGAGACCCTGACCGGGAGGCAGAACCTCGTCATGGTGGCGCGCCTGAGCGGACTCGCGCGCCACGACGCCCGACGGCGCGCCGAGGCGCTCCTCGAGCAGTTCCAGCTTGCCGAGGCGACGGACCGCATCCTCAAGCAGTACTCCGGGGGGATGCGGCGACGCCTCGACGTGGCGGCGACTCTCGTCGCGCGACCGCCGGTGCTCTTCTTCGACGAGCCGACGACGGGACTCGACCCGTCGAGCCGGGCCCGCGTCTGGGACATCATCCGCGGCCTCGTCGCCGAGGGCGCCACGGTGCTTCTCACGACGCAGTACCTCGACGAGGCCGACGAGCTCGCCGATCGCATCGTCGTGCTGAATCACGGACAGGTGATCGCGAACGGCACGTCGGCCGAGCTGAAGGCCCGCACCGGCGAAGCCCGGCTCGAGGTGACGCTGAACGCGGCACATCCCGAGGCCGCCGTGGCGCTCGCGCCCTTCGTCCTCGGCGACGTGCACGTCAGCCACGACGGACGCCGGCTGCGCGGCCGGGTGCGCAGCGAAGACGGCCTGGCGACCACCGTCGTGCGGGCGCTCGACGGCGCGCACGTCACCGTCGACGATGTCATCGTCCACCAGGCCTCCCTCGACGACGTGTTCTTCGCCCTCACCGGCCAGCTGAGGAACGGCAGCGACGAGGCGGCCAGCGACGACCTCGCCGCCGACCGGAGATCCGAGCTCCCGTGACGATCGCCGCGCGGGACCCCGCTCCGCCCAGGGTCAGGCAGCCGAGGCCGCCTCGGCTGCGGACGCAGGTGCGCGACGTCGGCGTCATGGCCCGGCGCAACATCGTCCACATCCGCCGCGAGCCGCTCCAGCTCTCCGACGTGACCATCCAGCCGGTGCTCTTCACGGTGCTCTTCGTCTACATCCTGGGCGCCGGTGTCGTCCTTCCGGGCGGCGGCACCTACGTCGACTTCGCGATCGCGGGACTGCTCGGCATGAACCTCGTCACCTCGTCGATGGGCACCGCCGTCGGGCTTTCCACCGACCTCAACACGGGGGTGATCGACCGCTTCCGGACGCTGCCGATGTGGCGACCGGCGGTCCTCGTCGGTCGGTCCGTCACCGACCTGTTCACCTCGGTCGTCTGCGCGGCGATCGTCGCCGTCACGGCCCTCGTGATCGGCTGGCGCCCCGACGCCGGGATCGGCCAGGTGTTGGGAGGCTTCGCGCTGATGTTGCTCTTCGCCTACGCGCTCTCCTGGGGGTGCGGCTGCCTCGGGCTCGTGAGCAAGGGACCCGAATCAGCCCAGGGAATCGGGCTCGTGATCCTGTTCCCGGCCGCCATCGTGTCGAACGCCTTCGTGCCGACCCAGCACATGCCGACCGTGATGCGGGTGTTCGCGAACTGGAACCCGATCAGCACCGTCACCGACGCCTGTCGGCAACTCTGGGGTAACCCGAACCCGTCGGCGACGATCCAGACCTGGCCGATGCAGCACGCGCTCGCGGCTTCGCTGCTGTGGTCGCTCGCGCTGCTCGCGGTCTTCGCTCCCCTCGCGGTTCACCTGTTCCGGCGGCGGACGACGAACTGACGCGGCCGGCCGACCGCGTCGAGGCCGCACCCCACGCGCGATGTTCGCGAGAGGCTTGGTTCAGCTAGCCGACGAAGGCTTCGATCTGCTTGACAAGCTTGTCCTCGACCTCGAAGTTCCAGGCCGTCTCGGCGACGTCGACGACGAGGAACAGATCCGAGATCAGCAGCGTCTCGATGGCCGCGACGCCCAGGTGCTGCAGCCACTTCCCGATACCGACCTTCACCGTGAAATCGTTCGGCTGCCCGGTGATCGAGATCGAAAGGGCGCGGTCGGCGTCGATGACGTCACGCAGGAACCCACCCTTCTTCGCCTGGATCACGACCCCCTCCGAGCTCGGCGACGAGGTCTGGGTCGTAAAGCCCTCGGTCTTGAGATAGTCCTCGATCTTGCCCTGGAGGCCACCGAGGTCCGTGCCCTTGTTCTGGAACTGCTCAACCTTCTCGCCGATCATGGGGTTCTCCTATGCACCGAAGGGCCTGGGGACAACCCTGTCCCACGAGCACACTAGCGAGCGCCACGACACGGGCCGGCTACCGCTCGGGCCGCGAGCGCATCCCCCGTCAGTTGCCGAGCCCTCGGGTCGTCACGCCCCTCTCGCCGAAGGCTCGCGTGAGGGTCCGACCGGCGAGGCGCACGGAGTCGAGGTCGCCGGGCTCGTCCATGTTGAACACCATCCCGTCGAGCCCGGCGTCGAGGTACGCCCCGACCTGTTCACACACCGAGTCCGGGCCGCCGGCGACGACATAGGCGCGGTAGCGCGCCTCGTCCATGCCCTGGGCCGCCGCCATCTCGCGGCCCTTCCGGTCGGCTTCGGCATCGGTCGCGGCGATCACCAGCCCACCGAGGCGCGTCTTCGTGATCGTCGCCGGATCACGGCCCGCCGCCTCGCAGTGCCGGGCGAGGACGTCGAGCTTGCGTCGGATCGTCGGCACGTCACCGAAGACGTTGCAGGCGTCGGCGTAGCGCGCGACGAGCGCGAGGGTGCGAAGCTCGCCGGAGCCGCCGACGAGGATCGGGATGCCACCCGCGCGCACCGGCCGGGGGAAGTTGAGGGCGTGGTCGATCGAGTAGTAGCGGCCCGCGAAGCTCGGCGCCTCCTCGGTGAACATGGCGCGGCAGATCTGGAGCGCCTCCTCGAGGCGCGCCATCCGCTCCGCGACAGGCGGGAAAGGGAAGCCGTAGCCGGCGTGCTCGTCGTCGTTCCAGGCGGCACCGATCCCGAGGATCGCCCGGCCGCCCGAGACGACGTCGAGGGTCGTCGCGATCTTGGCGAGGAGCGCCGGGTTGCGGTAGGTGACGCCGGTGACCATCGTGCCGAGGCTGACGCGCTGCGTTCGGGCCGCGACCCCGCCGAGCAACGTGTAGGCCTCCAACATCGGGTCGGTGCGGGGTCCGACGCCGGGGATCTGGTAGTAGTGATCCATCACCCACAGCGAGTCGAAGCCCGACTCCTCGGCGACAACGGCGATCGCCGCGATCCGCCCGAAAAGATCGCGATCCGCCACGCCGGGGAACGTGAAGTTCGGGATCTGCAGTCCGAAACGGGTAACCACCATCCCACTCCTTTTGACGAAGGACCCGGCGCCACGGCAGCAAGCGCCGCCCCGAACCTAGTGGGATCGTCGTGGCGACCGTGATCCTTGACCCTTTCGGTCCCGCGCAACCGGTGCCGACACACCCGCCCGCCGTGCCGCTACCGTCGTGGCAGGAGAAGACGAGGGGGGTACCGCGGTGAGTCTGCTCGCCCTTATCGGTCTTGCGGTCCTCGCCGGGTTGATCGGTGCCGGCATCGCCGGCGTGACGATCACGGTGTTCCTCCACCGGGGCATCACGCACGGCTCGCACCGGATGAAGCCCGCCGTCTACGCCGCCGGCCGGTGGCTCACCTACTTCACCGTCTACATGCGCCACTGGGAGTGGCGCCGGATCCATCGCAAGCACCACCTCTACACCGACGTCTGGCTCGACGATCTCCGCCACGACCCGCACTCGCCGATCGTCATCACCCAGCGCCAGGGGATCGACGGGTTCCAGCGCGTGTCCTGGCACATGGCCGCGATCTTCCACGCCGAGGCACGCCTCGCCGACATCCGTGACGGCACCTACGACATCCCGCAGATCGACCGACCCCTCGACGCGCTCGACCGCCGCGTCTTCGATCATCCCGTCCGGGGGGCTGTCATCACGGGTGTCGTCTACGCCGCGCTCTTCGCCCTTTTCGCGCCGTCCGTGCTCGGCGTGGCGCGCACACCGGCGTGGGAACTCGGCTGCGCCGTCGCCGGCGTCGCCGCCCTCGGGGTGCACATCTTCGTCCTGCTCCGGTTCGGCGGCGCGATCAACTCCGACTGCCACCGCGGCAAGGTTTGGGTCGAGGGCGCTGGCTTCGCGAAGAACGTGAGGTTGCTCTCCTTCCTCATCTTCGGCGAGGGCGAGCACCAGACCCACCACCTCTACCCGCAGTTCGCGCGGATCAGCGCCCGCTGGGACCTCGGTTGGCACGTGATCGCCGCGCTCCGCTGGCTCGGGCTCACCGAGGTCGCCGTCGACCGCGAGACCGTGCTCGCGGCCCGCCGGCTCGTCAGCCAATCCGGCTCCTCTCGCAGCTGACGACCAGTGCAACCGGGAGCCGAGCGCGTCGCCGAGCTACTGCGTGCGGCCGGCGTCGCGGGATGCGTGCGGGAGTTCGGCGACTCGACCCGCACCGCGGCCCACGCCGCGGCGGCGCTCGGCTGCCCGATCGGCGCCATCGCCAACAGCCTCATTTTCATGGCAGACGGCGTGCCGGTGCTCATCTTCACGAGTGGCGCCCACAGGGTCGACACCGACCTCGTCGCGAAGCGCCGGGGCTGGACGGAGCTACGGCGGGCGAACCCCGAGGAGGTGCGGGCGGCGACCGGTCAGCCGATCGGCGGCGTCGCGCCGGTCGGCCACCCCGCCAAGCTCGCAGCCCTCATCGACGCCGCGCTGCAACCCTTCGAGACGATCTGGGCCTCGGCAGGCACGCCGCACTCGGTCTTCGCGACGACGTTCACGGAGCTCGCCCGCCTCGCCGACGCGACCGAGATCGTCGTCACGACGAAACCGGACCCACCGGAACTGGCGCTGTCCGCGCTGTCGCGGCGCTGAGGATCGCGCACCGCCGCCCGAGGTCCGACCGGCAGGGACAAGTGCACGAGGAAGCCAGGGCCCAGACGCGACCGAGCGCCCCCGAAGGGACGCTCGGACTGAAGCGCCCGTGAAAGGCGTCTCTGACTGCTGGCAGCATATGCGCCGGCGAACCCGCTTGTCGAGGGGTTCACCGCGCAAAATCGACCCACTGCGGGCTTTTCGCGCCCTTCGCGCGACGCGCCGGCCCACGGCAACACGCCACCCACCGCGCGGAGATCCGCGATCCTCCGACCTCGCGCGCCGACCCGGTGCGGCGCGGTCCTCGCCCCGCCGGGGCCGTCGGCCCGCCCGCGTGCTCGACCGCCGGACTCGTCGTCTGGCTCGACACCCAGGGCAACGGCACGGCCGGCAGCGTCTACTACGACCTCGAGCTCACCAATCTCTCCGAGCAGACGTGCACCCTCGTCGCCTTCCCCGGGATCTCGGCGGTCAACCTCGCCGGTCATCAGCTCGGCAGCGTGGCGCGCGACACGGGTTCGAAGAGGTCGGCTGTCGTCACGCTCGCCAACGGCGACACCGCGACGGCGGTCGTGCAGATCGTCGACACCGGCGTCTTTCCGCCTGCCAGGTGCGATCAGGTGCACGCCGCCGGGCTGCGCGTCTACCCACCCGACCAGTACACGTCCAAGGTGGTTCCGTTCCCGTTCCTCGCCTGCTCGCGTTCCGGTCCCGTCTACCTCATCGTGCAGCCGGTCGAGAAGGGGGTCTTCGGCTGGAGCTGAGCGCACCGGCGACGCTCGCTCCCGCCGGGATCTCGCCCAACCGGGCGAGACGGGGCGGGCCGAACCACCCAGCGCGCCCGCCCGCGCCCACGACCGTCGCGAGTTGACGGCGACCGGCGTGACAGCCTTCCGGCGATACTGCGCGCCGCTAGTGTGCCGGCGGAGCGGGGATCGCCCCGCGGGGCCCGGCGAAACGGCCCCGGGAGGAGCGATGCGAGACCTCTTCGTCTTGTGCGTCGTCGGCGGGATCGTCGCCCACATCTGGCTGCGCCGGGGCGAGGCCACCCGTTTCGAAATGACCGTGGATCCGGCGCGCGTGCTCATGGCGGCGGTCGGCGTCTTCGGCCCGAAACGGCGATGGTCGACCCTGACGCTCTCCGGGCAGAATGCGTCGTTCGGCTACCACAAGTCCCCGAACGGGCTGATCGCCGTCGCACTGCTCCTTGCGTTCGTCGTGCCGGGGATCGTCTATCTCCTCCTCGGTGGGAAACGGGAGGAGGTCTTCGTCATGACCGCCGCCGGCCCGGGACCGCACTCGACGGTGCAGGTGACCTCCAACGGCTACCGCGGCAAGTTCGCCGGGCGGTTACTGCGCAAGCAGCTCGAGATCCCCGCCGGTGGGCCCCCTCCCGCCGGGAGCGCCGCCGCTCTCTTCTGGTAGCCCGGAATGGCACGACCTCTCGCGTCGCGGAGACGTCGAGACCCCCGCCGACGAGGTCGCGCGGTCGGCTACGCCTTGCAGCGCCAGCTGCCGCTGATCTCGATCTGTTGACCGGCCACGGTGGCCAACGACGCGGCAATCGAGCCCGTCTCGGCTCCCAAGGTCACCGTGCCGCTCTTGCCGTAGAAGGTGTCCTCCGGCACCACCTTCGCGAACTCGGACAACGTCGTCGGGCTCGGCACGAGCTCGACCTTCGGTCCCCCGAGGAGCGAGCCGGTGATCACAAATTTGCCGGTCTTTTTCTCGGTGACCGTGAGGCTCCAGCTCTTGACGTCTTTGGAGAATCCCGAGATCATCCCCACGAGGCCGTTCACGTCCGTCAGCCCGTTCGTCTTCACCAGGTTGTTGAGGCACCCGCTGAGCGGCCCGGCGTGCAACGTGCCCTTGCCGGCCCCGGAGATATGGAACGTGTCCGTCGTGGAGCCGCCGTGTCGCACCGGTGCCGCGTCCGCGCCACCCGCCGCAAGAGAACCGGCCGCGCCGAGGCACAGGATCGCGGCCGCGAACCGACCGACCATCTCGTGATGATCACCCGTCCGTTTCGTCACGTTGGCCTCCTCGGGCGGTCTTTCGACGCCGCCGCTCGGCCGGAGGATCGCCGACCCGCCCGAGTCGCTATCAGCCACGCTACCCACTTCTCCCCGAGCCCCCCGGGGAAGTAGAACGGCGCGGGAACGATGGTCGTCGCCACGGCGAGCAAAGGGAGGCCCCACGGTTGACGCGTTCTTCGCCCGGGGAGGGCGGCGGTCGTGACTAGCCGGGTCGTGCTCGTCGGCTTGGGCAGGATCTCGACCGTCCACCTGCGGGCGCTCGAGGACATCGACTCCGTCACGACCGTGGTCGGCGTCGACCCGGGGCCGAAGGTCATCCCCTCGTTCCGCCGGGAGCCGCTGTGCGTTCGCGCGGATCTCGGCGACGCGCTGGTCGCCGGCGCCGACCTTGTCGTCGTCGCGACGCCGACCGCCTCCCACGCGGCCGTCGTCGGGGCCGTGCGGGCGTGGGACGAGGACGTGCCGATCCTGCTCGAGAAGCCGGCGGCCGACCGCCGCGATGACGCCGACCGGGTGTTGTCCGCGACACCGGCGGTCGAGGTGATCTTCCACACCGCGTTCGGCCCGGAGGTGCTCTGGGCCACCGGGTTCTGCGCGTCCGAGACGTCGCGCCTCGGCGACGTCGTCGCCTTCAAGGCCTGGTTCGGCGGTCCCTACGCGCACGACCTCGAGAACCGCACGGAAAGCCTCGCCAACAGCTGGCTCGACTCCGGCATCAACGCGTTGAGCGTCATCGGCCGGTTCGTCCTCCCCTCCGCCGTGACGTCGTTCCGTTCCCTCGCGGATCACGCGAGCACGTTCGAGGCGCGTTTGCGTCTCGGGACACCGGACGCGGGACGCGGCGGCACGATCGTCACGACCTGGCAGGCCGCCGAGCACAGCCAGTGGACCCGTCTCCGTTTCGAGAGCGGGGCCGAACTCGTGCTCGACCACATCGCCGGCGCGGCGACCCTGTTCGAGGACGGCGCCGTCGCCGCGCTCTACACCCGGGCCGACGTCGATCCCCGCCTGGAGGTGCACTACGCCAACTTCTACCGCGACTACTTCGGGGCGCGCCTGCTCCAGTACCCGGAGCAGGCCGGCCGTGACCTCCACGGACTGCTCTTCTCGGCGCTGAAGCGGCTCGACGAGGAACGGATGAGACCAGGCGAGGCCACGTGTGCCCCGGTCGCGCCACCGCCGACCGGGGCGACGGCGAGCCAGCGGCCAGCCGCGAAGGATCCGGCCCTCCCGTCGGCCCGCGCCGCCCCCTAAGCCCGGGTGGGCACCTGCTCGACGGCGACGCCGTCGCCATCGCCCTCGACCGCGTGGTGGCGGACGAGGTGGTGGTGGGTGACGCGGGCCTTCTGGGCCCGGGACTCCTCGTCCTCGTGGATGTACTTGCCGCCCCGCATGGCCGAGGCGAGCGCGGCGATCACGCTCATCACAACGGCGAAGACGAGGATGAGCATGAGGGCGTGCTTGAACGGCGGGCCGATCAGCTGCGGGAAGAAGGCGCGACTCGTGATCAACTTCGCCTGGCCGGCGCCGAGATGGGCGAGCACCTTGGGCCCGAGCAGCATCTTCAACGGGTTGTAACCGAGGAAGGCCGCGAAGAGGTAGCCGAGCGGCGGCGCCTTGGCGAGCATCGTCGCGACGCCCGCCGGGACCCCGTGGGCGATGAGCCCGGCGAACATGGCATGGGGCACCTGGGCGTTCAGCCCGATGATCAAGATCGTGAAGAAAAGCCCCATCGACAGCGGCATGCCGGAGTTGGCGAGCGTGACGCGCATGCCCGAGGCCGCGCCCCGGTGGCGGGCCGGCACCGAGTTCATGATCGAGGACGTGTTCGGCGCGGCAAAGAGCCCTCCCCCGATCCCTTGGATGAACATCACCGCGGCGAACGGCCAGTAGGAGAAGTTGGCCGGGAAGAGAATCATCAGCCCGTACATCGCCCCCGAGACGAGCATGCCCGCCGTCGCGAACGGCCGCGCCCCGTAGCGGTCCGAGAGCCTCCCCGAGAGCGGCCCCGAGACGACGAAGCCGAGCATGAACGGCGTCATGTAGATGCCCGCCCACAAAGGCGTGACGGTGAAGTTGTAGCCGTGTTCCGGCAGCCAGATGCCCTGGAACCAGATCATCAACATGAACTGGAAACCGCCCCGGCCGACCGAACCCAGGAACCCGGCGGCGTTGCCGGCGCTGAACGCCCGGATCCGGAAGAGCGACAGGCGGAAAAGCGGCGTCTCCACCTTCGTCTCGATGTACAGGAAGGCGACGAGCATCGCCAGGCCACCGAAGATCATCTCCAGGACGAACGGGTTCCCCCAGCCAGTGAGGGAGTGGCCGTAGGGCTTGATGGCGTAGGTGAAGCCCGTGAGCACCATCGCGAGGCCCCCAGCGAAGGCGATGTTGCCGAGCCAGTCGATCCGGGCCGGGATGCGGATCCCGATCTCTTTCAGTTTCAGATAGGCCCAGATCGTGCCGAAGACCCCGATCGGCACGTTGGCGAGGAACACCCAGCGCCAGCCCACCTGGGAAAGCAGACCGCCGACGATGATGCCGAGGAACGAGCCGAGGATGGCGGCGACCATGTTCGTGCCGAGCGCAAGCCCCAGCTGCTCGGCCGGGAAGGCGTCGGTGATGATCGCGGCCGAGTTCGCCAGGAGGAGCGCCCCACCGATCGCCTGGAACATCCGCAGGATGATGAGCTCGAGGGCCCCGGTCGATCCGGTGCCCCACACGAGCGAGAGCAGGATCGCGCCGAGCGTGAACCAGGCGAAACCGAGGTTGTACATCCTCACCCGGCCGAAGATGTCGCCGATGCGACCGACGGTCACCACGACGGCGGCCATCACGAGCATGTAGCCCATCAGGATCCACAACAGGTACGGGAAGTTCGACGCGACGAGCGGGTCGAGGTGGATGCCCCGGAAGATGACCGGCAGGGCGATCATGAGGCTCGTGGCGTTGACCGTCGCGAGCAGCACCCCCACGGTCGTGTTGGAAAGGACGACCCACTTGTAGCGCGGGCCGACGATCGGCGACGGGGCTGGCGTCGTAAGCGTCACCGCTGCACTCCCTTCACCGGGCGGCGTCGCCCGTTCTTGGCGTTCGGTTCTTCCGGCGTCGCCGCCTTCGGCGTCTCCCAGGGACGCTCGGCCGCGAGGGACTCGAGAACGGTGACGGCGCGCTCGAGCGCCCGGCGGTCCGTCTCGCTCAGCGTGCCCAGCCTCCCGGCGAGCCAGCTCGTGCCGACCCGGTCGCGATTGTCGAGAAGCTCTGCAGCGCGCGCCGTGGCGACGAGGAGGATGCCACGCCGATCCTCGGGGTTCGCCCGCCGCTCGACGAGGCCCGCCTCCTCGAGCTTGTCGGCGAGACGCGTCGCCGCCGGCGAGGGCAGGCCCTCGATCTCGGCGAGCTGGCCGACGCTCAACGGACCGGACTGGACCACGGTGGCGAGCGCGGAGAGCTTGGCGATCGTCAGCTCGGAGGGGTCACGGCGGCGGATCTGGCGGCTGAGCCGGATCATCGAGACGCGCAGCCGCCCCGCGAGCAGGTACGTCGACTCCGGCTGGCGACGCAGCACGCCCGAACCGAATCGTCCGATCGGCACCTCGTCACGCACCCACGACGGTCGGGACGGCGTCGGCGCGTGCGCGCGCCATCCCGTGACTCGCAACGATCATTGCCAACGATATTAGATGCCGAAAGCACCGATCTCCAGCAGGCCGGCGCCGCGCACCGACGCGAGGCTCTCGCGCGCCCGCGAGCAGCACCGCTGCATCAAGCTCCCTGCCGGGCCAGGGACCGTCGCGCCCAGCTTCCGGGCGATCGACCGGCGGACGATAGTGGAGCCCTGCCCCACACGGGAGCGAGGGTGAGAACGATCGAGCACGGCGCGGTGGTCCTGGCCGTTTGCTGCGGGCTCGTGCTCGTCGCGCCGGGCGCGCCGGCCCGATCAGGCGCGCCCGGGACGCTACAGGTGCTCGTCGAGCCGCAAGCCGGCATGGCCCGGATCGACCAGTACCTGCGCGGAGCCCACCACAGCGTCGACCTCGAGATCTACGAGCTCGCAGACCCGGCCGTGGAATCGATCCTGGCAGCCGACGCGGCCCGCGGCGTCCGGGTCCGGGTGATCCTCGACCGGGCCTACGTCGGGGGTGAGAACGCGGCGGCCTTCGCCTACCTCGGCGCACACCGTGTCGCCGTGCGGTGGGCGCCGACGCGTTTCGACCTCGACCACGAGAAAGCCGCCGTTATCGACGACGCGACCGCCCTCGTGATGACGATGAACCTCACCGCCCGCTACGACGCGACGACCCGCGACGTCGTCGTCGTCGACACCCAGCCCGCCGACGTGGTCGCGATCGAGTCCAGCTTCGGCACCGACTGGCAAGGCGGCGGGGCGGCGGCGCCGGCCGGCGAGGACCTGCTGTGGAGCCCGGGGTCGGGCCAGGCGCTCGTCGAGCTCATCGACTCGGCCCGGAGCACGGTCGACGTCGAAAACGAGGAGATGGGCGACGCCTCGATCACCGACGCGCTCGCCGACGCCGCGCACCGAGGCGTGAAGGTGGTCGTCGTGATGACCGCCGACCCCGCGTGGGCCGGCGCCTTCGACGCGCTGCGCGGCGCTGGGGTCGAGGTGCGGACCTACCCGGACATCCCGTCAGCCCTCTACATCCACGCCAAGGTCGTCGTCGTCGACGTCGGGCGCCCAGACGAACGCGCCTTCGTCGGGTCGGAGAACTTCTCCGTGACCTCGCTTCTCTACAACAGGGAACTCGGCGTCGTGACGGCACGCCACGACGTCGTCGAGACGCTCGGGCGCATGGTCGTCACGGACGCCGCCGGCGGGGACGCCTGGCGGTAGCGCGGTGGCGGACGACCGGGGGGTTCTCGCACCCGGGACGCAGCGATCGCGGCGGGGACGACCGAGCCGGTGCTCCCCGGCCGCTACTCTGACCGCGTTCGAAGATGCTCGCAGCACCGGCGGCATCGACCCCGCCGCCGGCGCCACGAACCCCCCGTGCGATGACCCCGACGGAGAAACGACGAAGCGCCTGGCGGCGCGGTATCGAGGCCAGGTGAAGCGAGACAAGAAGAGATCCGACGCCGCGCGGAGTCGACCGCTCGGCCGCGAGGGCTACGAGGCGATCTTCCGGTTCAGCCTCGACGCCCGATGCTGACCGTGCCCGACGGCCGGGTCCTCGCGGCAAACCCGGCCGCCTGCGAGATGCTGCGCCTCAAACGAGGACGAGATCATCCGTCGCGGCCGCCTGGGAGTCGCCGACCCGTCCGACGACCGGTGGGCCGTCGCCATCGCGATGCGGGAACGGCTCGGCCACAACCGGTCCGAGCTCTCGTTCCTGCGGGGAGACGGCACGACCTTCGTCGCCGACGTCGCCTCGAACGTGTTCACCGACGAAAACAGCGAGTTGCGGACCTGCGTCGTCTTCCATGACATCACGGAACACCTCGACGAGATCGAGCGCCAGGCCCGTCTCGTCGAGGAGTTCCGGGGGCTCTCCTTGGTCGACGAGCTACCGGGATCCGTAACCGCCGCGGCCTCATGAGCGGTGCCGAGGCGCTGCTCGCCATCGCCGACCGCAACCACCAGAGCGTCCAGGCCCTGTTCATCGACGTCGACAACCTGAAGGAGCTGAACGACCTCCACGGTCACCAGGCCGGCGACAAGGCCCTCGTCGCGCTGGCCCGGGCCCTGCACGACAGCGTGCGTGCCGCCGACCTCGTGGCCCGGATCGGGGCGACGAGTTCGTCGTCCTGGTCCTCGACGCCGACGACCCCTTCGCCGAGGTCGTCATCCGGCGCATCGTCGCGACGATCGAAAGAACCGCGCTCCCCGGAGCCGCGCCGCTCAGCGTGAGCGTCGGGAGGGCCTCCCGGAAGCCGGGCTCGGCACACCCGATGGAGGACCTCCTGGGCGAAGCCGACATGGTGATGGACGCGAGCCGGGCCGAACGACGCCGGCGGGAGACGGGACAGCGGTAGGGCGGGCGGCACACGCCCGGTGCGCGGCTCCCGATCTTCGCCGGTGGGACCAGCGGCCAAGCGACCGGGGAATCCCTCCGACGGTGATGAGCTCTCAGACCGACCAGGTCCCGCCGTTCCAAGACTCGGTCAGGGCCAGGGCGGGACCGCTGCCACGGCCGCCCTCGGCGGACTGGCCGACCGCCCGGCACGAGCGCGCCGAGACGCACGACACGCCGTAGAGATACGCGAGCGTTGGGCTCGGGCTCGGCTCGACCGACCACGTCGCGCCGTTCCAGGACTCGACGAGGGCCCGGAAAAGACCCGTCCCGCCCTGGTATTCGCCGACGGCCCGGCACGAGCGCGCCGCAGCGCACGAGGTCGCGAAGAGGTACGCGACCGGCGGGCTCGGGTTCGGCACGACCGACCACGTCGTGCCGTTCCAAGACTCGATCAACGCCCGGCCGGGCGCGCTGGCACCGCTGCCGGTGCCGAAGCTGTAGCTCCCCACGGCGAGGCACGACCGCGCCGCGACGCACGAAACGCCGGACAGGCCGCCGTAGGTGCCCGGGGTCGGACTCGGCGTGACCGACCAGGCGGCGCCGTTCCAGGACTCGACGAGGGTCCTGCCGCCGCTGTCACCGACAGCCACGCACGAGCGCGCCGAGGGACAGGAGACCGCGGCGAGCTGCTTCCGGCCGCCCCCGACGCTCGGGCTCGGCACGATCGACCACGCGGTGCCGTTCCAGGACTCGATCAGGACGGCCCCGCCATGGCCGCCGACGGCCTGGCAGGACCGCGCGGAGACGCAGGACACGCCGAGCAAGTCGACGCCGGTCGGGCTGGGACTCGGGCTCGGCTCGACCGACCAGACACGGCCGTTCCAGGATTCGATCAGGGCCCGCTGGCCGGAGCTGTCGGCGTAGGTGCCGACGGCAACGCACGACCTCGCCGAGGAGCAGGACACGCCGAAGAGGGCGCTGTTAAACCCGCGATCGGGGCTGCGAACGGTCGACCACCTCGAACCGTTCCAGGACTCGACGAGGGTCCTGTCGCCGAGGTAGCCCACCGCGATGCACGACCTGGCCGAGACACAGCTCACGCCGTTGAGCGTGCCCGCCACGCGACTCGAATCGGATCGGCTCGAGCGGCCGGCGGCGCTTGCCGACGTGGGGACGACGGCCCATCCGAGGCCGACTGCGAGAGCGAACAAGACGCCCACAAACGCCAGCCGCCCACGTCGCACGGGCATCCGCAGTTCCAGAGCACTCATCGCGCCCCCTTTGCGGATCGACAGAGAAGTCAGAGCGCCAACGCCGCCGGCGAGGACGGTCGAATCTCGCGGTATCCCGGTTCGAATCCGCTGCTCAGGATGATTTTACTCCGCCGTCCGGGCCCCGGGAGGGCCGCCTTGGCCCACAACTGGACGCGGTCAGCCGTCACACCGACCCAGCGCCGTCGCGCGGCGTCGCGGTGGACCGACGACCGCCTGGGATCCTTGCCAGCGACGGACCGGAGCCACGACTCGACGCGCGCGTCTCGGCCGCGGGTCGGAGCGGCGCGTCGAGGCGGGCGAGCGCGCCTGCTCGGCCCGACCGCGATTTGGCCCGTCGCCCGGATTCGCTGCAGAGTTCTGCCAGCTCCTATGACCGAGTTCACCTGGAATCCCAGGGACTACGAGAAGCACTCCACCCAGCAGCAACAGTGGGCGCGAGAACTGATCGCGAAACTCCGGCTCGGTGGCGATGAGATCGTTCTTGACCTCGGTTGTGGCGACGGCAAGGTCACCGCGGAGATCGCCTCGCTCGTCCCTCGCGGCCGGATGCTCGGCGTCGACTCGTCGCGAGACATGGTCCGGCGCGCGTCCGAGCTCCACTCCAGGCGCTATCCCAACCTCTGCTTCGCGCTCGGTGACGCCGCAGATCTCACCTACGAAGGCGAGTTCACGGTCGTGTTCTCGAACGCCACCCTGCACTGGCTGCGGGACCACCGCCCGGTGTTGACCGGCATCGCGCGCAGCCTCCGCACCGAAGGACGGCTGCTCCTCCAGATGGGGGGTAGGGGGAACGCGGCGGAGGTCGTCGCCGTGATGGACGAGGTGACCGCGCTTTCACGCTGGCGGGACCACTTCGTCGACTTCGCCTTCCCGTACGGGTTCTACGGCCCCGAGGAGTACCTGCCTTGGCTCGGGCAAGCCTCGTTGCGGCCGGTTCGGGTGGAGCTGCTGCCCAAGGACATGGTGCACGCGGGACGCGAGGGCCTCGCCGGCTGGCTCCGCACGACCTGGCTGCCGTACCTGCAGCGAGTGCCCGAGCAGCTGCGGCGCGAGCTCCTCGAGGAGATCCTCGATTCCTATCTCGCCAGGCGCCCCTTGGACGAGACCGGTGTGGCCCATGTGAATATGGTGCGGCTCGAGGTGGAAGCCGTGAAAACACCGGAGTCTCGAGCAGTCGTTCTGACGTCCCATTGAGAATCCCGGCGGAAGGCGGACATCATGCCCCTGCACCACCCGACGGCGACCCCGCACGGAGCCGGTCACCGGGCCAACCCGATGCACGCGCTCGACGGCCCGGCGCTCGGCGAGGAGCTCGTGCTCCCGACCGACCGCCTGGGCGACCGACCGATCCCAGCCGAGACCGCCTACCAGCTGGTCCACGACGAGCTGATGCTGGACGGCAACGCCCGGTTGAACCTCGCCACCTTCGTTACCACCTGGATGGAGGCACCGGCGCGCCGGCTCATGACCGAGTGCGCCGAGAAGAACATGATCGACAAGGACGAGTACCCGAAGACCGCGGAGCTCGAGCGGCGTTGCGTGAGCATCCTCGCCAACCTGTGGCACTCCCCCGACCCGAACCGGTCGATCGGCTGTTCGACGACCGGCTCGTCGGAGGCGTGCATGCTCGGCGGCCTCGCGTTGAAGCGACGCTGGACCAGGAGGCGCGGCGTCGCCGGCCTGTCGCATGCTCGACCGAACCTCGTGATGGGCGTCAACGTCCAGGTCTGCTGGGAGAAGTTCTGCAACTACTGGGAAGTGGAGCCGCGCACCGTCCCCATGGAGGGCAACCGGTTCCACCTCTCGGCCGAGGAGGCGGTGGCCCGCTGTGACGAGAACACCATCGGCGTGGTGGCCGTCCTCGGCTCCACGTTCGACGGGAGCTACGAGCCGGTCGCCGAGATCTCGGCCCGCCTCGACGACCTCCGGGCCCGCACCGGGCTCGACATCCCGATCCACGTCGACGGGGCCTCGGGCGCGATGATCGCCCCCTTCCTCGACGAGAAGCTCGTCTGGGACTTCCGCCTGTCCCGCGTCGCCTCGATCAACACCTCGGGGCACAAGTACGGGCTCGTCTACCCCGGGGTGGGGTGGGTGCTCTGGCGGGACCATGATTCCCTGCCCGAGGAGCTCGTCTTCAACGTCAACTACCTGGGCGGGAACATGCCCACCTTCGCCCTCAACTTCTCCCGTCCCGGGGCTGAGGTCGTGGCGCAGTACTACACGTTCCTCCGGCTCGGCTTCGAAGGCTTCCGGACGGTCCAGCAGGCTTCCCGCGACATCGCCACCGGTCTCGCCGAGTCGATCGGACGACTCGGGCCTTTCGAGCTCATCACGCGCGGCGACGAACTGCCCGTGTTCGCCTTCACCACCCGGTCGGACGTCTCTGCCTATAGCGTCTTCGACGTCGCGCGCCGGTTGCGCGAGCGGGGATGGCTCGTGCCGGCCTACACCTTCCCCGAGAACCGCCAGGACGTGAGCGTGCTCCGGGTCGTGGTCCGCAACGGGTTCTCCAACGACCTCGCCACACTGTTCCTCGAGGACCTCGGGCGACTGCTCCCCGAGCTGAACCGGCAGAGCGGCCCCCTCGAGCGCCCCGAGAAGACCTCGGCCTTCCACCACTGATTCCCGCCGGCGCCCCCTCGCGTGCTCGCCGGAATCAGCCGGTGAGGAAGCTCAGTCGCACCTTTCGCCGAGGATTGTCCTGGTTCGTGTCGACGAGGACGAGACGCTGCCAGACCCCGAGCAGTGGTCGCCCGTCCTTGACCGGGATCGTGAGCGAGGGGCTGATGAAACAGGGAAGGACGTGGTCGCGGCCATGCCCTGGCGACCCGTGACGATGCCGGTAGGGACCCGTGGTCGGCAGGAGCTCGTCGATGGCCCGCGCGAGATCGGACTCGCTCCCCGATCCCGTCTCCATCAGGGCGACGCCCGCTGTGGCGTGCGGCAGGAAGACACTCACCAGGCCGTCGCCGCGTCCGCGGCAGAACTGCTCGAGCTGCTCGGTCAGCTCGGTGACCAGATTCGAATCGCTCTTGATCACGATCTCGACGCTCTCCATGGCGCCATCTTCTACCGCTCCAGGGGCACCTGCATCCGACCGGGGTGGTCGTCGTGGTTCGCGTCTCGGGGGCCCGGCCCCGGACGCGCCCCCGGCGCTTCTCCGGGTTCGGGACACCTCGCGCCACTCAGCCGGGGCGAGGGCCACACGGACGGATGACGTCCAGGTCCGGCTGCCGGCGTCGGCCCGCTGGATCGCCGCCACCCACGTTTGAGCTCCGTTGATCCCGGCCCGGGTCACGGTCGCCGGACGGGGAGCGACGCTCGGCTGGTCCCGAACTCCTCGTGGAGGCATCTCCGCCGGGTGTTGTCGCGCCGCGGGTGGCTGCGACACCGGGCGTGGCGCACCTCAGGCTCCGACTCGACGAGCGACTGCGGGGACCGTGGCGACCGATTCTCCTGTTTCAGGACGACTGCCCGGTCGGCGCCGATGCCGCCCGGGACTCGTCGCGGCACGCCGAGATCGGCGGAAGCAGGACCTACGTGTTCGAGAGCCGGAAGACGGTGGCCTGCGAGTACACCTGGCCGGGATCGAGCTCGGTCGTCGGGTAGGAGGGATTGTTCGGGGAGTCCGGGAAGTGCTGGGTCTCCAGCGCGAACCCGTCGCTCTGGCGGTAGACGTGGCCGCCCGTCCCGGCGACCCCCTGGCCGGCGAGGAAGTTGCCCGAGTAGAACTGCAGGCCCGGCTCGGTCGTGTAAACGGTCAGCGTGCGCCCGCTCGCGGGATCACGGGCCTCGGCCGCCTCGGCGAGCGACGCCGGCGACGTCTCATTCAGCACCCAGTTGTGGTCGTAGCCGTGCCCGATCCTCAGCTGAGCGTCGTCGGTGCCGATGTCCTGGCCGATCGGCTTCGCCGTGGTGAAGTCGAACGGCGTGCCGACGACGCTCGCGTGCGGTCCCAACGGGATCAGGGCAGCGTTGACCGGCGTGTAGTGGCTGGCGTTGATGGACAGGGTCTGGTCGTAGACGGGACCGGAGGCCTCGCCGGCGAGGTTCCAGTAGGTGTGGTTCGTCAGGTTGAGGACCGTCGGCAGGTCGGTCGTGGCACGGAAGCTGAGCTCGAGTCGGTTGCGGTTGTCCAGGGTGTAGGTGGCGACCGTGGCGAGGTTGCCCGGGTAGCCCTGCGAGGCGTTCGGGCTCAGGTACTCGAGCTGGAGCCCGACCGAGGCCTCGTCGCCAGAGCCGCCCCGGAGCACGGTCGGCGTCCAGACCTGCTGGTCGAAGCCGACGAACCCGCCGTGCAGGCCGTTCGGTCCATCGTTTAGGGGCAGGTCGTGGGTGACGCCCCGGAGCGTGAACCGCCCGTGGGCGATCCGGTTGGCGTACCGGCCGATGAGGGCACCGAAGTAGGTGCCGAACCCGGTCGCGCGCTCGCCGCCCGGGAGGGCATTGTGGTCGACGTAGTCCCGCAGCGTCGGGTAGCCGAGCGTGACGTCGGCCACGGTGCCGGCCGCGTCCGGGAAGCGGATCGACTGGATGACGCCGCCGTAGTTGAAGATCTTCACGACCATGCCCTGGCCGTTGCTCAGCGTGTAGAGGTTCACCGCCTGCCCGTTCACGCGGCCTGCGGGCGCTGACGTGATCGTCGGCGCGCTGGGAGTCACGTGGGAATCGTCCATATGACCGTCGATCATATGTTTACGAACGGACGATGCGGTCGTGGGGGCGAGCGCCGTCCTCGCGCAGAGGCCGGCGCGGCGACCCTCCCGGTCCGTCCGTTTCCAGCCTGGGCTCGGTTCCTGGGCACGGCGACCAACGAGCTCGGACCTTCCTCTGACACTTTCCACCCGAAAACAGCGAAGAAGTACTGATGGCAATCGACCGATGGGTCACTCCTGACCTCCGTGGTGGCTGGATCGACCGGCATCAATGACGCGCGACAAGGCGCGAGAACCCCCTCGAGCGAGTCACGTCGACCGTTGGGCGGATCCGTCTGTCCCGGGGCCCGACATCGACTGCTCCGGCTTACGAAGCCACCGACTCGTCCGTGTCGCTAAGGGCCGTGGTTCGCCCCTTCGCTGATGACGGAGAGTCTCGACTGGCCCACTCATTACGTTTGCGTAGCTGAGGGTTCGAAGGCCGAGACGAACCACCGGCTCGCCAGTTTCGCCACCGCCTCCAAGGCGCCAGGCTCCTCGAAGAGATGCGTCGCCCCGCGCACCACCTCGAGTGACGTCCGACAGCGAAGTCGGCGCTGCGCGTCACGGTTGAGGTCCGCGACGACCTCGTCATTGCCGCCGACGATGAGCAGGCTCGGGGCCCGCACGTCCCCGAGCCTCCCGCCGGCGAGATCGGGCCTGCCGCCACGCGAGACCACGGCGCGGATCTCGTCCACGAGGTCGGCTGCGGCCACCAAGGAGGCGGCGGCCCCGGTGCTGGCGCCAAAGAGACCGATGGGGAGTTGCGCGGTAACGGGCTGTTGCCGCACCCAGGCCACCGCGGATTCGAGACGCGCGGCGAGAAGGAGGATGTCGAACACCAGCCCGCGGTCATCCGCCTCCGCCTCGGTCAGGAGGTCGAAGAGCAACGTGCCGAGCCCGGCCCGGTTGAGCACAGCGGCGACCGAGCGGTTCCTCGGGCTAAGGCGACTGCTCCCGCTGCCATGGGCGAAGAGCACGACACCGAGCGCCGGACGGGGCACGGTGAGATCGCCGCGCAAGAGCAGGGAGCCGACCGCGATCTCAACCGATTGCGCCGCTCCCAAGCCGTGGGCATTCCCGCTGTTGTGACCAGGAGTTGGCTGTCCGGACAATTCCGCCTCCTCGCTGTCAGAGCCGTGGCGGACATGCACGTCGTGCTCGCCGCCGGTGCGGGGCTGCGTCACGAGCTGGGGCGCGCCACCTCCTCGGCGACGCGCCGGCCCGCGAGTGGGTCCTCCAGCGATTGGCCGTGACCGCCGAGATCGCCCAAGCGCGAACGGACCGGGGTTTCGTCGTCGCGAGCCGGGTGTTCCACCACCGCGACGACCCGCGCGGCCATGAACCGGGCCGTGCGGACGGGTGTCCCAGAGCGCGTGACCTCCGTGACCTCGATCGTCCCCCGGACGCTGGCCACCTCGACTCGCCTGCCGGCCCGGCGGGCCTCGATCTCGAACCGCTGGACCCCGGTACCCACATCGACGAGGACTTCTATGCAGTCACCCTTCACCGCTACCAGGGTACCCAGCGGGGCGCCACCGGCGCGGGCGTCGACCGCCGCGTGTCGGCCAAGATCGCGGTGTGCCAGCCGAATTCCGGGGGTGGCCGCAGAGCGACGAGGAGCTCGTCGAGATCCAGGGCCGCCTCGCCACTGCGGCGGGGAGCGCGTTGAGCTCTGATCCCTGGCTGTGGCCCGGGGAGCCGCCGATCCTCGGCGGGTGCTTCGTCGCCTACGCCCGTGGCGGTGCGGGCCCAGGCCGGGCGGGCGACCTGGCGTGGGCGGCCGCTGTCGCCTGGCGGGCCGGAAATGCGGCGGATCAGGGCTCCCGCAGCACGGACCACCATCTCAGGGGCGTGCCGGCACCTGACCGCCCGAGGCAGGCCGACGACGTCCTGGCCCAGAGCGTGGTGACCGCGTGTGTCCCCTCTGCCTACGTGCCCGGGCTCTTGGCCCGCAGAGAGGGACCGATCCTCGCCGCCGCGCTGGCGGCGCTCGACCTACGTCCCGAGCTCCTGTTCATCGACGCGAGTGGGCTCGACCATCCTCGCGGTGCCGGGCTCGCGGTGCACCTCGGTGCAGTCTTGGACTTGCCGACGGTAGGAGTGACCCGCCGCCCGCTCGTCGCCGTCGGCGAACAGCCGGAATTGCGGCGCGGCGGCGTGGCGCCGCTGCACCTGGGTGGCCGGTGCGTCGCCTTCTGGGTCTGCACGAGGACGGGAGCCCGCCCGCTCGCCGCCCACGCGGGATGGCGAACGAGCCCGGAGACTGCCGCCCGTGTGGTGCTCGACGCGTCGACTCCGGCGGCCCGAACGCCGGTCCCGTTGCAAGAGGCGCGACGGGTGGCTCGCGAGGCCCGAAGTCTTTTCGCAGCTTGTTGACCGAAGCGGCGCGCCCGCGCGACCGGTCACCAGCCTGGACGTGCACCGACCTCGAGGCTCGCAATGCCCCGCTCACTGGGTTCAAAGAACCTCTCTGCAGACACGGCGCGCGCCGGGCGCCCCGGCCCGGAGTCAGCAATCCCCCTGTGCCCCTCACCCTCTCCACCCGTCTCGCGTCAGCTCGAAAGGACGGTGACCCTCGCACGACCTCCGCGTTCCAGACCTGGATCGGCACCGTGTGGCGACGTGCGACTCCAATCCCCCACCGACGTGACTCTGTCGCTGCAGCATGGACAAGCCCGCAGGAGTCGGCCCGCGAGCAATCCGGCGAGTGTCAGAGTCACACCTTGAGCGCGCACTGGATTGCGGCTACGAACAGCCCAAACCTCGCGGGAACCGCGCCCGGCCGCGCCCAGACTGTCGATCGGTGTGGACGTATGCTCCCGCCGCGACGAAGGGGTGATGACAGTGATCAAGCGCGAGAGTCACCGAGGTGAGGTTGTTCCGAGGGGATTCGACTTCATCGACCGGTTCTTTGAAGACTGGCCCGAGATGCTGAGGCGGCCGGTTCTTCTCTGGCCCGAGCGAGGGACGGGCGGCTTCCGGATGGAGGAGTTCCACGAGGAAGGCGCCTACGTCGTGAAGGCGGAGTTGGCCGGACTCGATCCGGAAAAGGACGTGGAGGTCTCGGTACACAACGGCGTGCTGCACATCGCCGTTGAGCGCCACGAGGAGGAGAAGACCGAGGGACGGGACTACGTTCGTCGTGAGTTCCGCTATGGGTCGTTCCATCGAGACGTGCCCCTCCCGGAAGGAGCGTCAGAGAGCGAAGTAAAAGCGACCTACAAGAACGGAGTCCTCGAGATCCGTGTGCCGATCGTGGCCGCCGAGCCGCGGAAGCGGATCCCGGTCGTCACGAACTGATCGCCGATCCGCTTCGGGAAGCTGGGCGCGACCCGGCGAAACGGCAGGTTGCCGCCCCGGTTCGGACCGCTCGTTTGGCGGATGAGTGTGCTGCCGGCGGCTGCCGCCCTTCGCGGGCCGCGCGCGTCAGAGTTCACCGAAGTGAGGGGCAGAACGGGCCACAACTGATACGGACGCCCGATGCGCCGTCATCCCATCTGGAATGCGCGTGCCGGGGTGTCTCTTCGCGCGTGTGCGAAACGCGCGTCGGAGGGTAACTCGCGACAAATCCAACGCGGGCAGCGAGAGCCGGCATCAAGGGAACCGTGGCTGCCAGCGTCCAGTGCAGCCATGATGGACGCCGCCCGAAGCATGTGTGGGTGCACAGCTCCGAGGCCGACACGTTTGCCGATGGAGCGAACTCAGCGGTGTGCGGTCCGCCGATCGAGTCGTGCACCATGCCGACGGCGCAGGTTCGGCCGTACGTTGCGCTCGCCGCTCCTGCGGCTGATGCAGTTTCACCTGGCCGGCGTTTTGGCGAAGCCTGGTGCCCTGCTGACGCCTTGGAACTTGGGGAAACGTCACGTGTCGATCCTTGATCTGCGTCGGTTGTTCTGGAAGCATCGTTCGAGGTTTTCGCAAGTCATGTCGGCGTTGGACGACTTGCGAAAACCTCCCCAAACCAAATACCCACTGCGGCCCCACGGCCAGCCCACCTGCCGGGCCGCTTAAAGTCCTAGAAACTACTGCCTACATGCAATCCGCAAATGTCTTTTGTTGTCATGTCTTGCCTATGTCCTTTCACGGCACAACAAGTAACTGGAGCCACCAACTATCTCCACAATTGCACATGATATTGCGGGCCGACGGGCAATCATAGTCCCCCGATTGGTCGAAGGGCCAAGCGTGTCTGCCGAATGCTTGGCCCGTCGGGCCGAGGAACGGCCAAGCAGGCGGGCGGCTCCCGCGGTCGATATTGGTTCTTGTTCCACGCACGTTGACATGGAGAGTCGTGAGGGGCGTTTACGGCCCCTTTCCGCCGAAGGCGATGGTAGGCCCGACGTTCACGTCGGGTATGAGGGGGCGATAGCGGGTGTTTCTTGTCAGTCCCGTTCACGGGACTCCTGCCCACGCTGGTGCCGTGGGCTAAAGCCTCCACATCGAGAACGCCCGTGAACGGGCCTCCAAAACAGAAAAACAAAAATGGGGATGATAGGACTTCCAACCCGGCATGAATGCCGGGGCCAATCTACCGCCTGCGGCGGGAAGGGCCGTGAACGGCCCTAGGCCGGAGAAAAGGAACATGATCGAACGTCAAACGCAAACGCCGACGCGAGAGAAAAAGGATCGCGACGCCGCATCAGACCGGCAGGCCGCAAGCTCGGCCAGCGGCGAGTCCAGTTGAACCGCCAGTCCCCGTTGCGATACCTCATCCGGATTCTCCTGCGGCGATCCGCCGCATCTCGTCGAAGTGCGAAAGGAACGTGGCCAGCAGCATGGGGTCGAACTGCGTTCCGCCCCGCGCTGCATGAGGTCAAAACCTCTCTTCGGGCAGGGCCGGGCGATAGACGCGGTCGTGGCTCAAGGCGTCGTAGACGTCGACGATGCTCACGATCCGGGCCGCTTCGGGAATCGCCTGCCCGGCCAGACCGTGCGGATAGCCCTTGCCGTCCCAACGCTCGTGATGGCACAAGGCGATGTCGTGGGCCATCAGCAGAATGGCCGAATGCGACCCGGCGAGCATCTTGGCGCCGATCGTGCGTGTGCGTCTTCATGATCTCGAACTCTTCCGGCGTGAGCTTGCCCGGCTTCTGCAGGATGGCGTCGGGAATGCCGATCTTGCCCACGTCGTGCATCGGCGCGGCCAGGCGGATGATTTCGGCGTCGGCCGCCGACCAGCCGGCCGCCCGGGCCAACGCCTCGCTCAACAGGCCGGTCCGCCGGATGTGCATGCCGGTCTCTTCGTCGCGGCACAGCGAAGCCGTCACCAGCCGATGGATGGTTTCTTCATGGGCCCGCCGGATGTCCGGCGGTCTGCTGCCGAACCTTCTCTTCCAGGTCGCGGGTATAGTTCGCGCTTTCCTGGAGCAACTGCCGGCGTTCCAGCGCAGCGCTGACCTGGAAGAGCAATTCCTCGCAATCCACCGGTTTGATGAGGTAGCCACAGGCCCCGTGCGTGAGCGCCTGGATCGCCATCTTGGTCTCGCCGGCGGCCGTCATCATCAACACCGCCGTGTCGGGATAGGTGCTTCTTGATTTCGTCCAGCAGTTCCAAGCCGGAGCGGCCCGGCATGTTGACGTCGAGCACCGACCAGGTGCACGTCGTTGTGCCTTGAGATATTCCCAGGCGGCGTCGGCGTTGGCGCCTGACCGCAGGCGTAGCCGCGCGTCCTTCAGCCAGCGACAGACCAGGTCGCGGACGTACGGCTCGTCGTCGACAGCCAGAATGTGGGCCGGGCCGTTGGTCGGCGCCGTTGTTTTAGTGCGTCGGACATGGCTTCCTCCATCCAGAACTTCGCGCACCGCGCAGCAGCGTTCCGGGATCATAGGGTTTTTCCACCAGCCGCAAGTCCTCGTCGGCGACGAATTGCGATTGGGCCGTTTCCGGGTCGTAACCGCTGCAAAAAATCACCTTCGCCCCGGGGCAATCATGCTTGATGCGGCGGTAAACGTCGTGTCCGTTGAGCTTGGGCATAATCGCGTCCAGCAGCACCAAGGAGATTTCGTTGGCGGCGGGCCTGGAAGATGGCCAGGGCCTCGTCGCCGTCGGCGGCCGGCAAGCACCGTGTAGCCGGCCTTTTGCAGGATGCGCCGGCGATCTCGCGGACCATCGGGTCGTCCTCGGCCACGAGGACCGTTTCGGTCCCGAGCGACGGCAGGGCCGGCCCGGTGGCGCGCGCCACACCCGCTCACCGCCGGCAGATAGAACTTGAAGGCCGGCCTGGCCCGGCTCGCTGTAGACGCTGACCGCGCCCCCGTGCTGCTGGACGATGCCGTAGACCACGGACAGACCCAGGCCCGTTCCCTTGCCGACCGGCTTGGTGGTGAAGAACGGCTCGAAGATGTGCTCGCACGTCGGCGCCATGCCGAAGCCCGTGTCGGCCATGCGGAGCTCGACGTAGCGGCCGGGCTTCGAATGGGTGATACGCTCGGCGAACTCCGGCGTGACGCTCACTGCGTCGCGTCTTCACCACGATTTGCCGCCCCAGGGCATGGCGTCGCGGGCGTTCATGCAGAGGTTCGGCGGCAAGTTGCTGGAAGCTGCCGGC
>CAWDKZ010000005.1:0-7409 GCA_963803025.1 uncultured Acidimicrobiaceae bacterium
GACATCACACGCACGGCGACATAGCTCGCCACATGTCACGCAGCCTGCAGAATCACTGGTAGTCGATTCAGGCCAGCCGCCTGCGATTGTCCACTGCCATCACCGGCCTCCGAGCCGGGTAGCATGTCGATGGAGGTGATCGTCGTGGTCGCGATCCTGCAGGACAAACGTGAAGCCATCGCCCAGCTGTGCGCCCGGCACGGGGTGGCGCGCCTCGACGTCTTCGGCTCTGCCTTGCGCGACGACTTCCGCCCAGGCGAGAGCGACGTCGACCTGCTGGTCGAGTTCGGCCCCATGGACGGCTACGCCAAAGCGGTCGCCTACTTCGACCTGCTCGACGAGCTGCACGAGCTGCTCGGCGTCGACGTCGACCTCGTCATGACCGGCGCCGTCAAGAACCGCTACATCGCCCGCGACATCGAGCGCACACGGCAGTCGCTCTATGCCGCGTAGCGCAGCCGCCTACCTCGCCGACATCGTTGACGCCTGCGACGCGATCGACGAGGTGCTCGCCGGTGTCGACCTGGCGGCGTACAGCCAGCGGCGCCCGATCCGCTCCGCCGTTGAGCGCGAGTTCACAGTGATCGGTGAGGCCGTCGCCGCCCTCGGCCAACGTGACCCGGCGCTCGCCGCCGGCATCTCGCACGCGCGCCTCATCGTCGGCTTCCGCAACCGGCTCGTGCACGAGTACGCGCAGATCGACGACGAAGCCATCTACTCAATCGCTCGGCACGACGTGCCGGTTCTGCGCGCGGAGTGCGAGGCCCTGCTCGGGCAGGCGGAGGATGCAGACTAACGAGCACATCGAGCAGATGCCGCCCAGGCGGCACAGCTCATGCGCACCACGTTAGAACTACGCATGGGGGTCCGTTGGAACTGACGGTGCGTGCCTTTCGGGCGGCAGACCTTGAACCCGTGCAGGAGCTGATCCACACGACGATCGACGCCAGCTACACCAGCGTCTATCCACCCCGCGCCGTACGCTTCTTCAAGGACTACCACACGCCTGATCGCATTCTGGAGCGCCAGGCCACAGGCGAGGTCGTGGTCGCGGAGCGCGACGGTGATCTGGTCGCCACCGGGGCAATCGTCGCCGACCACGTCGTCGCGGTGTTTGTCCATCCGCGGTATCAGCGCCGTGGCATCGGCGGAGGGGTGATGGACGCCCTCGAAGGCGCCGCTCGCGCCGCCGGACGACCGAGCGTGCACCTTGACGTGTCGCTGCCCTCCGAGGGCTTCTATCGCAGCCGCGGCTATCGGCTGCTGGAGAGCTGCTGGATCGACGTTGGCGACGACGAACGGCTGGTCTACTGGACGGCGGAGAAGAGCCTTGGTGTCGGCGAGGTCTGACGAACATCCAAGACGCCAAGTCGAGCTGCGCCGTCGCATTTCCGGCGGGCTCGATCTGGGCCGGTGGCGGCTACGGGAACTTTACGATGAGCCCGGGGGACGCTGAGATCGCCTTGACGCTCACCCGCGATGTCGGCAGGACGTCGGCATTCGGCAGCGCCATCAACGACGTGAGCGCCGAGTCCGTCGCGGCAAGCAAGAGGTACCCGACCGAGACGGCCTACTGCGTGACGATCACGCTCGACGGGCGATGATGACCGTGCGATCCGCTCGGTCTTCCGGTCATCGAGCGCCGGTAACCGCTGGACCGCATCGTCGAGGCCTGCGGACATGTCGAGACGAGGCGGAAGATCGGCGACGTCGTGATCGTCGTCAATCACGCGAGCTACGACTCACCCGAGCTCCCTCGCGCCCCGATGAGCCCTAGCCGCACCAGGCTCTCCGCCGTCGCCAGGATCCCCTCCTCGTTCGACCGCGGCTCCCAGCCAAGCACCCGCCGGGCCTTCTCGTTGCTGGCCCCGCGCACCTTGCCCAGGTCGGACAGGATCTCCCGCGCCTCCGGGTTGACCAGGGCGAGCGCCCGCACCAGGAAGTCCGGCACTTCCCTGGTCGGCACGCGCGCGGCCTCAGGACCCAAGTGCGCCCGCAGCAGGTCGCAGACGTCCTTGATCGACACCGGGCCGTTCGCCACGGCCAGGAACCGTTCGCCCCTGGCGGCGGGGTCGGTCATGGCGCGCAGGTGCAGGTCGGCCACGTCGCGTACGTCGACGACGTTGAAGTACAGGCGCGGTGCGCCCGGCATCGAGCCGTCGAGCGCCTCCTTGACGAGTCGGATCGAGCTCGACAGGTCGGGGCCGAGCACGGGCCCGACCACGCCGACCGGGTTGACCACCGCGAGCTCCAGCGCGCCGCCCTCGCCGGCGATGAAGTCCCAGGCGGCACGCTCGGCCAGCGTCTTCGACTTCACGTAGGGGCTCGCGGCGTCGTCGAGCTCGGTCCAGTCCTCCTCGGTGAAGGGCCGCTCGGTCGGCTTGTGGCCGTGACCGATGGCGGCAAACGACGAGGTCAGCACCACGCGTGCAGCGCCGGCGTCGCGCGCCGCCCGCAACACGCGCAGGGCGCCCTGGCGCGCCGGCACGATCAGCTCGAACTGGTTGCGCGGCTGGCTCGTCGGGAACGGCGAGGCGACGTGCAGCACGTAGCGGCAGCCGGCCACGGCCTCGGGCCAGCCGGCGTCGGCCAGCAGGTCGGCCTCGACGACCTCGAGCGCCTCGCCCGGTTCGGCGCCGCCCTCCTTGAGCATGGCGCGCACGCCGGCCTCGCGGTCGAGCGAGCGCACCGTCGTGCGCACGCGGTAGCCCGCCTCGAGCAGCCGCAGGACGCAGTGCGCGCCGATGAACCCTGAACCGCCGGTCACCAGCACCAGGTCGTCGCTCACCGTTCCTCCTCGCGCTTCGACGGTGGTCGCATGCGTTCACCATACCGCCGCCCGAACGCCACCCGCCGCAGTCGCGGGCGCGCCGGTCTCGACGCGCCCCGCCCTCAAAAACGGCCGGGGGCGAAACGCTAGTCCCCCGCGACCGCGACGACGACCTTTCCGCGGGCACGACCGTCGTGAACGTAGCGGATGGCCTCGGGGGCCTGGGCAAGTCGGAACGTGCGGTCGATGACCGGCGTGACCTTGCCGGACTCGATGAGCTCCCGCAAGACGTCGAGGTCCCTCGCGTGCACGTCCGCGGTGAGCGACCGCAGCGTCTGGCTCACGACGAGCGACACCACTGGCGCCCGCAGGATCTGCCGGCCGAAGCCGCCCGACCACTTGTTCCCGCCTTCCCCGCCGACGATGACGAGGGTCCCGCTGGGGGCGAGGGCGCGACGCAGGACCAACAGCGGCCGCCGGCCGGCGTTGTCGAGGATGAGGTCGAAGCGCCGTGCCCCGTCCGCGAAGTTCTCGCGCGTGTAGTCGATCACGTGATCCGCGCCGATCGACCGGACCAGGTCCACCTTGGTCGGGCCGCACACGCCGGTCACTTCGGCGCCGAACGTCCTGGCGAGCTGCACCGCGAACGTCCCCACACCTCCCCCCGCGCCAACGACGAGCACCTTCTGCCCCGGCCGCACCCGTCCCTTGTCGCGCAGGCCCTGCAGGGCGGTGACGCCCGAGACGGGAACGGCCGCCGCCTGCTCGAAGGTGAGGTTGGCCGGTTTGGGCGCCAGGCGGTCCGCCGGAACGCACGCATACTCCGCGAAGGAGCCGTCGCCGCTGTGGCCGCAGGCGCCGAAGACTTCGTCGCCCGGCCGCACGTGCGTCACGTTCTTGCCGACCGCCTCGACGCGCCCCGCGACGTCCATGCCCGGTACGCGCCTCCTGGGGGCGCGCAGTCCCAGTCCCATGAGGCGCACAAGGTAGGGCAGGCCGGCCGTCAGATGCCACACGCCGGGATCGACGCCGGCCGCCTGCACGCGCACGAGCACGCCGCCGTCGCCGACCACGGGCTTGTCGATGTCGTGCAGTTGCAGGACGTTCGGTGAGCCGTACGCTGCCTGCACGATCGCTTTCATCGCCGTCTCCCGATCGGGTCGTGGTACGTGAGAGACATGGTAGGCCCTTCAGCGCGCGCACGGAAGAAGTCCCGGGCGGCGATGACCCGCGGCGGACCGCGCAAGTGGCGCCGGTCGCCCGCCGATGCTGAGAAGCTGCGTCCGCTCTTCGGAGAGAGGCTCGCAACGTAAGCAAGCCGATGCGTTCCGGGTACGCGGCAAGCGGGGTATCTGAGGTGAAACGGCGAGCCCGGCACCGGAGGTGCGCATCATGCCGATGCGATCGACCGCCCGCTCGATCGACGAGTACATCGCGGAGTTCCCGCCGGAGACGCGGAGGGTGCTGCAGCAGACGCGGGAGCTGATCGCGGCGGAGGCGCCCGACGCGACCGAGACGATCAGCTACGCCATCCCCACGTTCGACCTGAACGGCACCCATCTCGTCCACTTCGCCGGATACCAAAGACACCTCGGCTTCTACCCGACGGGGAGCGGCATCGCCACCTTCAAGAACGAGCTCGCGCCCTACAAGAGCGCCAAGGGCTCGGTGCAGTTCCCGCTCGGCCGGCCGCTGCCCGTAGACCTGATCCGCCGGATGGTCGCGTTCCGGGTCGAAGAGGTCACGACCCGTGACCGGCTACGTAGAAGGGCGTAGTCTGACGCCGACCTCACGCGACTCCCTGCGATCGAGTGGCGCAGCGGGACGCGCGGGGCGACCGGTGGGCGGCGATCGGGGGTTCGGCGTTGGCGAACACGAGGATCGGGCGGCTGATCATGCGCCTCCTCGCGGCCATCATGGAGAGCCGCCTGCGCTACCGCTTCTTCGGACCGGAGCAGGTCCTGCGAGGCGCCGGCATCCGCCCCGGTCAGGCGGTCCTCGAGATCGGTTGCGGCACGGGCTTCTTCACCTTGCCCGCCGCGCGCCTTCTCGATGGGCAGGGATCGCTCGTGGCGCTCGACCGGCTGCCGCTGTCGGTCGAGGCGGTCGCCGCCAAGGTGCGCGCGGCCGGCCTTACCAACGTGCGCGTGGTCGTCGGCGACGCGCTCGATACAGGGCTCGGGACCGAGAGCCTCGACGCGGTCCTGATCTTCGGCGTGATCCCCGCGCCCATGCTGCCCATGGACAGACTCCTGCGCGAGATGCACCGCATCCTGAAGCCCGGCGGGACGATGGCCGTGTGGCCCCCGAGCTGGGTGCACCGTTCGATCCGCCGCTCCGGGCTCTTCGCCTACTCCGGAACGCGCCATGGCGTGATGAACTACCTGCGGGCCGGCGCCGACCCGGCGTGACGGGGCGAGTCGGCGAACAACCGGGGAGGCTACGGTGATGGACAAACGGGTGAGGTGGTAGGCTCCAGGGAATCCGTAGCACAGAGATCACGGCCGCTGATTCTGCGAGGCGAGCGGCCGCAACCACGACCACCGAGGTCACCATGCCGGGCATGCTTCCGCAAGACGTCTTTCAGCTCACCGGCGTCGCCGACCCGCGCCTCTCACCGGACGGCACGACGGTCGCCTACGTGGTGACCGGTCTCGACGGCGAGGCTAACGAGTACCGCGGAGCGATCTGGCTGGCGGCGCTCGACGGCTCCTCCCCGCCGCGTCAGTTCACCGCCGGCGGCAGGCGCGATATCGACCCCCGCTGGTCGCCGGACGGCTCGCGGCTGGCCTTCACCTCCAATCGCGCCGGCGACACCATGCAGCTCTACGTGCTGCCGGTCGGCGGCGGCGAGCCGCGCCGGCTCACCGACTTGAAAGAAGACGTGATGCAGGCGACCTGGTCGCCCGACGGCGCCACCATCGCCTTCGTCTCGCGCGTGCGCGACGCCGCCTACGACGAAGAGGACGACAAGCGGCGGGCGCCGCGCCGGCTCGCCCGCCTGCAGTACAAGCTCGAGCACGTCGGCTGGACCGCCGACCGCCCGATGCACCTGTTCACGGTGCCGGCCGACGGCTCCGGCGAGCCGGCGCAGATCACCTCGGGCGACTGGGAAGACGCCTCACCCGCCTGGTCGCCCGACGGCGCCACGCTGGCCTTCGTCTCGGCGCGCCACCCCGACTGGGACACCGAGCCGGTGAGCGACGTCTACCTCGTCGACGCCGTTGGCGGCGCCGACGGCGACGAGCCGCTTCGTCTCACCCAGGGTGGCGGCACGATCGAGCTGCCGTCGTGGTCGCCCCGGGGCGACCGTATCGCCGTGCTGCGCTACCCGGGCGTCTTCGACGACCCCCGACACACCCAGGTGGCGGTGGTCGACGCCACCACGGGCGCCATCACGCTCCTCACGCGGGAGCTCGACCGCAACTGCGCCACCTACCCCAACATGCGCGAGCCCATCTGGGACGGCTCCGACCTCGTCTTCATCGCCGAGGACCACGGCAACGTGCACCTCTACCGTACCGCCGCCGGCGGCTCGGGCAAGCCGCGACCGGTGGTCGGCGGCGAGCGCGAGGTGACCGGCTACGACCTCGTCGCCGGTCGCCTGGTCTTCGCCGCGACCGAACCGACCATGCCGTCGGAGCTCTTCGCCCACGACGAGGGCGGCGGCAAGGGCGCCGACGGTCAGGGCGGAGGCGGCGGGCAGGCTTCGCCTGCCCGCCGCCTCACGCGCGTCGGCGACGCCTTCACTGCCGGCCGCGAGCTCGTCGCCCCGGAGCGCTTCACCGCGTCCTCACCCGACGGCACGCAGGTCGAAGCCTGGGCGCTGAGGCCGGCTGGCGCCAGACGCGGTGTCAGGTATCCGATGCTCCTGAACATCCACGGCGGCCCGTTCACGCAGTACGGCAACGGTCTCTTCGACGAGTTCCAGGTCGAGGCCGGCGGCGGCTACGCGGTCGTCTACTGCAACCCGCGCGGCTCGTCGGGCTACAGCGAGTCGTGGGGCCGCGCCATCCGCGGCTCGGGCGCGACCCGCGCCGGGGCAGGCGCCGTCGACCCGAGCGGTCCGGGCGCCGCCGGCGCCGACGAGGCCGGCCCCGGCTGGGGCTCGGTCGACTACGACGACTGCCTGGCGGTGGTCGACGAGGCCTTGCGGCGTTTCGACTTCATCGACCCCGAACGCCTCGGCGTGATCGGCGGCTCCTACGGCGGCTACATGACCTCATGGATCGTGAGCCACACCGACCGCTTCAAGGCGGCCGTCTCGGAGCGCGCCGTCAACAGCTTCGTCTCGATGTGGGGTTCCAGCGACTTCGGCTGGGACATGAAGGGCTACTTCGGCAGCTTCCTGTACGAAGACGTCGCGACCTACCTGCGGCTCTCACCGCTGACCTACGCCCAGAACATCCGCACACCGCTGCTCATCCTGCACTCCGAGAACGACCTGCGCTGCCCGGTGGAGCAGGGCGAGCAGCTCTTCGTGACGCTGCGCCAGCTCAAGCGGCCGGTCGAGATGGTGCGCTTTCCGGCCGAGTCGCACGAGCTCACCCGCTCGGGCAGCCCACGTCACCGCGTGCAGCGCTTCGAGCTCGTCCTTGCGTGGTTCGACCGCTACCTCAAGGGCTGATGAGCCGGCCGA
>CAWDKZ010000006.1:0-6313 GCA_963803025.1 uncultured Acidimicrobiaceae bacterium
CGTCGGCTTCGGTCGTCCAGGTCGTCGTCGCCAGGGTTGTGCCGAACGAGACCGATACCGTTCGTCCGTTGCTCGTCGCGTTCGGCTCGCAGGCGAGCCTGCGGATCCACCTGTATGGCCGGCGCGGCCTTGTTTCCGGGAAGATCAAGGTCAAGTTCGGCGGCACGGCAATATGCACGGCGACACTCGTGCGCGGCCGCGCGAACTGCGCGGTGGATTCATCAAAGCTCGGACATGGCAAGAACACCCTTGTCGTCGTTTACAACGGCCATGGCCTGTACCTGCCCTCGAGTAGGTCCGTCGTCGTCAACGTGAACTGATCGAATGACGTCAACGCTCTTGATCTGAGTAGCAGTTACCCGGCGGGGCACGCGGGGTCATCTTCACGCATGTGATGCGGTGGCATCCTGGCGGAACGCTGGGATAGCGCAGATCGCGCGATCGGTTCTGGTAGACGATCATCGGGTGCCACACCGGCGTGCGTGCAGACGGACGGTCCGTTGCACTTTCGGCCGACCGACCAGCTACATCGCACGCGTTTCCCATGATGCTGAGCACAGCCGAAGGTCTGGGTGTGCCAGATCGTCGGGACTGCAGCGCTCCGGAGCGATGTTCTCGTCGGGATCCGGCATCTCGAGGGTGGGGTCGTCGTCTGCCTTGCCGCCGCCTCGTGCCTTGCATGAGCAGCGCGCGGTTCGGTACGTCATTTGTCGTCAGCCGAGTGGATCTCGACGTCTCGGTCGCGACGATCAAGAATGGGAGCGGCGGCCGGACCTTCGCCGGCTAGCTGGCTTAGGCGCTGAATGCACCGTCGGGAGGTGCCGATCTTGAATTACGCGGTGTCGAGGGCCGTCGGCGCGGTCGGCCATTCACGCCACCCGAAGTCGTTGGCGAGTGAGCGATAAGTGAACCTCGACGACGACGATCGAGTCGGCAACGCGGCGACAGGTATCCACCGCTTCATCTTGCCGACCGCTGCGCTGTCTCGAGATCTGGTGGGAGGCCGAGATCGTGGCGCGCCAGGGGGGATCTCCGGCGACGGCCGCGTTCACGTCGTTGTCGCGCGTGACTGCGTCACGGCAACCTCTGGCAACCTCAGCTCCTTTCTCGCCGCTTTGCTCGCCAGCCTCCCTTCGGCTGATCGAATCGAACTTACTGTCGCGAGGGAAGACGAGAAGGTGGCGCGGGCACGCTCCGCGTCCGACAACACCTGCCTGGGCTGCCCGTGAGGTGCTCCCGTAAAGAGCCGATCCCACCGACGGCGCTGTCGTCGCCAAGGTCTCGATCGCGCCGATCGCCTTCGTGTAGCTGCCCGCTCCCGACGACGCGGGCCGGGAGGCTCTCGTCGACGGACGCCCGGTCACCAGCGAGATCGTGATGTTCGAGCTCACCGAGGCACCTATCGAACTGGGCGTGCGCGCCGCGAGCTTCACCGACCGGGTCGTCGCGGACCGTTCGCCGCGGCTCTTGCCTGTCAGCGCGGTGCTCGGCGAGCCGAACCTCGCCGAACGTCGCCGGAGAACTCGTCGCGTCCAGAGAGCGTCGTGCCGTCGTGGCCATGCTGCGCGGTAGGAAGCTCCTCGCTGCGAGGGTCTTCGGGCTTGTCGCCGGCGGCGTCGCGAGCCTCATCGGCCTCGTGGCTCTTCTCTACTTCACGTCGGCCCACTTCCAGGCGGGCACGTCGGACGAAGCGACCGTGATCCTCGAGGGTCAGGCCATCGCCCACGGGCGGGTTCTCCTCGAGGGTTGGAATCTCACCTCCGCGTCGTATTGGACGAGCAACGCCGTGTTCGACGGGGTCGCCATCCTCGTCAGCGGCCTTCGGGCGGCGCTGTTGTACGCCACACCTGCTGTCGCAGGCGCCCTTGCCGTCGCCGTCGGGTTGCTCCTCGCTCGTGAGGGTCGCCGCGGTTGGCCGGGTCTTGCCGGAGGGGTGGCCGTGGTTGCCCTTCTCGCTTTTGCCACGCCAGCCTTGGGCTTCCTCTTTGTCGGCCGTGGTTTCCACGTCAGCACGGCGGTGTATGCGCTCTTGGCGTTCCTCGCCCTGAGACGAGCCAGGTTCGGCTGGGGATGGGCCCTGGCGGTTCTCCTGCTCACCGCCGGAATACTTGGCGATCTTTTGATGGTTGCCTACGGGGTGATTCCGCTGCTGCTCGCCGGCCTCGTGGCGACGTGGCGCGAGAGAAAACTGCTGGCCGGCATGGTGGAACTCACGGCCGCGGCGGCGAGCGTCGTGCTCGCCCGCGTCGCGCACCTTGTTTTCGTTTCGATCGGGACCTTCACGACGGCACCCGCGCGACGTGTTGCTCGCTTCAGCCAGATGGTGACGAACCTGGGGCACGCGCCCGTCTACGCAGCAAGCCTCCTCGGCCTGACGAACGTCGTTGTGAACAGTCGCGGAGTACCTGCCCAGTTGGGGCACATGCAGGGCTTTGACATTGCCAATGCCATCGGCGCGCTCTGTGTGCTCGCTTGCTTTGTCGTCGCGCTCGTGAGCCTCGTCGCGGCACTCGTTCGCAGACGCCCGCAAGGTCGCGTTGGAGACGGTGAGCCCGCCCTGTGGCGCCTCGACAACATCCTCGTCTTCGCCGTGATCTGCTCGGCGGCGCCCTTCGTCCTGTTGGCGGGACCCAACGGCGAGGGAATCCGCTATCTCACGGCGAGCGTCGTGTTCGCGGTCGTCCTTGCCGGTCGCGTGATCGCTCGGGTCTGGCCGAAACCGGGAAGCGGCAGATCCGTTCGAGCGTTCGCGTTGGCGGGCACGGTGCTGGCGCTCGGTTTGGTCGCCAGTTTTGGATACGCGATGTCCGGTCCGCAGATGTCCAATTCGGCCACGCAGCTTGCTGCCTGGCTCGAGACTCACGACCTCCACGAGGGAATCGGCGGCTACTGGGTCGCCAGCATCACGACTGTCGAGAGTGGCGGTGATGTTGCGGTGCGGCCCGTGGAGACCGGGTGCGGCGGTCAGATCGAGCGCGCGCGGGACCTGACGAGCAGCGACTGGTACGAAGGCAAGAAGTTCCAGTTCCTCGTGTACGGGGCACCGAGCGGCTACCGGGGCATTCGAGGCGCGACGACGACGTGGGGGAGCCCCAAGCACGTCTACGTGGTCGGGCGGTACCGGGTCCTCGTCTGGAACCACGAGGTGGGCGTGGCTGCTTCCTCACCCAGATCCCATGGACGAACTAAGTGTCGCGAACATGGCGGCCCTGCTTGACGCGAGGTCTATCGTTGCTATCGACGATTGGGTGGAGCGGCGGATGGCGCCTTGAGAGATTCGTCGTCGCCGAAACTTGGTGCTTCTAGTGGCCACCATGTGTCGCGTGCCTGCGGAGCTGAACTCGAGCACGACAGGTGGGCAGCCGGCTCCTGAGCACTACACCCCCGCCTTGGTCGATTCAAATCCCCGCGAGGGATCGTCGATGGCCGAGCCGGCATCGTCGTTCAGTCTGTTCTCCCCGGACGATGGCCGGAAGTTGGCTCATCCGCGAACCGAGTGCGCGGTTCGAGGGTTGTCGCGTCATCTCCCCGCGATGAACCGTTTCAGAGGATACGTTCCGGGATGCGATGACATCCGGTGGGAATGCGCGTGGATCTCGGACTGGGCGCCGGGGTCGAGGCCCCTCCCTACGCCGCCGCCTCGTGGAGGGGGGAGACGGCGAGGTAGGGGTAGTGGCGGACGCCGAGGCGCTGCAGGCGGTACTGGGCGGTCGTGCGGAGCACGCCGAGGCCGTAGGTGACGCTCCGGCGCAGGTCGATCGAGGACGAGTCCGCCGCGTACCGGGTCGGGCAGGAGAGCTCGCCGATCCGGGCGCCGGCGGCGATCGCCTGGGCGATGATCTGGTTGTCGAACACGAAGTCCTCGGAGTTGCGCTCGAAGGGCAGGGCGGCAAGGAGCTGCCGGCTGTAGGCGCGCAGCCCGGTGTGGTACTCGGAGAGCTTCTGGCGCAGGACGGCGTTCTCGACCAAGGTGAGGACGCGGTTGGCGACATACTTGTAGCGCGGCATGCCCTCGGCGACGGGGTTCTGCGCGAGGATCCGGGAGCCGAGGACGAAGTCGTACTGGCCGTAGGCGATCATCGCCGCCATCGCGGGCACGAGGCGCGGGGAGTACTGGTAGTCGGGGTGGACCATCACGACGATGTCGGCACCGAGGGCGAGCGCCAGGCGGTAGCACGACTTCTGGTTGCCGCCGTAGCCGCGCACCTCCTCGTGGCGGTGGACGGCGAGCCCGAGCGAGCGGGCGAGGCGAACCGTGTCGTCCGTGCTCGCGTCGTCGACGAGGACGAGCTCGTCGACGACCTCGCGGTCGATCTCGCCGACGGTGCGGGCCAGCGTGCCCCCGGCGTTGTAGGCGGGTAGCACGATGGCGACGCGGCGGCCGTTGAGCACCGGGCGATGGTAACCGCCGCCGGGGCCCGGATCCTGCGGTGCTGGCGGCGTTCGTGGCGGCGGGTCGCCGAGGCGCTCGCCCTCGTCGCCTCGCCGGGCGTCGCCTACGTCGTCCTCCGCCTGCGGGGGATGGCGCCGGTGCAGCTGCCGGACCCGAGCATGCACACGACCTTCGTCGTCGACCCCCGCGACATCTTCACCCGCTACGCCGCCGTCTTCGCCCCGACCGCCCGGATGCGGGAGGCGGCCCGGGTCGGCTTCCTCGTGCCGGCGCGCACCGCCTACCTCGCCTTCGGGGCGGTCGGGGGGTTCTTCACCCTCCGCTACCTGCTCGCCCTGGTCGCGGTCGTGCCCCTCTACGTCCTTCTTGCCCGGACCCACGGCCGCTGGGCGGGCTGGGTCGGCGTCGCCGTCGTCCTCTCGAGCCCGGTCTTCGTCACGGCCTGGGGGACGGACTACCCGGACTCGGCGGCGATCTCCTACCTCACCGGGGCGCTCTGCGCCCTCGCCCTGCCGGCGCCGCCGCGCCGCCGGCCCTTCTGGCTCGCCACAGCCGCCGGGCTTTTCACCCTCGCGGTCTGGTCCCACGGCGCCGCGGTGCCCCTCGGGGCGGCGGCCCTTCTCGCCTACGCCGTCGTGCGGGCGAGGCGCGCCCGGGACCATCTCCTCCGCGACGCCGCGACCCTCCTCGGCGCGGCGCTCCTCGTCACCGGCCTGCTCATGGTGTGCTCCGGCCTGCTCCTCGGCCAGACGAACTTCCTCACCCCGACCTGGGAGGCCGCCTTCTACCTCGCCACCCCCGCCCAGGAGGCCCTCTGGCACTCCGACAACTGGCGCTGGGTGCTCGACGACCCCTACCTCCTCGTCCCCCCGGCCGCGCTCCTCGCCTTCGCCGTCGTCTCTTCCCGGCGGGGCAGGGGCCTCGGGACCCCGCAGGCCTTCCTCGGTCTCGCCGCGCTCCTCGCCTGCGGGGTCGCGGCCGCGCTCCAGTTCGCCGGCCGGGTGCAGATGCTCGAGGTGCACTACTTCTCCTCGCTCCTCTGGTCCTTCGTCGCCGTGCTCCTCTCGCTCACCCTCGCCGAGCTCGCCGCCCCCTTCGTCGCCGCGGCGCGCCGCGCCGGGCGCTCCCGCGCCGCCTGGGCGGCGGCGGTGCGAGGCGCCCTGCCGGCCCTCCTCGTCGTCGGCGTCGCCCTCGCCTACGAGGCGGACCCCCACGTGCCGCAGATGCGGCTCGACTCCTGGGGCTGGGCGGTCGCCGGGATCGCCGTCGGCGCGACCCTCGTCTGGCGCCTCGGCGGACTCGTAGCGCGGCACCCGTCTTTCTCGCGCCGGGCGGGTCTGTTCCGTGACGCCGGCCTCGCCGTGGCTGTCGTCCTCGCCGGGGCGCTGCTCATCCTCACGGTGGCGCCGGTGGTGGTGAACCCGCATCTCTCAGGTGTGGCGCTGGACGACGTTCCGCCCGCATACGCACACGCGCTCGGCGGGAGCGACTCGGCCTATGTTCACAAGTACCAGGTCACCTGCGAGCTGCCGGGCTTCGTCGGCCACGCCGCCTACGCCGGCGAGCAACTGCTCATGTGGTGGCCAGAGAAAGAGCTCAACGCGCTGGTCGAGCCCGCCGGCATGTTCCATTCCAATTTTGATGCGGTCACCGGTCCCTTTCCCAACCTCGTCCCCTCCGCCAAGGAGAACATCGAACGGCGGCAACCCGCCGAGGTGCTCCTCATGAGCCTGAACGGCCTTCACTTTTCCCGGGCGGTGTGGTGGCTGACGCCTTTCGCGCCCCACGTCGTCAAGAAGGCGGTGCTCGCCGACGGCGCGGTCCACCTGCACGTCTGGCTCGTCGATCTCGGCCGCTACCTTCGCCCCCCGAAGGCTGGTCGGCGATGAAGTTGCTGATAGCTGCCGAGGTGTCGGTTCG
>CAWDKZ010000007.1:0-197426 GCA_963803025.1 uncultured Acidimicrobiaceae bacterium
GGCGGGCCATGGCCCTGTCGTTCCTCTACCGTCTGGCACGTAGCGCCTTCAGTCCACGTACACGTCCACCGGATGGAGGCCCTTGCGAAGGACATGGAGATCCTGGTCTTGCGTCACCAGCTCTCGGTCCTCGGGCGCCAGGTCGGACGGCCGAGACTCACTTGGTCCGACCGCGCCCTTATCGCGTTGTTCTCACATCTCGTCCCGCACGAGCGCTGGTCTTGCTTCCTCGTCACGCCGTCAACGATCCTCGAGTGGCACCGACGACTCGTTCGGAGGCGCTGGACCTATCCGAGCTGCAAGCCCGGGCGTCCACCGCTGCCGGCCGAGACAGTGAGCTCGTAGTTCGCCTCGCGAGGGAGAATCCCCGTTATGTAGAGCCGGAAATTATGTGGAGCTGAGCGGCGACTGACATCGGCGTGTGTGGTTGACCTGGTGCAACGCCATGTGAGTCCGGAAATCAGCTCCACATAACTTTTGCGCTCAGAGGTCGTCGAGCCACTGGATGATGTCCTTGTTGGTGTGCCAGCGGCCGTCATCGGTGGGGACCGCAACGGGTCCAGGGCAGCGTTCGATTGCCTTTCGCTTCATGGCCATGTCGATCTCGATGTACTGGCTCGTGGTGGTGATGCTGACGTGCCCGAGCCACGACCTGATGACGTTGAGCTCGACGCCAGCTTGAAAAGTGCATAGCGGCCGTGTGGCGGAGAGTGTGGGGGCTGACGCACTTCGACGCGAGAGAAGGCTCGTGCTCCGCAGCGATGGCGACGTTGCGTTCCAGGATCACCCCCACGCCGTAGCGGGTGATGCGTCCGCCATGAGCGTTGAGGAACACTGGCGTGTCGGGATCGGCCCGGTCCGGGCGCTGGTCGAGGTAGGCGCGTAGCACGTCCGCGGTCTCTGTCCACAGTGGGCAGAGACGCTCCTTGCGTCCTTTCCCCGCTATCCGCACCTGGGTGGGTGGCTCGAGTCGCAGGTCCTTGACGTCGATCCCGACGACCTCCGAGGCACGGGCCCCCGTGTTGTACATGAGCGTAAGCAGGGCTCGGTCGCGAACGCCGAGACGCTGCGTTGGCGGTGGAGCCGCAAGAAGCGCCTTTGTTTCAGCCTGGTCGAGATAGGTCATAGAGGTTGACGACGTCTTCTTGATGGGGATGTCCAGCACCCGGCGGCAGAGTTCGGCGTGGGAGGGGTCTCGATCGGCTACGTAGGCGAAGAAGCGGTGGATAGCGACCAGCCGGCAGTTCCGGGTCGCCGCGGAGTTCTTGCGTTCCGTCTCAAGGTGGTCCAAGAAGGCCAGGACGGTGTCCGGCCCGAGATCGCTCAGCTGTAGCCGGATCACCTGGCGGCCATGGCGGCGAGCCGCGAAGCGCAGGAAGAGCTTCATCGCGTCGCGATAGGCGAAGACCGTGTTCTGGCTGACGTCGCGTTGTGCGGCGAGGTAGTTCTCGAAGAACCCCCGGAGCAAGGTTGCAAGCGTGGTCGGCGCGCTCATGGCCGGCCTCCGACACGGGGAAGGATCTCCTCGGCGAATGTATGAAAGCGCGCGCTCGCCTCGTCGAGAAGCGCGGTCGTGACAGACAGGTAGACCTCGGTGTCGGCGACACAGGCGTGGCCGAGGTACGTGCTCAACAACGGGAGGCGTGCCATCACGTCCTCGCCGTCCCGATACCACTGCAAGAGCCGGGTGACAGCGAAGCTGTGCCGGTTATGTGGAATTCCACATAACCGCCATTAGGTGGACGGCGGGATTATGTTCCCTGTCGGGTGTTCCGCCTGGTGGGGGCCGTGCCCGCGCTTGTTTTGTCCACATAATCCTGGCGATCTGGATCAACGCGCCAACGAGTCGAGCCAGCCGAGGGACGCCGTGGGCGGGCTGTCAACGACGTCGGGTGTAGTCCGTCTCGGCGAAGAATCGCCTCGTCCGTTCATTCCACTACCGAATGGAAGAGGCGATCCTCATGGGAGAGACAGATGTCCAGGCTGCTGCCGGCCATGTCGCGGCGGCGCTGCGCGAGGCCGGGAGGGCCGAAGCGACGGTGTGGCGCCAACAGGTCGTGTTGGAGCGCTTCGCCACCTTCTTGGCCGGACGCGGCCTGGACGCGGCGAGCGAGCAGGTGTGCGTCGATTTCATAGCGAAGCAGACCGGGGTCAGGCTGGGGTCATTACGCGAACCGGTCAAGGACAGGGCCGTCCAGGCGGTGCGCAGGCCGGTGGTGTTGATGGCCGACGCGCTGGCCGGGCGTTCCCTCGACGTCGACCGGACGGTGTTACCTGCCAAGGACGCCTGTCCCGCGGCGTTCCGCTCGCTCAGAGACGACTACCTCTCCTGGTGCCGCCGGCGCGCCAACGCCGAGGCGACAGTCGTCGCTAAAGACAAGACGGCCAGCCGCTTCTTGGCCTACCTGGAGGACGTGGGCACCGCCGACATAGCCGAGCTCGGTGTACAGGACTTGTCGGGCTTCCTTCTTCGCCAAGGCCACCTGAGGCGAAAGACGATCGCGTCGGTGAGGTCATGTCTGGCAGACTTCCTGGCCTTTCTGGCGACAACGGGTCGGACACCGCGCAACCTGGCGGATCGGCTGCCGCCGCACAAGTACGTCCGCCACGAGTCCGAGCCGCATCTGTGGAGCGCAGACGAGGTCCGCCGGCTGCTGGGTGCGATCGATCGTTGCTCCGCTACTGGCAAACGCGACTACGCGATGATCCTGGCGACCGCCCGTCTGGGCCTGCGGATCTCGGACCTGCGCCAACTAACCCTGGGTGACTTCGACTGGCGGACGAAGATGATCACGCTGGTCCAGCACAAGACCGGTCGGCCGTTGAACCTGCCGTTGCTCGACGACGTCGGTTGGGCTGTCATCGACTACATCGGACACGGCCGCCCCGAAACGTCCTGCAACAAGGTGTTCGTCAAGCACCGCCACCCCTTCGACACCTTCGGGTCCGCTTCGTCGGTCGCCTCGCGTCTGTCGAGGCACGCGGCGCGCGCCGGGATCGAGTTCTCGCCGGACAAGGTCTGCGGGATGCACTCGCTTCGCGGTGCGCTGGCCGTCGCCATGATCGCCAATAACACGCCGATACCGGTGGTCTCGGCCGTGTTGGGGCACGCCTCCAGCGACACGACCCAGGCCTACTACCTGCGCTTCGACGTCGAAAGACTGCGGCGTTGCGCGCTCGACATCGAAGACATCATCGAAAAGGCACCTTGGGGCGGTGGGCGCAATGCCTGAGACGACGCTGCCGGCCCTCATCGCAGACCTGGTCGCCTCGCGCCGCGCCGGCGGGTACAGGTTCAAGGTCCAAGAACGGGTCCTCGCTCAGTTCGGCGACTACTTCAGGCGGGAGGGCTACCCGGACGGGTCGATCACCAAAGAAGCGGTCGACGGCTTCCTCTACGGCCGCCACCTGCGGTCCTCCACGATCAGGCGCAACGAGGTGGTGCTGCGCCAACTCGTCGAGCACGCCCAAGCCTTCGGCTGGCACGCCTACACGCCGGTCTCGACGACTCGGCTCCGTGTCCGTCACCAGCCGCCCTATGTGCTGAGCGACGAGGAGGTGTGCCGCTTGTTCGCCGCGATCGACTTCCAGGCCATGTCCTCGTACTCGAACAAGGCGTTGGTCGATCCGGTTCTTTTCAGGGTGTTGTACGGAGCCGGGCTGAGGGTCTCGGAGGCACTCAACCTGACTCTTGCCGACGTGGACACGAGCGCCGCGACGCTGCGGATCCGTGACTCGAAGAACGGAGAGGGCAGGACCGTCCCAATCACCGGTCGGCTCGCTGCGACCCTCGACACCTACATAGCGGCCGCGCACCCCGCCCGCGAGAGCAGCGACCACGTGTTCTACAGCGTCGCCGCGGGCAGGCCGATCAACCAGGCGACCATATACATGCGGTTTCGCGGCTATCTGGCCAACGCCGGCATCCCCCACTTCACGGGCGGTCCCCACCCCCACTCGCTGCGCCACGGCTTCGCCGTCGTCAACCTGAGGAGATGGGCCGAGCAAGGAGCGGACCTGGCCGTGATGCTGCCCTACCTGGCGTGCTACATGGGCCACGCCGACCTTCGCGGCACCCAGTACTACCTGAGGCTGACCGCTGACGCCTATCCCGACGTGATAGCCAAAGCCCAGATCCGCTTCGGCTACACCATCCCCGCACCGGCCGAGGACAAGCCGTGAGCGGGCGGACCACGCAGTCACCGGATCTCGCCGGGCGCTGGCTGGCGAAGTTCTTCACCGAGTATCTGGCCAAGGAACGTGCAGTCTCACCGAGGACCGTGGCCTCTTATCGCGACGCGATGAAGCTTTTGCTCACCTGGTTCAAAGATGCTCAGCACATCGCGCCCGAGAGGCTGCGCCTTGCCGACATCGACCGGCCCCGGGTCCTGCAGTTCCTGGACTGGTTGGAGGCCGAGCGGAACTGCTCGCCGGCCACCCGCAACCAGCGGCTCGCGGTGATCAAGTCGTTCTGCCGCTACACCGCCACCGAGCAACCCGATCGGCTCGACGAGGTCACTCAAGTCCTCGCGATTCGCCAGAAGAAGACCGCGGCACCAGAGCTCGGGTACTTGAGTGGGGACGAGGTGAAGGCGCTACTCGCCCAACCCGGCGCGGCCGGCACACGTGCTGTCAGGGACACCGCCGTGCTCGCCTTGGGCTACGACACCGCCGCACGAGTCCAGGAGCTCTGCGACCTCGACGTCGCGGACGTTCGACGCTGCAACCCGATGACGGTGACGCTCCGCGGGAAGGGGTCCAAGACTCGATACGTCCCTGTGATGGAGCCGACCGCCCGACTAATCGCCGACTACCTGGAGCACCGCGACCCACACCGGGGCCTCGGCACCGATGCGGACCCGCTGTTCTGTGGACCGAACCACTCCAGGTTGACCCGCTCCGGGGTCGCCAAGCTCTTGGCCCGCCACGTGCAGGCCGTCCGGGCGCGCGACCCCGCCTGGGCTCCGGGCCTGCAGGTCACACCCCACACGCTCCGGCGCACCAGGGCCATGCACCTGATCCAAGCCGGCGTCAACTTGATCTACATCCGCGACCTGCTCGGCCACGCCGACGTGTCCACCACCGAGATCTACGCCCGCGCGGACGCGGAGGCCAAACGCAAAGCGATCGAGCGAGCCTACGAGCCACTCACCCCGGACGTCTTGCCGGACTGGACCCTGGACGCGTCCTTGATCGGCTGGCTCGACTCGTTGGCGCGTTGATCCAGATCGCCAGGATTATGTGGACAAAACAAGCGCGGGCACGGCCCCCACCAGGCGGAACACCCGACAGGGAACATAATCCCGCCGTCCACCTAATGCCTCTTATGCGGAATTCCGCATAACCGCCACACCTTCGCTGTCACCCGGCTCTTGCAGTGGTATCGGGACGGCGAGGACGTGATGGCACGCCTCCCGTTGTTGAGCACGTACCTCGGCCACGCCTGTGTCGCCGACACCGAGGTCTACCTGTCTGTCACGACCGCGCTTCTCGACGAGGCGAGCGCGCGCTTTCATACATTCGCCGAGGAGATCCTTCCCCGTGTCGGAGGCCGGCCATGAGCGCGCCGACCACGCTTGCAACCTTGCTCCGGGGGTTCTTCGAGAACTACCTCGCCGCACAACGCGACGTCAGCCAGAACACGGTCTTCGCCTATCGCGACGCGATGAAGCTCTTCCTGCGCTTCGCGGCTCGCCGCCATGGCCGCCAGGTGATCCGGCTACAGCTGAGCGATCTCGGGCCGGACACCGTCCTGGCCTTCTTGGACCACCTTGAGACGGAACGCAAGAACTGCGCGGCGACCCGGAACTGCCGGCTGGTCGCTATCCACCGCTTCTTCGCCTACGTAGCCGATCGAGACCCCTCCCACGCCGAACTCTGCCGCCGGGTGCTGGACATCCCCATCAAGAAGACGTCGTCAACCTCTATGACCTATCTCGACCAGGCTGAAACAAAGGCGCTTCTTGCGGCTCCACCGCCAACGCAGCGTCTCGGCGTTCGCGACCGAGCCCTGCTTACGCTCATGTACAACACGGGGGCCCGTGCCTCGGAGGTCGTCGGGATCGACGTCAAGGACCTGCGACTCGAGCCACCCACCCAGGTGCGGATAGCGGGGAAAGGACGCAAGGAGCGTCTCTGCCCACTGTGGACAGAGACCGCGGACGTGCTACGCGCCTACCTCGACCAGCGCCCGGACCGGGCCGATCCCGACACGCCAGTGTTCCTCAACGCTCATGGCGGACGCATCACCCGCTACGGCGTGGGGGTGATCCTGCAACGCAACGTCGCCATCGCTGCGGAGCACGAGCCTTCTCTCGCGTCGAAGTGCGTCAGCCCCCACACTCTCCGCCACACGGCCGCTATGCACTTGCTTCAAGCTGGCGTCGAGCTCAACGTCATCAGGTCGTGGCTCGGGCACGTCAGCATCACCACCACGAGCCAGTACATCGAGATCGACATGGCCATGAAGCGAAAGGCAATCGAACGCTGCCCTGGACCCGTTGCGGTCCCCGCCGATGACGGCCGCTGGCACACCAACAAGGACATCATCCAGTGGCTCGACGACCTCTGAGCGCAAAAGTTATGTGGAGCTGATTTCCGGACTCACATGGCGTTGCACCAGGTCAACCACACACGCCGATGTCAGTCGCCGCTCAGCTCCACATAATTTCCGGCTCTACATAACGGGGGTTCTCCCTCGCGAGGCGAACTACGAGCTCGACTGTCTCGGCCGGCAGCGGTGGACGCCCGGGCTTGCAGCTCGGATAGGTCCAGCGCCTCCGAACGAGTCGTCGGTGCCACTCGAGGATCGTCGACGGCGTGACGAGGAAGCAAGACCAGCGCTCCGCGGGACGAGATGTGAGAACAACACGATGAGGGCGCGGTCGGACCAAGTGAGTCTCGGCCGTCCGACCTGGCGCCCGAGGACCGAGAGCTGGTGACGCAAGACCAGGATCTCCATGTCCTTCGCAAGGGCCTCCATCCGGTGGACGCGGACCAACTCGAAGGCGCGACGCGCCAGACGGTAGAGGAACGACAGGGCCATGGCCCGCCATCCTGGCTGCCGCGTCTTGGCAGGTCAAGCCCGGCAGGGAGTACTTGCACCCTTCAGGGCCGACCACCTGGTCCGCATCCAAGATGAGGCCCGCCGCGTCGTCGACGACGCCCTCGGTGGGGCCTCCAGTCCAACCCCTGGCTCGCCGGACCTGTCTGGCCCGGCGATCGAGCGGCACGACTAGCGCTGTCGCCTAGCTGCGCCGACCAGCGGCAGCACCGCGGGTTGGCTCACCGCTGCCAGAGAATGGTATTGACTTCCAGGGGTACCGCAACCCCGGCAAAGTGCGGTATGACTCGCGCCGTATAGTCCGTTGCGGGGCGGGCCGCCACGACCGATGCGCGATAGATCTCCCCAAGCGCATTGCCACTAGGCGTCCGGTCCCGCTCCATTTCCTGCCCGGCACTGTCCTTAGCGCCCTCCGCGTAAAGCTCCACCCTCACCGCCTCGGGATCGAGGTCATTCAGGAACAGCTCGACCTCAAATACGTGGTGCCCATCACGAGTTTCCACTTTCAGCTCTCCGAAGTGCAGCGTGGGCCATTTCTCTTTTACACCCCGCTGCCAATCGACCATATGCTTGGCAATCGCGCACTCATCGGCCATGCGCAAACGGTAGGCTGCAGCAGCTGGGAGATAGCGTTGCTCGGTGTACTCGCGCACGGTGCGGTTGGCGGAAAAGCGCGGCGTCAGCTGCGCCATGCTCTCCCGCATTCGCGCCACCCAGGCCGTAGGGATACCCTGTTCGTCACGGGCATAGAATTCAGGGACCACTTCCCGTTCGAGCCGCTCGTAAAGCATTGTGGCTTCGGCTGCGTCCCAGGCTGGGTCATCGCCGTGCTCCCGCCCATCCCCCAACGCCCAGCCCACCTCAGGCGTGTACGCCTCAGCCCACCAGCCGTCCAGTTCCGAGAGATTGACGCCTCCATTTACCAGCACCTTCATGCCGCTCGTGCCACTGGCCTCCCAAGGCCGCCGTGGTGTATTGAGCCAGACGTCGACGCCCTGCACCAGGCGCTCGGTCAACTGCATGTCATAGTCACTGAGGAACATGACATGGGGGCGGGCCTCGGGTTGACGGATGAAATGCGTCCATTCTTGGATCAAGGCCTGCCCCGCCTCGTCTGCCGGATGAGCCTTGCCAGCGAGGATGAGCTGCACTGGGCGCTGTGGGTTGGTCAACAGGCGAAGCAACCGCTCCGGGTCGTGCAGCAGCAGGTTGGGTCTCTTGTAGGTCGCGAAGCGCCGCGCGAAGCCCAGCGTCAACGCGTCGGGATCGAACAGACTTTCCGCCTCACTGATCGCCTCGGGCGACGCGCCGGAGGCCGTTAGCTGCCTGGACAACCGCCCGCGAGCGTATTCAACAAGAGACTTGGTGCTGGCGGTCCGCAACCGCCAGAGCCTGGCGTCGGAGAGGCGGCGAATGTCATGCTCCAGGTGTTCTGTCGGCCCCAGCCAGCAGTCTTTTCCACAGGCTTCGGTCCAGAGGTCGTCGGCTGCGGCCGAGTCCCAGCTTGGCACGTGAACCCCGTTGGTCACGTGCCCGACGGGCACTTCCTCCGCTGGCCAGCGGGGGAACAGGGGCTCGAAGAGGCTCCGGCTGACCTCCCCGTGCAACCGGCTCACTCCGTTCACGGCCCCGCTCCCGCGGATTGCCAGGTAGGCCATGTTGAAAGGCTCCGACGAGTCAGCCGGATTTTGGCGGCCTAGCGCCAGTAGATCGTGGAGCGTTATGCCAAGTCTCTCCTCAGCATAACGACGGAGGTATTGCTCGATCAGGTCCGGAGCGAAACGGTCAAAGCCGGCTGCCACCGCCGTGTGGGTGGTAAAGAGGTTCCCGGCCCGCGTGACGGCCAGCGCGACCTCGAAGGGCTGCGAGGTGTCTTGCATGAAACTGCGGGCGCGTTCCAGCACGGCAAAGGCTGCATGCCCGTCGTTCAGGTGACACACTTCCGGTTGGATGCCGAGCGCGACGAGCAGCCGCCAGCCGCCAATCCCGAGAAGCAGCTCTTGGGTGAGGCGCAGCTCTGGCCCACCGCCGTAAAGCTCGCTGGTGATCCCTCGACGAGCCGGGACGTTGGCCGCGTCGTTACTGTCCAGCAGGTAGAGCTTTACCCGACCAACCTGGACCTGCCAGGCGCGAAGCCAGACCGAGTAGCCCGGCAAAGCGATCTCGAGCCTTAGCCATTCGCCGTTCGGGTGGCGTAACGGCGTGATCGGCAACTGTCCGGGATCGTTGTAGGGGAAGAGGGCCTGTTGCGCGCCGTCGTTGTCGATGACCTGGCGAAAATAGCCTTGTTGGTAGAGCAGGCCTACGCCGACGACCGGCACGCCCAGGTCGCTGGCGGCTTTGAGCTGGTCACCGGCCACGTTGCCGAGCCCGCCGGAATAGATGGGCAGCGCTTCGCTCAACATGAACTCCATGCTGAAATACGCTGCGCAGGTCAGGGGCGCCTGTGAATGATGTTGCTGAAACCACGCTTGCGTCTCCGTCGCGTGACGCTTGGCTCGCAGCAGGGCAGAGATGTTCTCACGGAAGGAAGAGTCCGCCAGCTCACGCTCGAGTTTGTCCCGCGAGACCGTCTGCAGGACAACCCAAGGGTTTTGCGTGAGCTCCCAAAGCTCGGGATCTAGCAGCCGCCACACTTGGTCTCCAGCGTGGTTCCACGACGAGCGCATATCCAGGGCAAGCTCAGCCAGGGAATCGAAGCCCTCGACTTCCGTGGGTAGAAGGCCGTATATCGGGTGGCTGGCTCGTGCTTGTTTGCTCATGGTTCATCCTCCGAACGAACTGTACTGGGTTTCCTTTTCGGGTCGAAGGGTCGGCGCGACCAAGCGGTCGAATATGTGCGCGTCAACAATCCGTTCCGGTGTGACGGCGACGGCGATGAGAACGTATCCTCGCACCGACGCTCTGGATACAACAAGCGGTCTGATCGCTACGGCTCGGCGACGGCGAGCTGTTGGAGCCGGGTGAGATCCTCCGATGTGCCGAGCGCCATGAAGCGGTCGCCAGGGTAGATAACGGTGTCGCCTGTTGGTCGGATGACCTCCCGGCCCCGCTCGATGGCGGTGATGAGCACACCTTTGGGAATCGCTGCTGCGCGTAGAGATGCTCCGACGATTGGTGAGTTCTCCGAGACTACGACGTCCAACATGCCGCTCGACTCGCTCACCTCCGAGACGCGACGCAGACTGGCCTGCAGGCTTCGTCGGTAGCTTGCGATGAGGTCCGAGGTCGCGATCGTGCCGATGACCCGCCGTTCGTCATCGACCACGGCCACCCAGGTTTGCGGGGTGGACGTCAAGGTGTCGAGCACGACGTCGAGGTGCACGTCTTGGTGGATCGGCAAGAAGCTCGTGTCGACCAGACTGGCGAGGACCGGCGGGTCTGGTGCCACGCTTGCCCTCCGTAGCGTCTCGAGCGTCACGACACCCACGTAGCGTCCCTCCGCACCGATAAATGGCGCACCCTCGACGCCGCTTGCTTCGAGCATGCTCAGTGCAGTGGCGACGTCGGCCGAGCTTGGGATGACACATCGCGGTACTGCCATTGCTTGGGAAGCCCGCGCGGCACCGAGCAAGGGGAGACCGGTCAGGATGCGGTGCGCAGGGGAATCTGCTCGGCTCCGCAACTGGCTCCGGTAGATGGTGTCGTCGTTCCGTCGCACGATCAGGGTCGCGAGACCAACGGCAACCATCGCCGGCACGATGAGACTGAGCGTCCCCGTCATCTCGGCGACCATCAACATGACCGCGAGAGGAGCCCTGGAGATGCTCCCGAAACAGGACATCATCCCGACGATGACATACGGCGCCGGGTCGTGGCCGAGGCTCGGCACGACCGGCTCGAACAGGCGCCACACGGCACCGCCGGTGAACGCACCGATCACCATGCCCGGGCCGAAGATGCCTCCCGAGCCCCCCGAGCCGATGGAGAGCCCGGTCGTCACGATGCGGGCGAATGGCAAGAGGAGCACTATCCAAAGCGGGATGTGCAGGAGCTGTTGGCCGAGGCCCTCTTGTATCCATCCGTAGCCGGTCCCGAGCACTTCGGGGATGGCAAGCGCGATGCACCCGACTATCAGGCCCCCGAGCGCCGGCCGGACCCAGCGGGGGATGGGAAGGCGGGCAAAGAGGTCTGCGATGCCGTAGAAACCCTTGGCGTACAACAGGCCGACCAGCCCTCCGAGGATGCCGATGAGGCCGAACCATAAGAGTTGTCGGGCGTCGGTCAACCGGTAGCTCTCGACGTTGCCGAACAAGGGACTGAAGCCCTCGACGGAGCCGAAGACGACATAGCCGACGATGGAGGCGATGAAGGAGGGAAGCAGCGCCTCGACCTCGAAGTCGTCCCGGTACATGATCTCGGTCGCGAGCACGGCACCTCCGAGGGGAGCACCGAAGATCGAGCCGATGCCCGAACCGATCCCACTCGCGACCGCGATTCGGGCATCTGCTGGGCTCAAGTCCAAAAGCCGGGCAAGGAACGACCCGAAACCAGCACTGATCTGGCCCGTCGGCCCTTCCCGTCCTCCTGATCCACCGGAGCCGATGGTGAGGGCAGAGGCGACGATCTTGACGGCAACCGTCCGCAGACGAATGCCACGAGGGTTGTGGTGCACCGCGGAGATGGCGGCATCGGTGCCATGTCCTTCGGCCTCGGGGGCGATCTCGAAGACGAGGATCGCTCCCGCCAGGGCTCCTAGGCATGCGACGAGCGGGATCGCCCAGGGTCGCGGCGAAGTGGGCCGAGGCAGCCCTACCTCCCTCGCCGACAGGTGTGGGCACCGTGTATCCGGCGATCACGCCCAAAAACAGATGGGTTGCCGCCCGTAGTGCCTCGTAGAAGACGACCGCACCGAGTCCGGCGGTGACGCCGATGACCACACCGAGCACGAGCCATTTGCGACCGTAGGACGCTGACGCGAGCCAACGGGCCGCCCGAGCCTGGGTCGATCGCAGCGGCGATCGCCACCGGGATGCCAGTGCGAGGACGCCACGGCCCACTTACAGGTCCCAGCCTGTGGTCCAGTCCTGTTCTGGCACCTCACCGGCGGCCGCGGCGAGCCGACCGAGGGCTTGTACGAGGACGGCCTGTTGCTCTACGGGGATCTCGCTCATGATGCGTGCGATCTCTTGACGGCGACGACCTGTGACGGCATCGACGAGGGACCGGCCCCTGGCCGTCAACGCCACCCGGAGCTGGCGCCGGTCGTCTCGCTCTGTCCTGCGGCGAATGAGGTCCTTTCGCACCAGCCGGTCGCACATCCGCGTCGCAGTCGCTGGGGTGACCCCTACTGCCTCCGCGAGTCCTGCAAGGTTCTGAGGTCCTCGGGAGGCGAGGACGACGAGGGTCCGGTACTGGGTGAGAGTGACCTCCTCGGCGACATCGGCGAGAGAGCGTGCCGCCACCGCCACGAGTGCCCGGCTCGCCGACAGCACGGCATCGACGACTGAGTCGGGCGCCTCAGAAGGACCTGAGCCACTATCACTCACACACTAATCATTGCATATACTAACGCTGTGGTGCCCTCTCCGGCCGCCGTGCAGCTTCAATCGACTCGCGCTCAAAGACCAGCACGATGCCGCGGCGAGAAAGACTGGGCTATGACGACAACTATCCAGGCACTCAATACGCGTGTGTCACGCGAGAGGCTGGAAAATACCCGTCATGGGATCTGATGGCGCCCCGCCCGAGGTTCCCGACTCGAAAGCGGGATCGAAGCCCGACGCGAACGACGACCTAAAGTCTCTTCCCCTGGCGGAGGTGGAGCAGCGGCTGGGCTACTCGCCGGACGGTCTCAGCCAAGTCGAAGCGCAAAAGCGGCTGGCCCAATACGGGCCCAATGAGATCGAAGAGAAGAAGGCCAATCTGCTCCTGAAGTTCCTTAGCTACTTCTGGGGTCCGATCCCCTGGATGATCGAAGCCGCGGTGATCCTGTCGGGCGTGCTGCGGCATTGGCCGGACTTCTTCATCATCCTTGTCCTGCTTGTTGCCAACGGCGTGGTCGGGTTCTGGGAAGAACACCAGGCCGGTAAGGCCATCGACGCCCTGAAGGCAGAGCTCGCGATCAAGGCTCGGACGATACGTGACGGCAAATGGACCATGCCACAAGCGCGTGAGCTGGTGCCGGGCGACGTCATTCGCCTGCGTCTTGGGGACATCGTCCCGGCAGATGCTCGTTTGCTGGACGGAGAGCCGGTCGAGGTGGATCAGTCCGCCCTCACCGGGGAGTCGTTGCCCGCCACGCGCAAGTCCGGCGAGGCAGTGTTCTCAGCTTCGATCATTCGACAGGGTGAGATCGGCGCCCTTGTGTACGCCACGGGTGCGAACACCTACTTCGGCAAGACGGCGGAACTGGTGCAGGAAGCGCAAACCGTCAGCCACTTCCAACGCGCGGTGTTGAGGATCGGCACGTTCCTCATCGTCCTCGCTGTGTTGCTCGTGAGTGTGATCACCATCGTCTCTATCGTCCGGGGCAACCCGATCCTCACCACGTTGCAGTTCGCCCTGGTCCTCACCGTGGCCGCGATCCCCGTGGCGATGCCGACGGTGCTGTCGGTCACGATGGCGGTCGGCGCGCGTCTCCTCGCGAAGAAAAAGGCCATCGTGAGCCGGTTGGTGGCCATCGAGGAGTTGGCGGGCGTGGACGTGCTCTGCACTGACAAGACCGGCACCTTGACCGAGAACAAACTGACGCTCGGCGAGCCCTTCGCGCTGAGCGGCGTTGCACCTGAGCAGGTCATCGTGAGCGCCGCACTGGCGTCGCGCGCGGATGACAATGACACCATCGATCTGGCGGTTCTCGGCGGCCTGAAAGACGACAAGGCGCTGCACGGGCTTAAGGTGACCCACTTCCAGCCGTTCGACCCGGTTGGCAAACGCACCGAGGCGACCGTCAAAGCTGCGCACGGATCTTCGTTCAAGGTGACCAAGGGTGCGCCCCAAGTCATCCTGGAGCTGTCGAGCGATGCCAAGAAGGTGAAGGCGGACGTCGACAAGGCCGTCAACGAGTTCGCCGCACGCGGTTTTCGCTCCTTGGGCGTGGCCCGGGCCGAGGGAGAGGGCCCTTGGCAGTTTCTTGGCGTGCTGCCCCTGTTCGACCCGCCGCGGAAGGACGCCAAGGCAACCATCGCGACGGCACGTCAGATGGGCGTGCAGGTCAAGATGGTCACGGGCGATGCGCTGGCCATCGCCCAGGAGACCGCCAAGACACTCGGCATGGGCAGCGACATTCTCGATGCCGCCGGTCTCGGCGACGTCAAGCGCAAGGAGACCGCGGCGACGGCCAAGTCCATCGAAGCGGCCGATGGCTTTGCCCAGGTGTTCCCCGAGCACAAGTTCCACATCGTCGATGTCCTTCAGAAGCGAGGACACATCGTCGGCATGACCGGTGACGGGGTCAACGACGCCCCGGCGTTGAAGAAGGCCGACTGCGGCATCGCCGTCTCGGGAGCGACCGACGCGGCGCGGGCTGCGGCTTCCATCGTGCTGACCACTCCCGGACTCGCGGTGATCATCGACGCGGTCAAAGAGAGCCGGAAGATCTTTCAGCGGATGAACAGCTATGCGATCTACCGCATCGCCGAGACGCTCCGAGTGCTGGTGTTCATAACGCTGGTGATCCTGATCTTCAACTTCTTTCCTGTAACGGCGATTCAGATCGTGATGCTGGCGTTGCTCAACGACGGCGCAATCCTGTCCATCGCGTATGACAACGTTCACTACAAGGATCAGCCCGAGGCCTGGAACATGCGCCTCGTGCTCGGGATGGCCACCGTACTGGGCGTCGTCGGCCCAATTGCCCGCGTTTGGCCTGTTCTACCTCGGCGACAAGGTGTTTCACCTCGACCATCCGCATCTCCAGACGCTGATGTACTTGACGCTGTCTGTTGCCGGACATCTGACGATCTTCCTCGCCCGCACGCGCCGCCCTTTCTGGTCGATCCGCCCCGCCCGGATTCTCTTGGTGGCGGTGGTTGGCACTCAGATCTTTGCGACCCTCATCGCGGTCTACGGGGTCTTCATGACTCCCCTGGGCTGGGGTTACGCAGCCGTCGTGTGGGGCTATGCGCTGGCGTGGTTCCTCGTGACAGACCGTGTGAAATTGCTCGCTGTATCGGATTCTCGATCCGGTCAAGGCCAAGGGCGTTGTGGCCGCGGACACACCCACGCGGGCGCACAGTTCGCCCGCTGATCTGCATGAGAAGGGTGCTTCCAGCTTGAGGGTGGCCCCGTTCCACACCGACAGCGATGAGGACGATCCCGTGTATCACGACAACAGCGACTGTCCCTACGGCCAGGAGATCAAGCGCAACGACAACGACAAGCCGGGCATCGACGGTCGCCGCCGGTGTGACTGGTGCACCGAGCATGCCTAGTCCTGATCCCGGCAGCGTCCGGGGAGACGGAACGGTCACCCGCTTGCTACCGCAGCGTTTATCGCCTGGTCTCTGCTGTTCCTTGTGGGCACCGACTCGCACGACTGTGGGTCCAGACGTGCCGCGCTCGGAGGCGAGTGGTGAGCTCTGTTGCGCGGCAACTCGAGAAAGGACGGATCCGTGACCGACACGAGCGCGGAGCAGATTGCCGAGTTCATCAAGCCGTTGCGCGTCAGGCCAGGCTCAGCGGTAAGGCTTGCCAAGGACTTCGACCCCGGCTACACGGCGGACCTTCTGAAGAAGAAAGCCGGTAACTCGCTCCTTAGGCAAGGCGTGAAACTGCTCGCTGACTACCAGAACCGGCTCGCCGCCCAGGACACCCACGCCGTTCTCGTCTGCCTGCAGGGGATCGACGCCGCCGGCAAGGACGGGACCATCGGTCATGTCATGAGCGGTGTGAACCCCCAGGGCGTGCAGGTCAACAGCTTCAAGGTGCCGTCTGCGGAGGAGTTGAGCCACGACTTCCTGTGGCGCTACGCGCAGCGCCTCCCTGCCCGTGGTGTCATCGGCATCTTCAACCGGTCGCAGTATGAGGAAGTACTGGTGGTGCGGGTGCACCCCGAGCTGTTGGAGCGCCAGCTGCTCCCGAAGAAGGCGAAAGGAAAGGGTGTGTGGGAGTGCCGCTACCAGGAGATCAACAACTGGGAGCGCTACCTCACCGACAACGGCATCAAGGTCGTCAAGATCTTCTTGAACCTGTCGAAGGAACAACAGCGGGTCCGCTTCCTGCGACGGCTCGACCTCCCCGACCACAACTGGAAGTTCACGCCCAGCGATGTGAGGGAGCGCCGGTACTGGGACGACTATCAGCGAGCCTTCTCCGAGATGTTGTCCAACACCAGCACCGAGTGGGCTCCCTGGTACGTCATCCCCGCCGACCACAAGTGGTTCGCCAGGATCTGCGTGTCGCACGTGCTCGCCCATACCCTGATCGAGCTCGACCCGCAGTACCCGAAAGTGACTCCCGAGCAACAGCGCGAGGAACTGGAGGCCAAGGCGGAACTCCTCGCCCAGGCACCAGAGGGCGCCGCCGCCGATCCCTTCCGAGGGAGCCCGGTATCGGCGGCTGCCACGGACCCGGGCGTGAAGAACCTCGAGAAGCACGACAAGAACGCCAAGAAATCCTGAGCGGACCGGATGAACGACCAAGTAAGACGACACGGGCTCCCATCATGGAAGCAGGCATCAGCCGGTCGATCACCTCGGACAGTCGAAGCACGTGACAGGCAAGTCTCGCGACAAGTCGAGCGGCTCTGACTCGAAAACTAGACTGATCGTCGCCGCCTTCTCGTGCCAGGAGGAGGGTGGATCGAAGACATCGACAGACACAGGGCATGTGGCAAACCCACCGGCGCCGAGGTGTGAAGCCCAAAGGCACTGGCGCTGGCGGGGGTTCGCACGTGGAGTCCAAGGATCAGAGGAAGGTGGCCATGGCAGAGACGACACAGTTCACGATCGGGGCCGACGTCAGCTGTAGCGATGGGGTCTGTGGCGAGGTGAGCCGCGTGGTCATTGACCCCGTCGCTCGGGCGGTCACCCATCTCGTCGTCGAGCCGAAGCACCGGCAAGGGCTCGGCAGACTTGTTCCTCTCGACCTTGTCGACGCCACGACGGGCGAGGTCCGGCTCGGCTGCACCGTGGCGGAGTTCGACAAGCTTGGCGCCGCCGAAGAGACGCAGTTCGTGCCTGGAAGCCGCTACGCGGGCTACGGTCCGGGACAGGTGCTCTCCTGGCCCTACTACCCGCTGACGGGGAACGTCTCCCAGGCCACCATCACCTACGACACCGTCCCCTTGGGCGAGGTGGCCGTGCGCCGCGGCGACCAAGTCCATGCGACCGACGGCGACATCGGGCGAGTCCAGGGGATCGTCATCGACCCTCGCAATCACCACGTGACCCATGTGCTCCTCCAAGAAGGGCACTTGTGGGGCAGCAAGGACGTGGCTATCCCGATCCGCGCGGTGACTGGGGTCGACGACGGTATCGGGCTCAACATCACCAAACAGCAGGTGCAGGACTTGCCGCCCGTGGACATCGATCACCCCACCGGGTAGACCCGCCAGGATGCGGAGAAGGGCCACGCCAGGGGTGCACATTACTCACGCTGTCGTCGTGAAGCAGGTCCGAGTAAACCACGATGGTTGTTGATACTTACAGAGAGCAGTAGGACTTCAGTTGTGGGCAGTGTGGCTCCACATGGCGAGCCATTTATGACATCCACCGGGTCGAGGGCGAGCAGGGTGTGACCGTGTGAAGCTGTTCGCGTGTGGGATTCTCGATCTCACCAAGGCCAAGACACCGTCTGATGTGGCACCGCAGATCGCCAAAGCGAGCTTATGAGCAGCACCAACGGCAAATCCGTGCACCATAGCGAGCCAACGGCAAACGCGACACGGAAGGCGGATATTGGATTGCTTGCTGCCCTCAGCATCGGGGTCGGCGGCATGATCGGTGCCGGGATTTTCTCCATCCTCGGAGTCGTGGCACGTGTTGCAGGTTCCGCCATGCCCCTTTCCTTCGCGATTGGAGGGGTGGTTGCAGGGCTCGCTGCCTACAGCTACGTCGCACTCGGGAAGACGTTCCCAAGTGTCGGTGGCGCTGTCACGTTCTTGGTTCGTGGGTACGGCGAAGGCGTGGCTTCCGGTTCACTCAACCTCTTCCAGTACTTCAGCTACATCATCACCATTGCGCTGTACGCCACAGGGTTTGCTGCGTACGCAGTGACCTTCATTCATCTGCCGTCCAAAGTGTGGGCAGTTGTTGTCGTGCTCGCCTTCACGGCGATCAACTTTCTCGGCAGCCGACTCATGGGTCGAGCAGAGTCCGTCATCGTGATCATCAAGGTGGCCATCCTCATCGTCTTCATCGTGGCAGCCTTCATGGCGCTCACCGGGAAGGGGGTTGTTCGGCTGTCGCCAGCTTCCTGGCCCGGTCCTCTGGCGATCTTCACCGGTGCAGGCGTCCTGTTCGTTGGCTACGAGGGCTTCGGCCTGATCACGAATGCTGCAGCCAACATGGCCAAGCCGAAGCGCGAGTTGCCACGTGCGATCTACGGCAGCGTCGCCATTGTGATCGTGATCTACCTGCTGGTCGCGAGCGGTGTCGTGACCAATGTGCCGCTCGAGGTCCTGAAGGGACTAGGGAATTCCGCCTTGGCCGTCGCAGCCAAACCGTCCCTGGGACAGGCGGGATTCAGGTTGATCGCCATCGCGGCCTTGCTTTCGACTGCATCCGCAGTCAACGCCACCTTGTTCGGGTCTACGAACATCGCCTATCAGATCGCCAAGAACGGCGGTCTCCCACCGGCGTTCGACCGCAAGCTCTGGGGTCGTGATGTTGAAGGGCTCTTCATCACCTCTGGGTTGGTTCTCGTCTTCGTTCTGCTCTTTCCCTTGAGTGCCGTCGCCTCCATGGGAAGCGCAGGGTTCCTCCTCGTGTACTCGGCTGTCAACATCGGTCACATGAGGATTCGAAAGCAGACAGGGGCGAAGGCGTGGCCGGTCGTGGCGTCGGCGGTCACGTGCCTCTCCCTCTTCGTCGTCCTCGTGTACCACATGATCGCCACAGCGCCGACATCAGCGATCGCTCTTGGTGTCACGCTGGCGGGGAGCTTCTTGTTCGAGATTGTGTATCGGCGCACGACCGGGCGAACTTTCAAAGCGATTCTGACGCAAACCGACCCCGTGCCAGCGGCAGCTCCTCCTACCGCTCAGTGAGCAACGGAAACGCGTGGAAAGGACGCCACCTACGATCGGCGGCAGGGACCCAGCGATAGAGCGTGGCCATCGAACCCCTAGGTTCGACGCGACCTCCCGGGTGGCTGCCCGCTGGCCAAGAGCTGCTTGGCTGGCTCCACCTTGGTAAAGGAGGCCTGTGCTCACTCGTCCCCATCCTCGGGAGCGTGCGCGCTGCTAAGGGGAGCGCCTTTGCCATAGCGGGCGATGACGTGAACGTCGACGTCGGCTTGGCGGGCGAACTGGAGCACACGCTGGACGACCGAGGCCCTGCTTGTGAGCTTCTCCCATCTGGACCTGCGTGACGCGCCGAGCACGATCTGGGTGATCTGGTTGTCCTTGGCGAACTGCACCAGCGCCGAGGCGGGGTCGTCCGCGGTGATCTCGTGCCAGCGGGCGCCCAGGTCCTCCGCGAGGTGCTTGACGGCCGCGAGAGCCTCCTTGGACGCCGGCCGCGAACTGTCGTCTCCAATGACGTAGACGGCTTGCAGGTCGGCGTGTGCCCGTACCGCAATCCTGGCCGCGCGGCGCAGCACCGCGTCGGTTCCCGGTGCTGCATCGACGGCCACCATGATGCGCTCGGCGGTGTCCCAGACGATGTCTGGGTGCCGGGCGACGAGGAACCCCAGGAGCTCCTCTTCGGTCTCATCTGCAACAAAGCGAAGCGCGAGCTCGCGCAAGCGCCACGAGGTTCTGATAGCGGAAGAAGCTGGTGAGGGCACTGGGGATCTTCTCGGGAGGGTAGATGTGACCATGCAGCATGCGCCGGCGCAGCTGCTCGGGGGACGAGTCGATCAGCTCGAGCTGGTCAGCCCTGCGCACGACCCAGTCGGGCACCCGCTCGCGGACGGCCACGCCGGTGATCTGCTGCACGGCGTCAGCGACGCTTTCGAGGTGCTGGATGTTGACGGTGCTGACGACCCCAATCCCCGCGTCGAGGATCTCGAGCACGTCCTGCCATCGTTTGGTGTGGGGTCCTGAACCGGGCACGTTCGTGTGGGCGAGCTCGTCGATGAGGGCGACCTCGGGCTTTCGGGCAAGTACCGCCGCGAGGTCCATCTCCTCGAAGGCCGTGCCCCGGTAGTCGACGACGCTTGCGAGGGACGGTCGGCAGGTCTCGGATCTGCTGAGCTGTGAGCTCCCGGCCGTGCGTCTCGACGAAGCCGATCACCACGTCCGTGCCGCGCTTGTAGCGGCGCCAACCCTCATCGAGCATGGCCCAGGTCTTGCCGACGCCAGCCACAGCCCCGAGGTAGACGCGGAACTTTCCCGTCGGCTCAACGCCTTGATCGACTTCCTGGGTTCTGGCGGTGGAGTCGGCGTCGCTAGCCACCGTCGACCACGTCCGACCCCAGTATCTGTCCGAGGCCCCTGGCTGACGCAGCAAGCCGCAGGCCGGCAACGGACAGATCTCGAGGCTCTGACACAAAGGTTGAGACATTCACGGCAGGGCACTTACTCCATCTTGGCGAGGGCCTCGTTCAACTGGAGCACGACGATGTAGTCCGAGCCCAGGAACCCGAACTCAGCGGAGTTGGTCTCACGGGCAATGAGCTTGTCCAGCACCTTCGGAGACAGTCCCGTGGCCTTGGACACCATCGGGCACCTCGGCGTACGCGTCGACCGGGGTGATGTCGGGGTCGATCCCGCTTCCAGAGGTGGTGACAAGGTCCTCCGTCGGGTTCACGCCCATCTTGTGCCAGTAGGCGATCAGCGCTTTGGTGTCGTCGAGCAGCACCTCGGACCGGGGACCGAGGTTGGTTGCGCCGGTGTCGCCGCTCTTGCCGTTCGCGACGAGCGGGTTGTCCCCGACGCCGGCGTACGGCCCGAAGTCGTCGGGGCGCCCGTGGAAGAACTTCGGGCTGGTCCAGTTCTGGCCGATCAGCGTCGAACCGTTCGCGGTGATCGAGCCGTCGGCCTGGTGCTTGAAGAGGACCTGGGAGACGCCAGTGCCCGCCAAGGGGTACAGCAGGCCGAAGAACACGAGGCAGAACAGGGCGAGTACAACTGAACGTCTTAGGTGAGTGATCATCAGTACGCCTTCAGTGCGGTAAGGATCAGGTCGATCAGCTTGATGAAGATGAAGGGAGCGATGATGCCGCCGACTGCGTAGATGTAGACATTGCGACGCAGGATCGCGGCCGCGCTGGCGGCTCGGAACTTCACGCCCCGAAGTGCCAGCGGGATGAGGGCGATGATCACGAGAGCGTTGAAGATGACAGCCGACAGCACGGCACTTTGCGGGCTGTGCAACCTCATGATGTTGAGCGTCTTGAGCTGGGGGTAGGTCGCGACGAACAAGGCCGGGATGATGGCGAAGTACTTCGCCACGTCGTTCGCGATCGAGAATGTCGTGAGCGCCCCACGGGTGATGAGCAGCTGCTTTCCGATCTCGACGATCTCGAGGAGCTTGGTCGGGTTGGAGTCGAGGTCGACCATGTTGCCGGCTTCTTTGGCAGCGGTCGTGCCCGAGTTCATGGCCACGCCGACGTCAGCCTGCGCGAGCGCTGGGGCGTCGTTCGTGCCGTCGCCGGTCATGGCGATGAGCTTGCCGCCCTCCTGCTCGGACTTGATGAGGGCCAACTTCGTCTCGGGAGTCGCCTCGGCGAGGTAGTCGTCGACGCCGGCCTCTTGCGCGATGGCTGCCGCGGTCAGAGGGTTGTCGCCGGTGACCATCACAGTGCGGATGCCCATCGCACGCATCTCGTCGAAACGCTCACGTATGCCTTGCTTGACCACGTCCTTCAGCTCTATGACGCCGATGATCAGCGGTCCGTCGGCGACCGCGAGCGGCGTGGACCCGGCCCGCGAGATGCGCTCGACCGCCGCGTCGAGGTCGTCGGGGATCGACCCGCCCAGCGCCGTGACCCATGCCTTGACAGACTCGGCGGCCCCCTTGCGGATCCGGCGGGGGCCGAGATCGAGCCCGGACATCCGCGTGGTGGCCGTGAAGGGGACGAACTTGTGGTCCACGCCGAGCTCCCGGGCGCGGATGTCGAAGCGCTCCTTGGCGAGCACGACGATCGAGCGTCCTTCCGGAGTCTCGTCGGCCAGCGACGCCAACTGGGCGGCATCGGCCACCTCCTGCTCGGAGTGGCCGCCGACAGGGTAGAAGTCCGACGCCATGCGGTTGCCGAGCGTGATCGTGCCGGTCTTGTCCAAGCAGCAGCGTCTGTGTGTCGCCCGCCGCCTCCACGGCCCGGCCGCTCATGGCGAGCACGTTGCGCTGCACGAGCCGGTCCATGCCGGCGATGCCGATCGCCGACAGCAGTGCGCCGATAGTCGTCGGGATCAGGCAGACGAGCAGCGACACGAGGATCACAACAGATACCGTCGCCCCCGCGTAGTGGCCGAACGGCTGCAGGACGACCACCACCGGAATGAAGATGATGGTGAGGACGGCGAGCAGGATCGTCAGGGCGAGCTCGTTGGGCGTCTTCTGGCGGTTGGCCCCCTCCACGAGGGTGATCATGCGGTCAAGGAAGGTTTGTCCCGGTTCCGCGGTGACCTTGACCACGATCCGGTCGGAAAGCACCTTCGTGCCACCGGTGACCGCCGATCGGTCGCCACCGGACTCGCGGATGACCGGGGCCGACTCGCCGGTGATCGCCGACTCGTCGACCGACGCGATGCCTTCGGTGATCTCACCGTCGGAGGGGATCAGGTCACCGGCCTCGCAGACCACGAGGTCACCCTTGGCGAGCGCCGCGGCGGCGACCAACTGCTCGGTGCCGTCGGGGAGAAGCTTGCGTGCCTCGGTCTCCGAGCGCATCTTGCGCAGCGTGTCGGCCTGGGCCTTGCCCCTGCCTTCGGCCATCGCCTCGGCGAAGTTGGCGAAGATCGAGGGTCAAGAACAGCCAGATCGTGATGGACCAGTCGAAAAGGCCCGGATGCGCGATCGACTCGATGAAGGTGATCACCGTGCCGATGAGAACAACGAACATCACCGGGTTGCGGACCTGCACCCGGGGGTCGAGCTTCTTGAAGGAGCCGATGATCGCCTGGCCGAGGATCTGGCGGTCGAAGAGGCTTCGCGCCTGGGCCACACCGTGGGGCACACTTGGAGGCGCGTTCCCAGTCGCGACTGCCGTGGCGGAGCTTGCGCCGCTGCGGGGATCAGTTGAGTCGTTCATGTGGGAGGGCTCCATCAAAAGAACTTGCTGTGGATGAGTTGCTCGACGACCGGGCCGAGCGAGACGGCGGGGAAGAACGTGAGGCCGCCGATGATGAGGATGACGCCGATCACGAGCCCGACGAACATGCCGTTGTCGGTCCTGAACGTGCCGATCGACTCGGCGACGGTTCCCTTGGCCGCTAGCGATCCTGCCAGTGCCAGTGCCGGGACCATGATGCCGAAGCGTCCGAGGAGCATGTCGATGCTCCCGATGACGTTGTAGAACTGGGTGTTGCCCGTGAGTCCCGCGAAGGCCGAGCCGTTGTTGTTGCCCTGAGAGGTGAGGGCGTAGAGGATCTCGGTGAAGCCGTGCGGTCCGTGATTGAGCGGGCCTGCTCGGCCCTCGGCGACCGAGACGGCGATTCCGGTCAGGATGAGCACGATCATCGGCATGACGAGCGACCCGAGCCCGGCCAGCTTCACTTCCTTGGATTGGATCTTCTTGCGTATGTACTCCGGCGTTCGCCCGATCATCAACCCGCCGATGAACACGGCGAGGATGGCGTAGAGGAGGATCGTGTACAGGCCGCTGCCGGTTCCTCCCGGGGTGACCTCGCCGAGCATCATGCCGGTCAGGAGCCCGAAGCCGCCCATTGCGGTGTAGGAGTCGTTGGACCCGTCGACGGAGCCGGTCGAGGTCTGCGTCGACGCGATGTCGTAGAGAGCCGACTGGGTGTCGCCGAAGCGGACCTCTTTGCCCTCCATGTTGCCCGTGGGCTGGCTCTTGATGCCCGCGGCGGCAACCGCGGGGTTCCCCACGTGCTCGGCATAGGAGGAGAATCCGACCCAGGCGCCGAAGAGGATGACCATGGCGGCCAGCAAGGCGACGCCCTGGCGGATGCTCCCCACCATCTTGCCGAAGGTGTAGGTGAGGGAGAAGCCGACGCTCAACAGCAAGGCGAACGAGAGGAAGTTCGTGAGCCCGGTCGGGTTCTCGAAGGGGTCCGCGCCGTTTGCGTTGAAGAAGCCGCCACCGTTGGTGCCGAGCTGCTTGATGGCCTCCATGAAGCCCACCGGGCCGACGGCGATCGTCTGGGTCATGTTGTTCAAGATGTCGTGGATGTGCACCGGGCCGCTCAGGGTCTGTGCCGCGCCCTGGGCGACGAAGATGAGCCCGAAGACGAAGGCGATGGGCAGCTCGATGTAGAGCAGGCAGCGGGTGATGTCCACCCAGAAGTTGCCGATCGTACGAGAGTTGCGGCGTGCGAAGCCGCGGACGAGGGCGATGGCCACCGCGACTCCGACGGCCATGCTCACAAACTGCTGAACAGTGAGAGCGGCCATCTGCGACAGGTACGACATCGTCGACTCGCCGTCATAGTTCTGCCAGTTCGTGTTCGTTACGAACGAGGTTGCCGTGTTCCACGACAACGCGGGCGACACGGCCCCGAGGTGCTGCGGGTTGAGGGGAAGCGAGCCCTGGATCCGGATGATCAGGTAGGTGATCAGGATCGAAACCGCGGAGAACACGATCAGGGAGCCGGCGTAACGCTTCCAGCTCTGTTCCTGTTCGGGACTGGTGCCTAGAGCCCAGTAGACGGGTCGCTCGATGAATCCGAGCCAGTGCACCCGGCCCTCGAAGACAGAGGCCATGTACGAGCCGAGGAACCGCCAGCAAAGGCCCATCACCACCACGAGGGCGACGATCGTCCAGAAGAACTGCATCAGAACCACTCCGGCTTGAACATGGCGATGCCGACGTAGATGAACGTCAGCACCGAGACGATGAGCAGCACGACCTGGACGGCGTTCATACTCTGTCCAGTGCCCAGATCAAGCCGAAGAAGACGAGCACGAAAGCGACCGTGCCCAGCACCGCGAGGAAATCAGCCATGCGGGCCAGTATCCGGCGGGCCGCGTAAACAGGGCGTAAATAAAGTGCCGCGAACCGTAAATAAAACATAAACGGGCAGCGTGGCACTGGTTGGCTCGTAGAAGGATGACGTTATGAGTGGAACGGTCGTCGTCGGGGTTGACGGCTCGGAGGCGAGCAAGGCCGCAGTCGGCTGGGCGGCACGTCAGGCCGAGTTCCTGGGCGCCACCCTTGTCGCGGTCAACTCCTGGGGGCCGATCTACCCGGTCGGCGTCGAGCCCGAGGAGAAGGCCCGCCAGGAGTTGACGAAGGTTCTCGTACAGGTGATCGGCGCCGATCGGGCTGCGGCGGTTCGGCTCGTGTTGTCGCCGGACGCGCCTGGGCACCTGCTGGTGCAGAAGCTGTCGATGCCGAAGTGCTCGTAATTGGCAGCCACGGTCACGGCCACGGTCACGCGACCCTCACCGGTGCGCTGCTCGGATCGGTGAGCGAGTACTGCATTCGGCATGCCAGGTGCCCGGTCGTGGTCGTCCGGGCGGCCGAGCACGGCTGAAGCGCCTGCCCCTTCCGCACCAGGGATAATCGCCGGGGCGCGGTTCCGCGGCCGTAACGTCGAGGCAGCTGCCGAGCCCGAAGCTCGATACCGTCCCCATGCAGTTTGCGGGTGCTGCTGAGTCACAGGGTCCACACCCGCACCTCGCGACAGACTGTTTTCCCGGGGACTATGGTCTCTGCAGGGGAGCCGGGAAGCCTGGTCGGCATGTCATCCGTTCGCGGAAAGGAGCCGACGTGGGCAACCGCGGTGGCCGCGGCCAGTGTGCCAATGGAAGCGCCGCGTGGGACCATTCGCTAGCTCGGCCCGTCCGAGCTTGAATCGCAATGGTCATCGGATTCGCGGCCATCGCGTTCGTAGTCGGGGCATTGGTGAGCCTTGGAACGAGTTGGGTGCTCGTTTCCAGGCTCGAAAGAGTCGGTGAGCGTCTAGGGCTCTCAGAGGCGCTCCTCGGCTTGCTGGCTGCCCTGGCGGCTGACACTCCGGAGATCACCGCCGCCGTCACGGCCCTTACCCACCATCAGCTAGCGGTCGGCAGTGGTGTCGTCATCGGCTCGAACGCATTCAACCTGGCCGCGCTGCTCGGCCTCGGAGCTGTGGTTGCAGGCCGGATCGACCTACATCGCAAAGTCGTGGCGCTCGGTGGCGCCGTGGCGTTGTGGGTGGCGGTCGTGTGTCTCGTGTCGGTCCTGGGCGTCGTCGATCCCGTCTTCGGACTCGGTCTAGTGCTCGTCGTCCTAGTCCCCTACGTCGGCGTCCTGGCCGCGCATGGCAAGGACTTCCGGCGGCTCCCGATCCCACGGCAATGGGTGACGTGGCTGGCCTCGGCGGTCGCCGAGGAAGAAGTCGAACTCGCCGACGCCATACGTCCCGAGCGAGGAAGACCCCGGGACGCTTTCGAAGCCGCAGGCGCACTTGTCGTCGTGGTCGCAGCGAGCGTGACGATGGAACGTGGTGCATCCGCGTTGGGAACGCACTACGCCGTGGCCGGTATCGTCCTCGGTGGTCTCGTCCTGGCGGCGGTGACCAGCTTGCCCAATGCCGTTGCCGCGGTCTACCTGGCAGCGAAGGGACGAGGCGTAGCCGCGCTGAGCACGGCGCCTCAACAGCAACGCCCTTAACGTGGCGCTCGGTCTCCTGCTTCCTGCCGCATTCATCGGATTGGCGAAGCCGTCCGGGGAAGATACCCTCGTCGCAGCATGGTACGTGGGGCTTACGGTGTTGACCTTGACACTCGCCTACAACGGGACGGGGGCTTCGACGGTGGGCGGGTTGGGTCATCATCGTCGGCTACGCCGCGTTCGCGGTCTCACTCCTGGTCGCCTCATGAACTCTTGGCTGCAGAGCAACGACCCGACGACGCCCGCAACGGAGGGGCCGCGAGTACTCTGCGAACACAAGTCGCGAAGCGAGTTGCCTTTGTCGAACGCCGGGAGCCGCGATGTCATCAGCTGACGGACGCGTCAATGGCCACGCCCCGCCCGCGATCGTGGAGCGGCTGCTCGCAGAAGACTCGCCTCACCTAAGCGAACAGGTCACGCTCTGGGGCTGGTCCGCGAATCGCCTCTGGGTGCTCAGTTTCGTTCTGTGTGCTGTCGTCGCGGCCGTGGACGCACTGCTTGGCCACCGGCTCATCTTGATCGGACTCCTCATCGTCGGACCGTGTTGCGCCGTATTCACGGGCCGATGGTCCCGGATGGCTCTGACCGGAGCCTGGGCTGTCGGCCTCGCCGTGGTTCTGGGCCTTCCCGATCGAATCTGGGGAACTGCCGCCCACCTGGCATTCCTCGTCGCCGTACTCATCGTTGCGGTAGTAGGCACAATTGCGACCGCAGTTGTCGAGAGGGCCACATCCGGCCGCTGAACTAGTCGCAGATCGGCGCCGTCGGCCCTCCAACGCGAACCCCCCTCCTCACTCTCACTACGGTGAGCGACGCTTTGCCAATCACGGGAGAAGCGAACTAACGGCCCATCCGGACGGCCTGTCAACCGCGTGACTGTCAAGAGCGCGTTCCAACGCGGAATGCCAGCAGTCTTTCCGAAGGGTGTCCACAAACATTCAGCAGGGAGACGGATCAGCGCCACCGATCGCCCGGTAGGTGCGGCAGTACGGCACCTTCGGGCGAGGGCCTTGCCACCTAATCGCCGCGCGTGATGTGGCACTCACGACTGCGCGTAACGCCGAGCTGGGTTCGACAAGGACATCGAGCTGATGGTGCTCCGCCACGAAGTGCGCATCCTCGAGCGCCAAGTACACGGGCGGGTGCGCTACGGCCGGGGTGCAACGTCCGCTCTCTCCGCTGGCGTAGCCCGGGTTTTGGCGCCTTACACCTTGTGGCAGGACTGGGCGGTGAGCGCGGTGGCCAGGTGCGACTTCCCCGTTCCGGGGTTGCCGATCATCAAGATGTTCTCGCACTTGTCGATGTACTCACAGCGCGCCAAAGTGAGCGAATGAGCAATACCAGCGGCAAAGCCCTGCAACAGGGCGAGCCGACGGGAGAGGGAACACGGAAGGCCGATATCGGGTTGGTCGCTGCTCTCAGTATCGGGGTCGGCGGCATGATCGGTGCCGGGATTTTCTCCATCCTCGGGGTCGTGGCACGGGTTGCAGGTTCCGCCATGCCCCTCTCCTTCGCGATTGGAGGGGTGGTTGCAGGGCTCGCTTCCTACAGCTACGTCGTACTTGGAAAGACGTTCCCAAGTGTCGGTGGTGCTGTCACGTTCTTGGTTCGTGGCTACGGCGAAGGCGTGGCCTCTGGTTCACTCAACCTCTTCCAGTACTTCAGCTACATCATCACCATTGCGCTGTATGCCACAGGGTTTGCTGCGTACGCTGGGACCTTTGTTCATGCGCCATCCAAAGTGTGGGCCGTTGGTGTCGTGCTCGCTTTCACGGCGATCAACTTTCTCGGTGCCCGACTCATGGGCCGAGCAGAGTCTGTGATCGTGCTCATCAAGGTGGCCATCCTCATCGTCTTCATCGTGGCAGCCTTCACGGCGGTCACCGGGAAGGGGGTTAATCGGCTGTCGTCAGCCTCTTGGCCGGGTCCTCTGGCGATCTTCACCGGGGCAGGCATCCTATCTGTTGGCTACGAGGGCTTCGGCCTGATTACGAATGCTGCCGCCAACATGGCCAAGCCGAAGCGCGAGTTGCCACGTGCGATCTACGGCAGCGTCGCCATTGTGATCGTGATCTACCTCCTGGTCGCCATCGGTGTCGTGACCAATGTGCCGCTCGACGTCCTGAAGGGACTTGGGAATTCCGCCTTGGCCGTCGCAGCCAAGCCGTCCCTGGGACAGGCAGGATTCAGGTTGATCGCCCTCGCGGCTTTGCTCTCGACTGCATCCGCAGTCAACGCCACCTTGTTTGGGTCTACGAACATCGCCTATCAGATCGCCAAGAACGGTGGTCTCCCACCGGCGTTCGACCGCAAGCTCTGGGGTCGTGATGTCGAGGGACTTTTCATCACCTCTGGGTTGGTGCTCGTCTTCGTCCTGCTCTTTCCATTGAGCGCCGTGGCCTCCATGGGGAGCGCGGGGTTCCTCTTCGTGTACTTGGCGGTCAACATCGGTCACATGAGGATTCGCAACCAAACGGGGGCAAAGGCGTGGCCGGTCGTGGCGTCGGCAGTCACGTGCCTCTCCCTCTTCGTTGTCCTCGTGTGCCACATGATCGCCACGGCGCCGACATCTGCGATTGCTCTCGCTGTCACGCTGGCAGTGAGTTTCTTGTTCGAGATCGTGTATCGGAGCAGGACTGGGCGGACCTTTAAGGCGATTCTGATGCAAACCGAACTGTAAACACCGCCCAAATCCAGTAGCGCGTATCGGTTGAAAACGGTAGCGCGATCATTAGAAGTCACTTGGTCGCTCGTGCTCGTTCCCGCCATCTCCACCAAGATCCTCGCCACCCTTCTGTTGGTCTAAGCGGCCAGGCGTCACCACTTCACCTAGTCCATCTCGTCACTGGCCTATCTCTTCATCTCCCGTCCGCTGCTCGGGATTTGCATCGCAAGCCGCGATCGCCTCACTTGGCGAAGCGAGGATTCGTTACTCGGATCCTCGCGGGTGCCCGCTCCGTGTGAACCGGCAGCCCGTATCCGTTGGAAGAAACGGTGAAGGCGCAGGCCGATCTCACCGCGCGGGGAACGATCAGGGAGCTGGCGTTCCTCACGCGGCAATCCGCCCGGCCCGACGGTCACCTGTGGAACGGGGACCTGTCGTCGGACAAGTGACCGAAGTGGCAGGCCCTCCGACTTTCGCTCTTCCCGGGGGGACTAGCCCGAGGCCGATCCCGGTTCCGATCGGTCGAGGTCGACGCCACGACGGAGGAGCTTTGCGGTGTAGATGCTGCTGTAGCTGAGCCGCTTCGATACCGCTGTCGCGATGCCGACGGTCAGCATCACTGCGAGCGTCAGCGTGTAGTTGTTCGTCATCTCGACCACGCTCGCGATCGCGGTGAGTGGAGCCTGGGCAGCCGCCCCGAACACGCCGCCCATGGCCAAGACGGCGAAGATCGCCGGCGTGCCCGCTGCGTGGCCAAAGAGGTGGCCGACGACCACCCCGAACACCATTCCCGCCATCGCCCCGGTGTAGAGCGAGGGGGCGAACACGCCCCCCGACCCCCCGATCGCGAGCGTCAGGCTGGCAGCGACCACTTTGCCCACCATCAGGATGAGGAGGAGCCACAGCACGATGCGACCGGAGACGGCCCTGTCGATCACCGGGTAGCCGACCCCATAGAGCTCGGGGAGCGCGAGGAGCAGCCCGCCGAGCAGGATCCCGCCGACCGCGGGACGCGCCCACTCCGGGCGTCCCCTCCAGAGACGGTCGGCGACGTCCTCAAACCTGTAGAGGACGACCTTGAACCCGACTCCGAGGAACCCTGCGGCAACTCCGAGGACAGCGATCAAGAGATACGTGTAATCGTGGCTCACGACGAGGTCGTGGGGCACTCCGGAGAAGATGGCTGCAGAACCGAAAAAGGCGCGGCTCACGAGATCCGCCGTCACCGCCGAGAGGATCGTGGCGAACACCGCGTCAAGTGAGAACACCCGCAGGATGATCTCGCCTCCGAAGAAGAGGCCGGTGATGGGAGCGTTGAACGTCGCGGCGATCCCTCCGGCGGCCCCACAGGCAACGATGATGCGCAGCCGGCTCCCCGGCATCCGCGCGAATCGGCCGACCGTCGAGGCCCAGGCCGATCCGACCTGGACGATGGGTCCCTCACGCCCGACCGACCCACCAGCACCGATGCACAACGCGGAGGCGAGAGCCTTCACGAGGGTCACCTGCGGTCGGATTTTGCCCTGCTCCTTTGCCGTGGCAAGCATCACCTCGGGGACGCCGTGGCCACGCGCCTCCTTTGCGTGTCGGTCGATGATGGGCCCGTAGAGAAGGCCGCCGAGCACCGGGATCAGAAGGACGAACCAAATCCCGAGGAACTCCAAGTGTGAGCTTGCGATCCTTCCTTGCTGGCCGAACTGCTCGTGGCCCGTCGCGAGCCAGGTGAACGCGAAGATCAACCAGCGAAACCCGACGGCAGCAAGGCCTGCGCCCGCTCCGACGAAGAGGGCGGTGACGGGCAGCCCGATCCGGGATCTCCCGAGCCAGGTGGAGGCCGTGCGAACCCGATCGAGACTGGTCTGCCTCGCAACTCCAGCCGCTTCGACTTGCGACGCTTCCAGGTGACGCCCAGCGGGTGTCTCCGCGTCCGCGGGCATAGGTGGGTTGTTCTCGTCCCGCTTGTCGCTCCCGGTCCCGCTCAACTTCCTACAACTCCCAGCTTCGGGGCCACACGTTGTCCGGGATTTCTCCAGCCGCCTGTCCAAACACTTGGAACGGGCGAAGGAGCAGCTCCCGGTCAGAAGCTGGCACCGTGGCAACGATGCGTCGAATCTCCTCGCGCCGACGCTCGGTCACCCTTTCGACAAGCCGCCGGCCCCGCTCGGCGAGCTCGAGGCGCACCTCTCGCCGATCGTTGCCATGGTGTCGACGCAAAATGAGCCGCTTATCGACGAGCCGGTCGCACAGTCGTGTCGCTGTTGACGGATCAACTCCCAGTGCTTCTGCGAGATCAACCGGCCGCTGGGCACCCCGAGAGGCGAGGACGACCAAGGCGCGGTACTGCTGCAGCGACACTTCGCCTTCGTGCTCACCGAGTGATCTCGCCGCCACCGCGACGAGGACCCGGCTAGCGGTCAATATGGCGTCTGTCAGATCCTCGACGCTCGTGAGATGAGTCCTAGCAGCCATACAATCATTGTATCACTACAACTTGTTCTGCGCACTCTAACTGCTTACGGGCCAAGGACTAATGCAGACCATATGAAGGATCCGCGCGTCCCCAGGATCCCCCGCTGAGAAGACGATCCGGCTCGAAGGGAGAGACTCGGAGAAAACTAGAATGTCTGATCGTCTGCTTACGAAACGACCACGCGTTCCCACGGAGCACGGGAGCCGCAGCGAAAGCGTGCCCCAGAACAATGTCCGAGTTGCGGGCTCTATATGCCCTCTACCTCCGATCAGTCGCGCGCAGCATTCGTCCGCCCCTCTGGGCTTCTATGAGTCCGGAGTGAGGTCAGCCAGCACGCCGGCGAGGTAGTGCTTCAGAATCTCTGCCTGCTTCGCCTCTAGTCCAGGCGGTCTCGCGATCGGAGTGATGCGAATCTCGTGGCCAGGAGGTCCACCACTTCGGGCGGCATTCGCTCGCGCGGCCAGTTCTCCTCGGCCACTTTGGGGATGGACCAGTGATAACGCAGGCGCTCGGCAGGCCACGGCAGCTCGTCGTCACCCTCGACCCGTGACGTCATGAGATCCTCGGGTACGGCTATACCGGCATCGGTCAGACACGTGACCAGGGACCGCCATACCCGGTCCAGCCACGCCAGGATCCTGGATATTGGCACCCCGTCGACGCCTCCTATCCAGATTTCGTTGTTGGTGTAGGCGATTCCGCCGATACTCACATTCGGATAGTCCCTGGCCAGCGCGCTAGCGGAAAGCCCACCTATCTCGTCCCAGTGCTCGGAGACGTTGCGCATCAGTTCAAGCACATCCTCGCCGCCCATCTCCGGGCGGTGCTGCTCGGGTATCCGTGCCTGGGCGCGAAGGACGTTGCGGACCGTCACAGTGAGCAGGTCGAGTTCGGTCGCGACCTGCATATGCAGGCTCCACGAGAGCACGCGGAGGGGCCGTTGATGGTCGAACGGCGGATAGTTCGCGTCCATGGACTGGCGCCAGGACCTGCTGACGTCTGAATCGTCGTTAAGGCGATGGCGCACGTCTGCGTCGGTGAGTGCCCGCACCGCTTCGTCGAACGCTTCCGCGAACCGGGTCACCTGCATCTGTGCGGCCTCGACCCACCGCAGACCATTCCACCAGACGTGCTCCTCCGGTGCCGGGACCGGCATACTGCCGCTCATCATCACGATTCTGACTCCAGCCAGTGTCCCCTACCACCAGTCTCTGTCGCACACTATCGATGACGCCTGAATAATGACCCCTTATCGACGGCCGACAGGGCGCGTCGACGGCGTTCTGACGAAGCTCCCGCCCGGCCTGGATGTCGGTGCGCCCGCATTTGACAGGACTGGGGCTTGGATGATTTTCGGCGCTGCCGCCGCTAACACAAAGTCCCCCTATGAGGGTGTGTTCATCTTCCATGATGGCCAGTTCTGGCAGGTGCCACGTTCAGCCTCGCTCGACGAACCCATTTGGCAGTGAGCAGCGCGCCGTTCGGGCAACCCAAATCAGTTGAGCTGCAGGACACAGTCGCCCCCAGTGTGCAGAAGGGTCTGCTGCTCCTTGCCATCCCGCTGCCCGCTGTTGGCTTTCGACTCTCAGGGTGGCTACCGCCCGAAGGAGGCTCCCGTTTCTTCCCTCACTCTCGATGCCCCAAACAAACGAGTCCGGGTTAGACACCCTTGGAGGTACCGCCCTCTGGGCGGAACCTCCCGCGGCCGAGCGCGCTTAGCGACCCGATGCGATGATCCGTGGGTGAGTGGCCTCGTAATCGCATCTGCGATCGCTCTGCGATGACGAACACTCGTTTCGCGACCCCGAAACGTTTACGAGTAGGCGACACGGTTGCCATAGCCGAGCGTCTTTACGGGAGCGAGCTGCGACATTCGGGTGAGCAGGGTGGAGCTTGGTTCGCGAAGACCCCTTCCGGAAAGGTCGACGGCTTCCTTACGGGCGAGCCCTACCGACCCGCCCCGGTCGCTCGCATCGCAAAGATCGACGCGGGTTCAGTCGGGTGCCCAGCGATGTCGCCCTGACCACCTGCGATGCACATCCTTGTTACGAGGGGATTTCAAAGGGAGAGCGAACAGAGCGCGATCGCGCGCTCTCTCCGGCCGAATCCGCCCAGTCGTCGCGTAAGAGATCTCCCAGCGCCACGGCGGCCGCTTGGTCCGAGGCGACCACCCAGTGTGAGTAGACGTTCAGAGTTGTTGCCGCGTTCGCGTGACCGAGGCGACCCGCGACGGTGCGGACAGGAATGCCGGCGTCGAGCATACGAGTGGCGGCGAAATGCCGAAGGCTGTGCAACGGGAGCTCTCTAATCCCGGCTCGGCGCCGCAGTCGAATGAAGGCGAGCGACATTCCATCGGGGCGTCGGGGCCGCGAACCGTCGGCTTCGGTGCTGAAGACGAACGCGGAGTCCGACAAACAGGATTCAACGGCTGCGGCGCGTTGCGCACAGCGGTCATGGTGCATGCTGAGCACTCCGAGGGTCTCGGAATCGAGCGAAATGCGTCTTCCTGCGTGGGTCTTGGTGTCCTTGACCATGAGCGAGTCGTTCCGCATCCCGATTACCGCGCGGGTGATGGTGAGCATCCCGCCGACCAGGTCGATATCGCCCCAGCGTAATCCACACAGTTCTCCGCGGCGGGCCCCGGTGACCGCTGCGAGCCTTACAAAGAGGGCGAGGTCGGGATCGGTTCGCTCGGCCTCTCGGAGCAGGATGAGGATCTCCTTCGGCTCGGGGGTCAGGATCTCGTGCCGTCCAACCCTCGGGGGAGACGTCCGTAGGGCTGGGTTCGAAGCGATCCAGCCCCATCGCACCCCTTGATTGAGGATGTGGCGCAACAGAGCGTGAACGTGGCTGACCGAACGAGGGCTGAGCGACCGCCCACCTTGTCCGCCGTTTTCGAGCAGCTCGGCGTAGTAGCGATCGATCGACTGCGGGCGGAGCGCGCGAAGCCGCACCGAACCGAAACGGGGAAGGATGAGACTGTCGAGCAGTCGCTCGTACTCGCGCACAGTTGTCGGCGAAAGGCTCGACCGGCTCATCTCGAGCCAGCGCGCGGCGAGCTCGCGAACGGTTCCCCCGGTGACGTCGTGGGTCCCCGCCCCCGCCTCGACGACGAGCTCGGCGAGGATGTCTTCGGCGTGGCGCTTTGTCCCCCGGACGGTCTTCGTGACGTAACGCTTTGTGCCGTTGTCGCCGCGACCGAGGTAGACCTTGGCTCGCCAGACGTTCTTTCCCCGGGGTTCGAGGTGTCCCCGCAATTCGCCTGCCTCCGCTGCCGTCTTGGGAATCTGCCCGATCGACGCAGATTCCCAAATGGATTCCCAGGGCACGCTAGCGGATTGCCATACCGCTCGCCAAAAGGCTCTTACTAGGGTCTTTAGAGGCGCCCCCGGCAGGACTCGAACCTGCGACACGCGGTTTAGGAAACCGCTGCTCTGTCCCCTGAGCTACGGGGGCGGTGACCCGATCGACACGCCAGTGCACCGATTCTTATCGCTCTCGCCGCCGGCTCGTTCGACAGCGTCGTCGTCGGGGCTGTCCGGCTGCGGGCACGGCGGTGGGTGTCGATCCCAATGGACAGGACGTGCTGGGACGACTCCGAGCAGCGACGCGATCCGGCGTGCAGAATGGCGAGGTGACGGGCGTCGGCTGCGGCGAGTGACCGAGGCGCCGAATCTCCCTTACGTGAAAGGTGAACCCAGTGAAGGACTTCAAGTCGTTCCTCTTGCGGGGCAACGTCGTCGACCTCGCGATCGCGGTCGTCGTCGGTGTCGCCTTCGGGGCGGTCGTCACGGCGTTCGTCCGGGACCTGATCACGCCGTTGATCGCGATTCCCGGGAAGACGAACTTCGCTTCGCTCCATTTCAGCGTGAACAAGAGCACCTTCTACTACGGCGACTTCGTCAACTACGTCGTCGCGTTCGTCATCCTCGCAGCCGTGATCTTCTTCGCCGTGGTCCGGCCGCTCAACGCGATGATGGCGAGGCGGCAGGCCGCGGCGCCGACCACGAAGACCTGTGAGCACTGCGTGAGCACGATTCCAGTCGCCGCGCACGTCTGCGCGTTCTGCGCTCGCGACGTCGCCGCCTGACGCGACGTTCCCAGCTCAGCCAACCGCCCGGCAGGGATTCATGACACCGCGTCGGCGCGGAACGTCCAATCCTGGCGCTCCCTCGTCGGCGCGATGCCGCGTCCGGCCACGTGACGGCGGTTGGACGAAGTCACCGGTCTCCGGTGGGTAGCCGCAGCCCTGACCCAGGTGCGGCGTCAGACGTCCGGCGTGCAAAACCGCCGAAATGGCGCGGGATGCCCCGGCTGTCGTCGGCGATCTCTCGGCTCAGAGCGACGCGTAACCAGCTGGCTCGTTCCTCGCCCAGAGCGTCGTGACGTGCCGATAAGGGCTGATGGCGACGACTGCCGTCGTGTCCGTCCAACCATTGTTGGCGATGGTGTCGGCGTAGATCGTGCCTTTCGGACCGACTGCGATGTCGTCTGGCAAGAAGGTGAAGCTCACGCGTGGCACCGAGCCCTTCGCGAACGTGAGGAAGACCTCCACCCGCGATCCGTCGATGCGCACGATCGAGTTCTGCCAATCCGCGAAGACAAGGCCTCCGGGACCGCTCGCGAGCGCGGCGGGGGAACCCCCGCCCCTTCGCAGAGGGCCGAGGTAGAGAACGTGGCCGCTCCTCGTGAGTTCGACCAACCGGAACGCGTTGCCGGTCGAAACGTAGAGGTCGCCCGAGCCGTCGAAGGCGAGTTCTGTCGGGAAGAGCTGTTCGAACCCCCCGAGGTTGGCGAAGTCGCGGCTGGATGCGACGACGTCGATCAGGCCGTCGCTCATCAGTCGCAGGACCTGGTTGCTGCCCCCCGTGAAGTAGAGGTCACCGTCCGGCCCGATCGTCAGTCCCGCCGTGGAACCGACGGGCGCCTTGAGCGCCGGGGTTTCGTTGGCGATCGCGGTGGGGCTGGTCGAGCCGTCGCCGACGACGGTCGTGATGCGACCGGTCGGCGAGATCGCCCTGATGCGGTTGCCGTCCGCGAAGTAGAGCGTGCCGTTCTTGGTGAAGGTCATGTCGCCAATCGACTCCAGCTCGGCGTCTAGCGCGGGCCGTCCGTCTCCCGAGAAGCCCCGGTGTCCGTCTCCCGCGATGACGCGGAATCGCCCGCCCGGCAAGCGCTTCAGGATCCGGTCAAGACCTGTGTCGCCGATGTAGAGGTTGCCGTTTGGACCGACAGCGAGGTGTGTTGGGTAGCGCAGGACGATCCCCGCCGTGCCCGAGCCGGCTGCGGCGGGGGGACCCGACCAAGCCGCTACCCCGTATCCGCCAGCCGCCGAGATCACGACGGCGGTGATCAGCCTCGTGATGCCAGAGGAAGTTCGCCGGTATCGGCTGACCGATCGCGGCCTCGTTCGACGCAGACAGCGTTGTTCCTCCATCGGCACCTCGATACGTCCCGGCGCGTCCGGCGGGAGGCTAGTGCCGTGTGTCCTGCGACAGATCGTCGCGGGGACGACGGCGCCTGGTCGTTCAGGCGCCGCGGGTCGGACCGTGGAACCGAGGTCGCCGGCACCGGATGCCGCGCAGGCGCCGTGGTCCCTTCCGCCGACGGCTCGGCACGGAGTGCCGGGAGCCGGGGTGGCGGACACGGCGCCATTCGCCCCGAAGCTGATCGTGCGAGAGGCGGCTGTGTTCGGCCGCGTGCGAAGGTGTATGTGCAGCCCGACCAGTTGACCGGCCGCGGTCGGCCGGTTCCCTCTCGCCGCCGCATCCGTCCGTGGGCGATCTCGATGGACGCCGCGTCGGCGTTGCACGCGGTCGGATCGCCAGGCTGGGCTCGCCTTGGCGCTGCTCGATCCACAAGCGCCGAGGAAAAGCGAAGCGGCGACGAGCGAGGCGATCAGGAGCCCACTCGGAGAGCGACCGGGGCGAAGCGACGCGGGCGGCACGAGAGGGGCGGTCCGGGTTGTGTCACGCGGCGCGCCGTCGCCTCGCGCTGGCAGGCGCCGTGCCTGCCGCCCGTCGGGCCTACGGCGCCTTGTCCGCGACGACGCAGACCGCCTCGCAGGCGAGCGAGATGACCTCACCGGTGGAGCCGACCACGTCCGCGAGCCGGTGGATCAACGCCCGGCGTCTCGTCTCGGGGAGGAGCGCGACGCCGCTGTGGGTCCGCACGAGGGCCACGAACGCGTCGCGGGAGAGACTCCATGTCCACGGGAAGCGGTCCACCGCACACGGGGCGAACCGTCCGCAGCTCTCGATCGCGGCGACGTGCCCCGCGGTCTCGGCGTCGTGGCGTCTGGAGGCGCGCCGCCCGATCCCGCTTCCTTCCAGCTCGGGCGCGAAAGTCTCGTAAGCGACCTCGACCGCGTCGTCGAGTGCGTCGTCGGCGAGGTGCTCGTAGTTCCAGAACACGGCGAGCCGGCCGTTCGCCGCGAGCACGTCCGCCGCTCTCGTCGGACCGACGGCCGGGTCGACCCAGTGCCAGGCCTGTCCGCTCACGACGAGGTCGAATCTCCGCCCGGCTGCGTCCCACGTCTCGAACGACGCGACCTCGACCGGGATGCCGTGACTCTCCGCGATCGCCGCCATCCGTTCGTCGATCTCGATCCCGAGGACGGCGCAGTTCCTCGCGGCAAAGAGCAGAGCCGCCTTTCCTGTGCCGCACCCGACGTCGAGGACGCGGCGACCATTCGCGGGGCAGACCCAGTCGACGAGTGCGCTCGGGTACGTCGGGCGCACGCGGTCGTACTGCTCGGCGTAGTCGCCGAAGGCCTCGGCCCGTCGTCGGTTCAGATGCAGCACTTGTCCATTGTTACCGCTCCTCAGCCCGGCGAACGTCCGTCGATTCCCTGAGTGTGGCGCGCGCGACACCGAACCCGGCCCACGCGGCGCGCATCCGGCGGCGACCGGGACCGCGTATCCTCGGATGGTCATGGGCGCACGCGCACAACCCGCACGGACGGACTGCTACGTCGCGGGCGGCTGGCGCGTTGCCGACGACGGGCGGCGTTTCGGCGTCACCGATCCGGCGACCGGCACGCTCATCGCGTCGGTTGCCGACGCGTCACTCGCCGACGGGCTCGTCGCGGTCGCAGCAGCCCACGACGCCCTGCCGAACTGGGCGCTCGTGGCGCCGCGCGAGCGCGGCGAGATCCTACGACGGGCGTTCGAGTTGATGACCGAGCGCGCCGACGAGCTGGCGCGACTCGTGGTCGCGGAGAACGGCAAGGCGCTCCCCGACGCGCGCGGCGAAGTGGCGTACGCCGCGGAGTTCTTTCGTTGGAACTCCGAGGAGGCGGTGCGAAACACCGGCGACTTCGTCACCGCCCCCGCCGGCACGAACCGGATCCTCGTGCTCCGCCAGCCGATCGGCGTCGCGCTCCTCATCACACCGTGGAACTTCCCCGCGGCGATGCTGACCCGCAAGATCGGCCCCGCGCTCGCCGCGGGGTGCACGGTCGTCTGCAAGCCCGCGCGCGAAACCCCCCTCACCGCACTGGCGATCGCTGCGATTCTCGACGAGGCAGGCGTCCCCCCAGGAGTCGTGAACGTCGTGCCGAGCTCGCGACCCGGACCGCTCGTCGATGCGGCCATCGCCGACGGACGCGTCCGCAAGCTTTCCTTCACAGGTTCGACCGAGGTCGGCCGGATGCTCCTCGCGAAGGCATCAGCGCGGATCCTCAACTGCTCGATGGAGCTTGGCGGGAATGCGCCGTTCATCGTCTTCGGTGACGCCGATCTCGACGCGGCAGTCGCCGGCGCGATGGTCGCGAAGATGCGCAACGGCGGAGAGGCCTGCACCGCGGCGAACCGCTTCTACGTGGAGGAGTCCGTCGCCGCCGAGTTCTCGACGCGCCTCGTGGCCGTGATGGCTGCGGTTCGGATGGGCAACGGCTTGGAGGAGGGCATCGGGCTTGGTCCGCTCGTCAACGCCGACACCCGTGACAAGGTCGCCGCGCTCGTCTCGGGCGCGCTCGACGCCGGCGCGCGGGCGCTGACCGGTGGGGTCGTCCCGGACGTTCCGGGCTACTTCTACCCGGCGACCGTTCTCGACCGGGTCGCGCCGGGGTCGTCGATCCTGAAAGAGGAGATCTTCGGCCCGGTCGCACCCATCGTCACCTTCGGATCGGAGTCCGAGGTGATCGAACTGGCGAACGACTCGATACTCGGCCTCGTCTCTTACGTCTACACGAGCGACCTGGCGCGCGGCCTGCGGATGGCCGAGGCGCTGGAGACCGGCATGGTCGGCCTCAACCGCGGGCTCGTCTCTGACCCGGCCGCCCCGTTCGGGGGCGTGAAGCAGTCGGGCCTCGGCCGCGAGGGCGGCCACGAGGGGATGAACGAGTATCTCGAGACGAAGTACGTCGCCTGCTCGTGGTGACCGCGACGTCGACGATGGCCGGTGATCCTCGGTGGTGCGAGGAGCGCCGGGCGTGGGAAGGACCGGCAGGGCATTGACCGACCAGTTCGATCTCGACTGCTACGGGCGCGCCGAACTCGAGGCGCGCCGGGGCGAGAAATGGGGGCGCGACCAGTCCAGGACGATCCCCATGTGGGTCGCGGACATGGACTACCCGATCGCGCCGCCAATCCGTCGTGTGCTCGAGGAGGCGATCTCGACGGGCGATCTCGGCTACCCGATGTCCTCGATCGAGCCACTGCTCGCGTCGACGTTCGCCAACTGGACGAAGTCGCGCCACGGCCTCGACATCGACCCGGTGTCCGTGGTCGTCACGACGGACGTCGTCCAGGCGATCTACTTCGCGATCGACACCTTGAGCGATCCCGGCGACGCGATCGTGACGCTCACCCCCGCCTATCCGCCGTACTTCCTCGCACTCGACGAGAAGTCGCGGCGGATGGTGACCTACGACCTTGATCTCGTCGACGGCGCCTACCGCTTCGACCCCGACGCGCTGCGGGCGCTCGTCGCCGCCGAGCGGCCGCGTCTCATGCTGTTGTGCAACCCCCACAACCCGACGGGCCGGGTGTTCACCCGCGCCGAACTTGCCGAGCTCGCGTCGATCGCCATCGAGGCCGACCTCGTGGTGGTCGCCGACGAAATCCACTGCGATCTCGTCTACCCGGGCGCGATCCACATCCCGATTGCAACGCTCGGCGAGGAGATCGCCGGGCGCACGATCACGCTGTCGTCGGCGAGCAAGACCTTCAACCTTGCCGGTCTGCGTTGCGCCGTCGCGGCGTGCGGATCCGAGCATCTTGCCGCCCGGTTGCGCTCCTTCCCGAAGCGACAGCGTGGCAGGGCGAACAACCTTGGGATCCTCGCCGCGATCACCGCCTGGGAAGAGGGGATGCCCTGGCTCGACGCCGTCGTCGCCCACCTCGTCGCCAACCGCGACCGGCTGACGAGCGTGCTCGCCGGCATCGACACCGTGACGTACATCCCGCCGGAGGCGACCTATCTTGCCTGGCTCGACCTGCGGCGGACGGGTCTCGGCGACGACCCGGCCCGGGCGATCGCCGACAAGGCGCGGGTCACTCTGATGTCGGGTCTGGAGTTCGGGGCGGCGGGCCGCGGCCACGCCCGCCTCAACTTCGCGACGACGAGTGCGGTGCTCGAGGAGGCGCTCGCGCGGATCGCGGGGTTCCTCTCGGCGTTCGCCTGACCCGCGGGCGGAACCGCCTTCTACGGGATGAGCTCGGTCGCGTCCTCGGGGAGGAGCGCGACGAGGTTCGACAGACGCGTGTCGTTCGAGAAGACCTCGATGATCGGCACCGACAGGCCGAGCCGCCGTTGCAGCCGTTCGGCGGGGAGCTCCTGGTCCCAGAGCAGCAGTGTGACGACGACGCCCGCCTCGCCGGCCCGGGCGGTCCGTCCCGAGCGGTGCAGGTAGGCCTTCTGGTCCTCCGGCGGGTCGTAGTGGACGACGATGTCGACGCCTTCGATGTCGAGTCCGCGTGCCGCGACGTCCGTCGCGACGAGCGCTTGGAGCTTGCCCTTCGCGAAGTCGGCGAGCGCGCGCTCTCGTGCCACCTGGCGCAGATCGCCGTGGATCGCGGCGGCGCGCACGCGCTCCTCGTGGAGGGCCGAGGTGAGACGGTCCGCGCCCCGTTTCGTGCGGACGAAGACGAGGGTCTTGCCCGCCCCGCGGGCGATCGCTGCGACGACCTTCGCCTTGTCGAGCTGGTGGATCCGGAAGAAGTGGTGCTCCATCTCGTCCACCGTGACCTGATCGGAGTGGGTCTCGTGAAAGACCGGGTTGGTGAGGTAGCGCTTCACGAGGCGGTCGACCGTCGCATCGAGCGTCGCCGAGAAGAGCAAGGTCTGGTGGGGCCCGGTGATGTGGCGGAGCAGCCACTCGACCTGCGGCATGAACCCCATGTCCGCCATGCGGTCCGCCTCATCGACGACGAGAGTCGAGATCTCCGACAGCGCGATCGCCCGGCGGTCGACGAGATCGATCAGCCTCCCCGGCGTGGCGACGACGACGTCGAGGCCCCGGTTCACCATCCGGACCTGCTCGTCGAGGTCGGTGCCCCCGTAGACGGCGCCGACGCGTCTCGTGATCGCCTCACCGAGACGGGCGAGTACCTCGGTGACCTGGAGCGCGAGCTCGCGTGTCGGTTCGAGGACGAGCGACGCGGGGTGGCGAGACCGCGCGGCTGGGGTCGCCATCAGCAGCGGGAGGCCGAAGGCGAGCGTCTTGCCGCTGCCGGTCTTGGCCTTGCCGCAGACGTCGCGGCCGGCAATCGCGTCGGGGATCGTTAGCGTCTGGACCTCGAAGGGTTGCTCGATGCCGTCGGCGAGGAGGGCTTCGACGAGCTTCGCGTCGACACCGAGCTCGGCAAAGGTCGGCGTTCTCTTCACGACAGCGAGTCTTTCACCGACGAGGGCCCGAGCGGTCGACAGGCGAGATGACCGCCGGTCGGCCAATTGGGCTCTGTGTATCCTTCGAACGCAACTGGGGAGACAAGGAGGAGTTGTGGCAGAGCTCATCGCAGGCGACAAGGCTCCAGCATTCGGCCTTCTCGACCAGGACGGCGCGACCGTGTCGCTGTCGGACTACGCAGGACGCAAGGTCGTCGTCTACTTCTATCCCGCCGACGACACCCCGGGATGCACGAAGGAAGCCTGCCAGTTCAACGATCTGCTCGCCGACTTTGCGGCGCTCGGCGTCGACGTCGTGGGCATCTCGCCCGACGGGGACGAATCGCACCGACGGTTCCGGACGAAGTACGGCCTCGGTGTACGCCTCGCCTCGGACCCGTCGCACGCGACGATGAAACGCTACGGGGCCTGGGGCGAGAAGACCCTCTACGGCCGCGTGAGCGTCGGCGTCATCCGCTCCACGTTCCTCGTCGACGCCGAAGGACGCGTCGAGCGAATCTGGCGCCACGTGCAAGCCGACGGACACGCGGCGAAGGTGCTCGCCGCGCTCAAGGACTGAGGAGGTCTGTGCCCCCCGAGAAGCCGCAGTGGGCTGAGCTGTTCAGCGAGGTCGTGACTTCCGGGCTGTGCACCGGATGCGCCTCCTGCGTCGTCGCCTGCCCCTACGACGTGCTCGGCTACGACGCGGCCGGCGGGCGCTACCGGCCGTTCCACGTCGACGACGCGGGCGGTCCCGAGAACTGCACGCACGGCGAACGCGGCTGCACGCTGTGCACCCGGGCCTGCCCGCGTTTTCGCACCTGGGAGCCCGAGATCGACTCGTTCCTCTTCGGTCGGGCGCGCGCCGTCGATGAGGTCTACGGGATCGCCGCCGAGACGCTGCTCACCCGCACGACGGACCCGGAGATCGCTGCGGCTGGCCAGGACGGGGGCTTCGTCTCGACGCTCGTCGTCTGGGCGCTCGAGCACGACGTCGTCGACGCCGCCCTCGTCTCGTACCTCGAGGGCGACGGACGGTCCTGGCACGCGGTGCCGGGCGTGGCGCGCGACCGCGCCGACGTGTTGCGGGCCGCCGGCTCGCGCTACACCTACTCCGCGAACCCGCTCGCCTACGCGGAGGCGGTCAGCGGGGGCGCCGAACGGGTCGCGCTCGTCGGCATGAGCTGCCAGGCCTCGGCACCGCCGGCGATGGCGGCGCGCCGGGCCGGCAAGGTCGCCCGGCGCTTCGCGCTCACGGTCGGGCTGCTCTGCTCGAAGACCTTCGACGACGCGATCTTCGCCGAGCTGTTCGAGGCGCGTTACGGCCTGCGCCGCGAGGAGATCGTGAAGACGAACATCAAAGGCGTCTTCCAGATCTGGACCCGGGACGGCGGCTACCACGAGATCCCCCTCAAGGAGGCGCACGCCTGGACGCGGGAGGGTTGCCGGCTCTGCCCCGACTTCGCGGCGGAACACGCCGACATCTCCGCCGGCGGGATCGGGGCCGACAACGACTGGACGCTGACGATCGTGCGGACCGAGCGCGGTGCCGAGATCGTCGGCGCGATGCGCGCCGCCGGTGCCATCGAGGTCCGTCCGGCCGCGGACGACCCGACGGTCGTGCCGCTCCTCGCCAAGCTGTCCCGGGTGAGCCGGCGGCGTTGGCCCGAGGGCGCCGACGCCGCCCCGCGGCTCCTCCCCGTCGCCGCCGGCTAGGGACGGCCCGCTGGCGGGGTCGCCGGGCCGCTCACGCGCCGTTCAGGTAGGCGATGACGTCGGCCGCGCCCCAGCCCCCGGGGTGACGGCGCAGGAGGGCCCGCGCGCCGTCGAGGTCTGCCCCGAGCGTCGAGATCGCCGGCTCGGGGCCGTCGTCGCGGCGTTGGCCGAGACCGACGGCGGCCATCAAGGCGTTGCACAGACAGACCCGGCCGACGGTCTCGGAGCGCTCGCCGCCCTTGCGCAGGTAGGCGTCGACGGGTTCGGCCGGACAGCGGTAGCCGATCGTGCCGTCGGGCTTCGTGTACGGGACGCGCAGGTAGCTGAGGTCGCAGATCCGCGCGCGGTGTTCGTAGACGCCAGCCTCCGAGAGCGTGCCGGCGAGCTGGGTCACCTTGAAAGGGAACCCGGTCGGCGAGGCGCGTGCGTCGGTGCGAACCTCGGTGTGCCCCTCGTCCAGCGCGGTGAGGAGCTGGTTGCGGAGCGACTCGGAGAGATTCGAATCTCGGCTCAGCGCGAAGAGCGTGCCCACCTGGACGCCGCGCGCGCCGACGCCGATTGCCGCGGCGACCCGGTCGGGTCGCGAGTAGCCGCCTGCCAGCCAGAAAGGCAATCCCAGCTCGGCGAATCCGGCGGTGTCGGGGACGTCGCGCGGGCCGTAGACGGGATCCCCGCGCCGGTCGAGCTGCAGGGCCCCGCGGGGCGGCGCGTTGTGCCCGCCAGCGATCCCCCCCTCGACCACGAACCCGTCGGGGCGGGTCTGCTTGTCGCGGGCGAGATAGGTGGCCAGGGCGTTCGACGACACGATCGCGAGGAAGAGCGGCCGCACGACGGCGCCGAGGGCCCGGCCGAGCACGGCGACCGGGTCGAAACTGATCGCGTGGCGGCTCTGGCCGGCACCGGCCACGTCGACCGGGAACTCGACCTTCTCGTGCACCGAGAGGTGGTCGAGCAGGGCCGGGAGCCGCGCCGGGATCCCCGCCCCGACGAGCACGACGTCGACGCCGGCGAGCAGGGCGCCGTAGGCGGCGGCCGGCGTCGCGAGCTGGATCTTCTCGAGGAAGTTGATGCCGACGCGCGCGCCGCGCGCCGCCTGGCGCGCGAGGTGGACCTCGGCGAAGGCGGCCACGACGGTGAGTCGCAACCGGTCGAGCGAGGGCTGCAGGCTGAGCCGGGGCACGAGCCGGTACGGCTGGTCCGCCGGTCGCCCGCCGCGGAGGAGGTAACGGTTCAGGACCTTCTCGGCGATCTCGGGCACGGGGAAGTGCGCCAGCGCCTGACGCAGCTGTCCGTCCTCGTCCCCGTCCTGCAGCCGCCGCGCGAGCATCGAGTCGAGCGCGACACCAGAGACGACGCCGAGGCCGCCCGCGCAGCCCACCGCGCCGGCGAGGCGCCAGTCCGAGACCCCGATCCCCATGCCACCCTGGATGATCCGCGGGTACGTCACCGGTGCCTTCCGTCCGGGGTCACGCCGGTGCCGTTCGCCGCGGGCGCGCCGTCGCGCGCCGAGGTCCCCGCATCCCGGGCAAGGCTTTCACGGCCGCGCACCCCGGGGGGATCGCCGTGTTGCCGCGTCGGTGCCTGCGGCACGGGCACGCCCGCCTCTCGGCTGATACGGGCAACCGGGGTCCTCGGCGAGCGGGTTCCCGCTCGCGGCGAAGGCCCGGGCGCGCGACCCGCCACACGGTTCACGGTACTCGCAGCGACCGCAGCGGCCGAGGAGCCTGTCCGGGTCGCGCAGTGAGCGGAACAACTCCGAACCGGAGTAGATCTCGGGCAGGCGTCGCTCCCGCACGTTGCCGGCGACGAGCGGGAGGAACCCGCTCGGCTGGACGTCGCCGCGACTCGAGACGAAGACGACGCCGCGTCCGTCGCCGACGACGAGCGGCGGACGCCGCCGGCCGCCGCTCGGACCGGCGGGGCGGCGCGCCTCCGCGGCTCCCGTTGCCCGCAGCCCGAGGGCCCCGAGGCGGTCGTAGAGCTCCTGGTAGAGCGCTCCCCGCTCGGCCGGGTCGACGGGTGCGCCGGTGCCGTGGCCGAGCACGATCCGGCGGAACTGCGGCGCCTCGGTCGTCTTCAGCGGGATGACGGTCGCGGCCTCGTAGAGGAACTCGAGGACGTCCTCGATGCCGTCCGCCGACAGCGGCTGGAGGGTGCTTCCGCGTCCCATCGGCACGAGGAAGAACACGCTCCAGAGGCTGACGCCGAGCAGACGCGCGAGGCCGAGCATCTCCGGCAGCTCGAGGGCCGTTTCGGCGGTCACCGTCGTGTTCAGCTGCACCCGCAGCCCGGCGTGCCGGGCCGCCGTGCAGGCCGCGACGGTCCAGTTGAACGAGCCTTGGGTCAGCCGGAAGTTGTCGTGCGTCTCGGCGCGCGCGCCGTCGAGCGAGAACGAGACCGTCGACACGCCGGCCTGACGGAGCGCCCCCAGGGTGGCGGGCGCGGCGCGCGGCGTGCCCGCCGGGGCGACGGACACGGCGAGCTGGGCCTGCACCCCGTGTCGGACGAGCTCCAGCAGGTCGGGCCGCATCAGCGGGTCGCCGCCGGTGAACACGACGATCGGTCTCGGTGATCCGAGCGCGGCGAGATCGTCGAGCACCGCGGCGACCTCGTCGGATGTCAGCTCGTCGGCGTCGCGTTCCCGTTTCGCTTCGGCCCGGCAGTGCCGGCAGGCGAGCTCGCACGCCCGCGTCAGTTCGAAAAGCACGAGGAAAGGGCGATCGCCGACGTCGTAACGGAGGCGCCGCAGGCCGGATCGTGTGGTCTCGCCAGCGTCCGCGTCGCCGGCGGGCACGTCCAGCGGGCCGCGGCGCGGGTGACGCCGACCCGGGTCGCGGTCGTCGTGCGTCCGACTCGTCTGTGCCGGCTCGCCCATCGCTCGCCGCTCCCTTGTGCGTCGGCTCGGCGCGTCGCGACAGTCACCGAATCTCGAAACTCCCACTATAGGTGGCTCCCCCTCGTCGATCGCTTGACGCGAACCCGCAGAACACGGCGTCGCGGGGGTTTCCGGCGGGGGACCGGCCACGGGCAGCGGGCTAGCTTGGCAACCGTGGCGCCGAGCACCGCGAACGAGGAGGCAACCTATCTGTTGTTCGTCCGGCACGGAACGACGCCGACCACGGGCAAGGTCCTCCCCGGCCGCGCCCCGGGCCTCCACCTCTCCGACGCCGGGCGCGCCGAGGCGGGCGCAGTCGGCACGCGCCTCGGCGAGCTCGGTAGCGTGCGGGCCCTCTACTCCTCGCCGATGGAGCGGGCGGTCGAGACAGCCGAACAGATCGCGCGCTGTACCAGCCTTCCCGTCGAAATCGAGCCCGGGCTTATCGAGTGCGACTGCGGGGCGTGGACCGGGGCGGGGCTGCGCTCCGTGCGCAACAGGCGGGCATGGCAGGCCGTCCTGCGTCATCCGTCCGGCTTCCGGTTCCCCGGGGGTGAGTCCTTCATCGAGCTGCAGGCGCGCGTGCTTTCGACGATCGAACGACTGACGTTGCGCCATCCTGGAGAGGTCGTTGTCGTGGTCAGTCATGCGGATCCGATCAAGATCGCGCTCGGCAGCGCGCTCGGCAGTCCGCTCGACCTCTCACCGCGGATCGTCGTCGCGCCGTGCTCGACGAGCATCGTCGCCTACGGCGCGGGTTCGCCACTCGTGCTCGCGGTGAACACCTTCTCCTCCCCGGCACTCGTGGGTGTGCCGGGGCCGGCGGCACCGCACGGCACAGCCCGTGCCGGGACGCGCAGCACCGGCGCGGGTCGAGCAGGAGCGCGCGGCGCGCCGCGCGCGGCGCGACCGGCGATTGCGGGGTCGGGGACGTGAGCGGGTACTTCGAGTTGGGCGAGCCGTCCCGCGTGACCGTCGGCGCGATCGGGCCGATCGGCCAGCGGGTCTTCGTCCTCCAGGCCCGCGAGGGCTCCCAACTCGTCACGGTGAAGCTCGAGAAACAGCACGTCGCGGCGATCTCGCGCCATCTTGGGCAACTGTTCCAGGATCTCGCGCGCCCCGGCGCGGTTTCCGAAGACGACCTCGAGCTCGAAAAGTTCGAGGAGCCCGACTTCGTTGTCGGAACCCTCGCCGTCGCCTACGACTCGAGCGTCGATCGCATCGTGATCTTCACCGAAGAGGAGGTCGCCGAGGGTGAAGAGGGGGATTCGGCACGGTTCTCCTGCACCCGCGCCCAGGCCGCCGCGCTCGCCGCGCGGGGAACCGGGCTCGTCGAGGCCGGACGCCCCGCCTGCCCGCTCTGCGGCTATCCGCTCGACCCGAGGGGGCACGTGTGCCCGCGGACGAACGGCCACCACGCTCCGCTGACCTGACCGCGCCGGAGTGGGTCGCGCTCTTGAGCCGCGGCTCGATCGAAGTCGTCGGTCGCCTGCCGTGGAGCTCGAACGCGACGTTTCTCGTCACGGTCAGCGACGGTCACCGTGCCGCGCGGGCCGTCTACAAGCCCGGTGCTGGCGAGCGCGGGTTGTGGGACTTCCCCGACGGGTTGTTCCGCCGCGAGGTCGCAGCCTTCGAGCTCGATCGGGCGCTCGGTCTCGGGGTGATCCCGACGACCGTGCTGCGCGGCGAGGCACCGTTCGGCGAGGGTTCGCTGCAGCGCTTCATCGAAGCGGACTTCACCGAGCACTACTTCAGCCTGCGCGAGGTGGAACGCCACCGCGGGGCGTTGCGGGTGATCGCGGGGTTCGACCTGCTGGCGAACAACGCCGATCGCAAGGGTGGCCACCTGCTCGTGGACCGCTCCGGCCACCTGTGGGCGATCGACAATGGGCTGTCGTTCCACGCCGACGCCAAGCTCCGCACCGTGATGTGGGATTTCGCCGGCGAAGAGCTGCCCGTCCCGATCCTCGCCGGGGCGCGCTCGCTCACCGCCGCGGTCCCCGAGGCGCTCGGCGCGCTGCTCCGCGCAGAAGAGGTCGACGCCCTCGTCACCCGGGCCCGGGAGATCGCCGACGACCCGCGCTTCCCCGGTCCGACGGCCGCGACGCGGCTGCCCTGGCCGCTCGTCTGACCCCGAGCCGGTACGCCCGCCGGTAGCGGGACGGGCCACCGTGGCGTCGTGGCGACGTCCGACGCGGCCGGGTCCAGCACGAACTGCGTTCCTCGCGCCCGCTCGCCGTTCGTCGCCGAGGCACGGCTTCCTCGGGTCGACGCCGAGCGGATGCTCGACGCGGTCTCGCAGATCGCGCGACGGGCCGCGTCGGCTTCCGGTGCCGCCTCGTGCCTTCGCCTCGGCCCGCTCGAGGATCTCGCGCGGGCGACGCTCGGCCGGACGGGTCCCGGGACGCGCGTCGCCACGACGACGTTCGCGGCCAGCGACGGACTGGATCTCGTGGCCGGGCTGCTCGAATGTGCCGACGCACTCGCCGGGCGCGGTTGGTCCGTCGCGGCCCTGGCGCTCGAGGGAGTCGAGGCCCGCCTTCTCGAAGCGCTGCTCGACGCCGGGACCCTCGCCGCCGGCGTTCCCGGTGACGCCGTCCGGTAGCCTCGACCCATGGCGGACACGACGGACGACCCGGCGACGGGCAACGAACCATTGGCGCTCGACGAGGAGGAGTGGCGCCGGCGTCTCGGCCCCGCGCGCTACCACGTGCTGCGTGAGAAGGGGACGGACCGGCCCTTCTCCGGGGAGTACACCCACCCCGGGCGGACCGGCGTCTTCCGTTGCGTCGCCTGCGGCAACGAGCTGTTCGTGAGCGACACCCAGTTCGACTCGGGGTCGGGCTGGCCGAGCTTCACGGCGCCGGCGACCGAGCACGCCGTGGAGGAAGCTCCGGACCGCAGTCTCGGGATGGAACGGACCGAAGTGACCTGCACGCGCTGTGGCAGCCACCTCGGCCACGTCTTCGACGACGGACCGGGTCTGACCGGGCTGCGCTACTGCATCAACTCGAGCGCGCTGGAGCTCGACGAGCAATAGCGGGCGGAACTGTGTAACAGCGTGCGGGCGGCGCGCGGGATCACCTCGGGCGAACGGATCTTCACGCGACTGCAACGCCCTCGCGGCGGGGCCGTCGCCTGCCCTCGGCATGATTGAGTGGTGGAATTTCACCGTGGTTCGGCGATGTTGCCGCAGGGCGCACGCGTCGCCTCCGAGGCGGACACGCGGGCGCTCGGGCCGCTCGTCGGACTGGGCGCAGGCCCCGCCGCGCCGGACCGGTTCGTCGTCATCGAGTCGTGCCACAGCACCTGGCTCTTCGACACGGCCGACCGGCGCTTCTGCCGGGTCCTGCGCAACGGCGCCCACCCCTCGGCGGTGGCGACCGACTGGCGGAGCTACGACCGTCTCGTCGTCGAGGACCACACCGAGGCCTTCGTCGTCTTTCTCGATGCCTCCGGCACGCGGTTGCTCCGTTCGTGGCGTCACACCGCAGATTGCGACCACTGCGATCGTGATGTCACCTCGGAGATGTCCCTTGGGGATCTCTGTCGTGCCACGCGCGCCTGAGCGGCACATCCCGCCGAAGCGAGCCGCCGCGCGCCTGCCTCGGCGCCTCCCAGAGGGGGGCGCCGAGGCAGTCTCTCCCTGAGCCGGTCGCCTGGGCGCGACCCGTGCCCCGTGGGACAATCGCGGCATGGCAGACAAGGAACCCAGGCAGGGCGCTCCGTTGATCGTCGTCACGTCCGACCCGGAACCGAGCGCGTTGGCGGCGGGGCCCGGGGCGGGTTCGGCGGCGGCGGGGCCCGCCCCGGGTGAATCGGTCGAGCGGCCGGCCAAGGTGATGCGGATCGGCTCGATGATCAAGCAGCTCCTCGACGAGGTGGAGAAGGCGCCGCTCGACGCGGCGAGCCGCAGCCGGATGAAGGAGATCTACGAGCGCTCGGTGCGCGAGCTTTCCGACGGACTCTCCCCGGAGCTTGTCGCCGAGCTGGACCGGCTCGCGCTGCCCTTCGACACGGACGAGCCGAGCGATTCCGAGCTGCGGATCGCCCAGGCCCAGCTCGTCGGGTGGCTCGAGGGCCTCTTCCACGGGATCCAGGCGGCGCTCTTCGCCCAGCAGCTTGCCGCGCAGAGCCAGCTCGAGGAGATGCGCCGGCGGAGCCTTCCCGCCGGGGCGACCGAGGTGCAGGAGCGCCCCGGGCCGTACCTGTAGGCAACACGACCACGGGCCGCCTCCCGGCCGGCGCGCTGATTGTCCGCGCAGACTGAATGACATCCCTGTAGTTCATCCACAGACGGTGGATGACAGGTGTGGACGACCTGTGGAGGCAACCGCATGGCGAGGTCGGGAGACCGCCAGTCCTTCGTCCACCTCCACCAGCACACCGAGTACTCGATGCTCGACGGGGCGGCGCGCGTCGACGATCTCGTCGACGCCGCGGTCGCCGACGGCCAGCCCGCGCTGGCGATCACCGATCACGGGAACATGTACGGCGTCCTCGAGTTCTATCGCTCCTGCCACGAAGCCGGGATCTCGCCGATCATCGGGTTCGAGGCCTACATGGCGCGCAACTCGCGTCACGAGCGACCGGTGCGCCGGGGCCGGGTCGACGACACCGGCGGCGACGCCGAGCGCGGCGAGAAGCTCTACTACCACCTGACCGTCCTCGCCGAGACGAGTGCCGGATACCGCAACCTGATGAAGCTCTCGTCCGACGCCTACCTCGAGGGCTACTACTACAAGCCGCGGGTCGACTGGGAACTGCTCGAACGCCACCACGAGGGCCTGATCGCGACGACCGGCTGCCTCGGCGGCGTCGTCGCGCAGGCGGTGCTCGCCGGCAACACCGCCGAGGCCCGGGAGCTCGCGGGCCGCCTGCAGGAGATCTTCGGGTCGCAGAATCTCTTCGTCGAGCTGCAGGACCATGGGATCGCCGACCAGCGCCGGGTCAACCCGGCGCTCGTCGAGATCGCCCGGGCGATCCACGCGCCGCTGCTCGCGACGAACGACGGCCACTACTGCCGGCGCGGTGACGCCGTCGCGCACGACGCGCTGCTGTGCGTGCAGACCGGGGCGACGATCAGCGACCCGAAGCGGTTCAAGTTCGAGGGCGCCGAGCACTACCTGAAGACCGCCGACGAGATGCGGACGGTCTTCCGTGACCTGCCCGAAGCGTGCGACAACACGCTCGTCGTCGCCGAGCGCGCCCACGTCGAGATCGAGCTCGACCGGCCGACGCTGCCGGAGTTCCCGGTCCCCGAGGAATTCGTCGTCGGCTCGTACGAGGAGTCGGCGACCGCCTATCTCGCCGACCTCACGACGCGCGGCGCCGTCGAGCGCTACGGCTCGCCGTTGCCGGCAGCGGTCAGCACCCGCCTCGACTACGAGCTCGGCGTGATCACGAAGATGGGGTTCTCGGCGTACTTCCTCGTCGTGTGGGACCTCATCCGTCACGCCCGCTCGCAGCGGATCCGCGTCGGACCCGGTCGGGGCTCGGCCGCGGGCTGCCTCGTCGCCTACTGCCTGCGGATCGTCGACATCGACCCGATCCGCTACGGGCTCGTGTTCGAGCGGTTCCTCAACCCGGGCCGCAAGCAGATGCCCGACATCGACATGGACTTCGACGAGCGCTACCGCTCCGAGATGATCCGCTACGCCTCGGAGCGCTACGGCTGGGACCACGTGGCGCAGATCGTGACCTTCTCCACGATCAAGGCCCGGGCGGCGGTGCGCGACGCGGCGCGCGTCCTCGGGCTCGCCTATGCGGTCGGCGACCAGGTGGCCAAGGCGATGCCGCCGCTCGTCATGGGCCGGGACGCGCCGATGCGGTTCTGTTTCGAGGAGGTGGAAGGGCACGAGGACGCCTACGTCGCGGCGACGAGCCTGCGGGAGATGTACGAGGCCAACCCGGACGCGAAGGCGGTGATCGACGTGGCGCGCGGCCTCGAGGGTCTGCGCCGCCAGGACGGCATCCACGCCGCGGCGGTCGTGATCTCGAAGGAGCCCCTCACCGAGTACATGCCGATTCAGCGCAAACCCGAGCCGGGGACCGACCCCGCCGAGGCACCGATCGTCACCCAGTACGAGATGCACGGGGTCGAGGCGCTCGGGCTTTTGAAGATGGACATCCTCGGGCTGCGTAACCTCTCGGTCATCGAGACCGCCCTCGACCTCATCGAGGAGGCCACGGGGACCCGTCCCGACATCGACGCCGTGGCGCTCGATGACGAGCCGACCTATGAGATGCTCCGACGCGGCGACTCGATCGGGGTGTTCCAGCTCGAGGGCTCGGCGATGCGCACGACGCTGCGCGCCCTCGCGCCGACGTGCTTCGACGACGTCGCCGCGCTCGTGGCTCTCTACCGGCCCGGGCCGATGGCGGGGAACATGCACCGCGACTACCCGGAGCTGAAGAACGGCCGGATGCCGCCCAAGTACGTCCATCCAGAGATGGCCGAGGTCCTGAGCGACACCTACGGGCTGATGCTCTACCAGGAGTCCGTCATGCGTGTCGCGGAGCGTTTCGCCGGTTACACGCTCGAGGAGGCGGACAACCTCCGCAAGGCCTGCGGGAAGAAGGACCGCAAGCTCATCGCCGCTGAGCGCGAGAAGTTCGTGGCGGGTTGCGTCGCCCGCGGCTACGGGGACGAGATCGGCACTCGATTGTTCGACATCATCGAGCCCTTCGCCAACTACGCCTTCAACAAGTCCCACGCCTACGGCTACGGGCTCGTCGCGTACCAGACCGCCTGGCTGAAGGCGAACCACCCCGTCGAGTACCTTGCCGCACTGCTCTCCTCGGTGAAAGACGACAAGGACCACACGGCGATCTACCTCGGCGAGTGCCGGACGCGCGGCATCGAGGTGCGGGTCCCGGACATCAACGAGTCGAGCTCGAACTTCACCGCGCGACGTGGCGGCGCGAGCACCGGGGGCCCCGGCGTGATCGTGTTCGGCCTCTCCGCCGTGCGAAACGTCGGCGAGGGGGTCGTGGCGCAGATCGTCGCCGAGCGTGAGAAGAACGGGCCGTTCGTCGACTTCCACGACTTCTGCTGCCGGGTCGACCCGTTCGTCCTCAACAAGCGATCGATCGAGTCGCTCGTCAAGGCCGGCGCCTTCGACTCCCTCGGTCACCCGCGCAAGGGTCTCTGCCTCGTCTTCGAAGAGGTCATCGACCACGTACTCGCCCGGCGGCGAGAAGAGGAGCTCGGGATCTCGACCCTGTTCTCGACGCTCACCGAGACACCGACGGATGAGTCGGGCGGTCTCGACGAGGCGCGACGCGCGATCCCCGACGTCGAGTTCGACAAGACCGAGCGACTCGCCTTCGAAAAGGAGATGCTCGGGCTCTACGTGAGCGACCACCCGTTGCTCGGATTCGAAGCGGCGCTGCGGCTGCGCACGGACGCGACGGTGCGTGAACTGCTCGACCAGGCGACGTCGCCGGAGGCCTTCAACGACCTTGCCGGCTCCTCGGTCGTCGTCGGCGGCGTCGTGACCGGTCTCAATCGCCGGTACACCCGGCGCGGCGAGCTGATGGCGACATTCGTCCTCGAAGACCTCGAGTCGGCGATCGAGGTGTTCGTCTTCCCGAAGACGATGGCGGAGCACGGGATGCGGCTCGAGGACGACGCGATCGTCTGCGTGCGCGGGCGACTCGACCTACGCGAGGACATGCCGAAGCTCATCGCGATGGAGATCACCCGTCCGGAGCTCACGCCTTCCGACGAGGCGATCGAGCTCTGCGTTCCCCTCTCCTCGGTCTCGGAGTCGATCGTCGCCAGGCTGAAGGAGCTCGTCGTCGAGCATCCCGGTCCGGTGCCGGTGCACATCCGTCTCGGCTCGAAGGTCCTGCGTCTCCCGGCGCAGTTCAACGTCGACCCGCGCGGTGGCCTCGTCGGGGCGCTCAAGGAGTTGCTCGGCGCGAACGCAGTTTCGGCCTAGTTGGCTGGTCGGCAAAGGGCTTTTCTCGTCCAATAGGAACGATGGTCGCCGTCTGGAGCTGGGGAGATGACCTCTCTCAGCCAATGAGGCCAGGTAGGCGCCCGATCCGGTCCAAGTTGAGGGCTGCAACCCGGATCTTCACCCAGGCGTCGGCCTTCGCAAGGCCCCGCCAGGGGATCTTCTCGGTGCGGAACTTGAGCTGGGCGTTCTTGCGCTCGGCACGGGCGCGTTCTCGATAGCGCTCTCGGAAGGCGTCGGTCCATCGCGCTGTTCGCGCCGCGGCGAGTAGCTCCTCCGACGGATTGATCTCGACGATGCGGCCCTTGGCGCGAGTCGTGCAGTGCGGCTTCAAGGCGCAGTCCGCGCAGTGTCCGCCGAAGAACACTTGGGTCCGCTTCGCTCGGCTTTTCGCGATCGGGACGCTCACTCCCGCAGGACAGGTGACGGTGCGGTGCTCGAGTTCGATCGTGAAGTCAGCCTTGCTGAAAAAGCCTGCTCTCGCGCTCGGCGGAGGCGCCGGTGCGACCAGCTCCACGCCTTTTGCCCCGAGGGAGCGCCGGGTCTTTGACCCTCCGTAGTGGGTGTCGGCGATCACCTCCGAGACGGGAAGCGGATCGGACTCGAGCAGCTCGGCGAGCATCTCACCGTCCGACGTCGTTGCCTTCGAGGCCACCGCCGCGGTGATGAGGTCGGAATCGGGATCGACCGAAAGATGTGCTTTGAACCCGTCATAGCGGTCGTGGCGTGCATGGTGCCCATGGCGGGCGTCAGGATCGACGACCGAGATCACCCGATCGGGGGCGACCCCGCGCCTGATCGTGACGTTGCCCTCCTCGTCGAGGGCGAGGTCCTGGGCGGCGACGATGCGTAAGAGGGCGACGGCCTCGTTCAAGTCGTCGTCGTCGATCGACGCGGTCTGCTCGATGATCGCGGTCGCGTCCGAGAAGAGATCGGCGAGCAGCTCGCGGCGCGCGGCTTCTTGGGACCAGTTGATCTCGGGCTTTCCCACCTCGTCATAGTCGGACCGCCGGAGCGAGCCGCGAAGTCTCGACGCCCTTCGCTTGTCGAGCTTGGAAAGACAAGAGATGACCTGGCGCGAAGCCGAGCGCATCAAGGTAATCGTGTCCATCGTGATGACGCAGTCTTTGATGCCGGTCGAATCGACGATCCGACGGTGACCGATGATCCCGGCACGCTTGGCGAGCTGAAGGAGCTTTGCGTTGAACATCCCCGCCATGTCGGCTCGCACGACCCGGGCGCGGAACTCGGCGAGACAGACGTGAGGGATGCCGCGGTGCTCGAGCGGAAGACCGAGGGCGTCTTTCCAGGAGAGGTCGACACGACTGCGCCGTTCGGCCTCCCGGTCGGAGACCCCATAGAAGAGCTGGGCCAAAAGAAGCGCCGCGAGCACCGACGGCGGATGCGAGGGCCGCCCGCGTCCCGATGGGTAGAGCGAGTCGAACTCCTCGTCGCGCAGCACGGAGCCGCGCGCCTCGCGCAGGCTCACCAAGAACCCCTCGTCATCGAGAAGGTCCTCGCAGATGAGGTCGATGGAGGTGAACGAGACCTGTTCTTCAGCAGTTCCTCTCATGGACTGATTCAACTCGACCCCAGAGAGAATCGCGAGCACCGATCAACGCGCTGAGCTGGGAATTCTCAGGAATTTCCGACCAGCCAACTAGAGCGTGTGGGGGACCATGTCCGAGGTGAGCGCGGTTCAGCCGCGCTGACACGCGGCGTCCGGTTCGTCGTAGCCGTGGCGCGTCGGCGAGGAGAGCAAGCGGTCCGTCGGGAGTTCCGCTCGACAACGTCCCGGACCGACAGGCACCTCGGGGTACCCGCAGCGCTCGGTCGGGCGTGCATGCTGGGGCACCAGCAAGAAACGTAAGGCCGGATTCTCGCCGCTAAAGCGACGGTGACTGGCGTCGTTCGGAACTGACCCCACGTGGGCGCTGACGGACAGGTCCTCTCTCTGATGTGTGGCCGCAACGGCCATCAGCGCCCGGTTCGATGTGGATCGCGTGAGCGATGAGGATCGGCACGGCAATTCAGGCGTTGGTGCCGAACGCCAAATGGCAAGCACGAGGCGGAGAAGGTGCTGCATCACGGGCGTGTGACGCGGCCCTCAGTCGCGTGCGGTGGGCGCGGACAAACGCTTCCGCCTGCCGAGGGCGGCGCGTGCGGCCGGCGTCCCGGACCCGGCGAAGCGCAGCGATCTCGGCGATGGGTCGGGAGCCTGTCCGGGACTCGGTTCTCCAGCAGTCACTTTCTGTGCTGGCGAGGCCGAGGTCAGCTCAGCGAGGAAACCACTGTAGGTGGTTGCCAGATCTTCCTTCGTGATCAATCCGTGCTACCGGTCACACTCCGTTGCCACACGCTCGCGTGACTGGATTAGACTCGTCTAGCCAAATAGCGCTTATGACATGGCCAAATACGAGTCTGTATCGGTCACAGTCCTGGGTAGACGATGTCTGCATGGCATGGCGCACGCTGTGCAGAGCTCACGAAGAGTGGCGACACATAGAGTGGTCGAACGCCAAATGGCTAGTCGAATGGAACGGGCCTGGCGCGAGAGGCGCCCGGCGACACTTCCTCCTGACTGAGCTGGGCACGACGACGGTCGCCCTGAGTTGCGGCAATTTGGCCGCCAACTCGGTTCGTGAGTCGAGCGCCGCCTCCACCTGCGTTGCGGCGTTGGCGGGCTGCGTGCGCGGGGGCTCCTGGGTTTCCCGCCCAGTTTGGCCGGCGCGCTCGTGTCGGCCTGGTGCTCGAGACCTGCCGGTGGCTCGTTGTTGCTCGGTTACTTGCAAACGTGACGACGAACTGGGGCTGACATCGTGCGCTGCACGCGCATCCGTCCGGACTGGGCGGTCGGCATCCGTGGGTCGTTGTGGCGGATCGTGGCAGAGCCTCCGCCGAAGGGGGAGTTCGTAATGCCGAGACGATTTCGCTGTCTTGCCTTTGTTCCGGAGTGGGCGCTCGCCGTCGCGCTCGCCGGGGGAGCGATGACCTTCATTGCCGTGAGCCCCGCCGGGGCCGTCGACGGGCCTACCGTGACGGCGACCGCGGTGACGGACATCACCTTGGCGACGGCGACACTGAACGGCACGGTGAACCCGAACGGGGTGCCGACGAGCTACTACTTCGTGTACGAGCCCGAGTCGGGCCTCCCGAGCGTAACCACGCCACCCACCGCCGTCGGCTCTGGCACGTCGCCCGTCGCCGTGTCGGTGGAGGCGATTGGCCTCATGCCGGACGCGACGTACTGGGTCTGGCTCTACGCGACGGACGCCAACAACGTCACTTCGAAGAGCAACAACGTGACGTTCACGACTTCGGACGGAACGTCACCACAGACGTCACCAGGCACGTCGTCGGGCGGCTCGTCGGGCGGCTCTTCGGGCACGACGTCGGGCGGGTCGCCAGGCACGACGTCGGGCGGGTCTTCGGGCACGTCGTCGGGCGGGTCTTCGGGCACGTCGTCGGGCACGTCGTCGGGCGGGTCTTCGGGCGGGTCGTCGGGCGGGTCGTCGGGCGGGTCGTCGGGCGGGTCGTCGGGCGGGTCGTCGGGCGGGTCGTCGGGCGGGTCGTCGGGAACGAACGCACTGGCTTCGCCAAAAGCGAAAGCGATCGCGGCTACGTCAACAGACGAATCGGCCCAGTCGACGAGGGCGATCGCGGCAGCGACCTCATCACAACGGGGATTGAGGAGCCCAAAGATCGTCATCGATTCGGCGGGAATCGTCCTTGCCACGGCGAAACCGGTTACCGTGCCGGTGAAGCTCACCTGTGCCATTGCCTCGTGTTCGGGAACGGTGTGGTTGCAGAGTGCGGTCAGCAGAACCGGGTTGCTCGCGAGCGCCACCTATAGGATCGCCAACGGCAAGACCGCGATCGTTGCCCTCCGGTTCACGTCGACGGGACGAGCAGTTCTCGCCTACGTCGCGAAGAAGCCGCGTACGGAGATTTTGGTCGCGACGGTCAAGGGCGGCACGAGAGCGGAGAAGCGCCCTCTCGTGAGCGTTCGACGCAAGCAGCGCCATCAAGGTCAGACGATCACCACGCGCGTTCCATACTTCCGTTAAGAGCGGATCGGTCGGTTTCGTCGTCGCACGGGCGGCCGGTGCTCGATTCGGGTTCGAGCGCGTTCCTGCGCGAATCGTGACGCAAGTGATCGGTCTCCACTGAGCAATTTGTGTCTAATCCCAACAGCTCACTGATGGTCACGATTACGTTCGCCGTTGAGTCCACTTGAAGGATCGCCACGCAGCGACCGGCCAGTCCACGCTCGTCTCGTGCACCAGGACAGGCGCGAGGACCGCCACTCGGGCATCGGATCGATTGGGGCGAGAACACGATGAGCGATCGATCGGAGTCGAGTTGTGGCAGCCGTGATGGACCTGGTTCGCCGCGGAACCTGGAGCGGCTCTGTCTCCACAATGTGCTCGACTTCCTCAACGAGAATCTCTACTTCAAGGACCTCGACAGCCGCTTCTTTCTCCTCAGCCGAGAATGGCTCGACGAGAAGGCCCCCGGGTTGTCGGCGTCGGACGTCATCGGCAAGACCGACTCCGACATCTTCAGCGAACCGCACGCCGCCACAACATTCGAGGACGAACAGCGCATCATCCGCACTGGCCAACCGATCGTCGGCAAGGTCGAGCGCGAGACGTTTCGGAACCGCCCCGATGTCTGGGTATCGACGAGCAAGTTCCCCCTGCGAGACGACGACGGGCGTATCATCGGCACCTTCGGTGTCTCGCGAGACGTGACTGCTCAGATCGAGTCGGAACTGGCCCTCATCTTCCAGTCGCTGCACGACACCTTGACCGGCTTGGCCAATCAGGCTGCGCTCGTGGATCGGCTTACCCAGGCTCTCGTAGGGCTCGACGGCCAACCTGGTCGGATCGCACTGTTGTTCGTCGACCTCGACAACTTCAGATCGATCAACGACTCATTCGGACGCGAGGCCGGTGACAAGGTGCTCTGTGAGGTCGCCCGGCGGCTGACGAGTGTGGCGAAACGGGCCGACACCGTCGCCCGGATCGGCGGAGACGAGTTCGTCATGCTCTGCACCACGCTCCATGACGGCGAAGACCCTCGCCTGCTCGGGGACCGGGTTGTCCGAGCGATCGGCCAGTCCTTCGCCGATGAAGACGCCGATCTCACCGTGACGGGCAGCGTCGGGATCGTCCTCACCTGCGATCCGAACGCCGACCCCGCCCAGCTCCTGAAAGACGCCCGCATCGCCACGCACCGAGCGAAGAAAGCGGGAAGGAACTGCTTCCAGGTCTTCGTCCCTTCACACTGCGACCGAGAGTTGGCGAACCACACGCTCGAACTCGAACTCCGGGAGGCTCTCGACGCCTCGGAGCTGTTCCTCCTCTACCAGCCCTTCTTCTCACTCAAGGACCGGTCCCTGCGCGGCGCCGAGGCACTCGTCCACTGGCGTCACCCGACGAGAGGGGTCGTCCCAGCACAGGAGTTCATCCCCCTTGCCGAAGAACGGTCGCTCATCACAAGAATCGATGGCTTCGTCCTGGATGAAGCCTGCCGCCAACTTGCTGTCTGGATGAAAGAAGGCGGTTGGTCGAGCGACTTCATGATGGCGGTGAACATCTTCGGTCGCGAGCTTGCAGATCCCAGCGTCGCCGCGCGCCTCGATCGCGTGCTGGTGCAGCACGGTCTAGACGCATCGCGGCTGTGCCTGGAGATCACGGAGGCAGCCCTCGACGGCGAAGCCGGTGATATCGAGAGGTCGCTCGCGGCGCTGTCGGGCCTCGGGGTGCGAATCGCCCTCGACAACTTCGGTACCGGGTACTCGACGCTCGCCCACCGCCGGCGACTTCGGGCGGACATCTTGAAGATCGACGGGAGCATCGTCGAACAGATCGTCCGGAGTGCTCATGACCGCGACTTCATCTCGGCCGTCGCGGTGATGGCCCACGCGCTGGGCATGGTAGTCGTGGGCGAGAGGGTCGAGACGAACGAACAGCTGGAGAGGCTCGTGTCGCTCGGTTGCGACCTCGGACAGGGCTTCCTTCTCGCCCGTCCGCTCTCGCCCGAAGCCGTGGCCCAACTCCGACTTCGCACACCATCGCTCGCGTCGGCCACGGCCGGTGCCCGGCGGGGGAGGCGTATCCACGCGATGCGAAAGGCCGGCTAGGTCGGATACTGCGTCGTCCTCGCCTCCGCCACGTGCCTTGTTGCCAAGACCGCAGTTGCCAGCCGGTGACTGGTGGCGTGGGTTCTTGGACCTGAATCCCCAGCAGTAACGGGTTGATCTCCAGCATTTGCTTCAGCATCCTGAACCCCCACGCGCCCAACTGGGGCGGAACCACCATGTGGTGAAGGGAAGGCGGAGGGTCGCGCAACCGGGCTCGATCGCCTGCGTCATCCACTCACCAGGCCCGCGCTTCTGCGCACTCCTCGGGACTGCATCCCCGGACCTCCGGGGCTTGCCACCGCACCGGCAGAGGGCACCATCGCAGGCACATGGGGGACGGGCACGTGCGCAGACCGGCACTCTTCGCGGGTCCGACTGCCGACAGGCTGGGCCGAAGATCCTCGATCACTCACCGTGCCCGGTTCTGACAGCGGAAGTGATGGCGGCTGCTAGTCGAGCGGATCGAGCAAGTAACGCCGGAGCGTGGGGGCGACTGCGTTGGCGACTGCCTGGGGTGGCATTGAGGCGAGCGGTTCGAGGCCGACGACGCAGCGGGCGAGGATGAGTCCGACGATCTGGGAGCCGAAAAGGTTCAACCGGAAGCGGGGATTGTCGTTGCCGAGGGTCGTGGTGAGGGGGATGAAGAGTTCGCGGGTGAGGAACTCGCGCATCATGCGGGCGACGGCGGGTTCGCTGGCGGCGGCGCGGACGACTCCGGTCAGTCGTTGATGGAGGTCGGACTGCTCGAGGATCTCGACGAGGAGGGCGGCGAGACGCTGGTCGATGGTCGCGGGGTCACCAGCGAGGATGTCGGGCAGCATCTCGGCGGGGTTGAGCGGAAGCCCGACGGCGGCGACGAACAGCTCTTGCTTGGAACCGAAGAAGTAGGCAATCAGCCTCTGGTCGACTCCCGCCTCGGCGGCGATCGCGCGGAGCGCTGCGCGGTCGTAACCGTGTTCGGCGAAGTGGCGGCTCGCGGCGGCGAGGATCGCTGCGCGCGTGCCACTCGAGCCGGGGCGGCGGCCGCGGCGTCTTCCCTGTTCGGGACTTTCGGCGGTTGACATCAAACCCTGTTCTCCTATTATTCTTCATTCGATGACTTCGTCATCTGATGAATTATTCCACGAACGGGCGGCTGGGGTCGAGCACGGCGCGCGGGAGGCCGTTTCGTCGCGACACTGGCTCGCGCTGGCCGTGCTGTGCGTGTCGCTGCTGATCGTCTCGCTCGACGGCACCGTCCTCAACGTCGCCCTGCCGACGCTCGTGCGCAAGCTGCACGCCAGCTCGAGCGATCTGCAATGGATCGTCGATGCCTACGTCGTGCTGTTCGCCGGGCTGATGCTCGTGTCGGGCAGCCTCGCCGACCGAGTCGGCCGCAAGCGCACGTTCCTCGCCGGCTTGGTTGCATTCGCGGCCTGCTCGACGTGGGCCGCGCTTTCCGGCTCGGTCGGGACGCTCGTCGCGGCCCGTGCGAGCATGGGCATCGGAGCCGCGCTCATCATGCCCTCCACGCTGGCGATCATCACCAACACCTTCACCGAGACGCACGAGCGGCAGCGCGCGATCGGCCTCTGGGGGGCGACAAGCGGGGCCGGGATCGCACTCGGCCCGATCGTCGGCGGATTGCTCTTGGCGCACTTCTGGTGGGGCTCGGTGTTCCTGATCAACGTGCCGATCGCCGCGGTCGGTTTTGCCTTCGCGCTTCCATTCGTCCCGGACTCGCGGAATCCGTCGGCGTATCACCCCGACCTGGCCGGGTCGCTCCTCTCGACAGCCGGGCTGGGACTGCTCCTCGGCGCGATCATCGAGGCGCCCGTGCACGGCTGGTCGTCGCCGCTCGTGCTGGGCACCGGCATCGGTGGATGCGCAACCATCACTGCCTTTGTCATCTGGGAGCGGACTCGCGCGCTTCCGATGCTCAACCTACGGTTCTTCCGCGAGAAGAGTTTCTCCGCCGCGATCGTGTCGGTTGGCCTGATGATGTTCGGCGTGCTCGGCGCCTTCTTCGTTCTCACACAGTTCCTCCAGTTCCAGATTGGTTACTCGCCGTTGCAGGCCGGGGTGCGCATGCTCCCCGCCGCCGGCGCGATCGCCCTGGCCGCCCCGCTCTCCAGCGAACTTGTGCGCGCGCTCGGCACGAAGCTGACCATCGTCGCCGGCCTGCTCTTCGCCACGGCCGGCCTCTGGCAGATCTCCGGCGCCACGGTCACCACCAGCTACGGCGGCATCGTCGCCGGCATGGCCCTGCTCGGCGTCGGCGCCGGGCTCGTCATCCCCTCGGCGACGGCATCGGTGATGGGCTCAGTCCCGAGAGAGCACACGGGCGTCGGCGGGGCCACCAACGGCACCTTCCTCCAGGTGGGCGGCGCCCTCGGCGTGGCCGTGATCGGCAGCCTGCTCTCTGGTCGCTACCAGGACCGCCTCACCAGCGCCCTCGCCCCCTACCACCTCCCGCACACGCTCGAGCAGTCCGTCCTCGGCACGCTCGGCGCGGCGCTCGTCGTCGCCCACCACGTCGGCGGTACCACCGGCGCCCTGTTCGCGCGCGCCGCTCACTCCGCTTTCACCAGCGGGATGGATCTCGGCCTGTTCACCGCAGCAGTTGTCGCTCTCGCCGCCGCCGCGATCGCGGTCGCAACCCTCCCCGGCAAGGCACCCGCCCGCAGACGCCGGCACCACGCACCCAAGACCACAGCCGCGGCGCTGCCCAGACATTGACCGCTGATGGGGCGGCCACGACTGCGGAGCGAGTCTGCGACGGACTCCTTGACTCCATCACACGGTTCGGCGTGCCGTCAGCGGGAGGACCAGCGGCAGCGAACGTCCGCCCCGAACGCTCCGCAAAGAGACCCGAGTCGCGTCTCAGATCTCCTGGACTGGACGGCGCCGGGGTGGCGCGTGCTCATGAACCAGCGGCCGTTTCCACTGTTCGCAGGAGTAGCGGCCCTCATCGACGGCGACAGATCTCGAGCGAGTCGGAGAGGCTTCGCCGCTGGGACGCGGATGCGTCGTCCGCGACGCATCCGGAATCAGCTGAGTCCTCAACTGGTCATCGCAACACCTCTCTGATCGGCGAACACTGATGTCGTCGATGGGGAGGAACGGTGATGGCGAGGTTCACAGAAGCCGACAGGGCGACGATCTGGGAGATGCGGGAGGCCGGCGTACCGGTGAAGCGCATCGCCAAGCACCTCGGACGCCAGAACTCTTCGCTTCGGAAGTTCATCGCCGACGCAGGGGGGAGACGACCGCACGAACGAGGGCGTGCTGAGCTCAGGCTCTCCCTTGAAGAGCGAGAAGAGATTTCGCGAGGACTCGCCGCAGGTCTCTCGATCCGGGTGATCTCGACTGGACTCGGGCGTGCGCCCTCGACGGTGTGTCGAGACGTGAACGCGAATGGCGGCCGTCAGCATTACCGAGCGCGCCTCGCCGACCGGGGTGCGCAACGACGCGCCCTGCGGCCCAGGCGGGCGAAGCTTTCCCGGTGCCGCCGGCTCAGATCGACCGTCGTCGACAAGCTCGAGGCCAGGTGGTCACCCGAGCAGATCTCCGCGTGGTTGGCTCTTAGCTATCCGAATGATCCGGAGATGCGGGTGTCCCACGAGACCATCTACCAGTCGCTGTTCGTCCAGGGCCGTGGAGCGCTGCGGAAAGAGCTCCACACCTGCCTGCGAAGCGGTCGGGCGATGCGAAGAGCCAAGGCCTACACCAAGGGCGGGGTCGGCCAGGGACAGCTCCGCAACATGGTGATGATCTCCGAGCGACCGGCCGAGGTCGCCGACCGCGCCGTGCCCGGGCACTGGGAGGGTGATCTCATCTTCGGCAAGAAGATGACCGCAATCGGCACGCTCGTCGAGCGTCACAGCCGCTACGTCATCTTGTTGAAGCTGCCCCACGGGAACACCGCCGAGTCGGTCCGCACCGCACTCGCGAAGCGCATCGTCACGCTTCCCGTCCAGCTCCGCAGATCGATCACCTGGGACCAGGGAAAGGAGATGGCCGAGCACGTCCAGTTCACGATCGACACCGGGGTGCAGATCTACTTCTGCGACCCGAAGAGCCCCTGGCAACGCGGCAGCAACGAGAACACGAACGGTCTCTTGCGCCAATACCTGCCGAAGTCAACAGATCTCTCGCAGTGCACCCAACGCGAGCTCGATGCCATCGCCCGTTCCCTCAACAACAGACCTCGACAGACGCTCGGGTGGATGACACCATCTCAGGCGTTCGCCAAGGCTGTTGCGTTGACCGCTTGAGCGCGCAGCTCTTCAGGGTGTCCTTTCTTCGGCCGCTAACGGAGAGTTCTCGGACAATCGCAGCAAGGCGCCAAGCTTTTCGGCGACTGGTGGGCATGGCTTTTCACGGTCCGGAAAGTCCTCGCGCGTCGGCCCGGCGAAAGGCGGCTTCGGCACCTTCGGTGTCGCCCCGACGCCTGAGGAGTGCGCCGAGGTTGTATGCGCCCGCCGCACTGCCCCGCTCGTCCGCCCGACGGTAGGCCGCCTCGGCATCTTCGGCGTCGCCCCGATCCTCGAGGAAGACGCCTATGTTGCAAGCACCATCTGGGTCGCCCCGTTCGTCCGCCCGGCGAAAGGCCGCTTCGGCACCATCGGTGTCGCCCCGATCCTCGAGAAGCAGGCCAAGGCTGGCGGCGCCCGCCGCACTGCCCCGCTCGTCCGCCCTGCGAAAAGCGGCCTCCGCAGCGTCGGTGTCGCCCCGACGTGCGAGAACGACGCCGAGATTGCAAGCACCCTGCGTACTGCCCCGCTCGTCCGCTCGGCGAAGAGCGGCCTCGGCACCGTCGATGTCGCCGCGGTCTTCGAGGAACTTGCCGAGACTGCAGGCACCATCTGGGTCGCCCCGCGCGTCCGCCCGGCGAAAGGCCGCTTCGGCACCTTCGGTGTCGCCCCGACGTACGAGGAGCAAGCCGAGGTTGCAGGCGCCCTCTGGGTCGCCCCGCTCGTCCGCCCGGCGAAAGGCCGCCTCGGCACCGTCGGTGTCGCCCCGATTCAGGAGGAGCACGCCGAGGTTGCAGGCGCCCTCTGGGTCGCCCCGCTCGTCCGCCCGGCGAAAGGCGGCCTCGGCACCGCCGATGTCACCCCGACGGGCGAGAGCCACGCCGAGGTTGCAGTCATCTGACGCGCTGCCTTGCTCGTCGACCTGTCCGGAGGCGGCTTCAGCCACCTCGATCGCTTCGCCGGCGTCGCGGGCAAAGCCAGCGGGTAAGGCTCGGTCTCCAGGTGCTTTGCGGCGGCGTCCCGACATCACACGGAAAGCCTAGGAGCCCTTCGTGCAGCCAGCCCGCTCAATCGGGAACTCGAAGCTCGGGTAACGGGTATCCCGGATCATAGGGAAGGCGAGGTCGGCTTTGGGCCCACGGCCGTCGTCGCCAGTCGGAGTCATTGGCAACGTCGGCTCTTGCACGCGCCCATCCGAGGAGCAACCAGCGCGCGCGGAAAGGAAAGGGCGGGGCGAGCGGAACCCGGCCGTGCCGCCGACGTCATGCGCTCACGCGGCCCGCGCGTCTGTGCACAGAGGGGACTCGATCCCCAGACCCCGAAGCCGTCCGTCCGAGCCACATCGTCCCCGACCAGCACTTATACGGGGTGACCTGCTGTCGAGCCCGCTCAGCCCGTGATCTTCGAGTAGGCGATCGTCGAGCTGGCTGGCGGGGCGCTCACGACGACGTGCTCACCCCAGTTGGAGAACATGATCGTCTCCTTGCCGCCACCCGAAGCGGTCATGGTGTCCTCGACCGGCAGGGTCGCGCCCACGGCCGAGATGATCAGCGTGTTCGACAATTTGGGCGCAGAGCTCGTGGCTGCGGTCGTCCACCTGAGGATGTACAGCTTGGCGCCCTTGACGACCTCGGTGGATAGCTTCGTCCCCTTGGCCGCCGGGAGCCCGCCCGTTACCCACGAGATCGTGAGGTTGGACTCAACGCTGGAGTACTCGCTCGTGCCGGTATTCACGAACATCCAGTCCTTACCGAGCTTCTTTGCCTCCGCCGAGGACAGCCCAGAGATCGTGGTCAGCCCGGAGTAGTTCCCACGGACATAGGCGCGGGCGGGGGTCACCTCGGTCGTCAGGGTCGCCTTGCCCAGCGAGATGGACTCCACGCCGCTCTTTTCCCCCAAGTCAGCGGCCGTCTTCTCCGTGCTCGACGACGAGCTGGGCTTGAACGTGACCACCAGGTGGACGCTCGACCGCTTGGTGATCGCCGCCTTCGCGGCTGCCAGCACCGAACTCGTCGTCACAACTCCGGCAGATGCCGACGCCCCAAGAGCGGCCGACATGACGAGTGCGGCTGCGCCGAATGCGAGCGCGCGGACAAGGCGCGAAACGCTTGGTCGGACGAGGAAATCCATCTCATTAACGTAGCTGTTCACCAAAGACGGCGAGGAACAGCTCGGTCTTGGGACTGGCGCGGTGCTTCACCTGTCTTTACAGACCCGTCTCGAGCGAGCTGCCTTTCATGGGTTCGGACGCTGCTGCCCGAGATCGCCTGTGTCCTCGACCGATCGTCGCAACACCTCACGGATCGGCGAGCATTGATGCCGTCGATCGGGAGGCGTGGTGATGAGGAGACTCTCGGAGGCAGAGAGGCCGACGATCTCGTCCGAGGAATCAACATCTCTCGCCACAGCTCAGAGATCGCGCACGGGACGGGTGTGGCTCCACGGTGCATCGCGAGTCGGATGGGTTCGTGACGGCACCATTGCGACTGCATCTACGACTGACTGGCGAGGTCTGCTTGGTCACGCACCCTCGGGAAGGCGTCGCTCACCTTCCCGTGGCGAGCCCTCCCGCAGTTCCCGTAGACTGACATCGTCGACATCGCCGCGAGCAGGTGTTTCGTCTGATCGTCGGAAGAAAGACGACGAGTCGCTCGGGTGGGTCGGCACGCGGCGGGACTGTTGAGCAATGAGGGGCTTACGAAGCGTGATGGATGTCGCGACGAAGGACTGCACTGCGCTGGGCGATGCGGAGCTTGGCGAGTTCGCGGACCTCTGCGCGGAGAACGGGAACGGCTACGAGGTTGGCTTCCTCTCCAAGCAGCGCGAGGAGTGGGTGCTCGTGAGCCACGCCCGCGAGCAGAACAAGCTGCGCGGCTTCGCCTTCTCGACGCTCGAGCGCATCGGCGGCACGCCGAGCCTTCTCGTCGGCGTCGCCTCCTTCACGCGCACCAACACGGCTGAACAGGCGCTGAAGGCGATCATGCGTGACCTGTTCCGCAGGGCGGTCCTCGCCTTCCCCGACGAGGACGTGCTCGTCGGCACGCGCATGGCGAACGCGGCCTCATTTCGTGGCTACGGCGGGCTCGCCGACATCGTGCCGCGTCCGGGACACAAGCCCTCGGGTGAGGAGCGCGCCTGGGGCCGGCGGCTCGCCAAGCGGTTCGGCGTCGACGGGCAGCTCGATGATCGTGTCTTCGTCGTGAAAGGGGACGCGAGCCCTGCGGGGATGCTCGACTACGCGCCGCGCAAGGCGCCCGCGCTGGCGATCAAGCTCGCCGAGTTGTTCACGCCGCTCGACTGCTCACGCCGGGACACCCTCGTCGCGTTCGGCTGGGCGATGGCCGAGGACCTCGCGGCCGGATCCCTCCCAAAGTAGCTTCCGCAACCGGCGCGACCAGCGCCGCGGCACCCGGCGGGGCAGCACGGCGAGGACCATCTTCGAGGCATGACCCTGGCGCACCGCCGCCAGTCCGCAGATGAGGTAGCTCGGACGGAAACCGAGCGTCTCGACGAGCTCGCCGCGGCGCAGCGGGCGATCCGCCGCGAAGGCTGCGCGACGCGCGACCGGGTCGCCGACGAGCACCGCCTGGGTCGTCCCGGACCACGAGACCGTCGCGACGACCTCGCCGTCGGGACGCACGGAGAGCTCGAGCGCACGTGGCGACGTCTCGATGACGACGACCGATTGGGCCGTCCCGTCGAGGTCGATGTAGGCGATCGACGGACCCCAGGTCGAAAGCAGCGAGGCGCCCAGGCGTTCGGGCGACGCGAGCTGGTCGAGAAGCCGCCGTGCGGGACGGCGACGGGCGCGTCCGAGCAGTGTCGGCGGGCCGAGCGCGACGATCGCCTCGGGTCTCGCCGGGTCCGCCGGTTCCTCGTCGTCGGCGAGCGTCAGGGCGACGATGTCGAACCGGGCGGCGAGGCGAGGCGCGCCGTCCGGGGTCCGCACCCGCTGGAGGGCGCGCCCGCCCTCGGGGCGCGACCGCAGCAGCGCCCCCGAGGCGAGGTCGACGCCGACCCACTCCTCGGGTCCCGGCGCGAGCACGAGACAGGTGAGCTCGGCACCGGGCGTGGCGAGCGGCCGCGTGCCGGCGCGCAGACGACGGGGGAACCGGATGTGGCGGTGTGCTGGGGGCGTCGCGGTCGTCGTCACAGCGAGATCATGGCCTTTGCGTCGGTGACCGCGCGCTCGATGGCGCCGGGGATCTCGGCGGGATCGGTGACCGGCGCGAGGCAGGCCCCGCGCCGGCAAACGTAGGCGCCCTCGAGCGCGCGGCCGACGACGAGCGGGCTCCGCGGCGCTTCGCCCCAGACGAGCACCCGCTGGGGGACGTAGCCCGCTGACGCCGCCGCGACGAGGTCCGGACGGTCCCCGACGACGACGACCTCGACGGCGCCGAGCTCGAGGAAGACCGCGGCCTCGACGAGGTGCGCGAACGCGAGCGGCGAATTCACGAGCACCGAGCCCACGGCAGCAAGGCTCTGTTCGGCGCGGGCGAGACAGGTCTCGTCACCGGTGATCGCGGCGAGCCGGGCGAGCGCGAGCGCGGCGACCGATCCCGCGGCGGGCGTGACGCCGTCGAAGGTCTGGCGGGGGCGCACGACGAGCGCCTCGGCGTCGCTCCCCGTCGTGTACCAGCCGCCGTCCTCGGCGGAGAAGAGCCGGATGAGCTCGTGCGCCGTGGTCAGCGCCTCGTCGGTGTAGCGGCCGACCCCGGTGAGCTCGCCGAGTCGGGTGAGACAGTCGAGGAGCCAGACGTAGTCGGCGGCGACCGCGAGGTGGGCGGCGCGCCCGGACTGCCAGACGCGCAACCACCTGCCGTCCGGGCGACGCAGCTCGGCGAGGAGGAACCCGCCGAGCTCGATCGCGGCCGCACGCCACTTCCCGTTGCCCGTCGCCGCCGCGGCCTCGGCGAGCACCGAGCAGGTCATCGCGTTCCACTCGGTGAGCACCTTCTCGTCGAGCGCCGGGCGCACCCGCGCCGCCTGGGCGCGGTACAGGTCGGCGCGGCAGCTCTCCACGGCGCGCGATCGGACGATGTCGCCGCGCACCGGACGGGAAAGGACGCTCCTGCCCCCGTCGAAGTTGCCCTCGTCGGTGACGCCGAACCACTCGGCGGCGACGCGGCCGCGTTCCGCGCCGAGGGCCGCGGTCAGCTCTCCGGGCGTCCAGAGGTAGAAGCGACCCTCTTCGCCCTCGGAGTCGGCGTCCTCGGACGACCGGACGCCGCCCGCCGGGTCCCGCAGGACCACGAGGAGGTAGCCGAGCGTCTCGTCGACCACCTGACGCCAGCGCACGTCGCCCGTCAGCTGCCAGGCGTGGAGGTAGCAGCGGCTGAGCGCGGCCTGGTCGTAGGCCATCTTCTCGAAGTGCGGCACGAGCCACCGTCGATCGACCGAGTAGCGGGCGAACCCGCCGCCCAGTTGGTCGTAGATGCCGCCCGACGCCATCGCCTCGAGCGTCGCCGTCGCCATCGCGAGGGCGCCGGGCCGCCCGAGTTCGTGGGCGCGCAGCAACAGCTCGAGCATCGGCGCCTGGGGGAACTTCGGCGCCCGCCCGACGCCGCCGTGTTCGGCGTCGAAGCTCGCCTCGAAGCGTTCGACCGCCTGGTCGATGAGCTCGGCGGCCCCCGGGACGGCCGACGCCGGCGCGGTCGGCCCGAGCCCGGTGGCGACGGCCGCGGTGAGCTCCTCGGCGTGCCGGCCAATCTCGTCGCGCCGGTGCGCCCAGGCGTCGGCGACGGCCTCGAGCACGTCAGCAAAGGCCGGCGATCCGTGGGTGGCCCGAGGGGGGAAGTAGGTGCCGCCGAAGAACGGGCGTCCCTCGGGGGTGGCGAACACCGTGAGCGGCCAACCCGCCTGCCCGTGCAAGGCCTGGACGGCCTCGAGGTAGACGGCGTCGACGTCGGGCCGCTCCTCCCGGTCGACCTTGATGGCGACGAAACCCGCGTTCATCCGCCGGGCGATCGCCTCGTCCTCGAAGGACTCGTGCGCCATGACGTGGCACCAGTGACAGGCCGAGTAGCCGATCGAGATGATGACGGGCCGGTCGAGCTCGCGGGCGCGCCGGAACGCCGCCTCGCCCCAGGGATACCAGTCGACCGGGTTGTCCCGGTGTTGGCGCAGGTACGGGCTGAGCTCGTCGGCGAGGTGGTTCATCGACCGATCCCGCCGGCGGCGACCGTGGTCTTCAGCACCTCGCGACGGACCTTGCCGATCGCCGTTCGTGGCAACGTCCCGACGACGACGAGCTCCTTGGGCGCGGCGACCGGGCCGAGCTCGCCGCGCACGAGATCCCGCAGCTCGGCGAGCGTCGGAGGCGCCGCGTCCGTGGTCTCGACGACGGCGACGACGCGCTCGCCCCACTCGGGGTCCGGCGCGCCGACGACGACGGCCTCGGCGACGCCGGGGTGGGAGCGCAGCACGGCCTCGACCGGTCCCGGCCAGACGAACTCGCCGCCGGTGCGGATCACGTCCGCCACCCGTCCGAAGACCTCGAGCCTTCCTTCCGGCGAGAGCGCCCCGGCGTCGCCCGTTCGGAACCACCCGTCGGCGTCCTTCGGGTCGGCGCCGGGACGGTAGGTGCGCAGCAGCATCGGGCCCCGCACGGCGATCTCGCCGTCCGCCTCGACCCGGATCTCGACGCCGTCGAGCGGCCGGCCGTCGTACACGACGCCGCTCCCCGTCTCGGTCATGCCGTAGGTCACGACGGCGTTCTGCGGTCTCGCCCGTGGCACGGGGCCCCCGCCGAGGACGATCGTGCGGAACAGCGCCGCTCCGTCGCCGAGGCGCGCGCAGGTGGTCGGGACGAGCGAGACGAGCGTCGCGCCGCGGCCCGCCGCGGCGGCCACCGCGGCGGTGTCGAAGCAGGGCTGCACCTCGAGCGGGGTACCGGTCGCGAGCGCCCGCGTGACGACGGAGAGCCCCCCGACGTGCGCCGGCGGCAGACAGCAGAGCCACTTGTCCGTGGCGGGATCGACCGCGAGGCGGGTGCTCGCCGCCCGCGCCGACGCCGCCACCGCCTCGCGGGTGAGGACGACGCCGCGCGCCTCCCCCGTCGTGCCCGAGGTCGCGACGACGAAGGCGTCGCCTTCCTCCACCGGGCGGGCGTCGCCGAGCACGGCGGCGTCCCCGTCCCCCGACACGACGACGGCGGGGCGCAGCGCGGCGAGAAGACGTGCCTTGGCGCGTGCGGGGAGGCGCTGGTCGACAGGAAGGACCGCGTCTCCGGCGTCGAGGGCACGGCGCAACGCCGTCAGGAACCTCGCGTCGGCCGCCATGTCCAGGGCGACGAGCCGACGCACTCACGGTAGCCTAACGGCCGCATGACGACAGCTGAGCTGGGTCTGCCCGCCTGGCGGGCGGGCGGTGACTACGAGGACATCACCTACGAGACGGCCGAGGGGATCGCCAAGCTGACGATCTGCCGGCCCGAGGTGCGCAACGCCTTCCGCCCCCAGACGATCGTCGAGCTCTCCCGGGCCTTGGCGGCCGTCCGCGACGATCCCGACGTCGGCGTCGTCATCCTGACGGGGCAGGGTTCCGAGGCGTTCTGCGCCGGCGGGGACCAGAAGATCCGCGGTGACGACGGGTACCTCGGCGACGACCCGGTCGCGGCGCGCGGCATCGGCCGGCTGAACGTCCTCGACCTGCAGATCCAGATCCGCCGCCTGCCGAAGCCCGTCGTGGCGATGGTCGCCGGCTTCGCCATCGGCGGGGGCCACGTGCTCCACCTCGTGTGCGATCTCACGATCGCGGCGGACAACGCGCAGTTCGGTCAGAGCGGACCGCGTGTCGGCAGTTTCGACGCCGGCTTCGGTGCCGGGCTGCTCGCCCGCACGATCGGCACGAAGCGGGCCAAGGAGATCTGGTTCCTCTGTCGCCGTTACGACGCGCAACGCGCCCTCGAGATGGGGCTCGTGAACGCCGTGGTCCCGCTCGACCGTCTGGAGCAGGAGACGGTGGCCTGGTGCCGGGAGATGCTGCAGTTCTCGCCGCTCGCCCTGCGCCTGCTGAAAGCCGGTTTTAACGCCGCCGAGGACGGTCTCGCCGGCGTCCAGCAGCTCGCCGGGGACGCGACGATGCTCTTCTACATGACCGAAGAAGCGCAGGAGGGTCGCGACGCCTTCGTCGAGCACCGGCCGCCCGACTTCGGTCGCTTCCCCCGCCGGCCTTGAGGGCCCCGGAATCGTCGGGGGAGTGACGCCGCGGGTGGCGGGGGCGGGCCAGTGGCTCGCCGCGGCACGACCGCGCACCCTTCCCGCCGCGATCGTCCCCGTCGCCGTCGGCGTCGCCGTCGCCCGCTCGACCGGGCACGTCGTCGCCTGGCACGCGATCCTCGCGCTCGTCGTCTCGCTGGCGATGCAGATCGGCGCCAACTTCGCCAACGACTACTCGGATGGCGTGCGTGGCACGGACGCGCGGCGGGTGGGGCCGACCCGTCTCGTCGCTTCGGGGCTCGCGCGCCCCGCAGCGGTGCGCGCTGCCGCGCTCGCGACCTTCGCGGTCGGCGCCACCGCCGGCCTCGTGCTCGCCGTCGCGGTGTCGCCGTGGTTGCTCGCGGTCGGGGCGGCGGCGATCGCGTCCGCCTGGCTGTACACCGGGGGCCCCCGGCCGTACGGCTACGCCGGGTACGGGGAGCTGTTTGTCTTCGTGTTCTTCGGCCTCGTCGCGGTCGTCGGGACGACGTACGTCACGTCGGGCGAGCTGCCGGCGACCGCCTACCTCGCGGCGGTTCCCGTCGGGCTGCTCGCGGTCGCGCTCTTGGTCGCGAACAACCTGCGCGACATCGTCACGGATGCCGAGTCCGGGAAACGGACGCTCGTCGTGCGCCTCGGCGAGCGACGGGCACGGCTGTTCTACGTCGGCCTCGTCGTCGTCGCGCTCGCCTCGTCGGCCGACGTCGCCCCGTGGCGGAACTTCGCCCTGCTCGGCCTGCTCGCCGCGCCGATCGCCGCGAGACCGTTGCGGCGGGTCCGGTCCGGCGCCGCCGGTGCGGGTCTCGTCGCCGTGCTCGCGATGACGGGAGCCACGCAGATCGCCTTCGGCCTCGCCCTCGCGATCGGCATCGCGCTGTGACCGGTGCCGGCGCGGCCCGGGTGGGCGCGCTACGCGGCGCCGGTCGATTCGAGCCAGGCCTCGAGGAGCTCGGCGAAGCGACCTGGCGCCTCGAACGGCGCCGCGTGCCCGACGTCGGGGATCACGGCGAAGGTCGCGTTCACGCCGATGGTTGCCGTCAGGCGGCGTCCGAGCGTCGTGTAGGTGCGGTCGAGGCCCCCGGCGACGACGAGGACCGGCAGCGCGAGACGCCGCAGGCGAGCCCGGTCGAAGCGCTGGGTCCCGGTCCCGAGGGCGCGCAACGCCCGGGCGAGACCGACGGTCGTGTTCCCGCGGCGCGCGTCGACGTCGGACGTAGCCTCGTCGAGGTGGGCAAAGAGCGGTGCCTCCAGCCACTCCGCGAGGAACTCGTCGATCGTCAGCCGCCCCGGGCCGGTCGCCTCCAGGCGGGTGGCGAGGGCGTCGTCGGCGTGACGACGCGCCGCCCGTTCGGCGGCGTCGTCGATCCCCGGGTGCGCGCTGACGAGCACGAGGCGCTGCACCCGCTCGGGGCAGGCGAAGGCCGCGCGGAGGGCGATGCGGCCCCCCATGGAGTAGCCGACGTAGGTCGCGTCACCCCCCGCGGCGGCGACGAGGCGCCCGGCGTCGACGAGGTCCCGCACCTCGACGGCGGCGGACCGCCCGTGACCGGGCAGGTCGACCCGGACGACCTCGTGGTGCCGGGAGAGTGCCGTCGCGATCGGGCGCCAGGAGCGCCCGGTCTGCGTGAAGCCGTGGACGAGGACGATGCGTGCTCCCGAACCGGCGCGCACCACGGCGAGGGCGCGCGCCTCGTCGCCCTCGGTGTCGCGTCGGGGCGGGGGCATCGGCCGTGACGCTACAGGCGAGCTTCGCGGCGACGCTCGTCGACGAGTGGGCGCGCGCCGGCGTCACCGACGCGGTGATCGCTCCGGGGTCGCGTTCGAGCCCGCTCGCGCTCGGGCTCTGCGGCGACGACCGCATCCGGGTCCACGTCCGGCTCGACGAGCGCTCGGCGGGGTTCTTCGCGGTCGGGCTCGCCCTCGCCTCGGCGCGTCCCGTCGTCGTCGTCGTGACGAGCGGCACCGCGGCGGTCGAGCTCCACCCGGCCGTCGTCGAGGCCGACCTCGCCGGCGTGCCGCTCGTCGTCTGCACGGCGGACCGTCCGCCCGAGGCTCGCGACGTCGGCGCCGCGCAGACGATCGACCAGCAGCACCTCTACGGGCGAGCCGCCCGTTTCTTCGCCGACCCGGGGGTGCCCGACGTCGACGGTCGCCGGCACTGGCGTTCTTTCGCGAGCCGGCTGGTCGCCGAGGCGAGCAGCGGCCCCCGGGGACCGGGTCCCGTGCACGCCAACCTGCCTTTCCGCGAGCCGCTCGGCGGCGTCCCGGACGAAGTTCCGCCCGGTCGGCCTGGGGGGCGTCCCTGGCACGACGTCGTCGCCGGCGACGACGCGCCCGAGGCCGCCGTCGCGCGGCTCCTCGCCGAGATCGGCCCCGCCCGGCGCGGCGTCGTGGTCGCCGGCCGCGGGGCGGCCCGAGGCGATCCCGCCGGCGTCCGCGCGCTGGCGGCTGCCGCCGGCTGGCCGGTGCTCGCCGACGCCCTCGCCTTCCCACGCCTGCCCGGTCGCGGGGTCGTCGCGGCTTGGGAGGGCGCCGTCGCGAGCCGGGCGGCGCTCGGTCCGCTGCGGCCGGAAGTGGTCCTCCACGTCGGCGCGCCGCCGGCGAGCCGCGCCCTCGCGAGCTGGCAGGCCGCGCTCACCGGCCGCGGCGCGTCGCACGTCCTCGTCGATCCCTCCGGACGTTTCGGCGACCCCGGCCGTGTCGCCGGGGTCGTGTTGCGAGCCGTCCCGGGGACGCTGTGCCGCCGTGCCGCCGACGCGCTCGCCGGTTCGGGTGAGCGCCCCGCCGGGTGGCTCGACGCCTGGGACTCGGCGGAGGCCGCGGCCCAGCTCGCCATCGACGAGGTGCTCGGCGGGAGCGGCGAACTCACCGAACCGGGGGTGGCGCGTCGCCTCGTCGCCGACGTGCCCGCCCACTCGAGGCTCGTCGTTTCCTCGTCGATGCCGATCCGCGACGTCGACGCCTACGCCCGCCCGCGGGAGGGCGCACCGACGGTGTTCGCGAACCGGGGGGCGAACGGCATCGACGGCGTCGTCTCGACCGTGCTCGGCGTGGCGGCCTCCGGCGTCTCCGCGGGGAAGTCCCGCGGCACGGGCCGCAGCTTCGGGCTGCTCGGCGACCTCGCGTTCTTCCACGACCTGTCGGCCCTCGTGCGCGGCGCGCACGAGGGGGTCGTCGACGCGACCGTCGTCGTCGTCGACAACGCCGGCGGCGGGATCTTCTCCTTCCTGCCCTATGCGCCGGACCTCGAGACGGGCTTGTTCGAGCGGGCCCTCGCGGCCCCGCAGTCCCCGGACCTCGCCGCGGTCGGCACGGCGCTCGGTTGTCGCGTGCACCAGGCCGCGTCGCCGGCCGAGTTCTCGGCGGTTCTCGCCGACGCGGGCGCCGGGCGCGGCATCCAGCTCGTCGTCGTGCGGACCGAACGCGCGGCGAACGTCGCGGTCCACGCCGCGCTGGAGAGCGCCGTCGTGGCCGCGGTCGACCGGGCCCTCGGGAGCGCGAGCTAGCTGGCGAAGCGCCGCGCGTCGGTGGCGGCGTAGCGCGCGACGACCGAGTCGGTCTCGGCGGTGCGCTCGATGGCGCGGACGAGCCGTTCGAGGTCCGCGGCGGGGAGCGCGCAGGTCATCTCCTCGGGCGCCATGCCGGTCCGGACCCGGGACAGGGCGCAGCCGACGCTCGCCGCCGGGAGGCGCTGCTCCTTGGCGATCGCGACGATGTGGCACTGGGGCTTGCCGCCGATGAGGAGGCCGGGGATCGCGTCGGACAGCACCATCAGCTGGCGGCCGTTCACGCGCAGGAGGACGACGTCGGGCCGGACCCCCGGCGGGGTGTCGGCGAGCGGCCCATAGGTGACGGCGCCCGGGCGTCCGGAGACCGAGGGCAGGCCGGCGGCGTCGCGCTCCGTCACCCAACCCGAGCCGAGGAGCGTCGCGACGTCCTCGTTGGTTGCGACCTCGGCGAGCGTCGCGAGTCCGTGGGTGACGCGACCGACGCTGCAGTTGCCGTGGTCCTCGGGAACCGTCGTGAAGGTGGCGGTGGCACCCCGGATCCAGAACACGCAGCCCGCCGGGACGCGTCCCGTCCGGCCGTCGGTGGTCGGCGCCGAGAGGGGCTCGTCGAAGCGGGCGACGTCGGCGGGCGGTTCCGGCGAGAACGTGATCGCGACCGGCGCGGCCGCGAGGTGGAGGGCGGCGCCGAGCCGCGCCGAGAGGGCGCTCCAGTCGGGCAAGTTCATCCGGCGTTTCTAGCCGACGCGGATCGCCGGCGGCGCGCGCCCGGCGGCGCGCGCCCGGTCGGCTGCCCGCCCGGCGCCTGTGGCAGGCTGAAGCCATGCCGACCTGTTGGGAAGATCTCGCGTGGCGCGGACTTGTCCTGCAGGTGAGCGACCAGGCCCTGCTCCCGCGACTCGACGCCGGTGGCGAGAGCGTCTACGTCGGTTTCGACCCGACGGTCGACAGTCTGCAGGTGGGCAATCTCCTGCAGCTGTGCAACCTGCGCCGGCTCCAGCTCGCCGGTCACCGGCCGATCGCCGTCGCCGGGAGTGGGACAGGGCTCATCGGCGATCCCGGCGAGCGGGCCGAGGAGCGCCCGCTCATCGGGCGCGACGAGCTCGCGGCCAACCTCGCCGGCATCCGCCCGCAGCTCGAGCGCTTCCTCGACTTCTCTCCCGCGTCCGGCCACGCCGCCTTGGTCGTCGACAACGGCGAGTGGCTCGGTGAGCTGTCGTACCTCGACTTCCTGCGCGACGTCGGCAGGCACTTCACCGTGAACCAGATGGTGGCGAAGGAGTCGGTGCGGACGCGCTTCGGCCGACCGGACCAGGGCATCTCGTACACCGAGTTCAGCTACATGCTGCTCCAGGCCTACGACTTCCTCCACCTGTTCGACGAGTTCGGCTGCCGGGTCCAGATGGGGGGGAGCGACCAGTGGGGGAACATCACGATGGGCGTCGAGCTCATCCGCAAGCTGCGCGCTGAGACGGCCTACGCCCTCACCACGCCGCTCGTGACGAAGCCCGACGGGACGAAGTTCGGCAAGACCGAGGCGGGCGCGCTCTACCTCGACGCCCGCAGGACGAGCCCGTACGCGCTCTACCAGTACTTCTACCGGGTCGAGGACAGCGTCGTCGGCACGTACCTGCGGTACTTCACGTTCCTTTCCCACGACGAGATCACCGCCCTCGACGCAGCAACGGATGACCGGCCGGAGTCCCGGGAGTCCCAGCGGAGCCTCGCGCGGGCGGTCTGCACGCTCGTGCACGGCGAGTCCGAGACGGTGCGGGCCGAACGCGCGGCCGAGGCGCTGTACTCGGAGGACGTCGCCGCGCTCGACGAGCGGACCCTGCTCGAGGTGTTCGCCGACGCGCCGTCCTCGACGATGCCGGTCGACTCCCTCGCGGGCGACGGCCTCGACGTCGTCGACGCGTTGACGGCGTCGGGCCTCGTCACCTCGAAGAGCGCGGCGCGCGCGGCGATCGCCCAGGGCGGCGCCTACGTGAACAACCGCCGGGTGGCACTCGACGCGCGCCTGGGCGGGTCCGACCTGATCGCCGGGCGCTACATCGTGCTGCGCCGCGGGCGGCGCGAGCTCCACCTCGTGCGCTTCGGCTGAGCGGGGCGGTCACGCCGCCAGGCCGAGCGCCTCCTCGGCGAGGGCGAGCGGCAGGCACCCCGTCGCGGCGACCTCGTCGTGGAAGGCGCGCAGGTCGCCCCGTCCGGCGGCGAGATAGCGCTTCCGGATCCTCTCGATCTCGAGGCTCCCGGTGAGGTACGAGGGCGCCTGGGTCGGCCAGGCGCAGTAGCGGCTGACCTCGGCGCGGGCGATGGGCTCGGGCAGCCCGGCGTTCGCCTCCATGAAGGCGACGGCTTCGTCGACGCCGAGGTCCCCGATGTGGAGCCCGGTGTCGACGACGATGCGCGCGGCCCGGAAGATCCGCGCGTTCAGCTGTCCGAGCTCGGCCCGCGGATCCGCGAAGTAGCCCTGCTCGCGCATCATGCTCTCGGCGTAGAGGGCCCAACCCTCAGCGAAGTACGGGGAGTGGACGAACTGGCGGACCCGGCGGGTCGACGCCTTCATCGAGGTGAGGTGCCAGTGATGGCCGGGGTAGGCCTCGTGGACGGTGATCGTGGGGATGACGTGCACGTTGTTGGCGGCAAGACGCTGCGCGTTGTCGGCGCGTGTCGTCCCCGCGGGGGGCCACGGCACGTGGAAGTGCCCGACGCGGCCGGGGCGGAAAGCCGGGGGGGAGACGTACGAGGCGACGGCGATGATCGGGCGCAGAAACGGCGGCGTCGGCTCGACCTGGCACACCTCGCCCTCGGGGAAGCTGACGAGGCCGTTGTCGCGCAGGAAGCCGCGGGCCTTCCTCGTCTCGTCCTCGTAGCGCCGGCGCATCTCCTCGAAGGTCGCGGGGCGGTCCTCGCTCATCGCCGCGAAGACGGGACGCCACGTCGCGGCGTCCGGCTCGATCCCCCGGGCCAGCGCGTTCATCTCCGACTCGAGTTCGTCGAGGGCGTGCCGGCCCCGGGCGCGCAGATCCGAGGCGCCGCAGCCGAGCAGCTCCCGCTCGCGCAGCAGTGCCGAGTAGCGCTCCTCGCCGATGGCGTAGCCGCCCCGCGCCGAGGTGGCCAGTTCGGTGAGGAAGGCGAGGAAACCCCGGAACGAATCGGCGGCCCCCGCTGCGGCGGCGGCGACCTCGGCGCGGGACGTCGGGTGGGCGAACTCGGCGGGCAGCATCTCCTGGAAATACGGGATCGCCGCCTCGCACTGACCGATCGCGCGGCCGACGATCAGCGGGCTCGCCAGCTCGGCGGAGAGGTTCGCCCGTCCGGTCTCGAGCGCGCCCGCCATGGCGCGCAGGCGGCCCGCCGTGCAGCGGGCCAGCTCCGCCTCGGGGAAGGAGCGGTGGATGACGAGGCTGAGGATCCCGTCGAAGCACGGGTCGAGGTACACCGACGGGTCCCTTTGCCAGGCGCGCCACGACTCGAGGACCTGTCGGCCGCGGAGCTCGGCCACGACCGCGGCCCGGTCGATCTTCTGCTCGGGTGCGAGTGATGCGCCGTCGACGGCGCGCATCCGGGCGAGCCAGGTCGCGTCGTCGGACACCCGCCGCGAGAAGGCCGCCGCCGAGAGGTCGTCGATCGCGTCGTGCGCGCCGTCGGCACCGAGCGCGGTCGCCGTCACCGGGGACACCTCGAACTCGTGGGCGAGCCAGTCGTCGAGCTGATCGTCGAAGGCGGCGTTTCGTCCGGTCGGGGTCACGGCGCGACGGTAGACGCTCGGCCCTGGTCGCGGGGACGGGCGGGCCGGCGGTTCGCGGGTAGGGTCCCCGTCGTGGCAGACACGGCGAAGCTCGTCGGGCCATTCCCCCCCGGCGCCGACCCCGAGGACTACGACCGGATCCGCCGGCGTGTGCTGTGGCGGATGCCGACGGGTCTGTACCTCGTGGGCTCGCTCGCGGCCGGCGAGCGCAACATGATGACGGCGAACCTCGTCGTTCAGCTCTGCGTCGAGCCGAAGCTCGTCGGCGTGGTCGTCGAGGCGGCGGCGCGCACCCACGAACTGATCGAGACGGGCGGGTGCTTCGCCGTCTCGCTGCTCGCCCGCGAGGACCGGGCGCTCGTCCGCAAGTTCGTCAAGCCGGCGCGCGACGACCGGGCCGCCCGCACGCTGAACGGCGTTGCCTACGCCGACGCGCCTGGGACCGGGGCACCGGTCCTGGCCCGGGCGGTCGCCTTCCTCGATTGCCGACTCGAGCGGACGGTCATGCTCGGCTCGCACTCGCTCTTCGTCGGCGAGGTCGTCGACGCCGCCTTCGGGCCCAGCGGGGCCGGCGAAGCCGAGGTGCTGCGCGTCGAGGACACCCGCATGAGCTACGGGGGCTGAACGGATTGGCAACGGCGCCGCGTGCCGGTGGGCGCCCGCACCGGCCGCCACCTATCGAACTCCGTTACGTCGCCGACGAGGTCGCGCTCGGCGCTCTCGTCGACGAGCTCGGGGGCGCCGACGAGTACGCGCTCGACACCGAGTTCCACCGTGAGAGGAGCTACTTCGCCCGGCTCGCCCTCCTCCAGGTCGCCTGGCACGGTGGGATCGCGCTCGTCGACCCGCTCGCCGTCGACGTCGCGCCCCTCGCCGCCGTGCTTTCCGGTCCGGGACTGGCCGTCGTTCACGCCGCCGACCAGGACCTCGAGGTCCTCGAGCGGGCGTGCGGTGCCACCCCGGCGCGGCTTTTCGACACGCAGCTCGCGGCGGGGTTCCTCGGCCTGTCGACGCCCTCGCTCGTCGTGCTCGTCGAGAAGCTGTTGCGGCTGCGCCTCGAGAAGGGCGACCAGCTGACGGACTGGACGCGCCGGCCGCTCAGCGCAGAGCAGTGCCAGTACGCGGCGCACGACGTCGCCCACCTCGTCGAGCTCCATCGCGTCATCGCCGACCGGCTCGTGGCGCGCGGGCGGCTCGGCTGGGCCGAGGAGGAGTGCGCCGCCTTCCTCCAGCGGGCGCGCCTGCCCCTCGTCCCGGAGGAGGCCTGGTGGAAGCTGCGCCAGGCGCGTCAGCTGCGCGGTGCCGAACGGGGTGTCGCCCAGTCGGTGGCGGCGTGGCGCGAGCGGCGTGCTCAGGCGCTCGACCGGCCCGTTCGATTCGTGCTCTCCGACCTCGCGCTGGCGGCGATCGCCCACCGGCCGCCGCAGGGCCGGGCAGACCTCGAGCACGTGCGCAACCTCGACCTGCGCAATCTCGGCGAGCCGGTCGTGGCGGAGCTGCTCGCGGCCGTCGCCGAGGGGGCCAGGCTCCCGCCCGAGGCGATCCACCTGCCACCCGGCCCCGAGGGGAACTCGGTCGCCAGGCCGGCGGTGGCGCTCGCGCTCGCCTTCGCCGGCGAGCTCGCCCGCCAGCTCGAGATCGACCCGGGGTTGCTCGCGACACGGGCCGACGTCGTCGGCTTCCTCCAGCAGCCGCCCGAGGGTCGGCTCACGGCCTCGTGGCGCCACGAGATCGTCGGCGAGCCGCTCGCCCGCCTCGTCACCGGGCAGGCCGCGCTCGCGCTCGAGGAGGGCTCGCTCGTCCTGGAGGAGCGCTCGCACCGCCGGTATCCGGGTTAGCCGGCTGCGGCAGCTCGGGCCGGCGGCGCCGCGAGGAGTCGGTCCCTCCGCCGATCCGGAGGCATCCCACCTGGGCGTGGCGGCGGGCGGCGGCCGCTCCCCCGGGTTGAGAAAGACGAGATCGGCGCCGGCCGCGCGGGCCCAGCGCGCGAGCGCGGCGGTGAGCGACGAGGCGACCCGGCGACCGCGGCGGGCCTCGTCGACGGCGTTGCCGGCGATCTCGCCGAAGCCCCGCCGGACCGCCGAACAGGTCCCGGTGCCGACGACGCGGCCGTGCCGGGCTCGATGGCCGCGGCGACGCAACCGCCCGCGGCGACGACCCGGGGGAGAGGTCGGCCCGCCCGGAGCGGGCGGCGGCGTCTGGCCGAACGCCGCGCCCTGCACCCGGGCCGCGGCGACGAGCTCGCCGGGTGTCACCGGCCGCCGGACCGTGAACTGCAGGCGAATTCGCCGCTGCGAAGGTCACCGCGGCCGGCCGCCAAGAGCGCGAGGACCGCTTCGCTGACGAAACCGCCGCCGCGAGCGCGGCGCCGAACGCGGGCGGCAGGCGGCGGAGTACCCGGCGCGCGCGACGCGGTTCCGTCGCTCGAACGCCGCGACGAGCGTCGCCACCTCGTCAGCCGAGGGCTGCGCGCCGCCGTCGGGGATCGCGTGGTTGAGATAGGGGTTGGCGTCGTGCTCGGTGAAGGTCGCGAGGAACGGCCCGACGCGTTCGAGGCTCCGGCCCGGGGCCGCTGTCGCGCCCGTCGGCGGCCAGCGACGCGAGTTCCCCGTTGTCGGACCGCGCCGCCGGAGGGCTCGCTCCGCTCACTCCGGCTGGTCGACGGGGCGGGGCGCAGGCGCCGGTGACGGCCGCAGGTCGATCGTCAGCGTGAGGATCCCCTCGGCGAGCGTGGCGTCGGCGTCGCCGACCATCGCGAAGTCCATGTAGTCGAACTCCATCTGCTCGACGATGCGACGGCGTTCGGCACCTTCGACCGGCGGCATCCCCCGCCGCCGGACCACCGCCGCGCGCTCGCGAAACCGCGCCACCATCGCCGCGGGATCGAAGGCTTCGGGCACGGGGCAAGGCTACCGGTGGCACGACCCGGCGGGCGTGGCGGGTCGTGCCAGGACTCGGGCGGTATGCTGCACGTCGCAACAGGGCCCTGGACTGGGACCCGACGTGGTGTCGCGGCGGAGAGTGGCCGCGGGCGACGCGTCCTCCTGCAAGCGGGGAGTGGCTCGTGAAAAAGGGACGGCACCGGCGCTTCGAAGAAGCGCGCAGCCTGAAGCGTGCGGTCGAGGTCGTTGTGGAGCCTTGCCCCGAATGCGGCGCGGGTCCCGAAGAGGACCACGCGACCTGGTGTCTCTACGAGTCTGACGAACCCGAGGAAGAAGCCGAAGACCTGACCTGACCCCCCGCCCGTCGCACGGCGGGGTGCGGCAGGGGCGCGCGCCGGACGGCGTGCTCGTCGAGGTAGGCCGCGATCATCTTGTACACGGCCGGTCCGACGAGCGCGCCGAGTTCGTCGGCGAGGCTGACGTAGACGGGCTGGGCCGCCACGAAGGCCTCGGGGGCCTCGGTGCACCACCAGTGGAACTCATCGCCGGCCGGTCCCCAGTGGCGCCGTTCCCACTGCGTGACGGTCGAGGTGACGTGGCCGGCTTCGTCGGTCGCGTCCTCGCGGCGCACCGGGAGCTGCCAGCAGACGTCGGGCTTGTACAGGCGCGGCGCCACGCCCGCCTCGAGCGCGGCGCGGTGGAGGGCGCACCCCGGACCCCCGGGAAAGCCGGGCCGGTTGAGGAAGATGCAGGCCCCGTCGACGAGTCGCGTCGTCAGGTCCTCGCCCTGGCGCTTGAGCACGCCGACGCGTCGGGCGCGCCCGATGTGCTGAAACTGGGTGGCGTGGAGCTTCGCGGCGGCCGCCTCGACGCGTCGGGCGTCTTTCCGGTCCGAGAGGTGGGCACCGTAGCTGCAGCAGCCTTCGGCGAGCTCCGGCGCCGGTCCGGTGAGGACCCCCTGGCAGCCCTTGAAGTAGATGCATTTCCAGGCACTCGTGAGGAACGTCGCGTCGATGACCCAGGTGCGGTCCTCTTCAGGATCGCCGAAGCTCACCCACTCGTGTGCGTCGTCGGGGATGGACATGGGACGCACGCTACCGGCGCCGCCCCAACACCGGCGAGCTGATCGCGCGTCGGCTCGGCGCAGCAGAACCACGGTTCGCTGAGACGCGGCCGCCGTCGCGGGGCGGGGCCGGGCGCGACGACGAGCCCCGGCGGACCCGGGTCACGCCGGCCGAGGTGGTCGAAGACGTCGGCGCGCACCGCGGCGTAGGTCGCCTCGGCCGGCTCGCCCGACGTGGCCGCGGCCTCGACGCGCGCCGCGAGCGCCGCCTGGAGTTCGTCGAGTACCGGGTCGTCGGCCGACCAGCCATGACCGAGCGAAGCGGCGTCGAGGTCACCGAGGCAGCGGGCGAGCACGGGGTCGCGCTCGGCGAGCAGGAGCGAGCCGGGCGGGATGAGGAGGCGGATCGAGTACTGGACCGGGTCGACGTTCGCCACGAGGTCGTGCGCCGCGACGAAATCGACGATGTCGACGACGTCCTGGCGGCTCGTCCACGGCGTGAAGGGGAGGAACGACGGTCGGATCTCGACGCCGTGGGCGCGCAACGCGGCGACGGCGCGGCTCGCGTCCGCCGCCGTGTGGCCCTTTCCCAGCCGGCGCAGCACAGTGTCGCTCGTCGATTCGAAGGCGGAGACGACGAAGGCGAGGCCGAGCGTGGCGAGCTCGGCGACGACGTCTCGGTGGCGCAGGAGGTGCGAGACCTTGATCGTCGCGTCGAAGCTGAGATCCGGGTGCCCGGCGTGCATCCCCCGGGCGACGGCGAGGGCGTGGGCCGGGCGGTTGAGGAAGTCGGGGTCCGCGAAACGGACGTGGCCGGCCCCGGCGGCGACGAGCGTGTCGACGTCGGCGAGCACCGACTCGACGGCGACGGCGCGCGATCGCCCGCCGTAGACGACGGGCACCGGGCAGTGCCGGCAGCGATGGTTGCAGCCACGGCTCGCCTCGACCGTCCCGACGGGTTGCTCGCCGTCGGCCGTGACGAGGCGGGCGTAGGCCGCGAGGCCCGGGAGGCCCGTGCGCCGCGGCACGCCGTCGGCCGTGGCCGTCCGGGCCCGGCCGAGGGCGACGACCGCGGCGTGCGGTCCGGGCGCAGGGTCCCGACCGGCAAGCCAAGCGGAGAGGGTCTCGCCGACCTCGCCGGCGGTCGCGAGGTCGCCCTCCCGGAGCGCCCCGGTCGCCGTCGCCACCGGGGCGTAGAGGCCGTAGAGCGCGACCGGCACGCCGGGGCGTGAGGCGCGCAGCCGGTCGACCGCCGCCAGCGCGAGCCGCAGGGCGGTGTGCATCGGCACGGAGAAGGCGACGGCCTCGGCCCAGGCGACCCCGGCCGCCGGCCACGGCTCGACCGAGAGGTCCACCGTGCGGACCTCGTGACCACGTGCGACGAGCTCGGCCGCGGGCCAGGCGAGCCCGAGCGGCTGCGCGCCAAGCTCGTAGGTCGATACGAGAAGGATGTGGCTCAAGCGCTCGCCCCGACGGCGACGTTGGCGTCGACCCGCACGGCGAGCGCCGCGAAGCCGCGCCGCAGGGCCTCTTCGACCTGTTCGGGTCGCTCGGCCCGGGCGAACAGGAACCCCAGGTAGCGGTCGCCGGCCGGCCACGCCGTGAGCGTCCCGCCGACGGGGACGGTGACCTCGAGCCCCCACACCCCCGGCACCGCGAGGGCGGACGCGGCGCCGTCGATCCCGGCGAAGCGGCCCGAGACGGGGATGGGAAGCATCATCACGCCCGAGGCGCCCGGCATCCGGGCGCTCGCCAGGTCGACGTCTCGGCCGATCGCGTGCGCAAGCACGATCTCCTCGAGGGAACGGCCCGACGAGAAGCGGAGCGCCTTCGAGCAACGCCCGCCGATCGTGCGCGCCGCAGCCTCGAGGACGACGACCCGCCCGCCGGGCAGCGAGTCGGGCGGTGCCAGGCGAGCCTCGGCGTGGACCGGGCCGTCGACGAGGCCGAGCGCGGCGCAGGCCGACGCCACCGTCGCCCCGAGTGCCTCCTGGAGGTGGCGGGGATGGCGGGACGGCATGACGTAGATCGTCTCTTCGAAGTACGGGCCGTCGAGCGGGTCGGGCTTGTCGAAGATGGCGAGCACCTCGAGGCGTCCGGCGGACAGCAGCCCTTCGACGGCCACCTCGTCGCCGGGGACGAACGCCTCGACGAGGAGCGGTTCGGTCGTGGGCCTCCCGGCGTCGTTCGCGACCCGGCGCACGGCCGCGGCGGCGGCCCGCGCCCGGACCGCGTCGTCGGCGCGGATGACGCCCCGACTCGCGGCGAGCGAGCACGGCTTCACGACGACCGGGAACCCGAGCCGGGCGCCGGCCGCGGCGACGGCGTCGGGCTCGTCGGCGCCCGCCCCGACGACCTCGAAGCGCGGTTGGCTGACGCCGGCGTCGCGCAGCAGCCGCCGCATCGCCGCCTTGTCCCGCGTCGCGGCGACGGCCGCCGGCGGGTTCTTGGCGAGGCCGAGCCGCTCGGCCGCGGCAGCCGCGGCGAGGGCGCCGGCGTCGTCGACGGCGACGACGGCGTCGAGCGGCGTCACCGAGTGGAACGAGGCCACGGCGTCGGCCGTCGCCGCCGGGTCGTCGAGCGGCAGGACGAGGAACCGCTCCGGCGACGAGCCGGCCATCGCCTGGGGCACGTCCGATCCTGTCACGACGTCGAGCCCCAGCCGATCGGCGGCGGCGAGGAACTCCGTGGCGCGGTACGTCGACGACGGCAGGACGAGGAGGACGCGTGTCATGGCACCATCATGACGGCTTGTCGGCGGTCCCCGGCGCGGTGCGCTTGTCGGCCCGGGTCCCGCCCCTACCATGGCGAGATGAGCGACGACGCGGGCGATCCTCTGCGCCCCGCAGCGGTGCTCGCCGTCACCGACGCGGCGCGCGCCTCGATCCTCGAGGCCCGCGCGGCCGAGCAGGACCCGGAGGGCCTGGCGCTCTTCGTCGAGGTGACCGGGTCGGCGAACGGCGCCTACGTCTACGAGATGTGGTTCGAGGCGCTCGTCGACGCCGCGCCGCGCGACGTTCTCTGCCAGCACGGCGAGCTCACCGTCGTCGTCGGGGGCGAGAGCGTCGACAAGGTGCGCGGCGCGACGCTCGATCTCGCCGAGCAGGGACTCGTCATGGTGAACCCGAACGTGCCGCGGCCGGCGCCGGCCGCGCCCGCCGCCCAGGGTGACGTGTCCGGCCCGCTCGCCCGCGCCGTGATCGCCGTGCTCGAAGAGCAGGTCAACCCGCAGATCGCCCTCCACGGCGGCCGGGCGGACCTCGTCGCCGTCGACGAGGGCGTCGCCTACCTGCGGCTGTCCGGCGGCTGCCAGGGCTGCGGGCTCGCGGCGGTGACGCTCGGCCAGGGGATCAGCGTGGCGATCCAACAGGCGGTCCCGGAGATCGTCGACGTCGTCGACGTCACCGCGCACCAGGACGGCCGCAACCCCTACTTCGAACCGGCGAAGAAGTAGCGCGGCGTCTCGCATCTCAGGCGGAGAAGGCGAGACGGTAGATTTCACCAATGCTCCGCTTCCTCACGGCCGGGGAATCCCATGGTCGTGCGCTCGTCGTCATCGTCGAGGGCCTGCCCGCCGGGCTGCCGTTCACGATCGACGAGATCCGAGTCGAGCTCGCCCGACGGCGGCTCGGCTACGGGCGGGGCCCCCGCATGCGCGTCGAGCGCGACGAGGTCGTCATCGTCAGCGGCGTGCGTCACGGCCGGACGCTCGGCTCGCCGGTCGCGATCGAGATCGCGAACACCGAGTGGCCGAAATGGGAGCGGGAGATGTCGGCCGAGCCCGGCGAGCCGGCGACGATCCTCACCGCGCCACGCCCGGGCCACGCCGACCTCGCCGGGATGGAGAAGCACGGCTTCGCCGACGCCCGCGACGTGCTCGAGCGGGCGTCGGCTCGGGAGACCGCGGCCCGTGTCGCGGCGGGCGCGCTCGCCAAGGCGCTCCTTGCGGAGCTCGGCATGGCGATCGTGAGCCACGTCCTCGCGATCGGCGGGGCGTCGGCGCCCCCCGGCGTGCGGCCGCGTCCCGAGGATCTCGCCGCCGTCGACGCCTCGGCGGTCCGCTGTTTCGACGCGGCCGCGAGCGAGGCGATGGTCGGCGAGATCAAGGCCGCCGCCAAGGAGGGGGACTCGCTCGGTGGCGTCGCCGAGGTCCTCGGCTACGGCGTCCCCGTCGGGCTCGGCAGCCACGCCCACTGGGACCGCCGCCTCGACGGCCTGCTCGCCCAGGCCCTGATGAGCATCCCGGCCGTGAAGGCGGTCGAGATCGGCGAGGCCATCGCGATCGCGAGCCGGCGGGGCTCCGAGGCACAGGACGCCATCTTCTGGGACGAGCCGGGGGCGACCTACCGGCGCGAGACGAGCCGCGCCGGCGGGATCGAAGGCGGGATCTCGACGGGCGGTCTGCTCGTCGTCCGGGCCGTGATGAAACCGCTCGCGACGCTCAACCGCCCGGTGCTCGCGACCGTCGACGTCGCGACGAAGCAGGGGACGCTCTCGTTCAAGGAGCGCACCGACGTCAGCGCCGTTCCGGCGATGGGAGTCGTCGCCGAGGCGATGGTCGCGTTCGTGCTCGCCTCCGAGGCGCTGCGCAAGTTCGGCGGCGACTCGCTCGCCGAGCTCGTCCGCAACCGCGACGGCTTCGTCGCCGCGCTCGGCTCCACCCCGTCCGCCGCCGGGAGGGAAGCGATCAGCGGGAGTTCGGGGCGCCGATGACGGCCCTCGTGCGCAGGGACCGCGGCCACGTCGTGCTCGTCGGGATGATGGGCGCCGGCAAGTCCGTCGCCGGCCGACGCCTCGCCGCGCTGCTCGGTCGGCGGTTCCTCGACACCGACGAGGAGATCGCCGCGACGACGGGCAGGACGATCGCGGAGATCTGGTCGGCCGAGGGCGAGGAAAAGGTGCGTGCCGTCGAGTCGGCGATCCTCGCTGAGGCGGTCGCGGCGCCGTCCCCGTCGGTGATCGCCGCCGGCGGCGGCGCGGTCCTCGACCCGGCGAACCGTGCCGCGATCACCGCGGCAGGACGCGTCGTCTGGTTGCGGGCGAGCGTCGCCACGCTCGCGGAACGCCTCGGGGAGGGCGTTGGCCGACCGCTCCTCGCAACCGACCCCGCCGCCGCGCTCGCGCGCCTCGAGCCGGAACGCCGCGCGCTCTACGAGGCGGTGGCCGACGAGATCGTCGACGTCGACACCTTCGAGGCGGAGGCGACGGTCACCGCCGTGCTCCACGCCATCCAGCGGCGGATCGGGGTCGCGCTGCCCGCACACCCCTACGAGGTCGTCGTCGGACCGGGGCGCGCCACCTGCTCGGATCGGTCATCCCATCCGGGGCCGCGCGCGCGGCGGTGGTCACGCAGGCGGGCGTGAACGTCGCGGTCTCCGCCGGTGTCGAGGAGGTCGAGTTCGCGATCGGCCCCGGCGAGTCGGCGAAGACGCTCCGCACGATCGAGGAGCTGTGCCGGGGCTTCGCTGCCGCCGGACTGACCCGGGCTGACGTCGTCGTCGCCGTCGGCGGCGGCGTCGTCACCGACGTCGCCGGCTTCGCCGCGGCCTGCTACCACCGGGGGGTGGCGGTCATCCACGTGCCGACGACGCTGCTCGCCCAGGTGGACGCCGCGATCGGCGGCAAGACCGGCGTCAACCTGCCCGAGGGCAAGAACCTCGTCGGGTCGTTCTGGCAGCCGAGCGCGGTGCTCTGTGACACCGACACGCTCTCGTCGCTTCCCGAGGCCGAGTGGCGGTCGGGGCTCGGCGAGATGGCGAAGTACGAGTGTCTCGGCGTCGCCGAGCTCGACGGGCTGCCGCTCGTCGACCAGGTCGCGTCCTGCGTCGCGGCGAAGGCGGCGATCGTCTGCCTCGACGAGCGCGACACCGGCCGGCGGGTGACCCTCAACTACGGTCACACCCTCGCCCACGCGCTCGAGGCGGCGGGATTCGCCGAGACCGGCGCGCCCGACTTGTCGATCAGGCACGGCGAAGCCGTCGCGATCGGCCTCGTCTTCGCGGCACGACTGGCGGCGGCGCTCGGCCGGATCGGCGCCGCCGACGTCGAGCGCCACGTGGCCGTCGTCGAGCGCTACGGCCTTTCCCCGTCGATCCCCGCCGAGGTCGACCTCGACGAGCTCCTGGTGTTCATGGCGCGGGACAAAAAGACCCGGAGCGGGCTCAGTTTCGTGCTCGACGGCCCCCACGGCGTCGAGCTCGTGCCGGAGGTCGACGCCGCGCTCGTCCGGTCCGCGCTCGTCGCAACGCAGGCCGCCGGGCCGGGCCGGGCCACGTCGCAGGACGTCAAAGCGAGGACCGCGTGACCGAACCAGTCGTCCTCCTCCTCTCGGGTCCGAACCTCGGACTGCTCGGCGAACGCGAGCCGTCCGTCTACGGCGCGGCGACGCTCGCCGACCACGTCCGGCGGGCCGAAGGCGCCGCCCGGCGGCAGGGATTCCTGCTCGAGCACGTCCAGAGCGAGCACGAGGGCGACCTCGTCGCCGCGGTGCACGGCGCCCGCGGCCGGGTCGCGGCGATCGTTGTGAACGCGGGCGCCCTGTCGCACTACGGTTGGTCGCTCCACGACGCGCTGGCGGCGTTCGACGGGAAGATCGTCGAGCTCCACCTGTCGCATCCCGCGTCGCGGGAGCCGTGGCGTCGCACGTCGGTCATCGCGCCGGTCGCGGACGCCGCGATCGCAGGTTTCGGGGGGCTCGGCTACGAGCTGGCGGTCGAGGCCGCGGCGCGACTCGTCAACGAGGGGAGGGAGTAGGGATGGCCGTCGAGGTGGTCCGTGACGTAGGGGCGACGGGCGGGGCGGAGCTCCCGGCGATGGACGTGCCGGCACGGCTGGCGCGCCTGCGGGAGCGCCTCGACGCAGAGCGCGTCGGCGGGATCCTCGTCACCTCGCTCGCCAACGTCCGCTACCTGAGCGGATTCTCCGGGTCGGCCGCGATCCTCCTCGTGACGGCGCGGCGCGGTCCTGTTCGTCACCGACGGGCGCTACAAGGACCAGGCCGCGGCCGAGACGGCGACGGCCGGGGTCGACGTCGAGCTCGCGGTGGTCAACTCGACGAAGCAGATCAAGACGATCGAGACGGTGACCCGCAACCTCGCCCGGATCGCCCTCGAGGCCAAAGCCGTGAGCTGGGCGTTCCAGAGCGAGCTTGCCGCCGCCGTGCGGTCCGAGCTCGTCGCGACCGCCGGGCTTGTCGAGGCGATCCGCCTCGTCAAGGACGCGGGGGAGATCGCGCGGATCGAGCGGGCCTGCGGCATCGCCGACGTCGCGTTCGCTCAGACCAAGCAACGCCTCACCGAGGGCGTGACCGAGGCGGAGTTCGCGGCCGAGCTCGAGTTCGAGATGCGCCGCCGGGGCGCCGCGCGGGCTTCGTTCGAGACGATCGTCGCGAGCGGACCGAACGGCGCGCTGCCGCACGCCCAGCCGACGGACCGCGTCATCTCGCCCGGCGACCTCGTCGTCGTGGACTTCGGCGCCGTCTTCGACGGCTACCACTCGGACATGACCCGCACGGTCTGCGTCGGCGAGCCGTCGGCCGCCGACGCCGCGCTTCTCGCCGCCGTCGCGGCCTCCCAGCGCGCCGGTCTCATCGCCGTCGCGGCCGGCACGACCGGGGGGGCGGTCGACGAGGCCTGCCGCAAGTCGCTCGGGGAGGCCGGTTTCGCCGCGGCGTTCACCCACTCGACCGGCCACGGCGTCGGTCTCGAGGTCCACGAGGCCCCGGTGCTCGCCGCGGCGTCCGAGGACGTGCTGCCGGAAGGCACCGTCGTCACCGTCGAGCCCGGGGCGTACCTCGTGGAACACGGCGGGGCCCGCATCGAGGACACCGTGGTCGTGACGGCGTCCGGGTGCCGGTCGCTCACCAAGACGACGAAGGACTACGCGCTCTGATGGCCCTGTCGACGAACGACCTGAAGAACGGGATGGCGCTCGGCCTTTCCGACGGACTGTTCGAGGTGGTCGAGTTCCAGCACGTGAAGCCCGGCAAGGGCGGAGCCTTCGTGCGCACCAAGCTCCGGAACCTGCGGACCAAGGCGGTCGTCGAGCGCACCTTCCGCGCCGACGAGCGCGTCGAGCAGGCGGTGATCGACAAGCGGGAGATGCAGTTCCTCTACCGCGACGGGACCGACTACGTGTTCATGGACAACGTCTCGTTCGACCAGATGACCGTTCCGGCCGCCACCCTGGGCAGCGCCGCTCCGTACCTGAAGGCGGGGAACTCGGTCATCCTCGTGCTCCACGAGTCCGAGATCGTCGACCTCGAGCTGCCGGCGGCGGTCGAACTCGAGATCACGGACACCGAACCCGGCATGCAAGGCGACCGCGTCTCGGGCGCGCGCAAGTCGGCGACGACCGAGACCGGGCTCGTCGTCCAGGTTCCGCTCTTCGTCAACCCGGGCGACCGGATCAAAGTCGACACCCGGTCCGGTGAGTACCTCACGAGGGCGTAGCCAGCGGCCGTCGACCACCGGTGCACGCCGTCGCGCCCGCGAGCGGGCGCTCGACCTGCTCTACGAGGCCGAGGCGAAGGGGATGTCACCCGACGCCGTGGTCGACGAGCTCCCCGTCGTGCCCGATCCCTACGCCGTCGCCCTCGTGCGCGGCGTGGGCGCCCATCTCGCGGCGATCGACGCCGCGATCGCCGCCCACGCCACCGCGTGGTCGGTCGACCGGTTGCCGGCGATCGACCGCCAACTGCTGCGGATCGCGACCTACGAGCTCGTCTTCGGCGGCGGGGTCCCGACGGCGGTCGCGATCGACGAGGCGGTCGAGCTCGCCCAGGAGTTCTCGACCGAGGAGTCGGGCCGCTACGTGAACGGCGTGCTCGCCGCCATCGCCGCCCAGGTCGGTCCCACCGCGGCGCCGTGAGGAAGCGCGACCCGTACGCCGAGGCGGGCGTCGACTACGGCGCGCTCGACGCCGCCAAGCGCCGGGCGGTCGCGGCCGCCCGGGCGACGTCGTCGTTCGCGCATCCCCGCGGTGTCGCGATCGACGAGCGGAGCCGCGGCGAGCCGGCGACGGTGATCCGTTGCGGCGACGCGACCTACGGGTTCGTCCTCGAATGCCTGGGCACGAAATCGCTCGTCGCGCGCGACTTCGAGGCGGCGACGGGGATCGACCGTTTCGACGCGGTCGGCTACGACACCGTCGCCGCCGCGGTCAACGACTGCTGCTGCGTCGGCGCGCTGCCGCTCGTCGTCAACGCCTACTTCGCGACCGGCGCGGCGTCCTGGTACACGGGCACCCGGCAGGCGTCGCTCGTCGCCGGGTTCGCGCGGGCGTGCCACGACGCCGGGGCCGCGTGGGGAGGTGGCGAGTCGCCGACGCTTCAGGGCCTCGTCGCGCCGGACGGGATCGAGCTCGCGGCGTCCGTCATCGGCTGGGTGCCGACGGGGTTCGAACCGGTGCTCGGCTCGACGCTCGGCGTCGGCGACGAGATCGTGCTCGTCGGGTCGAGCGGCCTCCACCAGAACGGTGCCTCCCTCGTGCGCGCGGTCGCGACGACGCTGCCGCACGGCCTCGCGACACCGCTCGGCTCGGGTCGCCTCTTCGGTGACGCCGTCCTCGACGCGGGTTTGATCTACGTCGGTCTCGTCGAACGCCTCCTTTACGAGGCGGTCCCCGTGCACTACCTCAGCCACATCACGGGGCACGGGTTGCGCAAGCTGATGCGCGCCGACCGGGACCTCACCTACCGGGTCGAACGGCTGCCCGCCGTCCCCGAGGTGCTCGGTTTCGTCGTCGAGCGGGCGGGGCTGTCGAAGGCCGAGGCCCACGCGACGCTGAACATGGGCGCGGGCTTCGCCTGTTTCGTCGCACCGGGATCCGGCCCACGTGCCGTCGAACTCGCACGGGGACTCGGCCTGGACGCCCTCGTGGCCGGACGGGTCGAGCCCGGACCGCGCCGGGTCGTCGTCGAGCCGATCGACGTCGAGTACGCGTCGGGCGAGCTCGAGCTGCGCTGAAAGGTCAGCGACCGTCGTGGCCCGACGGGCTCGGCTTGCGAGCCCGGACGAAGGCGCTCATCACCGCGCCCTCCAGCTCGACGATCGTCGCCTCGATGTCGACCGTGTCGGGGGATTCTGCGGACGCGGCGACGTCCTCGGCCATGCGGCTGAGGCCCTCCCGGTCGTAGACGTTGGTCGGTTCGATGGCGATTTCGACGAATCCGGCGTGCTCGAGTTGCTCCCGGTAGCCGGTCTCGGGCAGCGCTCCGGCGATGCAGCCTGTCCAGAGCCCGATCACGCGTTGCAGGCGTTCGGGCAGGGCCCGGCGCATGACGACGTCCGACCCGAGTTTGACGACCCCTTTACGTAACTGCAGGTGGGACGGGGCGCGCGCGGGTCGTGTTTCCACTACGGGGCGGACATCTGCCCAGCTCAGGCGATCGTGGCCCTGTCCCAGCTCGAGGTGTCGACACCGAGGGCCTTCAGCACCTTGGCCTGGAGGGCGTTGCGCCGGGTGACGAGTTCGATCTCGCGCCCTGCGGCCTCGATGTGGTGAAGGCGGATCCGGGCGAGTTCGGCGATGGCGCGCCGCGGGGTCATCGTCTGCTCGGGAAGGTCCGGATCGTTGACCTGCGCGTGGGCGAGGTCGTTCCCCATCACAGCCTCGATCACCGCGGCGATGACGCAGAGTGCGACGTGACCGCGCACCCGTTCCTCCGTGAAGTGGTGGACCGGCCGCAGCGAGAGGAAGTCCTTCAGCACACGGAAGCGCCGCTCGACGTTCATGAGGCTCCGGTAGTGGCGGACGACCTGGGCCGTCGAGGCCTCCGCCGGTGACAGCGACGTCGTGATCACGTAGCGACCGGCAAGGGCGTGCTCCTCGTAGTCGAGGGCTTCGTCGTCGAAGGCCCAGGAGAACCGCCCGGGACGGATCGTGGTCGTGAACAGCCGCGTGACGCCCGAGTCACGCAGGATCCGGTCCGCCGCGGCCCCGATCTTCGCCGGGTCGACGAGCTTGCCGGCCCGTACCCGGGCCTCGAGGGCGATCAATCCGTCCTCAGCGTGGGAAAGGAGCTCCTCCCGCCGGTGGTCGTCACGCCGGCGGCGCGGGGCGAGTCGACGACCACGTAGCGGCGTCCGCCGTGCGCGATCTCACAGGCCGAGGAACGGCCCTCTTCCACCGGGACCCAGGTCACGTCGTCGCGCTGCGCAGACTCGAGGACGGCGGCGACGTCCGCGTCGCGGTGCAGGCGCGTGGCCAAGACGTGGTCGAAGCCGGCCTCGCTCACGGCGTCGAGATTCGCCTCGGTGATGAGCCCCCGGTCGGCAACGAGGGCGATCTTGCCGACGCCGAAGCGGTACTGGAGATCGGCCATGACGCCGGGCAGGGTTGCCGAGTCCTTGGTGTTTCCCGGGAACACGTGGTGCGCGAGCGGGATTCCGTCGCCGGTGACCAAGAGGCCGATCATCACCTGGGGACGGTCGCCCCGGTGGTCGCGGCTGTAGCCGAAGGCCCGGGAAGGGAATGCCGGCGAGTCATGGGTGGTGCTCTCGAAGTAGGTCGAGGTGAGGTCGTAGCAGCAGAGGCGGAGATCGAGGTTGGCGAGGTCCGTGAGACGCCGGTAGAGGTGGGATTCGACGGCGTCCTTCTCCGCGGAGAGCACGTCGAGGGCGCGGTAGCACTGGGCGAGCGAGGGTGGCGCGACGCCGGCGGGGAGCGCCACGTCGGAAAGCCACTCGAGGATCGTCCGGCGCTTGGAGACGGGCCGGAGGAGGCGGTTCGCCAGCAGCACGAGGACGGTGTCCTCGAGATGGCGCGAGCCCCTTGCCGCACCGAGCGACGCGAACAGCTCGTCGAGGCCGAGCCGGGAGAAGTAGGTCCCGACCGCGGCGACCCCGCCGAGAGACGGCGCCCCGGCGGCCTCGAGGGAAGAGGAGGCGACCCAGGACCCCTCGGCGTGGGTGGACAGCGCGGCGATGATCCGGTCGAGTTGGCCGGACTCCCGCAGCTCGCTCACCTCGCCGAGGCGCAGCAGCGTGTTGTGGGTGTTCTTCCCCCCGACCCGCACCGCTTCGACGAGGGAGAGGTACGTGTAGGCCTTGTCGCCCCGTCTGCGTACCGTCGTCTTCACGAACACGTATTGAGACTAGGCGATACGTCAGTGAATGTCGAGTATCTGTCGCCCCTACGCCGAGCATCCGAACGACCGAATTCCGACAAGGACTCCCTGGTCAAGACGTTGTGACAATGAGATTCGAGGCTCAGGTCGTCAAACTCGGGTCCGAGATGGCGAGACGCCCGCCGGGCCGCAGCACGCGGAACGCCTCGCGGAACACGGCGGGCTTGTCCCCCGACAGGTTGACGACACAGTTCGAGATGACGACGTCGACCGATCCGTCGGGCAGCGGAACCGCCTCGATCGTGCCCTCCAAGAACTCGGCGTTCGTCACGCCGGCGTCGGCCTGATTGCGCCTCGCGAGGACGAGCATCTCCGGCGTCATGTCCAAGCCGTAGGCCATGCCGGTCGGCGCGACACGACGGGCGGACAGCAGCACGTCGATCCCCCCGCCCGAGCCGAGATCGAGGACGACCTCGCCCGGGCGGAGATCGGCGAGGAGCGTCGGGTTGCCGCAGCCGAGCGACGCGGCGAGGGCCGCTTCCGGCAGCACGTCGGCCTCGCCTTCCCCGTAGAGCGTGCGGCCGAAGACACCTTCCGTCGCCTTGGCCGGTCCGCAGCACGACGCCTCCGCCGCGCGGGCCGCCTCGGCGTAGCGCGCGCGCCGCCTCTCTGATCTCATCCGCGTCCCGCGTGGTCATATCGGTCTCCTTCGGTCGCTGAACGGTTTCGGTCGTGAAGGCGGCGCCGGGCCCGCGGCGTCAGCGGCGAGCTCTGCAACGAGGGCTCGGACGCGCGCGTCGATCTCCTCGCGGACCCGGCGGACGTCATCAAGTCCGAGCCCGGCGGGGTCCTCGAGCTCCCAGTCGAGATACCGCTTTCCCGGGAAGACGGGGCAGGTGTCGCCACAGCCCATGGTCACGACGACGTCCGCGTCCTGCGCGAGCTCGTTCGTCAGCAACTTCGGTTGCTCGGCGGCGATATCGATGCCGACCTCGCGCATCGCCTCGACGACCGCCGGATGCAACTGGTCAGCCGGCTCGGAGCCCGCTGAACGGATCGTCACCCGGCCGCCCGCGTACCTCGCGAGCAGCGCAGCGGCCATCTGGGAGCGCCCGGCGTTGTGCACGCAGACGAACAGGATCTCCGGCTTCTCCTTGGTCACACGGCCTCCTCGTGGGGGATGACGACGCCTTGGGCGCCACGGCGCATCTGCGGATAGAGCACGGCGACGCAGCACGCGCCCAACGCGCCGCCGAGGAGCTCGAATCCCGTGAAGGGGCCGACAGATCCCGGTGCGATGCCGGCGAAGGTGTTCGAACACATCCGGGCGAGGGCGACCGCCGGATTGGCGAAGCTCGTCGAGGACGTGAACCAGTACGCCGCGGCGATGTACGCGCCGACGGCGAACAGTGCCAGGTGCGCGCGACCGGATCGCGTGAGGCTGAACACGACGAGGACGAAGCCGAAGGAGGCGATGGCCTCAGCGAAGAGGTGCGGCCCGCTCGAGCGATGATGGGTGGAGAGCGAGACCGCGGCATCGCCGAACATCGTGTTCGCTGCGATCGCCCCGGAGACGCCACCGGCGAACTGCGCAGTGACGTAGATGCACGCGACCTTCGTCGACACGCCGCCGAAGAGGCGATCGACGAGCGTGACGACGGGGTTGAGATGGGCGCCCGACACCGGTCCGAGCGCAAGGATCATGGCCGCGAGCACGGCCGCAGTGGCAAGGGTGTTCTCGAGCAGTTCGATCCCGACGGCACCTGGTGACAGACGCTGGGCCGCGATGCCCGACCCGACGATCGCGGCGACGAGGAAGGCCGTCCCGACGAACTCGGCCAGTGCCTTGTGGCTCCAGACGCATCGCTCAGCGGGACGTCGTCGCATCAGTCCGCACTGCAGCACCGGATCGACTCGGGCAGCTCAGCTCGATCCGCGCTCCTGCCACGGTGTCCTCCACTAGATTGATCAACGTGGTAATTGTACCTTCACTGTAGAAGCTGGGGCACCTTGGCAAGGTGAAGAGCGGTGAGCGCGGCGTCAGAAGAACCGCGCGAACGGCGGGATCAATTCATCGCGGAACCAGTCGGCGAAGAACCCGAGCCACCAGACCGGTTCTCTGGCGAGTGGTCCTCGGTTCCCGAACGCTACCTGCGGAACGAATGTCAGATTTGGGTCAAGTTGCGAATACGGAGTTTCGTAGGTGACCTTGGCGACTTTCTCGTCGTGTACGAGCGGCTTTCCGAAGAAGCGAATCGTGTTCCTCGGCGGAGCGTCGGGATGGCCCACCAGGTAGGAAGTGACTCCTTCTCTGACAGCCTGAGCTACGACGATGATCTCCCGATGTTTGTCGATGACGTCGAGACTGTTGATATTGAGAAGCCGTTTACCCTCATTCCCTCCGTGGTACGGCTGTATTGCCTCGATCATCTCCATGGCCTCCGTGGAGATGCCGCCCGCTATGTAGAGCGGTGCGGGCTCCAACTGCCCGGTGCTGGGATTGCGGAGACATCGGCTGCGTCTGATGGGAAAATAGGTTTTGTCGGTGGGGATGCCTCCGTTCGCTCGAACCAGTTGGCAGGCCAGGTGGTCGAGGGCCGACCTGAGATTGTGGACGCAGTCTCCGACGATGGCACTCCATCGGGGATCGGGGGATGGGGCGTCTTTGACCCGGTAGATGTGCTCTCGGCCGTCTCCGTGGATTTCGCCGACGAAGACATATGCGCCACGCTCAAACAAGGTCTCCACTTCGTTATAGAGCGTTTCGTAGTGGAACCGCGCTCGCTCTACTTTGACCATGACGCCGTCAAGCGAGGGTTTCTGTCGCCGCTTGCTACTCATTTAGTAACCTTGGAGTGGAATGCCAGAGAGCCCGAAGGACGACAAGGTCGAGCAGCCGACGACGTACACCCCCAAGGGCCTACGCGTCCCGGTACCCAAACGCAGCGACTTCTTCCGCAACCTGACGAGGGTTGCGAAGCCACGGAAGAGGCCCGATGACTCAACTCCCAGCCGCCCGGAGGATGAGCGACAGGAACATTGAGCGACCATCCTGGCGGTGGTTGTACCGCCAGGCGTACTCGTCAAGGTATCCCTGTAAGTGCTTCACGGAGACGAAGTGATGCGCGCCCGAGATGCCGCGCTTCACCAGCGACCAGAACCCCTCGATGGTCTGCGTGTGGATGTTCCCGCTCACGTAAACCTTGGCGGAGTGGTTGATCGAGAAGTGCTCGAACCCGGCCTTGCGCAGACCTCGGTAGGTCTTGGCGTCGTCGGTGTAGACGACCGCTCCAGGCGTCACCGACGCCCGGATGTGGGGCATGAGCGTGGGCCGTTGAGTGCTCGCCACGACGTGTGCCGACACTTTCCCGCCACGCTCCACGATCCCGAACACCGGCGTCTTGTTCTCCAACGCCCAGCGTCGGATATCGGCGTAGCCCTTGACCTCGCCGACGCGGGGACGGCCGCCCATGTAGGTCTCATCCATCTCTACCGGACCGTCCATCGGCCCGACACCTTCGCCCATCAGCTCGGTTCGGATCAGGTGGAACATGCGCCACGCGGTCTTGTACGTGACGCCAAGCTCCCGTTCGAGCTGCTTGGCGGAGATGCCGCATCGAGTGCTGGTCATCAGCCACATGGCGTAGAACCACAGGTGCAGCGACGTGGACGACTTGTGGAAGATCGTTCCGGCTGTCGGGTGCATGTGCAGCCCACAGGCGGTGCAGGTCCAGGACTGGCGTTGCTGCTTGGTCCCGTACCGCTTGAACTCGCGGATTTCCTCGCACCGAGGGCAGTGGGCGTGGTTCGGCTCGCCCGTCTCGCAACGGGTGCGCCAGAGCCATTGCAGGCAAGCCTCGTCGTCGGGAAAGTCGCGCATGAACTCCATGAGCGAGTAGTCCGATTCGGAAGCCGTGGAGCGCTTGGGGTCTTTGCGGTTTGCCGGTGCCATGAGAACTACTATAGCGCAGGGCATATACAGTCAAGGGATAATTACCATCAACGTCGATGTGAGACTATCGCGGTTACATCGATAGCTGTCAATGTCAGGATGGTGTCATGGCCGACGTCGGGACCAAGCAGGCGCTCTCGGTTGGCCGTGAGCCGTGCTGTACGCCGCTCTCCGAAGGTCCGTTGAGCGAGAACGAGTCCGCCCAACTTGCCGTCGTCCTTGGTGCCCTGGCGGACCCTGTGCGGTTGCGCCTGCTCTCGATCATCGCGGCCGCCGGCGAGGTGTGCAGCTGCAACCTCGAAGAGCCGCTCGGCAGGAGTCAGCCGACGATCTCGCATCACACGCGTGTGCTCGCCGAAGCGGGGCTGATCGAGGGCGAGAAGCGCGGCAAGTGGACCTGGTGGCAGGTCGTTCCGGAGCGGCTCGCGACGGTGCGCCGTTTCCTCGGCGGTTCGTAGCGCGCGAACTCGTGCGCGAGGAGCACCCGCCGGGGTCGTGGAGAGGATCCCCGGAGCGTGTGCCGCGGATCCCCCCCGGGAGACACACCAGGTGTCGTGAGACTGCGCACGGATCGACGCCGTCGGCCCGGGCGAGCAGTCGCCGCAGCGACGAGTCGGCGCGACTCCGGGCGCATGGTGGGACCGGGCTGGCGACGAGGGGTCGCCCGCCCGCCGAGCGGTCCCGCGCCAGCTGTGTCGCTCCTCGTATGGAGTCATCAGGAAGCTCACAGGAAACGAGGGCATCCTGTGAGGGCAGCGTGAGAGGAAGGCCGATCCGAGATGAACGAGCACGAAGAACCCACCCCCGGGCCGACCGCGCCACCCGACCAGCCCGGCCACGAGGGCGGCGGCCAGCCGGGCCGCCGGGCCCCCGATCCCGTGGCGCCGGGCGAGATCGGCCCCGGCGGCCCCAGACGCCTGCTCGCCAGTCGTGCGACCGGCTGGGCGGTAGCCGGCGTGTTGGCGTGCGCCGTCGTCGGACTGTCGGTCGCCCTGGCGAGCACGTCGTCGACGCCCGTCGCCCGGATCTCGATCGGTGCCACGGTGCCGGGTCGCTTCGGCCCCGTGCTGCCGGGTCGCTTCAACGCCGGCAGCGCTCCTTTCGGTGGTCGGCTCGGCTACGGCGAGCGCGGTGCCGTCGGCACCGTCGACCATGTCTCCGCCACGCGCTTCACGATGACGACGCGCGCCGGCGAGAAACTGACCGTCGACGAGCGATCCTCCACCGTCTACCGCGAGGGGGCGAGCTCGGCGTCCGCCAGCGCGGTGAAGCACGGCGCCACCGTCCTCGTGTTCGGCTCCTCGCGCGGCTCGACGATCCAGGCGGCGCAGGTCGACGTGCTGCCCGCGGGTGGCGCGCCCTTCGGTCCCCCCGCTACGGCGCCGGCGGCGTGATCGGCACCTCCCCGCCCCTCGGCGTGCCGGGGGCGGGTCGATTGCCGGCGATTGGTGCGAGCCGCTAGTCGCGGCCTCGTAGCAGCGAGACTCGGAACGGGCGGAGCTCGCCCCGGGCGAAGCCGCCGGCGATGGCGGGATCTTCCCCCATGACGAGGCGAGCCGCCGTCTCGTCGGGTGCCTCGAAGATCGCGATGCCGGTGTTGATCCTGCCCAACGTGGGGCCCGCCAGGATGAGCGTCCCGTCGGCGAGGAGGCGCCGAAAGCGGCGGAGATGGGCTTCCCAGGCCACGCTCTCCGTGGCGGTCATCGTCTCGGCGAAGTCGTCACGCGGCGGATGCACGAAGTAGATCCACTCGGCCATGGGCGGAGTCTGACAGGCGGCGGGTCGACGCGGCAGACCCACGGGAGGCTTCGTCCGCGTCTGTCACTGCGGTTGCCGACGGTCGGGCGGCGACCCGCAACGCCGCGACGCGCGACGGGCACGCCGCGCACCACCGGGCGCGGCGAGCCACGGGTGGCACGGGTCGACCCGCGTCGACCGCGCGGCGTCGGACCCGGGCCGACCGAGCCTGGGGCAACCGCTCGGTCACCACATCCCTCGGTCGAGACGTGGCATCCTTGAGCGGACGTGAAGCGGGTCCCGTGAGGCCCGCACGGACGACGGGGAGCGCGGTGACGGAGCGAGAGGGGCGGGTGGCGCGCCCGACAGGGCGTGTCTTTGTTCCTCGCGCGCACGTGATGGATGGAGACGACGTCCGTCGCGCCCTCGTGCGGATCGCCCACGAGATCCTCGAGCGCAACCACGGCACCGACGAGATCGTCCTGGTCGGGCTGCAGACCGGGGGCGTTCCGCTCGCCGGGCGCCTCGTGGCCGAGATCGCCGAGATCGACGGCTCGACGGTCCCACTCGGCACACTCGACGTCGCCCTCTACCGCGACGACGCCAGCATCCGTCCGGCGCCGTCGCAGGAAGCCACCGAGATCCCGGTGGACCTCACCGGCCGCGTCGTCGTGCTCGTCGACGACGTGTTGTTCACGGGAAGAACGGTCCGCGCCGCGCTCGACGCGCTGGCGGACCACGGGCGGGCGCGGGCCGTGCAACTGGCGGTGATGGTCGACCGGGGTCACCGGGAGCTGCCGATCCGGCCGGACTACGTGGGCAAGAACCTGCCGACGCGCCGGAGCGAGACGGTCGAGGTGAGCGACGACGGGGTCGCGATCGGCGACCTCAGGGAGGCGTAGGCGTGGCGTGCCGCCACGACCCGCGCCGCGCAGGTTGGCCCGCCGCGGCGGCGTCTGCGCGACGTTCGGTCCCTCCGGCCCGTTCGCCGGGCGCGACCGCGGCACGCGCCCGAGCGAGCTAGGGAGGCGGGGTGTCTGAGCGAGGAAGATCCGACGGAGGCAGGACGCGAAGGATCGTCGTGCGCGGCGGGACCGTCGTCGACTCGACCGGCGAGCGTTGCGGCGACGTCTTCATCGAGAACGGCCGGATCGCCGCGGTCGGCGAGGGGATCGAGTTCCCTCTCGGAATGATGGTCCTCGAGGCGTCGGGTTGCGTCGTCGCGCCCGGGCTCGTCGACATCCACACGCACCTGCGCGAACCCGGCGGTGAAGCGGCGGAGACCGTCGAGACCGGGACGCGCGCCGCGTCGCTCGGTGGCTACACGGCCGTCGTCGCCATGCCGAACACCGAGCCGGCGATCGACTCGGCCGCGGCCGTGCGCGACGTGCTGGCGCGCGCCCGCGGCGCCTGCGCCGACGTCGCCGTCGCCGGGGCGATCACCGTCGGGCGCGCCGGGGCGCGGGTGGCGCCGCTCGCCGAGATGGCCGCGCTCGGCGTGCGGCTCTTCACCGACGACGGCTTCGGCGTCCAGCGTGCCGACGTGCTGCGACAGGCGCTCGAGCGCGGGCGCGATCTCGGGGTCGTGCTCGCCGAGCATTGCCAGGACGACGCCCTCGCCGCCGCTGGCCAGATGCACGAAGGCGTCTGGTCGCGCCGGCTCGGGATTCCGGGCCAGCCGGCCGCCGCCGAGGAGGCGATGCTCGCCCGGGATCTCACGCTCGTACGCGAAACGGGCGCGCCGATGCACTTCCTCCACCTGTCGACCGCCGGTTCGGTCGAGCTCGTGCGGGCGGCGAAGGCCGAGGGCCTGCCGGTGACGGCAGAGGTGACGCCGCACCATCTCGTGCTCACCGACGCCCTCGCAGCTCGCCGCGACCCGCTCTACAAGGTCGCGCCGCCGTTGCGCGGCGCGACCGACGCGGCCGCGCTGCGGGCGGCGTGTCGCCAGGGCGTCATCGACGCCATCGCGACCGACCACGCGCCGCACACCAGGGAGCGCAAGGAGGCGCCCTTCGAGGCGGCCCCGCCGGGAATGATCGGACTGGAGACGGCGCTCGCCGTCGCCCACGACGCTCTCGTCGCCTCCCCGGGCGATGCCGCGCCGCTCTCCCTCGTCGAGCTCTTCGCCCTGTTCTCGTGGCGTCCCGCGGCGCTCGTCGGGCTCGACCGGTCCCACGGCCAGGGGGGGCCGATCGCCCCGGGCGGCCGGGCGCACGTCTGCGTGTTCGACCCGACCCACACCTGGAAGGTCGACCGACGGGCGATGGCGAGCCGGTCGCAGAACTCGCCGTTCCACGGGATGACGCTCACGGGGCGGGTCCGTCACACCGTGCTCGGCGGCGAGCCGGTCGTCGTGGACGGGACGGCCGCGCGTTGACGGACCGGGGCGCGACCGTGCCGGCGAGACCGCGGCCGACGGGGCTGCTCGTCCTCGCCGACGGGACGACGTTCGCCGGCGAGGCGATCGGCGCCACGGCGAGCGGCGCGTGGCCGATCCAGACCGGCGAGCTCGTGTTCAACACGGCGATGTCGGGCTATCAGGAGATCATCACCGACCCGTCGTACGCGGGACAGGTGATCGCCTTCACCTACCCGCACATCGGCAACTACGGCGTCACCGCGGCCGACGACGAGGCCCCGCGCCCGTTCTGCCGTGGCGTCGTGCTGCGCGACCTGACGGACCGGCCGAGCAGCTGGCGGGCGCGCGGGGAGCTCGAGCCGTTCCTGCGCGGACACGGCATCGGCGGGCTCACCGGTGTCGACACCCGGCGGCTGACGCGGCATGTGCGCGAGGCGGGCGCGATGCCGTGCGCCTTCGGGACCGCCGAGCGGGCCGAGCTGTTCGCGGCGGCCGTCGCCGAACCCGGCACCGAGGGCCAGGACCTCGTCGCCGAGGTGACCACGTCCTCGCCCTACGGGGTCGCGGGCGGGCCCTTGCGGGTCGTCGCCTACGACTTCGGCGTGAAGCGGTCGATCCTCGCCCAGCTCGCGAGGATCGCCTCCGTCGAGGTCGTTCCGGCGGCGACGCCACCGGGCGAGGTGCTCGCGCGCCGACCCGACGGTGTCTTCCTGTCGAACGGGCCGGGTGATCCCGCCGCGCTCGGCCACCTCGTCTCCTCGGTGCGGCAGTTTCTCGGCGCGGTCCCGGTCTTCGGGGTCTGTCTCGGTCATCAGCTGCTCGGCGCCGCGCTCGGCGCGCGCACCTACAAGCTCCCCTTCGGTCACCACGGTGCCAACCACCCGGTGCGGCGGCTCGCGACGGGCACGGTGGAGGTGACGAGCCAGAACCACGGCTACGCCGTCGTCGCCGACACGGTCGAGGGCGCCGAGATCACCCACGTCAATCTCAACGACCAGGTGGTCGAGGGCCTCGCCTGCCGGGGCATCCCCGCCTTCAGCGTCCAGTACCACCCGGAGGCGGGACCCGGGCCGCACGACGCGCGCTACCTGTTCGAGGAGTTCCGCCTCCTCATGGAGGCGCACCGGTGAGCGGTGGCCCCGCGGAGGCGGACCGCTGATGGGCCGGCGCGCCGAGATCGGATCGGTCCTCGTGATCGGTTCCGGCCCGATCGTGATCGGCCAGGCCTGCGAGTTCGACTACTCGGGGACCCAGGCCTGCCGGGCGCTCGCCGAAGAGGGCATCCGGGTCGTCCTGGTGAACTCGAACCCGGCGACGATCATGACCGACCCGGGCGTCGCCGCCCGGACCTACATCGAACCGCTCGAGCCCGAAGTGGTCGGGGTCATCATCGAACGGGAGCGACCGGACGCCATCCTGCCGACGATGGGCGGGCAGACGGCGCTCAACCTCGCGATGGCGCTTTCCCGCTCGGGCGTGCTCGCCGATTGCGGTGTGGAGATGATCGGCGCCACGGCCGAGGCGATCGCGACGGCGGAGGACCGGGAGCTGTTCAAGGCGGCGATGACCGGCATCGGGCTCGAGGTCCCGGCGTCGGGCTTCGCCCACTCGCTCGAGGAGGCGCTCGCGGTCGGCGACGCCATCGGCTACCCGACGATGATCCGTCCGTCGTTCATCCTCGGCGGCGAGGGCACGGGGATCGCGGCCGACCACGACGAGCTCGTGCGGCTCGCCGCCGCCGGGCTGGCGGTGAGCCCGATCGGCGAGATCCTCGTCGAGCGTTCGATCGTCGGCTGGAAGGAGTACGAGCTCGAGGTGATGCGGGACCGCCGGGACAACTGCGTCGTCGTCTGCTCGATCGAGAACCTCGACGCGATGGGGGTCCACACCGGCGACTCGATCACCGTCGCCCCCGCCCAGACGCTCTCGGACGTCGAGTACCAGCAGATGCGCGACGCCGCCTTCGCCTGCATCCGCCGGGTGGGGGTGGAGACTGGGGGTTCCAACATCCAGTTCGCCGTCGACCCGTCGAGCGGGAGACAGCTCGTCATCGAGATGAACCCGCGGGTGTCGCGATCCTCGGCGCTCGCCTCCAAAGCGACGGGGTTCCCGATCGCCAAGGTCGCCGCCCGCCTCGCGATCGGCTACACCCTCGACGAGATCCGCAACGACATCACGAAGGCGACCCCGGCGTGCTTCGAGCCGACGATCGACTACGTCGTGACGAAGGTGCCGCGTTGGGCCTTCGAGAAGCTTCCCGGCGTGTCGGGCCGACTCGGCACGCGCATGCAGTCGGTCGGCGAGGTGATGGCGATCGGCCGCACCTTCGCCGAGTCGCTGCAGAAGGCGCTGCGCGGGCTCGAACAAGGACGGTTCGGCTTGAACTGCGACCCGGCGGAGGCGCTCGTCGACCTGCCGGTGGCGCAACTGCTCGACCAGGCGTCGCGGCCGACGCCGGCGCGCATCTTCGAGGTCGAGGCGGCGCTGCGGCTCGGCGCGACGGTCGAGGCCGTCGCCGCGGCGACCGGGATCGATCCGTGGTTCCTCGACCGCGTCGCCGAGATCGTCGCCGTGCGCCGCCGCCTCGACGAGCTGGCCGCGGCGCCCGTCGCACCCGCGGGGCTCGCGCCGGGCGAGTGGCGGCGGCTGAAGCGTGCCGGCTTCTCGGACGCGCAGATCGCCTGGCGTCTCGGGCACGAGGAGTCCGACGTGCGTGCCGCGCGCCTCGCCGCCGGCGTCGAGGTGACCTTCAAGACCGTCGACACCTGCGGCGCGGAGTTCGCCGCCGAGACCCCGTACTATTACTCGACCTACGAGGACGAGAGCGAGGTGCGGCCGTCGGCGCGGCCCCGGGTGGTGATCCTCGGATCGGGTCCGAACCGGATCGGACAGGGCATCGAGTTCGACTACTGCTGTGTCCACGCCGCCGCGGCGTTGCGCGAGGCGGGTTACGAGACGGTGATGGTGAACTGCAACCCCGAGACCGTCTCCACCGACTACGACACCTCGGACCGGCTCTACTTCGAGCCGATCACCGACGAGGACGTGGCGGCGGTGCTCGCCGCCGAGTCCCGCGCCGGGAGCGGGGGAGTGACCGGCGTGATCGTCAGCCTCGGCGGCCAGACGCCGCTCAAGCTCGCCGGGAAGCTGCCGGAGTCGCTGATCTTGGGCACGAGCGCGGCCTCGATCGACCTCGCCGAGGACCGCGAGCGCTTCGGCGCGCTGCTCCGCCGGCTCGGCATCCCCCAACCCCCAGGCGGCACGGCGCGCACCGCCGAGGAGGCTCGGGAGGTGGCCCGGCGGGTCGGCTATCCCGTCCTCGTCCGGCCGAGCTACGTGCTCGGCGGCCGGGCGATGGAGATCGTCTACGACGAGGCCAGCCTCGGCGAGGCGATGACCGCGCTGTTCGGCTTCGACGGGCTCGCCGGCGCCGGCGCCGGCGCTTTGGCGCGCGAGGGAGGACTGCCCGCGACGCGCCCGATCCTCATCGACAGCTTCCTGGAAGACGCCATCGAGGTCGACGTCGACGCGGTGCGCGACTCGACAGGGGAGCTCCTCGTCGGGGGCGTGATGGAACACGTCGAGGAGGCGGGGGTGCACTCGGGCGACTCGGCGTGCGCGATCCCGCCGCCGACGTTGTCCGAGACGACGATCGCCACGCTCGTCTCCCACACCGCGGCGATCGCCGCCGGGCTCGACGTGCGCGGCCCGATCAACGTCCAGTTCGCCGTCAAGGCCGGCGAGGTGTTCGTCATCGAGGCGAACCCGCGCGCCTCGCGCACGGTTCCCTTCGTCGCCAAGGCGACGGGCGTCCCGCTCGCCAAGGTCGCCGCCCGCGTCGTCGTCGGCGCGACGCTCGGCCAGCTGCGCGCCGAGGGTCTGCTCGGCACGGCGGGGCGCGCCAGCGGGGGGTACGTGAGCGTGAAGGAGGCCGTCCTTCCCTTCGCGCGTTTCCCCGAGGTCGACGCGCTGCCGGGTCCGGAGATGCGCTCGACCGGCGAGGTGATGGGGACGGCGCCCACCTTCGGCCTCGCCTTCGCGAAGAGTCAGATCGCGGCCGGCAACCGGCTGCCGGACACCGGGCGGATCTTCCTGTCGCTCGCCGACCGGGACAAGGACGGCGGCCTCGACGCGGCGCGGGCCTTTGTCGGGTTGGGGTTCGCGCTCGTCGCGACGGAGGGCACGGCGGCCTTTCTCGAGGCGAACGGCGTCCCCGTCGAGACGGTCGTCGGCAAGCTGACGAAGCCGTCCGAGGGTGAACGCGAACCCGGCGACGCGGTCGCGCTGCTCAGGGCGGGGTCGATCCAGCTCGTCGTCAACACGCCGCGCGGCCGTGGCGCCCACGCCGACGGGGCGTACATCAGACAGGCGGCTTCGGCGTGCCGGGTGCCGATCGTGACTACGGTGCACGCGGCGCGCGCCGCGGCGTCGGGGATCGCCGAATGGAGACGGTTCGACTTGAGCGTGACCAGCCTGCAGGAACGTCACGGGGCGGGCCGGTGAGAGGGCGGCGCGCGCCGGTCGACCTCACGGCGAGGATCGGCCGCGTCGAGCTCCGCAACCCGGTGATGACGGCAGCGGGCACCTCGGGCCACGGCGCGGAACTGGCCGCGTACTTCGACCTTGCCGAGCTCGGTGCCGTGGTCGTGAAGTCGCTCTCCGTCGATCCGTGGCCGGGGAACCCGCCGCCGCGGCTGCGGCCCGTCACCGGCGGCATGTTGAACAGCGTCGGGCTCCAGGGGCCGGGCCTCGCGGCGTGGCTCGCCCGCGACCTGCCCGCCCTCGAGGCGGCGCGCGCCCGGGTCGTCGTGAGCATCTGGGGCCGGCGGGTCGACGAGTACGGGCGCGCCGCGGCGCTGCTCGCGTCGGCGTCGACGGCGATCGTCGCGCTGGAGCTCAACGTGTCCTGCCCGAATCTCGACGGTGGCCGGGAGATGTTCGCCCGTTCGCCCGCCGCCACGGCCGAGGTGGTCGCGGCCTGCGGTGTCGCCGGGTTGCCGCGCTGGGTGAAGCTCTCGCCGGGCACGGCCAACCTCGTCGAGGTGGCGGGCGCGGCGGTCGACGCCGGCGCCGAGGCGCTCACCCTCGTGAACACGCTGCCGGGGCTGGCGATCCGGACCGATCTCCGCCGGGGCGCGCTCGGCGGCGGTGGGGGGGGCCTGTCGGGTCCGGCCCTGCACGCCGTGGCGTTGCGGGCCGTGGCCGACGTCGCCTCGGCGATGCCAGAGGTGCCGATCGTCGGCGTCGGCGGCGTGATGTCGGGCCCCGACGCCGTCGAATTCCTCCTCGCTGGGGCGCGGGCCGTGCAGGTGGGGACGGCGACGCTCGTCGACCCGCGGGCGCCGGCGCGCGTGCTGGCCGAGCTGCGCCGCTGGTGCGCGGCGAACGGGGTCGAACGTATTGCTGATCTTGTCGGAGGCGCCCATGGCTGAAACCGCACCGTCGTCCCGTCCGCTGCGCGAGCGACTCGCCCTCGCCCTCGACGTGCCCGATCTCGCCTCGGCGCGGTCCCTCGCGGGGTGCTTGCGCCCTGGTTCGCCGTCGTGAAGGTCGGGCTCGAGTTGTACGTCGCCGAGGGCCCGGCCGCCGTCGCGACGTTCGTCGAGGACGGTCTCGACGTCTTCGTCGACTTGAAACTGCACGACATCCCGACGACGGTCCATCGCGCGGCGCGGGCGATCGCGCACACCGGCGCGCGCTACGCGACGGTGCACGCCGCCGGGGGCGCGCAGATGCTCGCCGAAGCGGCGGCGGGATTCTCCGAGGGTGCCGCCGACGCGGGTCGTGCGACGCCGACGATCGGGCTCGCCGTCACCGTGCTCACGAGCGATGCCGACCCGGCTCCCGCGCTCGTCGTCGAGCGCGCCGCGCTCGCGGCGCGGGCAGGCCTCGGCGGCGTCGTCTGCGCGGTGGCGGACGTGCGGGCGGTGCGCGCCGCCGTCCCCGGGATGATCACCGTCGTGCCGGGGGTCCGGCCGCGCGGCGTCGCCCGCGACGATCAGTCGCGCGCCGGGACGCCGGAAGACGCTCTCGCCGCCGGGGCCGACCTCCTCGTCGTCGGGCGCGCCGTCACCCGCGCCGAGAGCCCGGCCGCCGCGGCACGCGCCCTCGCCGAGACGCTGGAGTCCGCGCTGCCGCGCTGACGGCGCGCGCCCGACCGCGGGTTCGTCGTGTCTGGCCGAGGGGTTCGCGATGCGGAAACCGTGGTCAAGTGGGGCGCCCCGCGCTAACGTCTCGACTCATGCCCCAACCACCAAGCCTCACACCCCAACAGCGCACCGCCGCGCTCGCCAAGGCGGCTCAGGCGCGCAAAGCCCGAGCGGAGATCAAAGACCAGTTGAAGAACGGTCGCGTCACGCTGAGCGGTTTGCTCGGGCGGGCCGCCAACGACGACATCGTCGGCAAGATGAAGGTTCTCGCCGTCCTCGAGTCTCTCCCGGGTACCGGCAAGGTGAAAGCGCGCCGGCTCATGGAGCAGATCGGGATCAGCGAAACCCGCCGGCTGCAGGGTCTCGGAGCGAAGCAGCGGAGCGCTCTGCTCCAAGCCGTCGGTCGCCCCTGATCCTCGTCGTCTCCGGTCCCGGCGGAGCCGGGAAAGGGACGGTCATCCACGAGCTGGTCGCGCGCGACCCGAAGCTGTGGCTGTCCCGGTCGTGGACGACGCGCGCCCGCCGCGACGGTGAGGACGAGGACGCCTACACCTTCGTCGACCGCCCGACTTTCGAGGCGGCCGTCGCCGCCGGCAAGTTCCTCGAGCACGCGTCCGTGCTCGGCGAGCTGTACGGCACGCCGATGCCCGAACCGCCGCCGGGGCGCGACATCGTGCTCGAGATCGACGTCCAAGGCGCCGAACAGGTGCTGAAGCGCTGCAAGGACGTCGTGTGCGTGCTGCTCGTCCCGCCCTCGGCGGCGGACCAGGCCCAACGGATGGGAGAGCGCGGCGACTCCGCGGCCCACGTGCGGGCGCGCCTCGAGCTCGCCCGCCGCGAGCTCGAGACCGGCCGGGCCCTTGCCGTCGCGACCGTCGTCAACCGCGACGTCGGACAGGCCACCGACGAACTCGCCGGTATACTCGGGAGAGCACGTCGCGGCGCGAGTTGATCGCGCGCGGACGCGACCCTCGTTGTGACGGTCGCTCGAGCGTGCGGAAAGTTCCGGCCCAGGTGGTCGTTCGGCGCGAGTCGCGTCCACACGGTGATCGAGGAGCCCATGGCCGAACCACGTAGCACGATGATCGACCCCGCGATCGAGGACCTCCTCGACAAGGTGGACTCGAAGTTCAGCCTCGTCACCCTGTCCGCCAAGCGCGGCCGTCAGATCAACTCGTATTTCAACCAGCTCGGCGAGGGCCTCGGTGCGATCGTCCCGCCGCAGGTCAGCTCCGTCGCCCGCAAGCCGCTGTCGATCGCCCTCGAGGAGATCGCGGCGTCCAAGGTGCGTGCCGGCGCGCCGGTCGAGCCGGAGCCGGACGCGCCCTCCGACGGGGGAGCCGACTCCGCCGGCGATCCGCCGGCCAGCTCGTAGCGATAGGACGTTGGCCCTCGAAGGCGGCGCGGCGATGAGCCCGAGCCCCGACGACCCGCGCCGCGCCGGCGCGAACCGAGGGGCGCTCGAAGGGGCGGTCGTCGTCCTCGGGGTCACCGCCGGCATCGCCGCCTACAAGGCCGTCGAGATCTGCCGGCAGCTCGTCGACGCCGGCGCCCACGTCATCCCGGTGCTCACGCCGGCGGCGACGCGTTTTGTCGGCACGGCGACGTTCTCGGCGCTCGCCTCCGAACCGGCGCGCACGGAGCTGTTCGAGCCGCACGACCCGATCCCGCACACCCACCTTGCCCGGAGGGCCGACCTCGTCCTCGTCGCGCCGGCGACGGCGAACTTCCTCGCCGAGTGCGCAGCCGGTCTCGCGCGAGACCTGCTCGGCGCGACCCTGCTCGCGACGACGGCTCCGGTCGTGGTCTGCCCGGCGATGCACGCCGAGATGTGGCGGCACGCCTCGGTCCAGGAGAACCTCGCGACCCTCGTCCGGCGGGGCGTGACGGTCGTCCCCCCCGAGTCGGGCCGGCTCGCCGGCGGGGACGAAGGTCCGGGCCGTCTCGCCGACCCGGCGGCGGTCGTCGCGGCCGCGGCGGAGATCCTGGCGCGACGCGCCGAGCTCGCGGGCGTGCAGGTGCTCGTCACGGCCGGCGGCACCCGGGAACCGATCGACCCCGTCCGTTATCTCGGCAACCGTTCGTCCGGGCGCCAGGGCTACGCCCTCGCCGAGGAGGCCCGTCGGCGCGGCGCCACGGTCACCCTCGTCTCGGCGTCGCATCTGCCCGCGCCCCGGGACGTCGAGTTCGTGCCGGTCGAGACGGCGGACGAGCTCGCCCGGGCAGTGTTCGCGCGCGCGGCCGCCGCCGACGTCGTCGTGATGGCCGCCGCCGTGGCGGACTTCCGCCCGAAGGCGGCGTCGCCCACCAAGCTGAGGAAGAGCGACGGACCGCCGGAGATCGTGCTCGAGCCGACCGAGGACGTGCTCACCGAGCTCGGCCGTCGTCGTCGGCCCGGTCAGATCCTCGTCGGTTTTGCCGCCGAGACCGGTGACGCGGTCGGGCGCGGCACCGCCAAGCTCGCCGGCAAGGGCGTCGACCTCCTCGTCGTCAACGACGTGAGCGCGCCGGGCGTCGGGTTCGGGTACGAGACGAACGCCGTCACGATCCTCGACGCCGCGGGCGGTCGTGTCGACGTGCCGCTGGGGCCGAAGCCTACGATTGCCGCCGCGGTGCTCGACGCGGTCGTCCGTCGGCGCACCGAGTCCTGACGGCGCGCCCGCCAGCCACCTTCCGCAAGGAGTCGCCTTGTCGAGTTACACGTTCACCTCAGAGTCGGTGACCGAGGGCCATCCCGACAAGATGGCCGATCAGATCTCCGACGCGGTCCTCGACGCGATCCTCGCCGAGGACCCGATGGGACGGGTCGCCTGCGAGACGCTCCTCACGACCGGTCTCGTCTGCGTCGTCGGCGAGATCTCGACCTCGAGCTACGTCGACATCCCGCGCATCGCGCGCGAAACGGTCTGCTCGACCGGCTACGACCGCGAGGAGTACGGCTTCGACGGCAACACCTGCGGCGTCCTCGTCTCGATCGGCGAGCAGTCCCCCGACATCGACGCGGGCGTCTCGCGCTCGGCGGAGACCCGCGCCGGCGACCCCGACGAGCTCTCGGGGCAGGGGGCGGGCGACCAGGGGATGATGTTCGGCTTCGCCTGCGACGAGACGCCCGATCTCATGCCGGTCCCGATCTGGTTCGCGCACATGCTCGCGCGCCGGCTGGCCGAGGTGCGCCGGGCGAACGTGCTCCCGTACCTGCGGCCGGACGGCAAGACCCAGGTGAGCATCCGCTACGAGGATGGCCGCCCGGTCGAGCTCGAGACGGTGCTCGTCTCGACCCAGCACAAGCCGGGCATCGACCACGAGACGCTCCTCATCCCCGACCTCGAGGAGCACGTCGTCCGGCCGCTGCTCCCGCTGTTGCCCGGGGCGATCGCCTGCGAGCGCCACAAGATCCTCTGCAACCCGACGGGCGTCTGGGAGCTCGGCGGTCCGCGCGCCGACGCCGGGCTGACCGGGCGCAAGATCATCGTCGACACCTACGGCGGCATGGCCCGTCACGGAGGCGGCGCCTTCTCCGGCAAGGACCCGTCCAAGGTCGACCGCTCCGGCGCCTACGCCGCTCGCTGGGTCGCGAAGCACGTCGTCGCGGCCGGTGCGGCGCGGCGGTGCGAGATCCAGGTCGCCTACGCGATCGGCCTCGCCCGACCGATCTCGGTCATGGTCGAGACCTTCGACACCGAGGTCGTCGACCCGCGCCGCATCCGCGAGGCCGTCACGGAGTTGTTTGACCTGCGGCCGGCGGCGATCATCCGCGACCTCGACCTGCGCCGGCCGATCTACCGGAACACCGCCGCCTACGGCCACTTCGGACGCTCCGAGAAGGAGTTCACCTGGGAGGCGACGCCGCGCCTCGACGACCTGCGCCGGGCGCTCGACCTGTAGCGACCCGGTGACGACCGGGACGGGAACGGCCATCGACCGGATCGTCGCGGTCCTCCCCGACGTCACGGGTGTCGACCGGAGCTTCGACTACGCTGTGCCGGCCGCGATCTCGTCCGGCGTCGAGCTCGGCTCGATCGTGCGGGTGCCGTTGCATGGCCGCAACGTGCGCGGCTGGGTGGTCGCCGAGTCGTCGGCGCGCGAGGGCTACGAGCTGCGACAGATCGTTGACGTGGTGTCGCGCGGTCCCGCGCCCGAGGTCGTCGGGCTCGGGCGTTTCGGCGCCTGGCGCTACGCCGGTCGGCTGCGGCCGTTCCTCGTCGCCGGGTCGCCGCGGCGCCTCGTGCGCGCCCTGCCGGCGACCCGACCGATGCGGCGGCCCGCCCCGGCACCGGAGAACTCGGCGATCGCGGAGGCGACCCGGCGGGCGCTCGCGTCGCCGTCGTCGGTGCTGCGGCTCCCGCCGGCCGCCCCCCGCCTCGAGGTCGTCGTGGCGGCGCTCGCCGCGAGGGGCGGCCTCGACGCCCTCGTGCTCGCGCCGACACGGCGTGACGCCGAGGCGCTCGCCCAGCGGCTCGGCCGGCTGGGACGGGCGGTCGCGCTGCAACCTGAGGCGTGGGCCGAGGCGGCCGGCGGCGGCTGCGTCGTTGTCGGCTCGCGGGCGTCCGCCTTCGCCCCGGTCGGGCGGCTCGGTCTCGTCGTCGTGCTCGACGCCCACTCGGAGGCCTACGTCGAACAGCGCGCCCCGACGTGGGACGCGACCGTCGTCGCGGCCGAGCGGGCGCGGCGCGCCGGGGTGCCGTGCCTGTTCGTCAGTCCGTGCCCGACGCTTGGCTGCCTCGCGTCGTCGTCGCTCGTCACCCTGGAGCCGGCCGCCGAGCAGGCGGGGTGGGCCACGGTCGAGGTGATCGACCGACGCGGCGACGACCCCCGCTCGGGGCTTTTCAGCGCGCGCTTCGCGGAGATCGTGCGGGCGTCGCGGTGCGAGCGTCCCCGGATCCCGGTCGTCTGCGTGCTGAACCGGACGGGACGGGCGAGGCTGCTCGCCTGCGGCGCCTGCCGCGCCCTCGTGCGCTGCGAGCGCTGCGGGTCGGCGCTCGTCGAGGCGGGAGGGGTCGGCTCGGCGCTCGGCTGCCCCGTCTGCGGCAGGGCGCGGCCATACGTCTGCGCGGCCTGCGGCTCGGCCCGTTTGAGGCGCCTGCGGCTCGGCACGGCGCGGGCCGCCGAGGAGATCGCCGCCCTCGTCGGCGAGCCGGTCGACGAGGTCTCCTCCGCGACCGCCCGCGACCCGGGTTCGGCGGCCGGCGTCCTCGTCGGCACCGAGGCCGTGCTCCACCGGGTGCGCCAGGCTTCGGCGGTCGTGTTCCTCGACTTCGACCAGGAGCTGACCGCCCCCCGTTTCCGGGCCGCCGAGGAGGCGCTCGCCCTTCTCGCTCTGGCGAGCCGGCTCGTCGGCGGTCGCGGCGCTTCGGGAGCCGCCGACGGGCGACAGCCGGGGCGGGTCGCCGTCCAGACCCGGATCCCCGACCACGAGGTGACGAGGGCCGCGCTCCTCGGTGACCCGGGCCTGCTCACCGCCGTCGAGGCGCCCCGCCGAGCCGCCCTCGGCCTGCCGCCCTTCCGCGCCCTCGCGGTCGTGTCGGGGGTGGGCGCCGCGGCGTGCGCCGAGCGCCTCGGGGCCGCGCCGGCCGGACTCGAGGTGGCGGCGCTCGGCCCGGACCGGTTCTGTGTGCGGGGACCGAGCCCGCACGTCCTCGCCGACGAGCTCGCCGCGGCGGGACTGCCGAGAGAAGGGTTGCGGGTCGAGGTGGACCCGATCCGCCTGTGAGCGCCGGCGTCGGGCGGCCGGTCCCGGCGGCGGCCGGCCGGGCGCTGCAGCACGAGCGCGGCCGTGGTGTTCTTCCTGGCGTGCAGGGCGCCGGTGCGGACCGCGACGACGAGATCTGTCGCCGGCTCGCCGAGGACCTCGACGGCGGCTTCGTCGGCCTCGTCGAGGCCTACGGGCGGATCGTGCTCACGGTCGCGGCCCGGGCGACACCGGTGGCCGAGGACGCCGAGGACCTGGCGGCGGAGGCCTTCCTCCGGGCGTACCGGGCGCTGCGCCGCTACGACCCGGCGCGGATCCGGCAGCTGCGCGTGCGTCCGTGGCTCGTGACGATCGTCCTCAACGCCTCGCGCAACGCCCGTCGCGACGCCGCCCGCCGGCCGAGAACGGACCCGCTCGCCGCGGGCCACGAGCCCGTCTCGCCGACGCGTGACGCCGCCGAGCTCGCCGAGACGGCCGACGCGGTCCGCGAACTCGCGGCGCGCCTCGGGTCGTTGCCGGCCAAACAGCGCGTCGCCGTCGTGCTGCGCCACGTCGTCGACCTGCCGTTGTCGGAGGTCGCGCTCGCGCTGGGGTGCCCGGAGGGCACGGCGAGATCGCACGTCGCGCGGGGACTCGCCGCGCTGCGCGTGGCGTACGGCACCGCCGGCGCGCGGCAAGGCGCGCCTGCGTCCCGTGGTGAGGAAAGGAGGTCCGACCGATGAGCCGGCTTGTCGCTTCGTCGCTCGAGGAGGCACTGCGAGGACTCGAGGTCCGCCCGTCCCGGGGTTTCGTCGACCGCGTCGTCGCGCGCTTCGCCCCCGTCGCCGGTCCCGTCGGCGAGCTCTACGTCGCCTGGACGGCGATCGGCATCTCCTGGGTCGAGGTGGCATCGCCCGGCGGCGAGGCGGCGTTCACCGCCCGGTACCGGGAGCGGTTCGGCCGCCCGATCGTGCGGGCGACGCGACCCCTGCCGGGGCTCGCGGCCGCGGCCCGCAGTGGCCGCGGCCGTCGACTCGCCTACGACCTCACCGGCCTGACGGAGTTCGACGTGCACGTGCTCGAGGCGACGCTCGCCATCCCCGTCGGCGAGGTCCGTCCCTACGCCTGGGTGGCGACCGAGATCGGCCGGCCCCGCGCCGTGCGCGCGGTCGGCTCGGCCCTCGGGCGCAACCCGGTGCCCGTCCTCATCCCGTGCCACCGCGTCACCCGGTCGGACGGGACGATCGGCAACTACGGCGGCGGTCCGGCGTTGAAAGAGGCGCTGTTGCGGGCTGAGCGGGTCAATCTCGACGAGCTCGCCGCGCTCGCCTCGTCGGGCGTCCACTACGTCGGCTCGACGACGACGAAGATCGTCTGCCTGCCGAGCTGCAGGGACGTCCGGCGGGTCGCGGCGCGCCACCGGCGCGGCTTTCGCGACCTCGCCGAGGCCGGATCAGCCGGCTACCGGCCGTGTGACCGCTGCCGACCGGGTCTCCGCCGGTCGGCGTGACGGGCCCGATCCTCGACCCCCGCCGCGCCGAGCCCCCGGTGGCGGGCCGGTCGGCGCGAGCGGGGCTGCTAACCTGTCTGCGTCGGCATTCGTCGACACCGGTGTCCGCGTGCGCGACGCCGGACCTGTTCTCGGCGCGTGAGGGCGACCTCGGCGGCCAGGGCACGAGATCTACGAGGGTTTCTACGTCCATGCTCGACAAGGCGGCGACGATCGCCGAGTACCGGCTGCACGAGACCGACACCGGTTCGCCCGAGGTCCAGGTCGCGGTGCTCTCCGAGCGCATCAACGGTCTCACCGAGCACCTCAAGACCCACCGCGGCGATCACCACACCCGGCGCGGTCTGTTGCGGCTCAACGGGCAACGGCGTCGCTTGCTCGACTACGTGCGGGCGAATGACGTCGAGCGCTACCGCGAACTCATCGCGCGCCTCGGATTGCGCCGCTGACGGCACGGGTCACGTCCACCGGGCGGGTGCCCGGCGGGGAGAGAGCCGGAAGGCGAGGAGCGCTGCCCGGCTGAGAAGGGGTGTCCGACGCTCCCGTCGCCCGGGAGGCGCCAGCACCGCACACAGCCATCGGCGCCCGCTGGCGCCAGCTGCCAGTCGCCGGGTCCTCGGCCCGCTCGAGTGCTCGACGACTGGGAACTGGCTCGCGGGTGCCCCAGCAACCAAGGAGTGAAATGGCCGAGGCCATCACCGTTGCGGGCCCGATCAGCGGGTCCAATCGCAGCCTGTCGTTCGAGACAGGCAAGCTCGCCGCCCAGGCCGACGGGGCGGTCGTCGCCCGCATCGGCGACACCATGGTGCTCGTCACGGCGACCGCGGCCCGCAAGGTCCGCGAGGGGCAGGACTTCTTCCCGCTCACCGTCGACATCGAGGAGCGGATGTACGCGGCCGGGAAGATCCCCGGTTCGTTCTTCCGCCGCGAGGGTCGCGCGAGCGACCTCGCGATCCTGACGGCGCGGCTCATCGACCGTCCGCTGCGGCCCTCGTTCCCCGCGGGCTTCCGCAACGAGGTCCACATCGTCGGAACGATCCTCGGGGCCGATCAGGAGAACCCGCACGACGTCGTGGCGATCAACGGCGCGTCAGCGGCGTTGATGCTCTCGGGGATCCCCTTCGACGGGCCGATCGGGGCGGTGCGGATCGCCTTCTCGGCGACCGGCGAATGGTTGCCGCACTCGACCTACCAGGAGGGTGACGCCTCGACCTTCGAGCTCGTCGTCGCGGGGCGCGCCCTCGGAACGGAGCCCGACGCCGGGATCGCGATCATGATGGTCGAGGCCGGCGGGACCGAGAACGCCTTCGAGTACTTCGACGCCGGTGCGCCGAAGGTGACCGAAGAGGTCATCGCCGGCGGTCTCGAGGCGGCCAAGACCTGGATCCGCGAGTCGATCGAGCTGCAGCGGGAGCTCGTCCGGGTCGCCGGCGCCAAGCCGACGATCGCCTACGAGGTCTTCGTCGAGTACGGCGACGACGTGCTCGCGCGGGTCGTCGCCGTCGGCGCCGACAGGATCGCCGCGGCGAACGCCATCACGACGAAGACCGAGCGTGGCGCCGCGCTCGACCTCGCCGACGGCGAGATCGTCGCCGAGCTCGCCGAGGAGTTCGCCGGACGGGAACGGGAGATCTCCGCCGCGGTCAGGTCGCACACAAAGACCATCGTGCGTCGGCGCATCGTCGAGGAGGGCATCCGGATCGACGGACGGGGACCGACCGACATCCGACCGCTCTCGGCCGAGATCGGCCTCATCCCGACCGTCCACGGATCGGGCCTCTTCCAGCGCGGCGACACCCAGGTGCTCAACGTCGCGACGCTCGGCATGCCGCGGATGAACCAGCTGCTCGACACCATCAGCGTCGACGAGACGAAGCGCTACATGCACCACTACAACTTCCCGCCGTTCTCGACCGGTGAGACCGGCATGATGCGTGGCCCGAAGCGGCGCGAGATCGGCCACGGCCTGCTCGCCGAGCGCGCCCTGCTCCCGGTGATCCCGAAGGAGTCCGAGTTCCCCTACACGCTGCGGCTCGTCTCGGACGTGCTCAGCTCGAACGGTTCGACGTCGATGGCGTCCGTTTGCGGATCGACGCTCTCGCTGATGGACGCCGGCGTGCCGATCAAGGCTCCGGTCGGCGGGATCGCGATGGGCCTCGTCTACGCCGAGGGCAGGTACACGACCCTCACGGACATCCTCGGGGCCGAGGACGCCTTCGGCGACATGGACTTCAAGGTCGCGGGGACCCGTGACGTCGTGACGGCGCTCCAGCTCGACACGAAGATCGACGGCCTGCCGGCGGAGGTGCTCGGCCAGGCGCTGCGCCAGGCGCGCGACGCCCGTCAGAAGGTCCTCGACGTGATGGAGAAGGCGATCGCCCGGCCGGCGGCGACGGTCAAGCCGCACGCGCCGAAGATCGTCACGTTCGAGATCCCGGTGGACAAGATCGGCGAGGTGATCGGTCCGAAGGGCAAGGTGATCAACGCCTTGCAACAGGAGACGGGCGCCGACATCGCGGTCGACGACGACGGCTCGGTCGGTCGGGTGACGATCGGGGCGAAGGAATCCGTCGCCGTCGACGAAGCACGGCGCCGCATCGAGCTGATCCTCGACCCGCCCTCCGCGGAGGTCGGCAAGACGTACTCCGGCAAGGTCGTGAACATCACGAAGTTCGGGGCGTTCGTCAACATCCTGCCCGGACGCGACGGCCTGCTCCACATCTCGCGCCTCGGCGGCGGCCGGCGGGTCGATCGGGTCGAGGACGTCCTCGAGCTCGGCCAGTCGGTCGAGGTCGTCGTGCAGGACATCGATCCGCAGGGGAAGGTCTCGCTCGCCCTCGTCGGGGAGGACGGCGAGCCGATCGGCGGCCACGAGCCCGCGAGGGTGTCGTCGGACGACGCCGCCCGCCCGCCCCGTCGGGCACGCCCTGACGACCGCGGCCCCGGCCCTGCGCCGAGCCCCGCCGAACCGGGCGATCGTCTCAAGCGCGTTTCGTTTGAGGACGAGTTCGCGGCCGAGATCGAGAACGACTTCGGTGAGCTCGGCCCCGGCGTTCCGGCCGCCAGCGGTGAACCGCGGGCGAACCGCGGGCCCCGCCGCCGCGGCGGGCCGCGACGCTGATCGCCACCGCCGGCCGGTCGCCGGCCCCCGACGATGCGGCCATGACGGCGGTCTCGACGCTCGATTGCGGCGTCCGGCTCGTCACCGAGCGCATGGTCGGCGTGCGATCGGCGTGCGTCGGCGTCTGGATCGGCACCGGGTCGCGCGACGAGACGGACGCGCAGGCGGGGATCTCGCACTTCCTCGAGCATCTGCTCTTCAAGGGGAGCCCGACACGCAGCGCGCGCTCGATCGCCGAGGACATCGACGCGGTCGGTGGCGACATGAACGCCTTCACGACGAAGGAGTACACGGCTTTCTACGTCCGGATGCTCGGCGACGACCTCGAGCTCGCGCTCGACATCCTCTCCGACATCGTCTGGAATCCGGCGTTGCGCCCGGCCGAGGTCGACTCGGAACGTCAGGTGATCCTCGAGGAGGTGCTCATGCACCTCGACGAGCCGGCGGACTTCGCCCAGGAGCGCTTCGCCGACGCGTTGTACCCGGCCCACCCGCTCGGTCGGGAGGTCCTCGGCGATCCCGAGGTCATCAAGGCCGTGACGGTCGACGAGATCCGCCAGTTCCTGGCGGTCCACTACCGACCGGCGAACATCGTCGTCGCGGCGGCCGGCCAAGTCGACCACGGGCGCGTCGGCGACGGTCTCACCCGCCGTTTCGCCGGCGTCCCCGGGGGGGTCGCGCCGCCCCGCCGGGCTCCTTCCGCCGAAGTGCGGCCGGTCGACGTCACCGTGCGCGACACGGAGCAAGCGCACCTCGTTCTCGGCGTGCGGGCGCCGGCGCGACGTTCGCCGAGCCGGTTCGCCCTCGCGTTGCTGAACCACGCGCTCGGCGGGGGCATCTCGTCGCGGCTGTTCCAGAAGATCCGGGAGGATCGGGGCCTCGCCTACTCGATCGTCTCCGAACGGGTCGGCTTCGCCGATTCCGGCGCGCTCGTCGTGTCGGTCGGCACGGCGCCGGACAACGCGCACGCCGTCATCGACCTCGTCGCCGCCGAGTTCGACGCGTTGGCGCAGGCGGGCATCACGGCCGACGAGCTCGCCCGGGCCAAGGGGCACGTCGCGGCCGATCTGCTGCTCGGCCTCGAGGACTCGGGGAACCGGATGTCACGCCTCGGCGTCGGATTGCTGCTCTTCGACGAGGTGCTCTCGGTCGGGGATCAGCTCGCCCGGATCGAGGCCGTCACCCTCGACGAGGTGGCCGAGCTCGCCGCTGCGGTGCTCGGCGGCCGTCGCGTGCTCGCGGTCGTCGGGCCAGCGAGTGCCGGAGAGTTCGCCCCGCTCGACTAGCGGGGCGCCGGCCGGGGAACTGGCGGGACTTAACTCCATGAAGTAAAGGCACTTGGTGGGGTTCAATCCCGCGGCACTCATCTCGGGCCTCGCCGTCGGTCTCGTCGTCAGTTCGACGGTTCAGCTGCGCCGGCGCGCCGCGCCGATCCTCGTCGCGGCGGTCACGGCGAAGCCGGCGGCGCTGCAGGCCTGAAGGCTGGCTCCCGACGGGCTGCGCCTCGCCGTGGCGACGGCCGGCAATGGCGCGGTGCGACTCGGCTGGCCCAAGCTCGCGTCGTGGACATTGAGGCGACGTCCCGCCACTCCGCTCGCCGCGGCCGAGTGGTCCGGTTGCTCTCCATCGAACCGCGCCGCCTGCGATCGATCCGCGAGCGCCCGAAGGCGTACCGGTTCGCGGTCGGCGCCGTCTGCATCGGCGCGTTCATGGGCCAGCTCGACGCCAGCATCGTCACGCTCGCCTTCCCCTCGCTCGAGCACGCCTTTCACGCCGGCATCGGCGCCGTGACCTGGGTCGGGCTGAGCTACCTCGTCACCCTCGTCGCCCTCGTCACCGTGGTCGGCCGGTTCGCCGACATGGCCGGGCGCAAACTGCTCTACGTCTACGGCTTCGGCGTGTTCGTCCTCGGGTCGGCGGCGTGCGGGCTCGCGCCGGACCTCGCCGCGCTCGACGGCTTCCGCGTCGCCCAGGGCGTCGGCGCGGCGATGCTCCAGGCGAACAGCCTGGCGATCATCAACCTCGCGGTGCCCCGGGCGGCTCTCCCGCGTGCGATCGGCGTGCAGGGGGCGGCGCAGGCGCTCGGGTTGGCGCTCGGGCCGAGCGTCGGTGGGGCGCTCATCGCGGCGGGCGGATGGCGCCTGATCTTCCTCGTCAACGTTCCGGTGGGCGTCGTCGGCGTCGCGACGGGGTTGGCGTTCATCCCGCGCTCGCGCCATCTGCGGGAACGGGTCCCGCTCGACTGGACCGGGCTCGCCCTGTTCGTGCCGGCGGTGGCGGCGCTCCTCGTCGCCATCTCGGTCGGGGAGCGCTGGGGGTGGGGCTCGGGCGGCGTCGTCGCGCTCCTCTGCGCCGGCGCGGCGGCGAGCGTCGGATTCCTCGCCCGGGAGCGCCGGGCGCGCCATCCGATGCTCGATCTCGGCCTCTTCCGGCGGCGAGCGTTCAGCTGCGGGGTCGCCAGCGCACTGCTCGCCTACCTCGTCACCTTCGGCGTGCTGCTCGTGGCGCCGTACCTGTTCGAACGGGCGCTCGCGCTCGGCCCCGGGGCCGCCGGGCTCGACGTGATGGCGATGCCGCTCGCCCTCGGCGTCGTCGCGCTCGTTGCCGGGCATCTTGCCGGACGTGTCGGCCTGCGGGCGCTCACGACGCTCGGACTCGTGCTCGTCGCGGCGGCGCTCGGCGTGCTGGCGATCGCGACGCCGACCGTCGGCCGGCTCGTGGGGGCGCTCGCCGTGGTCGGTGCCGGTTTCGGCCTGTTCACCCCGGCGAACAACGCCTCGATCCTGTCGGCGGTGCCCCCGGAGCAGTCCGGCGAGGCGTCCGGCGCCGTCAACGTGACCCGCGGGATCGGCACGGCGCTCGGGCTGGCGCTCAGCGGGCTCGTCTTCGCCCTCGGCGGGGGCGACGGGCCGACGGCTTCCGGCGTCGTCGCCGGCTACCACGACGCCGCCGCGTTCCTGGCGGTGGCGGCCGGCGCGGCGGCGTTCCTCGCCTGGGCCCGCGGGAGCGCGCCCCCGGCGGCGGTGCCGGCGGAAGCCGGCCCGACGTCGAGCTGACCGACGCGAGGACGCCATCCGAGCACGACCTCGGCAAGGAGGCGCCGGACGCGGTGGGCGGCAACCGCGCGAGCGTCGTCCGGCGGGCGACCGGCTCGGCACCACCGCGGGTGGCGATCAGGCGCCCGCGCCGCCCGCTGCGGCGCCCCTCACCGATCACTGCAGGTGGCAGGCCGGGAAGTGTGTGTCGCTCAAGTTACGAACGCGCTACCTTAGGGCCACTCCGAAAGATCTCCACACGTCGTGGGGCGGGGCCCGAGGGGGCGGTCCTTTCGGGATGTTTCGTCAGGAGGGCATATGAGAAGCTTCCACGGCCGACGGGGCCTAATCGGAGGCGCACTGACTCTCGCCGTCGCGGTATCGATGGTCGCCATGCTCGCGGCTGGCCCCGTGAGTTCGGCGACAGGGGCAGCGAACAAGCCACACGTCACGAAGGTGGCGGGCGGAACCGCCTACTTCGCCGAGCCCCCCGGTGGCAGCCCGAACTTCATCTTTCCGTTCGCCCCGTTCCGGTACTTCAGCGTGGACAACCTTTCCCAGTTCCAGATGCTGATGTACCGCCCGCTGTACTGGTTCGGCAACGGCGCCAACCCGACTATCAACCTGGCGCTCTCGCTTGCCGACTACCCGACGTTCACGAACGGCGGCAAGACGGTGACCGTCACGCTGAAGAACTACGTCTGGTCCGACGGTGAGAAATTGACCGCCCAGGACGTCGTGTTCTGGATGAGTTTCATGAAGCTCGAGAAGGACACCTGGGCTGGCTACGTCCCCGGGACCATCCCCGACGACGTCGCCTCGATCACCACGCCGAACTCGACGACGGTCGTCTTCAACCTCACCGGATCGGTGAACCCCTACTGGTGGGTCTATAACGAGCTAAGTCAGATCACGCCGCTGCCGATGGCGTGGGACGTGACGGCGCTCCACCAGAAGGCCGGCTCGCAGTCGTGCGGCACGGCGTCGTACCAGTCTGTCGTCGCGAAGTCGACGAAGACCGGGATCGTTCCCGGCAACGCCATCGCGAAGAACTGCGTCAACGTCTTCAACTTCCTCTCGAAAGAGGCGGGCTACGACCCCGCCAACCCCAAGGCCTCGAACAACGCCTTCGCGACCTACGCGACGAACCCGATCTGGCAGGTCGTCGATGGGCCGTGGCACCTGACGTCGTTCAGTCCTTCGGGCCTTTTGACGATGAAGCCGAACAAGACGTACTCGGGTCCGATCAAGCCGACGCTGTCGGCGTTCGTTGAGCTGCCCTTTACGTCGGCGACGACGGAGTTCAACGAGCTGACCAACGGGACGTCGATCACCGTCGGCTACATCCCGGCGGAGGACCTCACCGCTCCCGCCCCGAGTCCGACGACGGTCGGCCCGAACAACCCGCGTGTTTCGGGCAAGTACAACCTGGTGCCTTGGATCTCGTGGGATATCACGTACTTCCCGTTGAACTTCAACTCCGTCGACGACGGTGGCTACGCGGGCACGCTCTACCGCCAGCTCTACGTCCGTCAGGCGCTGCAGATGCTGATCAACCAGCCCCTGATCATCAAGAAGATCGCCAAGGGCTACGGCGTGCCGGGCTACGGGCCGGTCCCGGTTCTCCCGAAGAACTCGTTCGTGACCCCGTTCGAGGAGACGAACCCGTACCCGTACAGCCCGACGAAGGCCATCGCTCTTCTGAAGGCCCACGGCTGGACGATCAACCCGGGCGGGACGGACACCTGCGCCGACGCGTCGGAGTGCGGCGTGCCCGTGGGGACCGCTCTCAACTTCCAGATGCTGTACTCGAGCGGCAACGTCGCGACCACCGAGACGGTGGACGACGAGGTCTCCTCGTGGTCGGCGGTCGGCATCCACGTCACGGCGACCGCCGAGACGTTCGACACCGTCTACGGCACCTCGATCCCGTGCTCAGGCTCGTCCTGCACGTGGAGCATGAGCTGGTGGGGCGGCTGGGTCTACTCGCCGGACTACTGGCCGAGCGGTGAAGACCTCTTCGAGACCGGCGCGGCGTCGAACGCCGGGTCGTACTCGAACTCCTACATGGACAGCCTGATCAAGGCGACGAACTTCGGCAATGTCACCCTGGCCCACTGGGAGAACTACACCGCGACGGTGCTCCCCGTGATCTGGGAGCCGACCGCGGACTACTCACTGACGGAGATCGCGAAGAACCTCCAAGGTGCAACGCCGCAGAACCCGCTGCTCGATCTGACGCCGGAGAACTGGTACTTCACGAAGTAAGGCGGGGGAATAGCAGCGATATCGAGGCGGTTGGGCCGATCCCCGGGGGATCCTCGGGGATCGGCCCAACCGCCGATCTACTGCATCGCCGGGTCAATCGGCCGGTGGGCGGACGAAGGTGCCATTGGCGGCCCGCAGGAAGCGAGGGACGCGCGGCTGCTCACCGCCTGGCGCGCGACGATATGACGAGGAGTGATCGCAGCTGACGGGGTATCTGATTCGCCGGGTCGGCCAAGCGCTCATCGTCGTCCTCGGTGTGACGCTGCTCGTCTTTCTGCTCGAGCACGTGATCCCGGGCGGCTACGCACGGGCGGCTCTCGGGCCACGCGCGACGCCCGGCGAGATCTACCAGTTCAAGGAGACCAATGGCCTCTTTTTACCGATCTGGGATCAGTACTACCAGTACCTGCGCGGGCTCGTTGAGTCGTTCAACCTCGGCTACTCGTACCAGTTCAACCAGAGTGTGACGACGGTGATCGGCGAGCGTCTGCCGAAGACCCTCGTGCTCGTCGGGTTCGCGACGGTGTTCGCGCTCATCGTCGCGGTGCCGCTCGGCGTGATCCAGGTCGTCCGGCGGAACAAGCCGGTCGATTACACGCTGACCGGGCTCGCGTTCGTCGGCTACTCGATGCCGGCGTTCCTCCTCGGGCAGCTTCTCATCTTGTACTTCGCGATCGACTTCCACTGGTTCCCGACCGAGGCGCCCCAAGGCGAGACCGTCGGCTCGATCGTGGGGGACCCGCGGGCACTCGTCTTGCCGGTCCTCACGCTCTCCGCGCTCACGATCGCCGCCTTCAGCCGTTACATGCGCTCGTCCTTGATGGAGGCGATGACTCAGGATTACATCCGCACCGCCCGAGCCAAGGGCGCGAGCAGCGCGGGTGCTCTTCCGCCACACGCTGAGAAATGCGCTGATCCCGATCATCACGTTGATCGGACTGTCGCTCCCCGGGATCATCGGCGGCGCGCTGATCACGGAAACGGTGTTCAACTTTCCGGGCATGGGCCTTCTCACGGTGAATTCGGCTCTGAATGACGACATCCCGGTGCTGCTCGGCACGACCTTCGTCGTGACGCTCGCCACGGTGGCCGGCTCGCTGCTCGCCGATGTTCTCTACGCAATCGTCGATCCTCGTGTGCGCTACACGTAATCCCGTCGCCCAAGGAGGCTTGTGATGGCGGTCGCAATGGGACCGGGATCGAGCGAACTCGCTCTCGAAGAGGCCGCATTCGTCGAGGGTCAGGGCGTCGCCGGCCCATCAGGCGGCGAAGGGGTGTCGAGCGGTGGCATCGGCATCCAGGTCCTCCGCGTGTTCACCGAGAACAAGCTCGCGGTCATCGGCGCGGCGGTCATCATCCTCATGGTGCTGTTCTGCTATCTGGGCCCGGTCTTTTATTCGACGAACCAGACGAACGCGAACACTGCGCTCATGTACTCGACGCAGAACTCCCCGCCGTCGGCGACGAACCCGCTCGGCACCGACGCGACCGGTTTCGACATGCTCGGCCGCATCATGTATGGGGGGCAGGTCTCGCTCGAGGTCGGCTTCGCCGCGGCGGCCCTGGCGACGGCGATCGGGGTGATCTGGGGCGCGGTGTCGGGGTTCTTCGGCGGATGGGTCGACGCGCTCATGATGCGCATCGTCGACGTGCTGCTGTCGGTGCCGCTCCTCTTCCTCCTCGTCACCCTGGCGGTGATCTTCCGCCCGTCGCTGTCACTCCTCATCTTGGTGATCGGGTTCGTCGCCTGGCTCGGACCGGCCCGGCTCGTGCGTGGGGAAGCGCTGTCGCTGCGCGTGCGCGAGTACGTCCAAGCCGTGCGCGTCATGGGGGGGACAGGTCGGCGGATCGTCGTGCGCCACATCATCCCGAACACAATCGGGACGATCGTCGTCAACGCGACGTTCCAGGTTGCCGACGCGATCCTGTTGCTCGCGGCGCTCGGATTCATCGGACTCGGCGTGCCGCTGCCCCTCACCGACTGGGGCTCGATGCTCGCGAACGCCGTGAACTATGCGCTCGCCGGCTACTGGTGGGAGATCTACCCGACGGGGCTGGCGATCGTGGCCGTCGTCGTGGCCTTCAACTTCGTCGGCGACGCGCTGCGTGACGCTTTCGAGGTTCGGCTCCAGCGCCGCTAGTTCCCACGGTGACTCCCATCCGGCCGGCGGTCGTGCGGGAGCGCTCTCCGGAAGTCAGCCGGCAGATCCGGCGGCCTCGCTCGCGACGGCGGCATCCCCGAGCGGCGTCTGGAGGGGGAAGTGGCACGCCGTGAGGTGCTCAGCCCCGACGAGCCGGAGAGGGGGCTCCTCCGCGGCGCAAATCTCTTGCGCGAAGGGACAGCGCGTGCGGAACCGACAGCCGCTCGGTGGTGCCATCGACGAGGGCAGCTCGCCCCGCACGATGTCGTGGTGAGCAGCCCGCGCGACGACCGGGTCCGGGACGGGGATCGCGTCGATGAGCGCCTGCGTGTACGGGTGGGCGGTGTGCTCATAAACGTCGATGGCCGCTCCGGTCTCGACGAGCTTGCCGAGGTACATGACCCCGATGCGGTCCGCGAGGTACTTCACGACGGCGAGGTCGTGCGAGATCACGATGTAGGTGAGGTCGTGGCGCTGTTGCAGATCCCGCATCAGGTTGAGGATCTGGGCCTGGATGGAAACGTCGAGCGCCGAAACCGGCTCGTCGGCGACGATGAGTTTCGGGTTGAGCGCGAGCGCTCGGGCGAGGCCGATACGTTGCCGCTGACCGCCCGAGAACTCGTGAGGATACAGCTCGGCCGCGCCGGCGGAGAGACCGACCTCGCCGAGGAGCTGGACGACACGTTCGTACTGCGAACGACGGTTACCGATCCCTTGGACGACGAGCGGCTCCCGGACGATCGTCTTGACGCGCATGCGCGGGTCGAGCGAGGAGTACGGGTCCTGGAAGATCATCTGCAGGTCACGCCGTCCGCTCCGCAGCGCGCGTCCCCGCAGCGCGGTGACCTCGGTCGACTCGTAGCGCACGGTGCCCGATGTCGGGTGCTCGAGCGCAACGACGAGACGGCCGATCGTCGTCTTGCCGCACCCTGACTCGCCGACGAGGCCGAAGGTCTCGCCGCGTCGCACCGAGAACGAGACGTCCGAGACCGCCTGGACGGTGCCGACCTTGCGCTGGATCACGGCCCCGGAGACGACTGCGTAGTTCTTCACCAGGTTCACGACCTGGAGCACCTCCTCGCCCCTGAAGGCGAGCGTTGCCGCGTCGACGCTCCTCGGCGTGGCGGCAACCTTCGTCGCGCCGCCGTGCGCGGGGGCGATCCCGCGTCGGGCGAGCCGCTCCTCCCTCGTCGCGGTCACCGGGTGGATACAGGCGTAGAGGTGGGTCTCGCTGCCGGCGACGCCGTTCGCGCCGGGACCGGGCGGCCCGTCGGGCGCCGCAACCGGCGCCTGTGTCGGCGAGTCAAGCGTCCCAGGCGAGAGCTCCGGTTCGTCGCGCCGGCACTCGTCGGTCGCGTAGCGGCAGCGGGGGGCGAACCGGCAACCGACGAGCGTCCCCGACAGGTCCGGTGGCAGGCCGGAGATCGAGAAGAGCCGTCGCGCCCGGTCCTGGTCGAGCCGGGGGATCGACTCGAGCAGTGCTTCCGAGTAGGGGTGGCGCATCGAGCCGAAAAGTTCCTCGGTCCTCGCGGACTCGATGATCTTGCCTGCGTACATCACCATGACCCGGTCGCTGCGGGCGGCGATCACCCCGAGGTCGTGGGTGATGAGGATCACGGCCATCTTCAGGCGTTCACGTAGCTCGTCGATCAGGTTGAGGATTTGCGCCTGGATCGTGACGTCGAGGGCCGTCGTCGGTTCGTCGGCGATGAGGAGCTTCGGCTCGCAGGCAAGGGCGATGGCGATCATCACGCGCTGGCGCAGCCCCCCGGAGAGCTGGTGGGCGTAGCTGCCGAGCCGCTCGGCGGGGCGCGGCATTCCGACGAGCGTGAGGACCTCGAGCGCCCGCTCGTACGCCTCGGCCTTCGTGACCTTGCGGTGCAGCCGGACGACCTCGGCGATCTGGCGGCCGATCTTCCACGTCGGGTTGAGCGAGGTCATCGGGTCCTGGAAGATCATCCCGATTTCGTTGCCGCGCACGGCGCGCATCTGGCGCTCGTCGTACGGGGCGAGGTCGCGTCCGAACAGTCGGATCGAGCCCCCGGTGACGTGGCCGACGTTCGGCAACAGTTTCATGATCGAGAGCCCGACCGTCGTCTTGCCGCAGGCGGACTCGCCGACGAGGCCGACGCATTCGCCGGGGTTGACGTGGAACGAGACCCCGTCGACGGCCTTCACGTTGGCGGTGCGGAGGTGGAACTCGGTATGGAGGTTCTCCACCTCGAGTACCGGCGTAGGCGACGCCACGTCCGCGGCCAACGCAGACATCGACGCGACACCTCCTCGGCTGACCACCCCGGTCGCTCATTCGCCCGCGGCGAACGCCGCGGCAGAACGAGACCGGGAAGAACACGACCCTGGTGCGATCCGTCCCGCGTCCGATAAGTCGCGCGGGACGGACGCAATATCGTACTGGCTCGCGCGACTCCGGCCCAGCCAGATCGGCCAGTCGAGACGCGAGATACCCACTGTCCCGTCGAGGCGGGTCCCCGTCGGCGGACGGGGTAGGTTGGCGCGGAGATGATCCGGGTCGGTGTCCTCGGCGCTTGCGGGAGGATGGGGTCGACGGTTTGCGTCGCGCTCGCCGCCGCCGCCGCCGCCGCCGACCTCGAACTCGTCGCCGCCGTCGACCCGAGGAGCGATGGCGCCCGGGTCGCCGTACCCGCGGCTTCGGACCTCACGATCGCCCAGTCGATCGCGGCGCTCGAGAGCGCCGGCGCCGAGGTCGCGATCGACTTCACGGGCCCTGCGGCTGCGCTGGAGAACCTCGAGTGGTGCGCGACGCATGGCGTTCACGCCGTCTGCGGGACGACAGGGATCGACGCCGCCGGGCTCGAGCGTTTGGGCGCGGCCTTCGGGCCACCCGAGCGACCGAACGCGATCCTCGCTTCGAACTTCTCGATCTCGGCGGTCGTGATGATGCGCCTTGCAGAACTCGCGGCGCCGTTCTTCGACGGCGTCGAGGTGATCGAGCTCCACCACGACCAGAAGAGGGATGCGCCCTCGGGCACCGCGCTCGAAACGGCACGCCGAATCGCCGCGAGCCGCGCCGCCTCCGGAGCTGGCCCGTTCGGTCCTGACCCGACGACGACGCTCGCCTGCGAGGGTGCGCGCGGCGGCGTGAGTGCCGCCGGGATCCACGTGCACTCCGTCCGGCTGCCCGGTCTCGTCGCGCACCAAGAGGTGCTCTTCGGCGGACCCGGTCAGTCGCTCCTCATCCGGCAGGACTCCTACGACCGCTCATCGTTCATGCCGGGGGTTCTGCTCGCGACACGCCGAGTGGCTTCGACGCCGGGGTTGACCGTCGGACTTGACGCGTTGCTCGCCATCTAGACACCCCATGGCTCTAGGGAGTCAAGCAGCAACCGATTCTTGTCGCTGCCAGGCGATGTGCTCCTCGTAGAGATCCTGTCGGCGTTGGCTCTAGGGTCAGCCCGACCGGCGGGAAACCGGTCCTGGGCCGTTAAGGTCACCCCTGACCCAGCAGAACGGACAACTGGATCTTGAGCCTCGTTGGAGGGTCCGACGAGACCGTGAGGTGAAAAATGCGACGCAAGGTCTTCGATCTCCTCGTCAGCGCCGGCGGCGTCGTCGTCGTCGTCATGCTCGTGGTGGCGGGCGCGCTGCTGATGTGGGGCTACAGCTTCACTTCCTCGAGCGTGCACAACCAACTCGCTCGCCAGGACATCTACTTCCCGACAAAGTCCAAGATCACCCCAGCACAGAGGTCCTACCTCCTCCAGTACGCCGGGCAGCAGGTCCTCACCGGGCCACAGGCGAATGCGTACGCCCAGAAGATCGCTTCCGACATAAGCGGGTTGCCCTATAGGGGCGTCTACGCGAAGGTCAGCGCAGCTTCCATTGCCCACCCGAACAATGCAAAGCTTGCAGCGGACGTCGAGATCGCCTTCAAGGCCTCGACCCTACAGGGCCTGCTCCTCGAGGCCTATGCGTTCGGCACCTTCGGGACGATCGCCTTTTGGGCCGGGATCGCGTCGTTCGCCCTTGCGGCCGTGATGCTCGTCCTCGTCCTGTTCGGCTTCTACCACGCCAGGAAGACACCACCCGATGTGGAATTCCTGCCCCTCAAGGAGCGTTAGTTCTGCAAAGTGGCCGGCCGCCTTTGGCGAGACGCCCGCCGCAAGGGCTGATCTGGATGCGAATGGACCTCTGAGGGCACGGAACTGTCGCCAGGAATGTTCGGCGATCCGCGCTTGGACGGGTGCCCCGGCATGTTCGCCCGAACGAGCAGCGCAGGATCGCCCCGAAGTGCGGCGACGATGCCCTCTGACGATGCGGCGGAACGCTTCGGAGTCGCGGGACGGAGACCCCAGCCGTGCGGAAACGCGCGGCCCTCGTGGGTCGATGACGTCAGCGGCAGGGCTCGGTTCCCCGCACCCTTGGCCCTCCCCCTTCACCGTGTGGTGGCTCTGCTCCGGGTGCGCGCCTGGGGTGCTGGGATGCTGCGCCGCGGCAGACGGGATCGACGGCGCTTGTTGCCGCGATCGTTCAGCGCCGGGTTGGGCACAGGAGAGTCGCGTGGGCGCACGGCACAGGAGTTCGGGTGCGCGTCGACCGCCGACGCGCTCAGCCGGGAGGGAGAAACCGTCCCTAAACAGACCACACGGGCCGGGCGTCAGGCGTTCTGCTGCACAGGAGGGTCGTCTGACCCGCCGGCGCGTTCCACGTGTGGACCATCCATGACGGGGCGCGACAGTCCTGCGTTCGCTCGGTCGTGCACCCTGTCGGAGCGCGCGACCCTGAAGGTGAGTTCTTGTCGACGGACCGGACAGATTGCGGCTCGGGGCTTGACGTCCCCGCTCCCTCTGCCCAAGGCATCGGCGCTTTCGGGGCGTGGACCTCTTGCCGCGACTCAATCGAGCGAAGGTTCTGGGAGGATTGCACGCAAAAGGACCTTTGATCGACTCGTGACTCTCGGCGGGGTCGTCGTGATGGTCGTGCTCACAGCCGCCGCGTCGTTTCTCGCCTGGGTCGGGAGTTATCTCTCGACCCGGATCCACAACCAGCTCGCCGCGCAGGAGATCTTCTCCCCAGCGAAGGGGAGTTCCGCGCTCGCGGGCCCGAAGATCGGTCCCCGCCTCGATCAGCACGCCGGCCTGCAACTTATCGACGGCAGTAGGCCGATGCCTGGGCTGACCACAGCGTCGGCGTCCGTGGGACCGAGATCGACCACGGACTCACCTCCGCGCAGGCGAGCACGCAAGAACGAGCTCACCTGAATGACACGGCGCTGGTCGCCAAGGTGCAGGTTCTGTTCCAGGGCCAGACGCTACGCGGGTTGCTGCTCAGCGCCTGTGCCTTCTGGGAAATTGGGCAGATCGCTGGCGATGCCGGGCGCGTCGCTTTCGGCGCGGCCGGGTTGATGCTTGTCCTCGCGTCACTCGGGCGATGACGCAACCGCAAGGTGCCGGAAACGGCGGAGATCTGACCGCCGGATCTCAGGTGGTTGGCTCAAGTCGGCCGCGGGGTTTCTCACCCGGAAGCCGGCGTCGCATGCAAGCCTGACAGCGCGCCCGCGCGCCGTGGACTCGGCACCTCCACCGCCGGGCAGTTGCGGTAGCGTCGGGTCGTGGTCGCGCCCCCCTCGCCCCGGTTTGGCACCGTCCTCACGGCAATGGCGACCCCGTTCGACGCGACGGGCGCTCTCGACCTCGACGGGGCGGTGATGCTCGCGCGGTATCTCGTGGCGCACGGCAGCGACGGCCTCGTCGTCAGCGGGACGACGGGAGAGGCGGCGACGCTGTCCGATGACGAGCGGGTCTCGCTCTGGCGGGAGGTCGCGTCGGCAGTCGATGTCCCGGTGCTCGCCGGGTCGACGTCGAACGACACGAGGCATTCGATCGAGCTCACGAGGTCGGCGACACAAGCCGGCGCGAGCGGCATCGTCGCCGTCGCCCCCTACTACAGCCGCCCGTCACAGGCCGGCATCGCGGCGCACTTCCGCGCGATCGCCGCCGCGACGCCCTTGCCGATCATCCTCTACGACATCCCGGTGCGCACGGGGCGCAAGATTGCCAGCGAGACGATCCTCGCGCTCGCGACCGAGGTGGAGAACATCGTGGGCCTGAAGGACGCGGCCGGTGACGCGCCGGCGACGGAGCGACTGCTGGCGCGGACGCCGTCGGACTTCGCGTGCTACTCCGGCGACGACCTCATGACCCTGCCGCTCCTTTCCGTCGGTGCCGTCGGTCTGATCGGTGTGGCGACGCACTGGTGCGGCGTCGAGTGCGGCGAGATGATCCGCCGATTCCGGGCGGGGGACCACGCGGGCTCGCTCGAGATCGCCCGGGCGCTGATTTCGAGCTTCGTCTACGAGACGGGCGACGACGCGCCGAACCCCGTTCCCCTGAAGGCGGTGCTGCGCGTGCTCGGGCTCCCCGCCGGTGAGTGCCGGTCGCCGATGGGGCCGACGCCCGCCGGCCTCGAGGACCGCGCCCGCGCCGTGCTCGCTGATCTCGACGCGTGGCGCCACGCCCGGCGCGGCGATGGCTGAGGACGTCCGACTCGTCTTCCTCGGTGGTCTCGGGGAGATCGGGCGGAACTGTGCGGCCATCGAGCACGACGGCCGGGTCATCATCGTCGACTGCGGTGTCATGTTCCCGGACCCCGAGATGCCGGGTGTCGACCTCGTCCTGCCGGACTTCACCTACCTGAAGGAGATCGCCGGTCGCATCGAGGGCATCGTGCTCACCCACGGCCACGAGGACCACGTCGGCGGGCTCGGGTTCTTGCTGCGCGACATCGAGACGAAGGTCTACGGCTCGCCCCTCAGCCTCGGGCTCGCCCGGTCGCGGCTCGAGGACTCCGGTTCAGCCGGGCGCTCGGAGCTCATTGCCGTCGCCGATGGCGAGCGGCGCCGGATCGGACCGTTCGACGTCGAGTTCATCCCGGTCACGCACTCGGTGCCGCAGGGCTTCGCCGTCGCCTTCCACACGCCCCAGGGGGTCGTCCTGCACTCGGGGGACTTCAAGCTCGACCTCACGCCCGTCGACGGCCGCCGCACCGACCTCGCGCGCATCGGGGCGCTCGCCGATTCGGTGGGGATCCGTCTGTTGCTCTCGGATTCGACGAACGCCGAGGAGCCCGGGTTCACGCGCAGCGAACGCACGGTCGGCGAGACGCTCCGCCAGATCTTCATCGAGCACCCCGAGCACCGGGTGATCGTCGCCTGCTTTGCGAGCCACATCCACCGGATCCAACAGCTCGGCGACGCGGCGGTCGCCAACGGGCGCAAGATCGCCCTGCTCGGTCGGTCGATGTTGCGCAACGTCGCGCTCGCGCGCGAGCTCGGTCTGCTCAGCATGCCGCAGGGCGCGTTCGTCGACGTGGAGAAGGTCGACGATCTCGCTCCCGGCGAGGTCTGCGTCATTTCGACGGGTTCCCAGGGCGAGCCGATGTCGGCGCTTTCACTGCTCGCCGGGGGCGAGAGCCGTCGGTTCTCCATCGTCGACGGGGACGTCGTCGTGCTCTCGAGCCACGCCATCCCGGGCAACGAGTGGGCGGTCGCCAAGGTGATCGACGGGCTCGCCCGCCGCGGAGCCAACATCATCCACTCGGGCATCGCCCACGTCCACGAGAGCGGACACGGCAAGCAGGGCGAGCTGGCGACGCTGCTCAACGTCGCCCGTCCCCAGTGCTTCATCCCCGTGCACGGCGAGTACCGGCACCTGCTGCGGCACGCCCGGCTCGCGATCGAGATGGGCGTCGACGAGAGCCGCGTGTTGCTCTGCGAGGACGGCGACGCCGTGCGACTCACGGACGAACGAATCGACTTCGACGGCGAGGTGCCGGCGGGCTACCTCTTCGTCGACGGGGTCGTCGGCGACGTGGGTATGGGGGTGCTGCGGGACCGGCGGGTGCTCGCCGAGGAGGGCGTCGTCGTCGTCGTCCTCACCGTCGACAGCCACTCGGGCGAGATCGTCACCGGACCCGAGATCATCACCCGGGGATGGGTGCACGCGACCGAGGCCGAGGAGCTCATCGACGACGCCCGGGCGGCGGTCCTGAAGGCGGTCGCCGAGGTCGTCGCGAGCGGCTCACGCGAGGCGGACGCCCTGCGACGTGCGGCGCGACGTGCGGTCGGCAAGATCGTGAGCGAGCGCACGAAGCGCCGGCCGATGATCGTGCCGGTCGTGATGGAAGCCTGAGGGCCGAAGGCTCGCTCACCTAGTTGGCTGGTCGGCAAAGGGCTTTTCTCGTCCAATAAGAACGATGGTCGCCGTTTGGAGCTGGGGAGATGACCTCTCTCAGCCAATGAGGCCAGGTAGGCGCCCGATCCGGTCCAAGTTGAGGGCTGCAACCCGGATCTTCACCCAGGCGTCGGCCTTCGCAAGGCCCCGCCAGGGGATCTTCTCGGTGCGGAACTTGAGCTGGGCGTTCTTGCGCTCGGCACGGGCGCGTTCTCGATAGCGCTCTCGGAAGGCGTCGGTCCATCGCGCTGTTCGCGCCGCGGCGAGTAGCTCCTCCGACGGATTGATCTCGACGATGCGGCCCTTGGCGCGAGTCGTGCAGTGCGGCTTCAAGGCGCAGTCCGCGCAGTGTCCGCCGAAGAACACTTGGGTCCGCTTCGCTCGGCTTTTCGCGATCGGGACGCTCACTCCCGCAGGACAGGTGACGGTGCGGTGCTCGAGTTCGATCGTGAAGTCAGCCTTGCTGAAAAAGCCTGCTCTCGCGCTCGGCGGAGGCGCCGGTGCGACCAGCTCCACGCCTTTTGCCCCGAGGGAGCGCCGGGTCTTTGACCCTCCGTAGTGGGTGTCGGCGATCACCTCCGAGACGGGAAGCGGATCGGACTCGAGCAGCTCGGCGAGCATCTCACCGTCCGACGTCGTTGCCTTCGAGGCCACCGCCGCGGTGATGAGGTCGGAATCGGGATCGACCGAAAGATGTGCTTTGAACCCGTCATAGCGGTCGTGGCGTGCATGGTGCCCATGGCGGGCGTCAGGATCGACGACCGAGATCACCCGATCGGGGGCGACCCCGCGCCTGATCGTGACGTTGCCCTCCTCGTCGAGGGCGAGGTCCTGGGCGGCGACGATGCGTAAGAGGGCGACGGCCTCGTTCAAGTCGTCGTCGTCGATCGACGCGGTCTGCTCGATGATCGCGGTCGCGTCCGAGAAGAGATCGGCGAGCAGCTCGCGGCGCGCGGCTTCTTGGGACCAGTTGATCTCGGGCTTTCCCACCTCGTCATAGTCGGACCGCCGGAGCGAGCCGCGAAGTCTCGACGCCCTTCGCTTGTCGAGCTTGGAAAGACAAGAGATGACCTGGCGCGAAGCCGAGCGCATCAAGGTAATCGTGTCCATCGTGATGACGCAGTCTTTGATGCCGGTCGAATCGACGATCCGACGGTGACCGATGATCCCGGCACGCTTGGCGAGCTGAAGGAGCTTTGCGTTGAACATCCCCGCCATGTCGGCTCGCACGACCCGGGCGCGGAACTCGGCGAGACAGACGTGAGGGATGCCGCGGTGCTCGAGCGGAAGACCGAGGGCGTCTTTCCAGGAGAGGTCGACACGACTGCGCCGTTCGGCCTCCCGGTCGGAGACCCCATAGAAGAGCTGGGCCAAAAGAAGCGCCGCGAGCACCGACGGCGGATGCGAGGGCCGCCCGCGTCCCGATGGGTAGAGCGAGTCGAACTCCTCGTCGCGCAGCACGGAGCCGCGCGCCTCGCGCAGGCTCACCAAGAACCCCTCGTCATCGAGAAGGTCCTCGCAGATGAGGTCGATGGAGGTGAACGAGACCTGTTCTTCAGCAGTTCCTCTCATGGACTGATTCAACTCGACCCCAGAGAGAATCGCGAGCACCGATCAACGCGCTGAGCTGGGAATTCTCAGGAATTTCCGACCAGCCAACTACGACGGTGTTGATTTAGTCGATTTGGTTCTTATTGGCAAGGCTGTAACCTGCGTGTTTGCATCTGGCATGGGTGCAAAAAGGGACTAAATCAGCAATCTCCTAGCTGGCGCCGACGGGCAGGATCTCGTTGGCGAACTCGCCGAGGAGCCGGCGCAGCGAGCGGATCGCGGCGCCCTCGATCTGGCAGGCGCGTGACGCGCTCACGCCGAGCTGGGCGCCGATCTGCTCGAAGGTGAAGCCCTCGAACAGGTGGAGCGTGATGACGCGGCGCTGGCGCTCGGGCAGCTCGTCGACGGCGCTGCGCAGGGCGGCCACCTCCTCGGACTCGACGACCGCCGCCGCGGGGTCGGCGCTCTCCCCGGAGGGGAGGACGTCGGCGAGCCGGATCGCGCCGTCCGATCCCGCGACCTCGACGACGCGGTCGAGGTGGAGCATCTGGGACGACTGGACGCCGGAAAGCACGGCCTGTCGGGCGGCACCGACGACGCCCATCGAGTCGAGGACCTCGGAGGTGCCCGGCTCTCGCCCGAGCTTGTGGCCGAGTTCGTCGGCGGTCGACTGGTACTCGGTCACGCGCTGGCGCACCGAGCGGGGCAGCCAGTCGAGCCGGCGCATCTCGTCGTAGATCGCGCCGCGGATGCACAGCGTGGCGTACGAGGCGAAGCGGTCGATCGCGGACGCGGGGTCGAAGCGGTCGATCGCCGCGACGAGACCGAGGATGCCGAAGCTCGAAAGATCTTCGCGGTCCCAGTGGGCACGGACCGACCCGGGCAGCTGCCCGATGACGACGAGGATCAACGGCTCATAGGCGAGCAGGAGGTCGTTGCGGGCGGTTTCGTCGCGTGTCGCCCAGAACCGCTCCCACAGTGGCACGTAGGACGGGCCGGCGCAGGAGAAGCGCCTGGCGACGGCTTCACCCGGTGCCGCCGCGGCCTCGACGAGTTCGGTGGTCACTGTCCCTCGATCTCGCCGGGGTCTGTTGCCGCGGTGCGCGGCTGTGTGGCCACGTAGCGTGGCAGATGACCAATTCGTGCCCCAGCAGATTCAGTAGCTACTCCTAGCACAATTGCATCATATACAACTGTTCTTTGCTAGCGACAGCCCCAATGCTGCGTCTTTTCCCGTTTGCCACTCTCGGTCACACTTAAATCACGGTATGTCGCAATGCCCACCATCGGAACCGACCGGACGCCGTTGTTTTGTTGCATCGATGACGCGACACGGCACGAGGGACGGGATCGATTTCCCGGGCGCGGCCCTTCCCGAGAGGCAGTGTGAGGTTCGTTGGTGTTCGCCCCGGTTCGCCAATGGCGATTCTCGCCCAGGGGCGCCGTGCTGGGTTTCCGGCATGGCGGGGTGTGGATGTCTGGCGGGGGATTCTCACTGAGAGTGGCAAATTGAACACTCTAAGTGGTCATACGGATTCTGACCGAAGGTTCACCGTGGAGCACTTCAAAACCACCGCGGACCTGCCGTTAGTCGAGGGACCAAGGCGAGGCGGTGATTGTGGGATGACGGTCCTGACGCGGCGAGAGAACTCGCCGATGTCGGATATTCCCCCGAGGGGCTTCGGGATCTTCCTCATCACGCGGCGGCATCTCGCCGTGGCCTGCGTTTGGGCCCTTCTGATCGCACTCGCCCTGTTAGGGGCGACCGAAGGGATCGCCTTCGGGCTCGCCGCTCTCGGCACGGTCGTCGCCTTCGTGATCGGCATTCACTGTTATCGCCCGGCGCGTTCTTCGCCATGGTGGATGGCTCTCAGTGCGTTTGCGCTCTTTGCCGTCGGCGGTGTCGCGCGCGACGACCTGCACACGCTCGGTAACCTGACGGTCCACCGATCGCTCATCCCTGATCTCATCGTCCTGCCGGGGTACGCGCTTTTGGGCGCTGCACTCATCATCATCATCAGAGCCCGCACGGGATCGACGCGTCACCGCCTCGGCATCGTCTATGACGGCGTCATCGCGTCGCTGGCGGTACTCGCCTGCTCGCTCGTGTACGTGATCGAGCCCGTGCTGTCGCGCCGCAGCACGCCGGTGGACGTGAAGCTGATCATCGTCGGCTACCCGAGCTTGGACCTTTTCCTGCTCGTCATGACGCTGCAGATCGCGTTCGGCACGAGCAGCGAGCGGTGTACGGCGGACCGCTTCCTCGTCGCGGGGCTGTTGTCGCTGTTCGTCGGCGACGCGCTTTACACGTTCGCCGAGATCCACGTCCTCAGCCTTCCCGTCAACATCCTCGATCTGCCGTACGTGCTGGCATTTGCCGGGGCAGCGACGTGCGTGCTCGACCCCTCGATGCGCACGCTCACCGAACCCGCCAGCAAGCCCGCTCCCCGTTGGACGCCCGGGCGCATCGGACTGGTGGGCATCGCCTTCTTCGTTCCCGCGCTTTTGCTGTTGGAGGAGCGGCGCTACGCGGTCAGCGAGAGGCTGGCGCTGTTCGTGATCATCGTCGGCCTCACGACCACCGCGATCCTGCAGATCTTCCAGGCGGTTCGGTCTGCCGAACGCTCGGAGGCGCGCCTCATCCACCAGGCCCTCCACGACGAGCTCACCGGGCTACCGAACCGCCAGTCGATGGAGCGGCACCTCGACCGCTTGGTGCAGCGGTCCCTGCCGAGCGGCACCCCGATCGGATTGCTGTTCTTCGACCTCGACCGGTTCAAGCTCATCAACGACACCCTCGGCCACAACCACGGCGACGAACTCCTCGTCCAGGTCGCCAGCCGCCTGACCGAGAACACGCGCGCCGGCGATCTCGTCAGCCGGATCGGCGGCGACGAATTCGTCGTCGTTCTCGGCGGGAGCGTCGGCGTCGCCGAGGCCCGCGCCTTCGCCAACCGGCTGCGTGGCTGTTTGCGGGCGCCGTTCTACATCGACGGGTCGGAGTTCTTCGTCACAGCGAGCATCGGGATCGCCTTCACCAACCCGAGCGGCCCCTTCGAAGCCGAGGCCCTCATCCGTGACGCCGACACGGCGGTCCACCAGGCGAAGGCGGCCGGGCGCGACGCCGTTGCCGTCTTCGACGACTCGATGCGCGCCCAGCTCACCGAACGGGTCGAGCTCGAACACGACCTGCGCCGCGCGGTCGAACGCCACGAGCTCCACCTCGTGTTCCAGCCGATCGTCAAGATGGGCCACAACGAGGTGCTCGGCTTCGAGGCGCTCGTCCGCTGGGCGCATCCCTCCCTCGGCGTGCTGCTCCCGAAACGCTTCATTCCGTTTGCCGAGGAGAGCGACGTCATCGGCGAGATCGGCAGCTGGGTCCTCGACGACGCCCTGCGCCAGCTCGTCGCCTGCCGCCAGGTGCCGGGTCTCGGGCACCTCACGGTGGCGGTGAACCTCTCGGCGCACCAGCTGCGAGACGAACTGCTCGTGCAGCGCGTCGGCCGCTGCCTCGCCGTGCACGGACTGCCGGGCTCGGCGCTCACGCTCGAGCTCACCGAGTCCGAGATGATGGAGGATCCTGAGCTGTCGATCGCCTCGCTGACGGCGCTGCGCCGGCTCGGCGTCCGCATCGCCGTCGACGACTTCGGGACCAAGTACTCGTCGCTCGCCTACCTGCAGCGGCTGCCCGTCAACGTCCTGAAGATCGACCAGAGCTTTGTCGCGGACATGCGCGACGGCGAACCGACGCCGGCCGAGTCGCTCGTCGCGGCGATCGTCGCGATGAGCGAAGCCCTGGGAATCGAGACGATCGTCGAGGGCGTCGAGACCGCCGAACAGGCTCGACACCTGCTGCAGCTCGGTTGCAGCGCCGCCCAGGGCTACTTCTACGCCCGACCCGTCCGGGCCGACCAGATCACCGACGTCCTCGGGTTCCTCACCCGGTCGCAGCCCTACGTGGCCGCGGAGCAAAAACCGCCGGTCGTGCCGGTGCGGCTGCCGGCGAACCTTGCACCCGATAAGGGCTCGACCTCGCGGCGCCCCTCCGCCTGAGCTCCGGCGCGGCGAAGATCCGGGCCGCGAGCGCCGTCGCGGCGGCGAGATCGAGGGGCCGCAACGCCGGTTCGATGCCGACCCCTTCGTAGATGATCCCGTGGATCGGCGGGTCCGCCATCGCCAGCCGCCGCCGCCAGTCGGAGACGCAGCCGTAGATCGGCAGGCTGTCGGGCGATCCGAGGTAGGGACGACCCTCGGCAAGGGCGAAGAACGGCTGGTGGAAGCGTGCCTTGGACATGCGGTAGACGGCGCGGTCGAGGATCGCGACCATCCACTCGACGCCGAGCGCCTCGCCCGTGCGCACGATCGACTGGTAGAGGCCGAGGGCGACGAGCCCGGTCGCCGCGGCGCTGCGGTACCCGGCGTCGACGGCGAGCGTCGCGATGTCCCAGGTCCGGGCCACCTCAAGCCCCACGCCGCTGCGGTGGAGGATCGCCTTCGCCGACTCCTGCCAGATCGGGCCGATGTCGTTGAAGGTCTTCAGCCCGGGGCCGCCGGCGGTAGGCACGATGATGCGGATCACGCCCGCCGGGTGAGCTCGGCGGTGATCGAGGATCACGAAGAACAGGCTCGACGCGTCGTACGGTCCGTACTCGGCCTCGAGCAGCTCCGGGGTGTTGCCGAACGCCTCGAGGAAGACCTCCCGCTCGACGTGCCGGCCGAGCTCGGCCGCCGGGTCGTCGGACAGGAAGACGTAGGCGCCGAACGGCTGGGTCGCACCTGCGCCGATGACGGCGCGGGCGAGCCGTTCCAGGTTGGATCGGTCGGTCCGGTCGGTCGCCATGGCGGTCGAGTCCGTCTCAGAACGCCCGGGCGGCGATCTCGTCGGCACCGAAGAACGACCTCGTGTACTCGACCGCGGCGGCGGAGTCGAACGGGGCGCAGGTGTAGATGTCGACGCTGAAGAACAGAAGTGGCTGTTCCCAGGCGTAGAAGTGCGCGCCGGAGGACTCCCAGTGGACCCAGCCCGCCCAGCCGTAGGTGTCCGAGCGGTGGGTCACGGGTTCGATGAGGCGGTGCATCCGGCAGACGTCGGAGAGCCCGCAGAGGTAGCGGCGGATCTTCCCGTCGTCGATCGGCGCGGCGGGGTAGCCCTCGATGACCAGGCGCTGCCGGTAGATCGCCGGGGCGAGATCCGGCACCTCCTGGGAGAGAAGTGACCCACGAGGCTGATGCATTTCTATGAAGCTACTGAAAACGGAAAGACGTCACAAGCGAAAGGTATTTCATGTCAGGTAATTATCCCTTGACAGTAGGTATACCCTCATGGTAGGGTATGTGCATGGCCCCAGTGAACCGGAACCAACCGAAAAGAGCAGGTGGGAGCGATTCCACCTACACGATCATGGACTTCACGCGTCAGTTCCCTGACGACGCGGCGTGCCTGGACTACCTGTGGAGACGTCACTACGCGGTGACCCCCGATGGCGAACACGCCCACTGCCCGAAGTGCGGCGAGGTTCGCAAGTTCCACCGCGTGGCGAGTCGCCCGTCCTACTCGTGCGACGTGTGCGGTCACCACATCCACCCCACCGCGAACACGATCATGCACAAGTCGTCCACGTCGCTCCAGCTTTGGTTCCACGCCATCTTCCTGATGGCGCAGACCCGTATGGGCATTTCCGCCAAGCAGCTTGAGCGTGAGCTGGGCGTGACATACAAGACCGCATGGCGGATGTTCACGCTCATTCGCAACCAGCTCATGGTGCAAGACGACGTGATCCTCGCCGGATCGGTTGAGGCCGATGAAACCTATGTCGGTGGCAAACAGCGCGGTGCGCCTGCTGGTCGTGTGCCAGCGGGCAGGTCGCATCGTGGTGGGCGCTCCCGTGGTCAGAAGCAGCCCGTGTTCGGAATGGTCGAGCGCAAGGGACGCGTCCGCGCCTACCCGATTGCCGACGTGTCGTCCGCGAATCTCGTTGGCGGAATCCGCAAGCACGTACAGGCCGACTCGGTCGTCTACACCGACACTTTCGCCGGCTACCGGGCCATGAAGCATGAGATGTTCGACCACCGCCAGATCAATCACACATCCGGCTCCTACGTCGTTGGGGACATTCACACCAACACCATTGAGGGTTTCTGGTCCATCGTGAAGAACGGCATCCGCGGATCGCATCGCCATGTTTCCCGAAAGTGGCTCCAGGGGTACCTGAACGAATACGTCTGGCGCTACAGCCATCGTGGCGACATCCACCCGATGTTCCTTAGCCTTCTTGACCGGGTTCCGGCGCTCTGACCCGAGTTTGACAACCTGAGCCTCGAATCTCATTGTCACAACGTCTTGACCAGGGAGTCCTTGTCGGAATTCGGTCGTTCGGATGCTCGGCGTAGGGGCGACAGATACTCGACATTCACTGACGTATCGCCTAGTCTCAATACGTGTTCGTGAAGACGACGGTACGCAGACGGGGCGACAAGGCCTACACGTACCTCTCCCTCGTCGAAGCGGTGCGGGTCGGGGGGAAGAACACCCACAACACGCTGCTGCGCCTCGGCGAGGTGAGCGAGCTGCGGGAGTCCGGCCAACTCGACCGGATCATCGCCGCGCTGTCCACCCACGCCGAGGGGTCCTGGGTCGCCTCCTCTTCCCTCGAGGCCGCCGGGGCGCCGTCTCTCGGCGGGGTCGCCGCGGTCGGGACCTACTTCTCCCGGCTCGGCCTCGACGAGCTGTTCGCGTCGCTCGGTGCGGCAAGGGGCTCGCGCCATCTCGAGGACACCGTCCTCGTGCTGCTGGCGAACCGCCTCCTCCGGCCCGTCTCCAAGCGCCGGACGATCCTCGAGTGGCTTTCCGACGTGGCGCTCCCCGCCGGCGTCGCGCCACCCTCGCTCGCCCAGTGCTACCGCGCCCTCGACGTGCTCTGCGCGGAGAAGGACGCCGTCGAATCCCACCTCTACCGGCGTCTCACGGACCTCGCCAACCTCGATCTCCGCCTCTGCTGCTACGACCTCACCTCGACCTACTTCGAGAGCACCACCCATGACTCGCCGGCATTCCCTTCCCGGGCCTTCGGCTACAGCCGCGACCACCGGGGCGACCGTCCCCAGGTGATGATCGGCCTCTTGGTCACCGGCGACGGAATCCCGCTCGCGCACCACGTGTTCCCGGGAAACACCAAGGACTCGGCAACCCTGCCCGGCGTCATGGCCGATCTCCAGTACCGCTTCGGCGTCGGCAAGATCGCCCTCGTTGCCGACCGGGGGCTCATCACCGAGGCGAATCTCGACGCCGTGAGCGAGGCCGGCTTCGACCACGTCTTGGCCACGCGCCTGCACCGCGACGCGGACGTCGCCGCCGTCCTCGAGTCTGCGCAGCGCGACGACGTGACCTGGGTCCCGGTGGAAGAGGGCCGTTCCTCGGCCTGTGAGATCGCGCACGGCGGACGCCGCTACGTGGTCGTCGACTCGCCCCCGCGCCGCCGGCGTGACGACCACCGGCGGGAGGAGCTCCTTTCCCGCGCTGAGGACGGATTGATCGCCCTCGAGGCCCGGGTACGGGCCGGCAAGCTCGTCGACCCGGCGAAGATCGGGGCCGCGGCGGACCGGATCCTGCGTGACTCGGGCGTCACGCGGCTGTTCACGACCACGATCCGTCCCGGGCGGTTCTCCTGGGCCTTCGACGACGAAGCCCTCGACTACGAGGAGCACGCCCTTGCCGGTCGCTACGTGATCACGACGTCGCTGTCACCGGCGGAGGCCTCGACGGCCCAGGTCGTCCGCCACTACCGGAGCCTCATGAACGTCGAGCGGCGCTTCCGTGTGCTGAAGGACTTCCTCTCGCTGCGGCCGGTCCACCACTTCACGGAGGAACGGGTGCGCGGTCACGTCGCACTCTGCGTCATCGCCGCGGTGATCGAGGCTGTGATGGGGAACGACCTCGCCCGCGCGCAGGTCAACGATCCGGACCTTCCCGAGCAGACGATGACCCCGCGGCGCGCCATCGCCGAACTCGCCCGGATCCGCCTTCACCACATCGAGGCCGCAGGGCGCGAGATCGAACTCGTCACCCGGCGCAACGCCCTCCAGGCCAAGGTGCTGAAGGCCCTCGGTGTCGACACCTCGAGCTGGGACAGGGCCACGATCGCCTGAGCTGGGCAGATGTCCGCCCCGTAGTGGAAACACGACCCGCGCGCGCCCCGTCCCACCTGCAGTTACGTAAAGGGGTCGTCAAACTCGGGTCTGATTCGGGTGGCTCGCCGCAGGGCCTCATTGAAGGCTCCCGCGGTAAGGGGGCCTTCTAGGTCGTCATCGTTGGCCACATCTGGAGCGGCCTGTACTTCTGGCGTAACGAAGGCCTCATCCCACATCTTCTCGTATTGCTCGCGCTCCCTCACAAAAACCTCCAGATCTAAGACTTCCTCGATCTCCCAAGCAGGTACCACGGCGGACATGCCCGTGTTCACTCGCACGTAATCGCCCGTCTGCTTGCCGGTCGCACCGTGGATTGGCTCCCACCGAGGAAGGTGGCCCCAGATCATGCCGACGACGAAGATTCTTGCTGTCTCAATGTTCTGGCGTCGGTTAACAGCACCTAGCCGTGGCTGCAAGGGGGCACGGTAGCCAAGGACCGGCGAGCCGCTGAATCCACCCCAAGATCGAGCTTCGATCAGAAAGCTCGGCTCGTCTTGTTGAGTCTCGGGGTTGTAAACGTCCTCAGGTGGCGAAAGGGAAATCATGCCGCTGTGCAAAACGGGCCGGTTTTGCACTTTCCCCTGGTACCCCACATGACGGGAGATGACCATTAAGTCGTCCCCTACGCCCAGCTCCCACTTACCCAGTCGCCTCTCTGTAATGAACGTCTTGGTCAGCAGGCCGTTCGCGTTTGCAAATGCACCTTGAGGAAAGTAAGCCGCGGCGATGTCATAGCCACGAGAATGCGCGTGCCACGACGGTTCGGGAATCGTGACCGGTACGGACCGCCCGTCGTCGGTGTTGACGCGAACCGTTCGGTGACCATGGTCGATGACGTGCCGGTTCGTAATGACGTACCAGTGCGCCAGCCCCGTATTGCCGAACGGGATGGCCGCGAGAAACCCAGTACCGCCCACCTGGCGTCCCTCGCGAGCGGCGTCCTCGCTCGGGAAGAGAAAGACGACAGCATCGACGTAATCGTCAGGGAATCGCGGCACATCAACGGGCGCTCGGTGTCGCCCATGCCAGTCGTAGGGAAGCCACAAGGCATCGTAGCCCATCACGTACCTACCGTGACGGGATAACTACCTCATGTCAATCCGGCCCCGAGCCGCCGCTGGCGCCTCGGGGCCAGGCGAAACGCGGCCGGGGGGCGGCGAGGACGCGATCCTGCGCCGACGAGCACCTCCTTAGCAAGACACGTCCGTGATCAAATTTGAAGGGACCTGTGGCCCAAACGGGGGATGTCGCTTGCCCGGGGGCGCGACCCGGCCGGGGCGATCCGAGACGCGTCGGACCCTGTCCGCGGCAGCTCGTCGTTCGCTAGCCTGAGCAGATCCGATCCGTGTCACCGAACCGCCGCTAGCCGTGCCCGCGCCGCTGCCATCTGACCGCCCGGTGCGCTGGGGGATCCTCGCGACCGGCAAGATCTCGGCGACGCTCGTCGACGAGATCCGCCGCACGCCGGACTGCGAGATCGTCGCCGTCGGTTCGCGGACCGGCGAAGCCGCCCGGCGGTTCGCCGCCGCGCACGGGATCGCCACGGCGCACGGCTCCTACGAGGCGCTCATCGAGGACGACAGCGTCGACGTCGTCTACGTCGGCGCGAGCCACAGCGCCCACTGGTCGGCCGCCCGGCACTGCATCGAGGTCGGCCGGCCGGTGCTCTGCGAGAAGCCGCTCACCGTCGACGCCTCCCAGACCGAGGAGCTCGTCCGGCGGGCGCGCGCGGCCGACGTCTTCTTGATGGAGGCGATGTGGATGCGCTGCCGACCCGGATTCGCCGAGCTTTCGGCCGTGCTCTCGTCGGGCGAGATCGGCGAGGTCCGCCAGGTGCGGGCTGCGCTCGGTTTCGTGGCGGCCGAGGAGCAGGGCAACCGGCTCCTCGACCCGGACCAGGCCGGCGGGGCGCTCCTCGACACCGGTGTCTACCCGATCACGCTCGCCTACGCGACCCTCGGCCAGCCGGGCGAGATCCGCGCCCTCGGCCATCTCGAGGGAGGCGTCGACCGCAGCGCCGTCGTCGCCATGTCGTGGCCGACCGGTGCCACGGCCGCGCTGGCGGCGTCACTCGAGGCGGAGATCGACACTTCTGCGGTCCTGGCCGGGACGGAGGGCCGGATCGAGATCACCGCGCCCTTCCACGAGATCGGGGCGTTCGCCGTCGTCGCCGAGGGTCGGCCGCCGCGTCGCGTCGTGCCGCCCGCGGCCGGGCGCGGCTACGTCCACGAAATCGCCGAGGTGGTGCGTTGTCTGCGCGAGGGGCTTGGGGAGAGCCCGCTCGTCCCGCTCGACGAGTCGATCGAGATCATGCGGATCCTCGACGAGTGTCGCCGCCAGATCGGCCTGACCTACCCCGACGCCGCGTACCGCTGACGGGGCCGCGGCAGGGCGCGACACGGCGCGCCCTGCATCGTTGCTGGTGTTAGCGTTGTTTGTACTGTGGCTGTAGCAAAGGGTTCGTCGGCGACGAAGTCCCGCACGTCGCGGGCGGGGATCGGGCGGTCTGCCACCTCGACGGCGCGGGGGCGCGGCAGCGTCCGGGGTGGCGCGCACCTGGCGGCCCCGTCGGCGAGACGCCGCCCGACGCCCGACGAGGCGGCGCGCGAACCCGACGAGGTCTGGGGCTGGCTGCTCCTCGTCGGCGGCGCCCTCGCGGTGCTGGCCGTCCATTTCAATCTCCTCGGGCGTGCCGGTGTCTACGTCCGCCGTGACGGCGCCGCCGCCTTCGGCTGGGGTCTCGACGTGCTCCCGCTCGGCCTCCTCGTCGTCGGTTGGACGCTCATTGCCGGTCGCGCCCGGCGCGGCGCGCTCGGCGCGCTCGTGGCGCTCGTCGTGCTCGGCCTGTCGTCAGCGGGTCTCGGCGATCTCGCCGGCGGTCATCCCGCGGCCTCGGCGACCGCGAGGATCCTCGGTGGCGCCGGCGGCTTCACGGGGGCAGAGATCGGCGGCGGGCTGCGCGGCGTCATCGGCGCGGCCGGCGCGGGGATCGTCCTCGGAGCGATCGCCTTCGTCGCCATCTGCGCGTGCTGCACGGTTTCGGTCCGCCAGGGGGTGCTCGGCATCGGGCGCGCCCTCGCGGCGGTGGGGACGCCGGTGGCGCGATTCTTCACCGCCCGTGAGTCCGAGCAACACGAGCCCCTCGCCGGCGACACGGGCGAGAAGGGCTCGCCGCTCATCGACTGGCCCCTCGGTTCGGACGACTCGATCGAAACCGATCCGGCCGCCGATCTCGCGTCCCTGATCGCGGAGACGAGAACGGGCCGGCGCAACGGGGGGCGCGACAAAGACCGTGCGGGCGGCGAGGAAGGAAGCGTCGTCACGGCCCCGCACGGCGTGGCGCCGGTTCCCGTCGCCGACTTCCTCCCGCCGTCCGCCGTCATCGAGCAGCTCGGACTCGGGGTGGTGCCAGCGCCGAGCAGCTGGAAGCTCCCGCCGGAGCGTCTGCTGAAAAGGTCCAAGGAGCTCGCGACCGACCGGCAGGGGATCGAGGCGCGCGGGAAGCTCCTCGAGTCCGCGCTGTCGTCGCACGGCGTCGAGACGCACGTCACGGGCTACACGGTCGGCCCGACGGTGACGCGATTCGAGCTCGAGCTCGCCTCCGGCGTCAAGGTCGCGCAGGTGACGAGCCTGTCCAAGGACATCGCCTACGTGATGGCGTCGCCCGACGTCCGCATCCTCGCTCCGATCCCGGGTCGTTCCGCCATCGGCGTCGAGGTGCCGAACCACGACCGCCGTCTCGTCACCCTCGGCGACGTGCTGTCGTCGCCCGAAGCCCATTCGGCGCGACATCCGCTCGAGGTGGGTCTCGGGCGCGACATCGCCGGCCGACCGGTGATGGTGAACCTCGCCGAGATGCCGCACCTCCTCATCGCCGGGGCGACGGGTTCGGGCAAGTCCTCCTGCATCAACTCGCTCGTCACGTCGATCCTCATGCGCTCGACGCCCGAACAGGTCCGGCTCATCCTCGTCGACCCGAAGCGGGTCGAGCTCGGCCACTACAACGGCCTCCCGCACCTGCTCACCGAGGTCGTCGTCAATCCGAAGCGCGCCGCGAACGCGCTCGCGTGGACCGTTGCGGAGATGGAACGCCGCTACGACCTCCTCGCCGAGGTCGGGATGCGCGACATCACGGGATACAACGCCGCGGTCGACCGGGGCGACCTCGCGGAGGGGCCCTTCGACGGGCCGATCGTCCCGCGCGACGCCGACGTGGACGACGCCGAGATCGCCGACGGCCTCGAGCGCACGCGCTATCAGCGGCTGCCGTTCATCCTCCTCGTCGTCGACGAGCTGAACGACCTCATGATGATCGCCGCCCGCGATGTCGAGGAGTCGATCTGCCGCATCGCGCAGATGGCGCGTGCGGTCGGGATCCACCTCGTCATCGCCACCCAGCGGCCGTCGGTCGACGTGATCACCGGGGTGATCAAGGCGAACATCCCCTCGCGTCTCGCCTTCTCGGTGTCGTCGCTCGCGGACTCACGCGTCATCCTCGACCAGTCCGGCGCCGAGCGTCTCATCGGCCGGGGCGACCTGCTGCTCCTCACCGCGTCGTCGAGCATCCCGCGCCGGATCCAGGGGCCGTGGGTCTCCGAGGAGGAGGTGCACAGCGTCGTCGCCCACTGGCGGCGCCAGAGCGACCCGCTCTACGTCGAGGGCGTCGTCGGTGACGACGGCGACCGGTCGGACGGCGGGTTGTTCGGTGACGGCGACGACGAGCTGTTGCGCCAGGCGATGGAGCTCGTCGTCCGCTCGCAGCTCGGCTCGACCTCGATGCTCCAGCGCAAGCTGCGCGTCGGCTTCGCCCGTGCCGGCCGGCTGATGGACCTGCTCGAGCGGCGGGGCATCGTCGGTCCGTCGGAAGGATCGAAGCCCCGGACGGTCCTCATCACCCTCGACGAGTACGAAGAGATCCCGCGCTGAGCCGCCGCGGGGCGACCGCGAGCCTGGTGGGCTCGTCTTGTTGTTTCGTCGTAACTGTTCAGGTCTCCTGACCACCTGATCCACTACCTGGGAGAATGCCGCGCCTACCGTTGGGAATTCCGACGCGCGAACCGTCACCCGACGCCCCCTCCTCTGAGGAGTTGACCAGCGGAGCACTCGGCCCTTCGTGTCAGAGTGGCCATGCTCGAGGACAGGCTCACCGACTTGGAGGAGTGCCTCGGTCGCAATCTGCGCAACTCGTCGACGCCTCCTGCGGCCGAGGGTTTCTCGAAGCCTCCCTCCCCGTCGCGGATCGAGCGTCGTGCTGCAGCACGCAAGGTTGGCAAGCAACCGGGTGCTCCGGGAAAACACCTGGCCCAGGTGGCAGATCCTGACATGGTGATCGCCCACGTGCCGGCATCGTGTCGAGCATGCGAGGACGATCTTGCCGGCGCGGAGGTGGTCGACAACGAGTCCCGCCAGGTCTTCGACTTGCCCGAGATCCACCTCTTCATCACAGAGCACCTCGCCGAGCGCCGCCGGTGTCGTTGTGGGTCGATGACGAAGGCGTCGTTCCCTGCAGGGGCGACCGCTCCCGTCTGTTACGGCCCGGGCGTGCGTGCGCTCGCCTGCTGCCTCACGGTCCACCAGCACTTGCTCTTCGAGCGGATGACCGAGCTGTTCGTAGACGTGCTTGGCTGCGAGGTCTCGGTCGGCGCACTGACCACGATGGTTACCGAAGGGGCCCATGCCACCGCACTGTTCACGGAGGAAATTCGCGAGCTGCTCGGCACGGCCGACGCGGTCCACTTCGATGAGGCCGGAGGACGTGTCGCAGGACGCCTCAACTGGGTCTACTCCGCCTCGACCAAACTGTTCAGCCTCCTCGACTGTCACCCGAAGCGGGGCCGCGTCGCCATGGACGACCTCGGGGTCATTGCCATCATGGGTGGCGTGGTGGTCCACGATGGCTGGAAGCCCTATCGGAGCGACGACTCGTCCACGCCCTGTGCGATGCCCACCACCTGCGCGAGCTGACCGGGGTCTGTGTGGTGTGGAACCAGGGGTGAGTGAACGACCTTGCCACACTGCTCACAGAGGCGAAGCGTGCCGTCGACACTGTCCGAACGTCGGGGCGGGACTCCCTCGACATCGCCACTTTGCACTCGATTCGCGTTCGCTACGGGCAACTCGTGACGAGGGGCTTTGCCGCCAACCCCCACTCCCGCTGTCGGCTGACGATCGGGCTACGAGAAGAAGGCCTACAACCTCTTCGTGCGTCTCGACGGCCAGCGGGCCGACGTGCTCCGGTTCTGCGTCGACTTCACGGTGCCATTCGACAACAACCAGGCCGAACGTGACATCAGGATCGTGAAGCTCCAGCAGAAGATCTCCGGTTCGTGGCGCACCCTCGAAGGGGCTAGGTCGGTGTTGATTAAAGCGCCTCTTTGAGGGTGCTCGCGAATTGCCCGCGCACCCACAAGACTGGGTGCATGCAGGGAAGATCGAATCCAGACCGTCAGATGCTCGACGCGGCGGCGTTCTGCCGTGGCCTCGTCGAAGAGGGCACGATCTATGCCTTCCTCGCCGATCACCGCGGCGAGCTCTTCCAGGATGGGGACTTCGCCGACCTCTTCCCGTCGGGCCGCGGGCGGCCCTCGATCCCGGTCGACGTCATCTGCTCGGTGATGGTGCTCCAGGCCTTGGAGGGACTCTCGGACCGTGACGCGATCCGGGCGCTGAGGACGCGGATCGACTGGAAGGTCGCCTGCGGGCTGGCCCTCGACGATCCGGGCTTCGACTTCACGAATCTCACCTATTGGCGCGCCCGGCTCCGCAACTCTGGCCGTCCCGAACGGATCCTCGACGCCGTCCGCCGGGTCGTCGCCGAGACCGGCGTGCTGAGAACGAAGCACCGCCGCGCGCTCGACTCGACGATCCTCGACGACGCGGTCGCCACCCAGGACACCGTCACCCAGATCATCTCGGCGATCCGCCGGGTGCGGGCTGAGATCCCCCGGCTCGAGGCGCTCGAGCTCGGCCAGGACTACTCGACGGCGAGAAAGCCCGTCATCGACTGGTCGGATGCCGAGGTGCGCGACGGGCTCGTCTCGGCGCTCGTTACGGACGCGACGACGCTCCTCGACGCCGTCGATGATGAAGCACTCGACCAGGACCAGGCCGACGCCCTGGGCCTGCTCGCCCTCGTCTCGGCCCAAGACGTCGAGCCCGGCGAGAAAGATGGGACCTGGCGCATCGCCCGTCGGGTGGCCAAGGACCGCCTGATCTCGGTCGTCGACCAAGAGGCCCGTCACGGCCACAAGTCGGTCTCGGTGAGGAAAGACGGGTTCAAGGCGCACCTCTGTGTCGAACCGGACACCGGCCTCGTGACCGGGGCCGCGATCACGCCGGCGAACGCCCCGGACGGGCCGACCGGTGTCGCCCTCCTGGGGGATGAGCCCTCCGGGCTCGAGGTGCTCGCCGACTCCGCTTATGGATCGGGCCCGACGAGGAGAGAACTGAAGCTCCGCCGCCACCGTCTCGTCATCAAGCCGATGCCCTCCCACCCGGCCGTCAAAGGCGGGTTGCGGCGAGACGAGTTCAGCGTCGACCACGAGGCGCGCACCGTCACCTGCCCGGCCGGTCACACCGCCCGGTTCTCCCCGACCGGGGTGGCGAAGTTCGCCCCGCACTGTGAGCCCTGCCCGTTGCGTTCCCGCTGCACGACGGCGACGGCGCGCTCGTTCACGATCGGGCCGAACGACGACGAGCTCGTCGCCGCCCGGGCCGCCTGGCGCGACCCCGAGGTGACGGCGACCTACCGGAGACACCGCCCGATGGCCGAGCGCTCGATCTCCTGGCTCGTCGCGAAGGGAAACCGCCGCCTCCGCTATCGGGGGATCGAGCGCAACAACTCCTGGCTCCAGATCCGTGTCGCAGCCCTCAATCTCCGCCGTCTCTTGGCGCTCGGGCTCGCCTTCGAGGAGGGCTGGGTGCTGAACACCACGTAGTGGGCCCTCGGGAGTGACAAAGAGGGACGTCTATGAGGCCAAAGGCCAATCTGCGAGGCCGCTTTTCACCCTCGACCACGGCTCTTCGATCAGGTCATCGTCCCGAGGACCCGATCGAACGCTACGACCCGTCAGCCCCCGGTGAAAGGCCTTTGTCCAACACCGCCCTAGGACCTCCTGCGCCATCCGCAGCTACGTCTCGAACCTACGCAAGCACGACCGCAACATCCTCGACGGACTCCGCCTGCTGTTCGATGGTCAGATCTGGCTGCCTTCCGGCACCTGAACAGTTACCACGTGATTTCGGGTTGAACTCCGTGCAGAATCTCTCTCGCTGTCAAACGGCCAGCACGGTCAATCTCTGCGCGCCTAGCCTCATGTCATGTGGATTCACGCGCTCGAGGCGCCTCGTGCTGCGCTCGGAGGGTCGGGTACGTCGGTGGGGCGCGGTCCAGCAATATGAAGAAGGTCTCCTACTACGACCTGATCTCTGGCTTTTATGAGTACTTCACCGAGAAGCTCCATGGCGAGCACAGGGTCGAAGCCATCGAGCTGTTGCGACTCGAGAATGGCCAGACGGTGCTCGACGTGCCATGCGGGACCGGCGCGAACTTCCCGTTGCTCTGCCCGCTCGTCGGGGCGACAGGGCAGATCCTCGGTTGCGATTATTCACGAGGCATGCTGGCGCGTGCACGCACCAAGATCACGAAGGCTGGCTGGGGCAACATCAGACTGGTCCATGCCGATGTGTGCGCCCTCACCCCCGAGCTCCTGGGGTCTCCGAAGATCGACGCGGTCATCTGCATGCTCGGCCTGAGCGTGGTGCCGGACTGGCAACTTTCCTTTGACCGGATGTTCGACCTGGTGCGACCAGGCGGCCGCTTCGTCACGATGGACTTATTCCTTGAAGGCAAGGCCACGAGCCCATTGGCGAACGGGTACTACCGGGTGATTGCGCAAGCGCACTCGAGGCGTCGTTTCTGGGAGCCGCTCGAGCAGCGTGTTCCTGACTACGAGTCGATCGAACATCGGTGGTTCGGTGGAGTCGCGAAGATCGTCGCGGGAACCAAGCCACTTGCCCCGATTCATCAATAACGGCACGATCGGCTGCTGGGCCATTCGCTGCGCTCATCGCGACGAGCGCTGCACGGCCTCACGATCCCAGCTCTGCCCGGAGGCAATGTGTAAGTCCGGCGAAGGGAAGTCAGGTCTTCAGACATTCTGTTGTGCGAGATGACCGTGTTGCTCGGCACCAGGCCTGGTCGAATGGCGGCGGCGCGCGCGTTCCCGAGTACTCCGACGTGCAAGGGCCGCGTGGGGCAGGCAAGCTGACATGAACGTGCGCGCGCGAGCCCCCGCTTCTTCGGCGAATCTCGGACCCGGATTCGACGCGCTCGCACTCGCCCTGGCGCTCGCCGTCGAGGTCGAGATCGCGCCGGCACCGCGGCTCGCAATCCGCAGCGAGGGCGAAGGTGCCGATCTGCCCCAGGACGCCTCGCATCTCGCCGTTCGGGTCGCGCGCGCGGTCCTCGGCCACGATCACGTGAAGATCACCGTGCGTTCGGCCATCCCGGTCGGGCGGGGTCTTGGTTCTTCCGCCGCTCTCGCCGTGGCTGCCGCTGCGGCGGCGGGTTCGGCCGATCCGCTCGGCGTCGCGGCCGCCTTCGACGGCCACGCCGAGAACGCCGCCGCCGCGGTGCTCGGAGGTCTCGTCGCGGCGACCTTCGTCGACGGGTATCCGGTCGCCTGCCGGTTGGCGCTCGACCCCGAACTCGCCTTCGTCGTCGTGATCCCTGATCGGACGCTTTCGACCGAGGAGGCCCGGGCGGTTCTGCCGGCTTCGGTTCCCTTCGCCGATGCGGTGGCGAATCTCGGTCGGCTGGGGCTGCTGCTCGGGGGGCTCGCCGACGCGACCCAGCTCGTGGCGGCCGCGGGCGAGGACCGGCTTCACCAGGCGGCGCGCGCGGCCCTGTTCCCGGAGGCGCCCGAACTGCTCGCCCGCCTGGTGACGGCGGGCGCCACGCTGGCCTGCTGGTCGGGTGCCGGCACCAGCCTGCTGGGGATCTGCCGCTCCAAGACGACCACGGCCCGGGTGCGCGAGGCGGGCCAGGCGGCGCTCGCCGAACTCGCCGTCGCCGGACGCGCGGTCGTGCTCGAGCCGGACCTTGTCGGGCTGCGCGTCGAAGCGAGCTGAGGCCGTTCCCGGCGGCTCGGCCGCCATGGGATCATCGGACATGGAAAGTCGACACCCTCTGGCGGACCTCTGGCCGCTCTACGACCTCGTCGTGCGCACCCCGCGCCTCGAGCTGCGCTATCCGCGCGACGAGGACCTCGCCGTGCTCGCGACCATTCCCTCGGAAGGGATCCACGAGCCGGATCGCCAGCCGTTCCGGATCGCCTGGACCGAGGTTCCCTCCCCCCGGCGCGAGCAGGAGTCGCTCCAGTGGTGGTGGTCGAAGCGGGCGAGCTGGTCGGTGGACGACTGGTCGCTCGCGCTCGCGGTCGTCGTCGACGGCGAGCCCGTCGGGGTGCAAGACCTCATGGCGGAGCACTTCCCGACGCTCCGATCGGTCTCGACCGGTTCCTGGCTCGTACGTCGCGCCCAGGGACACGGCGTCGGCGCCGAGATGCGCGCCGCCGTCGTCGAGTTGGCCTTCCGCGGGCTCGGAGCGCTCGAGGCGCATTCGTCGGCGTTCGGCTGGAACCGTCGGTCGATCCGCGTCTCGGAGAAGGTCGGCTACGCCCCGAACGGTGAGGGGCTCGCGCTGCGCGGCACGGCGCGCGACCGCACGCTCTGCTACCGGCTCGCGCGCGAGGTGTGGCTCGACCGTCGTCGTGACGACATCGAGATCAGCGGGCTCGGGGGCGCCCTGGCGCTCTTCGGCCTCGGGCCGGACGGGGAGCCGCTCGCCTGAGCGTCAGGTGTCGCCGGCGACGCCGGCCGCGATCTCGTCGAGACCCTGCAGGAGGGCGTTCCAGGCGAGCGTCGCGCACTTGATGCGGACCGGGAACTTGACGACGCCCTGGAGGGCGCCGAGCTCGCCGAGGGAGGCGGGGTCGACCGGGGCTGCGACGGGCGCGGCCGGCGGTTCACCCTCCTCGGCGGCCGGCCCGTCGATCGCCATCATCGACTTGAACGACCGCACGAGCTGGCGCACCTCGTCGAGGCGGAGACCTTTCACCGCCGCCGACATCATCGAAGCCGACGACTGGCTGATCGAGCAGCCCCGCCCGGCGATGCGGAGATCAGCGAGGACGCCGTCGCGCACGTCGAGGTAGATCACGATCTCGTCGCCACACAGCGGGTTGAAACCCTCGACGCGGTGGGCAGGCGGCACGGGCAGCTCGCCGCGATTGCGCGGCGAACGGTAGTGGTCGAGGATGATCTCGCGGTAGAGGTCTTCGAGCTCGTTCATCTTCGCCGCCCGTACCTGCCTTTCCTGGCCGTTCTGGCGCCGGGACCGTCGGGATCTCAGCTGAACAGTTTCCGCACCGTGGCGAGCCCGTCGACCAAGGCGTCGATGTCGGCTTCGTCGTTGTAAAGGTAGAGCGACGCCCGCGTCGTCGCCGAGACGCCGAGGATGCGCATCAGCGGCTTCGCGCAGTGGTGGCCGGCGCGCACGCAGACGCCCGTCTGGTCGAGCACCTGCGCGACGTCGTGCGGGTGGACGTCGCCGAAGGCGAACGAGATCACCCCGGCGCGGCGGCGCGGGTCCGGTGCCGGGCCGAAGACGCGGACTTCGTCGTAGGTCGCGGCGAGGCGATCGAGCGCGTAGTTGACGAGCGCGGTCTCGTGGGCGCCGATCCGGTCGAGTCCGACCGCCTCGAGGTAGTCGACGGCGGCGCCGAGCCCGATCGCCTCGGCGATCGGCGGCGTGCCCGCCTCGAACTTCCACGGCAGCTCGTTCGTCGTGAAGCCGTCGAGCGTGACGTCGCGGATCATCTCGCCGCCGCCGAGGAACGGCGGCATCGCCTCGAGCAGTTCCCTCCGCGCCCAGAGCGCCCCGATCCCGGTCGGACCGAGCATCTTGTGTCCGGTGAGCGCGAAGAAGTCGACGCCGAGCGCGGCCACGTCGACGCGCCGGTGCGGCGCGAGCTGCGCCCCGTCGACGAGCACGAGGGCGCCGGCACCGTGCGCCGCGGCGACGATCGGGTCGAGGTCGACGACCGTGCCGAGCACGTTGGACGCCGCGGTGACACCGACGAGCTTCGCGCCCGCGACGAGCCGGTCGAGCTGCGACAGGTCGAGGTGGAAGTCGGCACCGAGCGGGATGTAGCGCAGCTCGATCCCGAGCTCGTCTTTCAGCATCAGCCAGGGCACGAGATTGGCGTGGTGCTCGATCTCGCTCAACACGACGACGTCACCCGGGCACAGGTTCTCGCGTCCCCAGGCGAAGGCGGCGACGTTGATCGCCTCGGTCGCGTTCTTCGTGAAGACGACCTCGCGGTCCGGGTGCGGCGCGCCGATGAATCGGCCGAGTCGCACCCGTGCCGCCTCGAGCTGGCGGGTCGCCTCTTCGGCGATGGCGTAGACGCCGCGGTGGACGTTGGCGTGGGTGGTCGCGTAGTAGTGGTCCATCGCGTCGAGCACCGACTGGGGGCGCTGGGCGGAGGCGGCGGAGTCGAGGTAGACGAGCGGGCGGTCGGCCTTGCCGCGCGCGAGGAGCGGGAAGTCCTTCCTCAGCGCCGGTACGTCGATGGGGTCGGTCACGGGCGCCACGATTCGTAGCCCTCGCGGTCGAGTCGCGCCGCGAGCTCCGGTCCGCCTGATTCGACGATGCGCCCGTCGATGAGGACGTGGATCACGTCGGGCAACAGCTCGTCGAGGATCCGTCGGTAGTGGGTCACGACCACGACACCGAGTCCCGGACGGTGGGCCCGCACCTCGTTCACGCCGCGGGCCACGACACGCACGCCGTCGATGTCGAGCCCGGAGTCGGTCTCGTCGAGGATGGCGAGGTCCGGTTCGAGCAGGGCCATCTGGAGGATCTCGTTGCGCTTCTTCTCGCCGCCGGAGAAGCCGTCGTTCAGGTAGCGCGAGGCGAAGCCGACGTCCATGCCGAGTCTCTGCAGCCACTCGTGGATCTGGACGCGGACCTCGATCACGGAGACGTCGGTCCCGCGTCGCGCGGCGACGGCCTGGCGGAGGAACTGCGCGATAGGTACACCGGGAATCTCCTCCGGATACTGGAAGGCGAGGAACATGCCCTTCTTCGCGCGGGCGTCCGGCGTCAGGCCGGTGATGTCCTCGCCTTTGTAAAGGACCTTGCCCTTGGTCACCTTGAAGCCCGGGCTGCCGAGCAGGACGTTCGCGAGGGTCGACTTGCCGGATCCGTTCGGGCCCATGACCGCGTGGAGCTCACCGGGTCGCACGACGAGGTCGACTCCGTTGAGGATCACGTTGTCGTCGGCCGAGGCGTGGAGATCCTCGACGAATAGGAGCGGGTCGGCGGGCCCGCCGCCAGGGGAGTCGCTGCCGAGCGGCGCGTCCTGGGTGCCCGTCATCAGGGTCGTCACGTCCCCATGTTACGTGCCGATACGGATTTGCACTACACGTATAGGGGAAATTGTTCCCTCACCAACCGCGCCGGATCCATTCCTCGAGATGGGGCCGCTCGGCAGCGATCGTCGTGTCCGCGCCGTGACCCGGCATGACGACCGTCTCGGTGGGCAAAGGGGTGAACAGCCGCCCGTCGATCGAGGTGATGATCTGCGTGAAGTTGCCACCCGGGAATGTCGTGTTCCCGGGGCCCCCGGGGAACAAGGTGTCGCCCGAGAACAGGACGGGCGAGCCCTCGACGAGAAAGCACATCGACCCAGGGGTGTGACCCGGCGTGTGGATCGTGCGGACGCGCAAACTCCCGACGCTGATAGCCGCGTCGTCTTCGAGCAGCAGGTCGTAACCGGGGAGCATCGGGGCGTCCTCGGCGGTCACGGCCACCTGGTAGCCGGCGTCGCGCAGCGCGGGCACCGCCTGGATGTGATCCCAGTGGCCGTGGGTCTCGACGATCTGGCCGACACCGAGTGCCTGGCAGGTCGCGAGCAGAAGATCGGGCTCGTTCGCCGCGTCGACGAGAAGGGCTTCACCGGTCGCCTTGCAACGCACGATGAAGACGTTGTTGTCGATGGGGCCGACGACGAGGCGGTGCACCGCCACCTGGGCGTCCTCGTAATGGAGCGACACGCATCACGCTATCGCTCAGCGTGGGAACCCGGACCCGGATCGGCCGAGAGCGCTGCGGCGACGAAGGCGCGGTGGCGAAGTGGGGCGTATTCGACTGGCCGTTCCGTACAGGTGATTGGCGGTGTCCGGGCTGTGCCGCCTCCGTCGTCCCGCGATTCGCCCGTGAGGTACTTATCTCGATATGTTCCCTTTACCCGCGTTCTGACTTGGCAGTCGGTCACTTCTGTGACTCTCGGCAGTCCGTAATTGGTGGCCCGTGATATGGCGCGGGCTACCAAGGCCAAGGAGGAGGCGCAAAGGGAGATGGGACGGTTCCGGTCGGTCGCTGGACAAGTCGCAGGCTGTTTGGCTGTAATCACCGTGCTCGCTGCCGCCGGGGTCGGTGCCTGGCCGTCGACACTTGAAGCAGGGGCGTCGAGCTCGTCGGATCTCGCGGTGATCGCCGGAGGAACCACCGCGACGACGGTGCCAACCTCAGGAGAGTCGCCGGCACTTGCGACCAAGCTCGAGCAACCCCAGGACGTTGCAGCGGACGCGAGCGGCAACATCGTTATCTGCGACACCTCTCGGAGCGAAGTCGAAGTGCTTGCTGAGAGCTCTGCGAATCCGGGGTACATGCTGGGATCCGGGGCATCCTGGGCCGTGGGTTCGGATTACGTGATCGCCGGTGACGCGAATCGCTCGCCTGCTGCGAAGACAACTGGAACCCCGGGCGCCTCCACTGGTCTCGACAATCCGGAAGGCGTTGCAATTGACGGCAGCGGCAACGTTCTGATCGCAGACACCGGAGATGACGAAGTCGACGTGCTCGCGGTGAGTGCAACGAACCCGGGCTATGTGCTTGGCGCTGACGCGACGTGGACTTGGGGTGATCTCTACGTGATTGCTGGCATCGGCAAGGGGATTATTTCGCCATCTCCGACGAGCTCCGGTGCGGCTGCAACCAGCTACGGTCTTGACGCTCCCGCGAGTGTTGCCACTGACGGCGCCGGGAACGTGTTAATCGCGGACACGGGCCACGGCCGCGTTGAAGCTCTGGCTGTTGGATCAGACAGGCCCGGTTACGCGACAAATTCGTCGTCGGGTTGGGTTCAAGGCGATCTGTATGTCGTCGCGGGAAGTGGATCTGACGCACCGACGATAGAAGGATCAGAAGGCCTGTCCACCGTCCTCGATCAACCTCGCGGAGTCGCTGTCGATGCTTCAGGCAACGTCGTCATCGCGGACACCGATCACCTTACGGTTGAGGTTTTGGCGGGATCCACGGCAGGGTCGACCTATTCGCTGGGAGGTGGTGCCGTCTGGACTCCAGGTGACTTGTACGTCATCGCTGGTGGCGGGACGAGCGCGCCGGACGCCCTGGGGACGTCTGCCGATGACGCAGACCTTGCCGCACCCGTCGGAGTCGCGACAGACGCGGTGGGGAACTTAGTCGTGGCTGATAGGGCGGACGACGAGGTCGAGATCCTCGCGGTGAGCAGCTCTGATCCCGGATACTTCCTCGGGTCGGGTGCAACGTGGACCCCGGGAGACCTCTATGTCCTGGCTGGAGGCGGCGACCAGACTCCCAGCGCGTCTGGCACCGACGGTCTCTTGACGTTGCTCGAGCAAACGGATGGCGTCGCGGTAGCCCCTTCAGGCGGCGTTGCTGTCGCCGACTCCGGGGATTCTGAGATCGAGTTCCTGGCACGCGCCCCGGTGCCGCCCGTGCTCGGTTCTGCGACACCCGGCGACGGGACGGTCACACTCTGCTGGTCCGCCCCCGCGTCCGACGGCGGAAGCCCGGTCACCGGTTACGACGTGCTCGTCTTTATGGGAGGGTCCTCGACCCCGCAGGAGACCCTCGTTGTCGGGGCGGACACGACGTCGTCCGTGGTCGGGGACCTGACAGACGGTGTCTCCTACTCGTTCGAGGTCGACGCCTTCACTGCGGTCGGAACGAGCCAACCGTCGTCGGCTCTCGTATCCACCCCGGTGTCGAGTTCGGGTGGCGCGGGGACCGGCAGTTCGGGGACCGGCAGTCCGGGATCCAGCACTCCGGGATCCAGCACTCCGGGATCCAGCACTCCGGGAACCAGCACTCCGGGAACCAGCACTCCGGGAACCAGCAGCTCGAAGACCGGAAAGACGAAGACCGGCAAGTCGAAATCCGGAAAGTCGAAGACCCGCAGTTCGAAATCCGGAAAGTCGAAATCCGGCACCCCGAAATCCGGTACCCCAAAGACCGGCACCCCGAGAACCGGAAGCTCGGGTTCCGCGAGCTCGGGCAGCATCAGATCATTGCGACCCCGGGTGATCCTGGCGGAGCCTTTCGCGCCGGTGAAATCCGGTTTCGCGACGGTTTCGCTGCGTTGCGACACGCAGCTGTGCAGCGGTCGGCTGCAGCTCGTCGCCCACAAGGTCGTCTTGGTGGAGTCGCATGGCCCTACCCGCGACGTCATCGAGACCGTTCTTGTCTCGTCGGTTCGCTTCTCGATCCGTGGCCGTGCCGTCGTGTCCCTTCCCGTACCCGTCACAGCCGACGCGATCCGCGAGATCACGACCGTCCCTCACTTCCGCGTCGTCGTTGTGGCGACGTTCGCGGTCGCGAACGGTGCGAATACGCGCTACAAGCTCGCGCTCGTCGCGGCGTGAAAGAGCGGAGATCCCAGGTAGGGGACGGTTAACAAGAAGTTCACACGATTCCGTGCCGAATGCCACCGGTTCCTCGCGCCGGTCGATAATCTTGCCCCACCAGAGAAAGGAGGTGGTCCAACTGATGGATGGTCAACGTGTTGGGACCCTGGAGGTGGCTGTCCGCTAGGCGGCCTCTGGACCACCTGGTGAATCCCGACCAGACACCCTCGGAAGTCCGGTCAGGAGCTGGTCCCACCTGATGTAATCCGGATTCGCCGAGCCTTTCCAGTAGACGTCGATCCCGGTGACGGGGTCAGTTCGAGGGGCGCGAAAGCGCCCCTCGAACGCGTCCGGCGCAAGGAACGCCCGACGTCTCGCGGCGCCTACCGCCGCGGCTTACGCGACCCGGGGGTCCGGGGCTTCGGGGTCGATCTGGTAGGCGGCGATCGCCAGGGAGACCTCGTCCTGCTTCGCTCCGCCGTTCGAGGCGAGGGACGAGAGCACGGCGACGACGATGTGCTCGGCATCGACCTCGAAGTGCCGGCGCAGGGTCTCGCGGGTGTCGGAACGCCCGAAGCCATCGGTGCCGAGCGGCGTGAACGGCACGTTGACGAAGCGCGCGATCTGATCAGGCACCGCCTTCATGAAGTCCGTCACGGCGACGATCGGCCCCGACGCCGCGGCAAGCGCCCGCGTGACATAGGGGGTCCGGGGTGTCTCGGCGGGGTGGAGACGGTTCCACCGTTCGACCTCGAGCGCGTCCTCGCGCAGGGTCTTGTAGCTCGTCGCCGACCACGTCTCGGCCGAGACGTTCCAGTCCGTGGCGAGCAGCTCACGGGCGCGCTCGGCAGCCTGCCAGGACGTTCCGGAGAAGAGGATCGTCGCCCGGCGGGGCGGGATATCCGCACCACCCGGGTCGGGCCGGCTCGCGACGGGAGCGGGCTCCGAGTAGCGGTACAGGCCGCGCAACGTGCCCTCGGTGACCCGTTCGCCCTCCTCGGCGTCGGGGAGCGGTGGCATCGCGTAGTTCTCGTTGAATACGGTGAGGTAGTAGAAGACGTCCTCGCCATTCGGGCCGTACATCGCGCGGATGCCGTCCTGCACGATCGCGGCGACCTCGTAGGCGAAGGACGGGTCGTAGGCGCGCAGGTTCGGGAGCACCGACGCGAGCACGTGGGAGTGTCCGTCCTCGTGCTGGAGGCCCTCGCCGTTCATCGTCGTGCGACCGGCGGTGCAGCCGATGAGGAAGCCCCGGGCGCGCTGGTCGGCGAGCTGCCAGATGATGTCGCCGACCCGCTGGAAGCCGAACATCGAGTAGTACATGTAGAAGGGCAGCATCGGCTGCGACCACGTCGCGTAGGACGTTCCCGCGGCCATGAAGCTCGCCATCCCACCGGCCTCGGTGATCCCCTCTTCCAGGATCTGGCCGTCGACCGCCTCGGCGTAGTGCATGGGCAGACCGGCGTCGACCGAGGTGTAGAGCTGGCCCTTGGGGGAGTAGATCTTCATCTCGGAGAACAAGGCGTCGAGCCCGAAGGTCCGCCCCTCGTCGGGGATGATCGGCACGACGAACCTGCCGACGTTCTTGTCCCGCATCAGGTTGCGCAAGAGGCGCGCGAAGGCCATCGTCGTCGACACCTGCTGGTCCCGTGATCCGGCGCGGAACTCGGCGAGGGCCGAGTCGTCCGGCGCGGGCAGGCCCTCGATCCCCTGGCCGCGCACGACGCGGTGCGGCAACGATCCGCCCTGTTCGTGCAGCCTCGCCATGAGGTACTCGTACTCGGGCGTTCCCTTCTCGGGCCGGATGTAGGGCGGCTTGTCGCTGTCGAGGACGGAATCGGGGACCTGGTTCTCCAGCTTCAGCCGCTCGCGCAGGGCGCGCATCTGGTCGTGGGTCATCTTCTTGATCTGGTGCGTGGCGTTGCGTGCCTCGATCTCGGGACCGAGCTTCCAGCCCTTGACGGTCTTGGCGAGGATGGCTGTCGGCGCGCCGGTGTTCTCGACGGCCGCCTTGTAGGCGGCGTAGAGCTTCCGGTAGTCGTGGCCGCCGCGGGGCAGCGACTGGAGTTCCTCGTCGGTGAGGTGGGTGACGAGCGCGGCGAGACGCGGGTCCGGCCCGAAGAAGTGCTCGCGGATGTAGGCGCCCGACTCCGTCGTCATGCGCTGGTAGTCGCCGTCGAGCGTCGAGTTCATCTTGTCGACGAGGACCCCGTCGGTGTCGCGCGCGAGCAGTTCGTCCCAGCGCGAGCCCCAGATCACCTTGATGACGTTCCAACCGTTGCCCCGGAACTCCGCCTCGAGTTCCTGGATGATCTTGCCGTTGCCGCGCACCGGCCCGTCGAGGCGCTGGAGGTTGCAGTTCACGACGAAGATCAGATTGTCGAGGCGTTCCCGGTTGGCGAGGCTGAGTCCAGCCCGCGACTCGGGCTCGTCGAACTCCCCGTCACCCGCAAAGCACCAGACCCGCGAGGCGCTCGTGTCGAGGATCCCCCGGTTCATCAGGTAGCGGTTGAAGCGCGCCTGGTAGACTGCGCCGATCGGCCCGAGGCCCATCGAGACGGTCGGGAACTCCCAGAAATCGGGCATGAGACGAGGGTGCGGGTAACTCGACAGGCCGTGCCCGCCGGCTTCGAACCGGAAGTTCTCGAGATCGGCCTCGCTCAGGCGGCCTTCGACGAAGGCGCGCGCGTAGATCCCGGGGGAGGCGTGGCCCTGGAAGAACACCTGGTCGCCGGGGCCGTCGTCCTTGCCGTGGAAGAAGTGGTTGAAGCCGACCTCGTAGAGCGCGCCCGCCGCGGCGTAGGTGGAGAGGTGGCCGCCGATCCCGGAGTAGCGGGCGTTGGCACGCGTCACCATGGCGGCCGCGTTCCAGCGGATGTAGGCGCGGATCCGTCGCTCGAGGTGCTCGTCCCCGGGGAAGATGGGCTCCTCGTCGGCCGGGATCGTGTTGACGTACGGCGTCGAGACGGTCGCCGGGAAGTGGACCTGAAGGGCGATCGCGCGACTGAGCAGCTTCATGAGGATGAAGCGGGCCCGGGCCTTGCCACTCTCGCCGACGACAGCGTCGAACGAGTCGATCCACTCGTCGGTCTCGGCCGGATCGATGTCGGGCACCTGGTGTGAGAAACCGTCGAAGATCACGGGGACTCTTGTCTGTTCGGTTCCGCTCACGCCGCCGCGAACGGGCTCTGTCCTACGCGAACGACGATAACGGCGCTCCCCGGACCGGGTGCACCCGTGGTGCAGACTGGGCGGGTGGACGCGAGCCGACGCACGGTCGTCTACACCGATGGAGCATGCCACGGGAACCCCGGTCCCGGTGGCTGGGCGTGGGCGACCGCTCCCGACCGCTACGCCTCGGGGGCCCAGGCGCAGACGACGAACCAGCGGATGGAGCTCACCGCCGTGATCGAGGCGGTGGCCCACCACGGGGGACCGCTCGAGATCGTGAGCGATTCGACCTACGTCGTCCGCTGTTTCCAGGACCGGTGGTGGGTGGCGTGGCGCGCGAAGGGGTGGCGCAACTCGAAGGGCGTGGCGGTCGCGAACCAGGACCTCTGGCGCACCCTCATCGACGAGGTCGTCGACCACCGTCCGGGCGAAATCGCCTTCCGGTGGGTGAAAGGCCACGCCGGCGAACCCCTGAACGAGCTCGTCGACCGGCTGGCGACGACGGCGGCGCTGCTTCAGAGGCCGAGTCGCAGCTCCCGGGCGTGTGGGTGACGCGCCTGATTTGCGTCATTCATAACTAAGGTCATCGTATCTATAGCGACCATCAATTAACCCATCTCGAAACCCTCGAGTCCGAGGCGACCCATGTGATCCGCGAGGTCGTCGCCGAGTGCGAACGGCCGGCGCTGCTGTTCCCCGGCGGCAAGGACTCCGAGGTGCTCCTTCATCTCGCGACGAAGGCCTGTTGGCCGCAGGCAATCCTTTCCCGGTCATCCATGTCGACGCCGGTCACAACTTCGACGAGGTGCTCGCCTTTCGGGACCGTCGCGTCGCCCAGCTCGGCGTGCGGCTGATCGTCGCCTCCGTCCAGGAGTCGATCGACCGCGGCGAGATCGCCGAAAATCCCGTCCCTGGTGCCTCGCGCAACCGCCTCCGGAGCCACAGCCTGCTGAAGGCGATCGCGGCGGATCGCTTCGACGCCGTGCCCGGATGGGCGCGGACCGCGTGGCGGGAGGAGGGCACGACGAGGCGGACGGGGCCGCGAGGCGCTCGCGACCCCGGCGCTGGTGAACGGGCCCGGTCGATAGTGTTGCCCGCGAGAACTCTGGGCAGGAGGTGGTTCACACGGTCGAGGCTGGGTCCGACGACGGGCGCTACGACCTCGTCATCATCGGCGGCGGCCCAGGCGGCTACGCCGCGGCCCTCTACGGCGCGGCCGCGGGCCTGTCGATCGCGATGGTCGAAAAGGACAAGGTCGGCGGCACGTGTCTGCACCGGGGCTGCATCCCCGCCAAGGAGTTCCTCGAGACGGCGAGCGTCTACCGGGCGGTCGCGGGCGCAGGCGAGTTCGGCATCACGGCCGAGAAGCCGACCGTCGACTTCTCCGTCAGCCTCGATCGCAAGGGCAGGGTCGTCGATCAGCTGTACCGGGGCCTCACCGGACTGTTGAAGCGCCGACAGGTGACGACCGTCACCGGCGCCGGACAGCTGGCCGCGGACCACACGGTCCGGGTCACCGGTGCCGGCGGTTCCGTCACCGAGCTTTCCGGCACGAACGTCGTGCTCGCCTCGGGATCGGTGCCGCGGCTCATCCCCGGCTTCGAGGCCGGCGGATTCGTCCTCACCTCGGACGAGGTGCTTGAGCTCGACCGCATCCCGCCGGCGGTTGCGGTGATCGGTGGCGGCGCGATCGGCTGCGAGTTCGCGTCGATGCTGTCCGACCTCGGTGCCCAGGTCACCCTCCTCGAGGTCCTGCCGGACATCCTGCCGGGCTGCGATCGCGAGGTCGCCGACGTCGTCGTGAAGTCGTTCAAGAAGCGCGGGATCGTGCTGCGCACCGGGGTGGTCGTGCACGGCCACGAGCCGAACGGGCACGGCACGACCGTTCTCTTCGGCGACGGCGAGCGTGTCGAGGTCGACGTCGTCGTGGTCTCGGTCGGTCGCCGTCCGCTCTCCGAGGGCCTGTGCGTCGCCGGCGCCGGCGTCGAGATCGACGAGCGCGGCTTCGTCGTCGTCGACCCGTGGATGCGCACGACGGCCGACGGGGTCTTCGCGATCGGTGACGTGGTCGCCACGCCACAGCTCGCGCACGTCGGATTCGCCGAGGGGATCCTCGTCGTCAAGCAGATCCTCGGCGAGCCGGCGGTTCCCGTCGCCTACGGCACCGTCCCGTGGTGCATCTACTGCCATCCCGAGGTCGCGTTCGTCGGCATGACCGAGGACGCGGCGCGCGCCGCTGGTTTCGACGTGGTCGTGCAGCGCGATCCCTATGGTGGCAACGGGCGGGCCCGGATCCTCGGCGAGACCGACGGGCTCGTCAAGGTCATCGCCGAGAAGACGCCGACCGGCGACGCGGGACGCCTGCTCGGCGTGCACATGGTCGGGCCGTGGGTGACCGAGCAGCTCGGCCAGGCCTATCTCGCCGTGAACTGGGAGGCGACGCCCGGCGAGATCTCCCAGTTCGTCCAACCGCATCCGACGCTCTCCGAGACGTTCGGCGAGACGGTCCTCGCGCTGACCGGAAGGGGTCTTCACGTTGGCTGACATCACAATGCCGCAGCTCGGCGAGACCGTGACCGAAGGCACGATCACCCGCTGGCTGAAGAAGGTCGGCGACAACGTCGCGCTCGACGAGCCGCTGTTCGAGGTCTCGACCGACAAGGTCGACTCGGAGGTCCCTTCCCCGTTCGCGGGCGTGCTCGCCGAGATCATCGTTCCCGAGGGCCTGACGGTCGAGGTGGGCACGCGCCTCGCGGTCATCAGCGGTTCGGCGGACGTGTCGACCCCGCCCGCGCCCGCGACGCAACCGGTGACCCCGCCGCCCGCCCCGCCCCCGCCCCCGCCGCCCGCACCGGTCGCGGCCCCGCCTCCCCCGCCGCAGGCCCCGCAGGTGCGGGTGCCGTCGGCCGACGTCGTGGAGGAGGACGGTTCCCGCGGCGCGCTGCTCTCCCCGGTCGTACGTCGGCTGATCCGCGAGAACGGGCTTGATCCCGCGCAGATCGTCGGCAGCGGGCTCGGCGGGAGGATCACCCGGGACGACGTGCTCGCACACCTCGGCGAGGTTTCGAATGTGTTCGCCGTCGCGACCCGCGCGCCGGCGTCGCCGGCCTCCCCCGCGCCGACCGCGCCGGTCGTGCAGCCGATGGAGCGACCGGTCGTGTCGACGCCGCCGGCGCCTCTCGGCGTGCGGGACGAGATCGTGCCGTTCTCCGCCGTGCGGCGCGTGACGGCCGAGCACATGGTCCGTTCGATCGCGACGTCGGTGCACACCCTCGTCGCCATGGAGACCGACTTTGAGAACGTCGAGCGCGTCCGCAACGCCCTGAAGAGCCAGTTCAAGACGGAGGAGGGCATCGGCCTCACGTACCTGCCGTTCGTCGCCCGCGCGGTGATCGACGTGCTGCGGGACTACCCGAACCTCAACTCCTCGGTCGGCGACGAGGCGCTCATCGTGCACCACGACATCCACCTCGGGATCGCGGTCGACCTGGACCGCGAGGGCCTTATCGTCCCGGTCGTGCACAACGCCGACGGTCAGTCGCTGCGCGGGCTCGCCCGTTCGATCGCCGACCTCGCAGGGCGGGCGCGGAGCCGCAAGCTCTCGGCCGACGACATCACGGGCGGGACGTTCACGATCACGAACCCCGGCCCGTTCGGCACGTTCATCACGGCGCCGATCATCGCCCAGCCCCAGGTCGCGATCCTTTCGACCGACGGCGTGAAGCGGAAGCCGATCGTCGTCGTGACGCCGGACGGATCAGAGTCGATCGCCATCCACTCGGTCGGCGTGCTCGCGCTCGTGTTCGACCACCGCGCCGTCGACGGTGCCTACGCGTCCTCGTTCGTGCGGGACGTCGCCAGGGTCATCGAGACACGCGACTGGCTCGCCGAGCTGTAGACGCGATGCCGGCCGTCCCGTGCGCGCCCGGACCGCTGCGGGTTCGCTCCCTCGGACGCGTCCGTTACCGGGAGGCGCTCGCCCTCCAACACGCGCTGTTCCACCGCAGCGGTGAGGACTACCTCCTTCTCCTCGAGCACCCCGACGTCTACACGCTCGGGGTCCGGGCCCGCGCCGAGCACGTGCTTGTCGAGCCGGGGAGCGTCGGCGCGGAGCTCGTGAAGGTCGACCGCGGTGGTGACGTCACGTACCACGGGCCGGGACAGGTCGTCGGCTATCCGATCGTGTCGATCACGCTCGGACCGGGCGTCGTCCCGGCTTACGTCCACGGGATCGAGGCGCTCGTCATCGGGGCGCTCGGCGACCTCGGCCTGCCCAAGGTCGGACGGCTCGAGGGGTATCCCGGCGTCTGGGTCGAGCCGGACGGGCCGGTGCCGCGCAAGATCTGCGCCATCGGGGTACGGGTCTCGCGGGGCCGGACGATGCACGGCTTCGCGCTCAACGTCGACACGGATCTCACGATGTTCTCCCACATCGTTCCCTGCGGCATCCCGGACAGGCCCGTGACGTCGCTGCGCGCCGAGAGATCGGCCGTGACCACGGCCGACGTGATTGACGCCCTCGTCGAGCGGGCGCGGACATCCCCCGTCTTCGCGGGAGCCAACGGTGAACGGCCGGTAGAACGCCAGGACGTGTCGGCTGCCGCGGGGCGTGCCGGTGCGGCCTCGGACCCCTCGTCGCGGCCGGCTTTCCGCCGGCTCGCGGCGGCGGGGGTCGACCCGCGACGCTCCGTCGAGATCACGAGCCGCAAACCGTCCTGGTTGCGGGTCGAGGCCTCGATGGGCGACGAGTACCTCGCGCTGCGAAAGACGATGCGAACGCTCGACCTCGTCACGGTGTGCGAGGAGGCGGGATGCCCGAACATCTTCGAGTGCTGGGCCGCCGGCACCGGCACGTTCATGATCAACGGCGAGCGTTGCACGCGGGCCTGCGGCTTCTGCCTCGTCGACACGGGCCACCCGTTGCCGCTCGACCGGACCGAAGCCGCCCGCGTCGCCGCCGCCGTCGCGAAGATGGGGCTCGCGCACGTGGTCGTGACCGCCGTCGCCCGCGACGACCTCGCCGACGGCGGCGCCGGGGCGTTCGCGTCGACGATTCGAGCGATCCGGGAGCGCACGCCTGACACCACCGTCGAGGTGCTCATCCCCGACTGCAGGGGCGACGAGTCCGCGCTGCGGGTCATCTTCGCCGCGCGTCCCGACGTGCTCGGCCACAACGTCGAGACCGTCCTCCGCCTCCAGCGCGCGGTCCGACCCTCGGCGTCGTACGCGCGCAGCCTGGCGGTGCTGGCCATGGCGAAGGCCGCCGGGCTGACGACGAAGTCCGGGTTCATGCTCGGCCTCGGCGAGACGGAGGTCGAGGTCGACGGCGTGCTCACCGATCTCGCGGCCGTCGGCGTCGACATCGTGACGATCGGCCAGTACCTGCGCCCCTCGGCGGCGCACCTCCCCGTCGCGCGCTGGTGGACGCCCGAGGAGTTCGCCGCGGTGCGTAAGCGGGCGATGCGCCACGGCTTCGCCCACGTCGAGGCGTCGCCGCTCACCCGTTCGAGCTACCACGCCCGCGAAGGGGCGGAGGCGGCGAGACGGGTCACGGCCTCGGCGTGATCCCCGGCGACCTCGGCGCGACGCGCGAGCGGCGCGCGTCCCGCGTGCGGGAGCGGATGCGCACGGCTGGCGTCGATGTCCTGTTGCTGTCGCTCGGCGCGGACCTGCCATGGCTGTCGGGATACGAGGCGATGCCGCTCGAGCGGCCGACGGTCCTCGTCTTCCCTGCCGACGACAGGGCGACCCTCGTGGTGCCGGAGCTCGAGGCGCCCCGGGTCGCCGTCGACGAGCGTCTCTTCGCGCTGCGTCCGTACCGGGAGAGCGGGGACGCGGTGGCGATCACCGCCGAACTCGTCGGTCGGCGTCGCCGGGTCGCCGTCTCGGACCGGGCCTGGGCGGGCCTGCTCCTCGCCCTGCAGGCGTCTCTCCCGCGGGCCACCTGGTCGCGCGCGTCGGTCGTCACCGGCCCCGAGCGCGCCGTGAAAGACGAACGGGAGATCGCCGCCCTCCTCGCGGCCGGCGCGGCCGCGGACCGGGTCGCGTCGGCACTTCTCGCCGGCGAGATCGCCCTCATCGGCAGGACCGAGGCCGAGGTCGCGGGGGAGATCTCGGCGCGGCTCCTGGCGCAAGGTCACGCGAAGGTGAACTTCGCGATCGTGGGGGCCGGGCCGAACTCGGCGAGCCCGCACCACGCGGCGGGTAGTCGCCGCATCGTCGCCGGCGACCCGGTCGTGTGCGACTTCGGTGGGACCTTCCGCCTCGGCGGCGACGTCGGCTACTGCTCGGACGTCACGCGCACCATCGTCACCGGGGAACCCTCGTCCGAGATGCGTGATCTCTACGACGTCGTCGAACGCGCCCAGGCTGCCGCCGTCGCGGCCGTCGCGCCTGGGCTGGCCTGTGGCGAGGTGGACCGTGTCGGTCGGCGGATCATCGCCGGCGCCGGATTCGGCGCGGCGTTCATCCACCGGATCGGTCACGGCATCGGGATCGAGGAGCACGAGGGCCCCTACCTCGTCGAGGGGAACGAGGCGCGCCTCGAGGTCGGACACGCCTTCAGTGTCGAACCGGGCATCTATCTCGCCGGGAGGTTCGGCGCGCGCATCGAGGACGTCGTCGTCGTCTCCGGCGACGGCGTGCTCCGCTGCAACGCGGCCGACCGCGCCCTGCACGTCGTCGCGGTCTGAACGGGGCGAGTTCCGCCGCTGCGATCCGGTGGCGCGACCGCTCCGGGTAACCTCCGTTGGTGACCTTTCTTGCGCGATATCCGGTCACGCCACCCGAACGCCCGGTTCTCATCGTGGTGCTCGACGGCTGGGTCGACGCCGGTTTTGGCGCCGCGACCGCGATCGCGGCGATCCTTTCCGAGATGAAGACGGAGACGCTCGCGACCTTCCAGGGGGACGAGCTGATCGACCAGCGGGCGCGGCGGCCGCGACTGCGCATCGACGACGGCGTGCGCGCCGGGATCTCCTGGCCGGAGCTCCAGGTGCTCGTGGGCCGGGACCGCATGGGCTCCGGGGTCGCGCTGCTCATCGGTCCCGAGCCGGACTACCGCTGGCGGCCGTTCACGGCAGAGGTCGTCGCGCTCGCGCGGGAACTCGATGTCCGACTCGTCGTTAGCCTCGGTGCTTTCCCGAACGCGACGCCGCACACGCGGCCGATCAAGCTCGCCGCGACGGCGTCGGAACCGGAGCTCGCCCGCCGGGTCGGCGTCGTGCGCGGGTCGATCGAGGTTCCGGCCGGGATCGGAGAAGTGATCGGCGAGGCGTGCGTCGAGGCCGGGATTCCCTCCGTCGGGCTGTGGGCGCGTGTCCCGCACTACGTCGCGGCGATGCCGTTCGCGCCGGCGGCGCTGGCGCTCGTCGAGGGCCTCTGTGCCATCTCCGGCTTGGTGATCGGGACCGACGGCCTGGAACGCAGCGCCGAGGAGGCCCGCCGCCAGGTCGACGACTTGATCGCGCAGTCGCCGGACCACGTGGCGATGGTGCGGCAGATGGAGGAGCACTTCGACACCGGCGGTGAGACGATCCTCGACCTCGAAGGCGAGCTGCCAACCGGCGACGAGATCGCCTCCGAGCTCGAGCGTTATCTGCGCGGCGAGTCGGCGTGAGCCGCCAGTCCGAGGCCCTCGGGCCACGGGCCGAGGCGGTCGTGTTCGACATGGACGGTCTGCTCGTCGACACCGAACAGATCTGGGGTCGCGTCCAGGCCGCCATCTTCGACGAGATCGGCGTCGACGTCCGCCCGCTGCTCGGCGGCGGTCTCGTCACCGGGATGCGGGCCGACGAGGCCGTGGGACTGTTCCGCGAATGCCTCGGGTTCGCCGGCCCGAGCGACACCGAACTGGCGGAGCGGATCGTCGCCGGCGTCGTCGAGGCGATCCCCCGCGAGGCGCGGGTTCTGCCGGGCGCGCTCGAGTCGCTCGATTTCTGCGCGCGCAGCGGGCTCGCGATCGCGCTCGCCTCGGGCTCCGTCGAATCGGTGATCGAGGCCGTCCTCGGGCGCTTCGGGCTGCGCGACCGGTTCGCCGCCGTCGTCTCGGCTTCGGAGGTCGAGATGGGCAAGCCGCACCCGGCGGTCCTGCACCTCACGGCGGCGCGACTCGGCGTCGAACCGGTCCGCTGTGTCGTCGTCGAAGACGCGCTGAACGGTTGCATCGCGGCGAAGGCGGCGCGCATGCGCGTCGTCGCCGTTCCGGAACCGGGCACCGAGGACGACCCCCGCTGGGTGCTCGCCGACGTCGTCCTCGGCTCGCTTTGCGAGTTCGCCGGACCGCAGGTGTCGACCCTCCTCGGTCTCGCGACGGTGGGCCGCGAGCTCTAGAGCGAGCCGCGGCCTCACCCGGCGCCCGCAGTCTGCGCCACGACCGCGAGCGCGACGGACCCGGCTGACGTGCCCGACGACGGACGCATCTCGCACCAAATCGGCCCGCCAGCGGCGTCGTCGTGGGCGCGCCGGGGATCGAGAAGCTCTCAGGGAACATTGATGAAACTCACAGGCTCGAGGCGTACGGTGCGTCCTGTTCCGATCAGGCACGAGGACGGTGGCGTATGGGGCTCTTCTCGGGTTGGCAACGTTGGCGCGCGCGAGATTCTGCGCAGCCGAGTCGTCTTCTCGGCGTCTTGACGGTCAGCCTCGCCGTGGCGGTCGTGGCGTTCAGCGGCGCCGCCGGGGCCGCGCCCTCGAAGACCTCGACCACGTCGCCGGGTTCGGGCAAGTCCCCCTCCTCGTCAAGCAAAGCCTCGACGAGCGCGTACCTGTCGTGTCTCAAGAAGCACGGCGTGAGCATCCCGAAGGGCGGCTTCGGGGGATTCGGTTCGCCGTCTGGGTCGGGTGCCACCTCAGGTGGCACGAGACCGACGTTCCCCAAGGGTTCGGGCTCCGGGTCCTCGAAGTTCGAAAAGGCCGCGAAGGCGTGCGCCAGCCTGCGCCCCAAGGGGACGAACCCGTTCGGGGGTGGCGGCAACGCCGCGAACAGCGCGGCGTTCCTCGCCTATCGCAACTGTCTGAAACTCCACGGCGTCACCCTCCCGACGCGGACCCAACCGTCGGGCACGAAGGGCTCTTCGAGCTCGACGACGACGACGATCGCCGCCTCGAACCCGAAGATGAAGGCTGCGCTCGCCGCTTGCGCACCGCTGCTCCCGAAGGGGTTCTCGGGGACCAGTTCGAAGAAACCTTCGGATAAGTCCTCGGGTAAGTCCTCGAAGAAGTCATAGGCCGGGCCGGGCCAAGGAGCTGTAGATACCGATGAGAATCCAACCGAACAAGTTCTGGTCGAAGGGCGCGCTCGTGTACGTTGTGCTCGTCGCCGCTGTCTGCGCCGGTCTGGGATTCGGCCTCGATTCGGTCTACGGGGGCAGTTCTGCCTCGTCGAGCTCGACCCGCACGGCGACCGTCCAACGCGGCACGGTCCAGGCGGTCGAGACGGCGTCGGGCAACCTGAGCTCCGTGACGTCGACAGCGCTCGACTTCTCGACGAGCGGGACGCTCACCGCGGTCGATGTCGCGGTTGGCGACAACGTCACCGTCGGCGAGGCCCTCGCGACGATCGACGCGAAGCAAGCCCAGGAGAGTCTCACCTCGGCGCGGGCGGCCCTGACGGCCGCCGAAGAGAACCTCGCGAACGCAGAGGCAGGTGGCAGCGCGTCCCAGCTTTCTCAGGAGGCGGCCTCCCTCGAGTCTGCCAAGTTGACGCTGCAGTCAGACGAACAGCAACTGACCTCCGACGAGACGTCGCTCGCGACCGCGAAGAGCCAGCTGGTGACCGATGAAAGTCTCGGCTGTCCAGGGACGACCAGCGGGTCGGCGGGCACCGGGAGCACTTCGTCGAACTCGAACGCGAGCAGCTCCTCGACCGGCTCCTCGTCCACCGGCTCGTCGCAGAGCGCGACCGGCTCGACCGGTGGTTCCGGGGGCACCGAATCGGCCCAGCTGAAGAGTGACGACACGACCGAGTCGGCCGGCGACACGGACCCAGCGACGGCGTCGCAGCCCACGGTGACGACGAATACGGCGAGCGGCGTCACGACGGGCGGGGCGACGCTCAACGGGACCGTCGATCCGAACGGCGTTGACACGAGCTACTACTTCCAGTACGGCGTGACCGCGGTGTTCGGCTCGTCGACTTTTCCGACCGACGCAGGATCCGGTTTCGCCGCGGTCTCCGTGAGCACGGAGATCGACGGCCTTGGCTCGGCAAGGACGTACTACTACCGGCTCGTCGCGAAGAACTCGCTCGGAACGAGCTACGGATCCGTTGAGACGTTCACGACAGGCGGACCGCCGACGGCGACGACCGGCTCGGGCAGTGGCGCGACGACGACGACGAGCACGCTCTCGGGCACGGTGAACCCCGAGGGCGTCGACACCACGTACTACTTCCAGTACGGCACGACGGCGTCGCTGGGAAGCACGACCGCGGCGGGCGACGCCGGCGCGGGCACCACCGCCGAGTCGGTGAGCACGATCGTGACCGGATTGACGCCCGACACCACCTACGATTTCCGGCTCGTCGCGACGAACGAGCTCGGATCCGCTGACGGGGTGACGGAGACCTTCGCGACCGCCGAGAGCTCGTGCGTCGCGGACCGAACGACGATCTCCACAGACGAAGAGACCGTCGCCCACCAGGAGCTGGTCAACCAGCAGCAGCGCCAGAGCATCGCATCGACCGAAGCAGGTGACGTGACAAGCCCGGTGACGATCGTCGGGGACGAGGCGACCGTCGCCGCGGACCAGGACACGGTGAGCACCGACGAGCAAGCGCTGAGCGAGACGACGCTCACGTCCCCCATCGCAGGCACCGTGACGGCGGTCAACGGTTCGGTCAGCGAGACGGTGAGCGGGAGCAACTCGGCGTCGAGCTCGAACAGCGGGAGCGGTTCGACCGGCTCCACGGGGGCGAGCGCCTCCAGTAGCTCCTCGAGCTCGTCGTCGAGCTCCGGGTTCATCACGATCACGAACCTGCACAGCCTCGAGGTCGTCTCGCCGTTCGCCGAGGCCGATATCTCGAACATCGCCGTTGGGGATCCGTCGACGGTGTCACTCGCGGCGCTCCCGAACACGGACCTCGCGGCCCGGGTGACGGCGGTCGCGCCAACCTCGACCGTGTCGAGCAACGTCGTCACCTACGACGTCACGATCGCGATCGAGGATCCGCCTTCCGACGTGAAAGTCGGCATGACCGCCAACGTGAGCGTCATCACCGCCTCGAGGACCGGGGTGATGGTGCTCCCGAGCGCGGCGATCACGACGACCGGGACGATCTCCACCGTGGCCCTGCTCGAGCACGGAACGACGGTGACGCGGGAGGTGGTGACCGGGCTCGTCGGCAGCTCGACGACGCAGATCGTGAGCGGCCTCAAGGTCGGTGACGTCGTCGTCGAGCCGACCGTGAGCATCTCGTCCACAGGAACGAGCGGCACGAGCTCGTCCGGCGGAGCTCGCTCAATCTTCGGTGGCGGAGGGCTCGCTGGCGGAGGGCTCGCCGGCGGATGACGACGACCGCCACGATCGACGGGTCCGTCCGTCGCCGCCCGATCATCGAGATCAGGAACGTCTCGAAGACCTACGCGATGGGCGAGGCCGAGGTGCACGCCCTGCGGAGAGTCTCGCTCACGATCGAGCGGGGTGACTTCGTCGCCATCATGGGGGCGTCCGGCTCTGGCAAGTCGACGATGATGCACATCCTCGGGTGCCTCGACGTCCCCACGAAGGGCTGGTACTGGCTGGACGGTGTCGACGTCCGCGGGCTCGACGAGGTGACCCTTGCGATCGTCCGGAGCCGCAAGATCGGCTTCATCTTTCAGGCGTACAACCTGATCCCGCGCACCACGGCGCTCGCGAATGTCGAGCTGCCACTCGCCTACGCGGGCGTGCGACCCAAGGAGCGCCGGCAGCGCGCGGTCGCCGCTCTGGAGAACGTCGGGCTCGGCGACCACCTCGGCTACCGCCCGAACCAGATGTCCGGCGGACAGCAGCAGCGCGTCGCCGTCGCCCGGGCGATCGTGACGAATCCGGCGCTCATCCTCGCCGACGAGCCGACGGGGAACCTCGACACCGCGGCCGCGGAGGACGTGATGCACATCTTTAGCCTCCTCAACGCCGAGGGACGGACGGTCGTGCTCATCACCCACGAGGCGGACCTCGCCGAGTTCGCCAAGCGCGTGCTTCGGCTGCGCGACGGGGAGATCGTCGAGGACGTCCGTTCGTCACCCGTCGAGGGACCGCCGCCACGGCTCCACGCCGTGCACACCATCCGCACAGCGAGCATGTCGTCATGAGTTGGTGGGACAACGTCGTCATCGCCCTGCAGGGCGCCACGTCGAACAAGCTGCGCTCGATGCTGACGATGCTCGGCGTCCTGATCGGCGTCGCGGCGGTGATCATCCTCGTCGCCGTCGGCACCGGCTCGTCGGCCCAGGTGCAGGCGAACATCAACCGGCTCGGCACGAACACGATCACCGTGCTCAATCTGGGACGCTTCGGCGGACGTGCCACGGTCAGGACCCAGACGAGCGCCGCCACGATCACGCTCGCCGACGTGCGCGAGATCGAGAGCCCCGCGGAGGCGCCCGACGTCGAGTCGGTCTCCCCGGTGGAGTCGACGTCGGCGACCGCGACCTACAGCGGGGCGAGCGACTCGGACGCGACGGTGACCGGGAGCACCCCGTCGTATCTGACGGCGAGCGACTACACGGTCGAGGCGGGGAGCTCGATCACGGCTTCGGAGGTCACGAACCGCGACCGCGTCTGCCTCGTCGGCCAGACGGTCGTGACCGACCTGTTCGGCACGGCGAACCCGATCGGCCAGACGATCCAGCTCGGCTCGTCGAGCTTCCAGGTCGTCGGGGTGCTCGCGACAAAGGGCTCGTCGGGGGTGACCGACGAGGACAACGTCATCATCGCCCCGTACACCGCGGTCCAGGACGAGCTCACCGGCGAGTCCGGGTCGTTCACCGAGCTTCTCGTGCAGGGCAAGTCGGCGAGCACGCTCGATCTCGCCGAGAGCGAGGTGGAGTCGATCCTCGCCGCCGCGAACAACACGACCGTGGCGGACCTGCCCTTCCTGATCGTCAACCAGGCGAGCCTGGTCAGCACGGCGGAGTCCACCTCGAGCACGTTCACCGTTCTCCTCGCGGCCGTCGCGGGGGTGTCGCTCCTCGTCGGCGGGATCGGGGTGATGAACATCATGCTCGTGTCCGTGACGGAACGGACCCGCGAGATCGGCATCCGCAAGGCGATCGGGGCACGCAAGTCGGTCATCCTCGCCCAGTTCCTCTACGAGTCGGTGTTGCTGTCGCTGCTCGGCGGGATGGCCGGTGTCGTCGTCGGGCTCGTCGGCTCGCGCTTTCGGATCGACGGGGTCACGCCGGTGATCGCGCCGTACTCGATCGTGCTGGCCCTCGGCGTTTCGGTCGCGGTCGGGGTGTTCTTCGGCTTCTACCCGGCCAACCGGGCCGCGTCACTCCGTCCTATCGACGCTCTTCGTTACGAGTAGCAGGGAGCCAGCGATGTCTGACCACAAACCTGGTGACGCCGACACGGCGCCGGTCGCGCCGGTGACCGAGGGGCTCATCCCTCCACCGCCTGGCGGCGGCGGGTTCGATGCGACCGTCCTCGGCGATGAGGTCTGGCCAGCTGAGGCGGCCAAGCGCGGCGTCCGTCTCCGTACGCCGACTGCGGTGCTGCTCGCGCTGGTGTTCATCGCCGGTGGTTTCTGGGGCGGGGCGGCGCTCCAGAAGAACGAGGGCAGCTCGAGCACCGGTGGCTTCACGGCGGCACGCGCGGCCTTCTCGCGGAGCGGGTTCTCGCGGTCAGGGGGCTCGTCGCTCTTCGGATCGGGGGGCGGCGCCACCGCCGGCACCGTCACCGACGTCATCGGCAAGACGCTCTACGTGACGACTTCGGCCGGCAGTCTCGTCAAGGTGACGCTCGGCCCGTCGACAAAGGTCACTCGAGACGCCGCTGCAACGCTCGCTGACCTGAAGATCGGCGACACGGTGATCGTCGAAGGAGTGAAGGCGTCATCCGGCGCCGTGACGGCTTCATCGATCGCGGCGACCGCCGCCGGAGCGAGCTCCGGCCTCGGTGCCGCCGCGTTGAGCGGAGGCTAGAGGGCTCGCGAGATCGCGACGGATGTCCCGGGTCGTTGCGGTCCGGGCTCTCGCGCCATCGGCCACGGCTCAGGCGCAGGACCGCACGAGAGGGCGCATCATCGCACCGATCGCCGGGGAGCATCTCGTCTGGCGCGGAGGATCCGACCCCAGACAGCGCCGCGTGTGAGCACGCTGCGCGGCGACTCGGTTCCGGAGGGCAGGTCCTTTGCCCGCTCGTCCAAGGAGCGGCCATCGCCGTTCGCCGGGTCGATGCAGCGTGATCGAGGACGCGCCGCCCCGAGGTCGTCGGGGACCCTCGCGCCCGTGCCACGTCCGGCGCCGGGCATCGCCCAGGCTGCCCACCGGTGAGCTTCGGTCATGGGAACCGGGGGAGGTGCCCGCTCGGCTCCGCGCTCAGCAGACGACGTTGACGAGGTTCGGCAGGCGGACGACCACCCGGCGCGGAGTCCTTCCGCCGAGGAGCTCGGCAACCTTCGGCGACGCGAGTGCGAGGTCGACCGCCTCCTCCTCCGTGATCGACGCGTCGACGAGGATCCGATCGCGCAGCTTGCCGTTCGTCTGCACGACCATGGTGACCTGCTCGTCGACCAGAAGCGACGCGTCTGCGACCGGCCACGGCTCCTCGTGCACGTGGCCGCCGTGGCGATGCTCCCAGGCCTCGGCCGCGAGGTGGGGGGCCATCGGCGCGAGCAGCTTGAGCATCGTGTCGATCGCGTCATCGACGACGTCGGGCTTGGCGCCCTCGCGTGCGGCCCGGTAGATCGCGTTCGTGAGCTCCATCAACGACGAGACGGCGGTGTTGAACTCGTAGCGGCCGAGGTCGGTCGTGATCGAGTGGATGGCGCGGTGCGTCGCGCGCCGCAGGTCGAGGTCCACCCCGGGGTTCGCCGCAGCTGGCGCGGGACCGACCGCGTCGGAATCCGGCTCACCCGCGACGGCGAGTCGCCACACCCGTCTCAGGTAACGGGAACAGCCCTCGATCATCTCGTCGGACTGGGGGGTCCAATCGAAGTCATCGACCGGGGGCGCGACGAAGAGGTGGAAGAGCCGCAGCGCGTCGGCGCCCACCGTCTTGAAGTACTCGTCGGGCGAGATGACGTTACCCTTCGACTTCGACATGGCCCGGCCACCGAGCCGGATCATCCCTTGGCAGAACAGCTGCGTGAACGGCTCGCGGATCTCCTTCGGCGCCAAACCGAGATCGCCGAGCGCGCGGGTGTAGAAGCGTGCGTAGAGGAGGTGGAGGATCGCGTGTGTGATCCCGCCGATGTACTGGTCGACGGGCAGGAAGTGTCGCGCCGCCGCGATGTCAACGGGCTCGTCGTGGTCACGCGGCGAACAGAGCCGCATGAAGTACCACGACGAGTCGACGAAGGTGTCCATCGTGTCGGTCTCCCGGGTCGCCGGACCGCCACAGCGCGGGCAGGTCGCCTCGAGGAACGCCCTGTGGTGCTTGAGGGGTGATTCCCCGGTCGGCAGGAACTCGACATCCTCGGGCAACAGCACCGGGAGGTCGGCATCGGCGACCGCGACGATCCCGTCGGCCGGGCAGTACACGACCGGGATCGGGCACCCCCAGTAGCGCTGCCGGCTGATCAACCAGTCCCGCAGGCGGTACTGCACCGAGCGCTCACCGACGCCCCGGCCGATCAGCCACTCCGTCGCGCGCTCCTTGGCCGTGTCGACATCGAGCCCGTCGAGGAAGCCACTGTTGATCTTCGTGCCCGGTCCGGACCAGGCTTCGCCCGTGAAATCCTCGGGCGGTGCGACGGTGCGCACGACCGGGAGGCCGTGGGCGACGGCGAAGTCGTGGTCGCGCTGGTCCTCGGCGGGAACGGCCATGATCGCCCCGGTGCCGTAGGTCGCGATGACGTAGTCGGCGACGTAGATCGGCACCGGCTCACCCGTGAACGGGTTGACACAGTGGCTCCCGGTGAACACCCCCCGCTTTTCCGCCGAGATGTCAGCTTCCATTCGCTGCCGATCGGACTCGGTCGACGCTGCCCGGCAGAGCTCGGTGACCGCGTCCCGGCAGTCGGGGGTCGTGAGCTCGCCGACGAGGGGGTGTTCCGGGGCGAGGACGACGTAGGTGACGCCGAAGCCGGTGTCCGCGCGCGTCGTGAAAACCTCGACGGATGTTTCGGGGTGGCCCGCGACCGGGAAGCGGAGCAGGACGCCGTCGGACCGGCCGATCCAGTTCCGCTGCATCGTCTTCACGCGGTCGGGCCAGTCGAGCCAGTCGAGCGCGGCGAGGATCTCGTCGGCATACTGCGTGATCCGGAGGAACCACTGTTCGAGGAGGCGGCGCTCGACCAAGTCGCCCGATCTCTCACAGGTGCCATCGGCGAGCACCTGCTCGTTGGCGAGCACGGTCTGGCAGCCGGGACACCAGTTCACCGGGGCCTTCCCCCGATAGGCGAGGCCGGCCTCGAGGAGGCGCAGGAAGATGAGCTGGTTGAAGCGCATGTAGTCGGGATCGTGGCTCTTGAGCTCGCGGCGCCAGTCGTAGACGGCGCCGAGCCGGAGCACGCTCGCCCGCAGTTCGGCGATGCGCGCCTCGGTGTACTCCCGCGGATGTTGCGCGCCCTTGATCGCGGCGTTCTCGGCAGGCAGCCCGAACGAGTCGAATCCGAACGGCGAGAGCACCGCATGCCCCTGCATCGTCCGGAACCTGACCAGGACGTCGCCGAACGTGTAGTTGCGGACGTGACCTTGGTGGGCGGGCCCGCTCGGGTAGGGGTACATCGAGAGCACGTAGTAGGGAGGGCGCGCGTCGTCGAGGTCGACCTCGTACGTGCCCCATCCCGCCCAGCGTCTCTGCCAGCGCGGCTCAACCTCTGCGAAGTCGTAGTTCGCCCTCATCGGGGTCAAAGACTACCGAGCCGGGACGACCGATCTCCGTAGTCGTACCGCGCGCCCGAGACCGACGCGGCGTGGCCCCCGCTCGTTGGCTTTGACCCGGGATCGGCCGGGAACCGCGTTCGTGGCGCGCGCGTCCTCGTGGCGACGCCGTGTGTGGCACTGCGGGCGTGCGAAGCCGTGACGGCGCGACGTGCCGGGATTCTTCGGGCTCGCCGGAGGGGACGAGTGGTCTAATGACGGTGCGTGTGCGTCTCGGCCTAAGATCGCACTTCGCCGGGTTGGGCACGCAGCTCGCAGGCTGCTCGATCGCGTGGAGGTGGCAGACAGGTCTCCTAGGTTCGAGTAATCAGCCTCTCGGGGGCGTAGCTCAGTTGGTAGAGCGCTTGACTGGCAGTCAAGAGGTTCGCGGGTTCGAATCCCGTCGCCTCCACCAGGCTCTTTTATGAGAGTTGTGGCTGGTTGTATTTCTCGGTCAAGGCCCTGGCGAACTCAGCGGGCTGAGCGTGCCAAGGGCACTGTAGGGCCTTTCATAGTTGTCCTCGACGCGCCAGTCCTCGACGAGGACCTTGGCTTCGAGCACCGAGCCTGGGGACGAGCTTCAATCCCGAGGTGCTGCGGGCGATCGCGTCGTTCTTTGGTCCACTAATACGGCCACCTGACTTATGGTCTCGATTCGAACGAGGAAGGCTCAATGTCGCCGACGCCAGTGCTCGCCAGTTCGTCCGCGCGTGCCGTTGTCTGCTTACGCCCCATTCGTGCCGGCCACCAGTTCCACCGTCCGATCAGGGCCACAGTGGAGGGGACGAGGAGCGTCCGAACGAGGAAGGTGTCCATCAAGATGCCTACCGCGAGGCCGACGCCGACGTCTCGGATTTGGCCCCCGCTCGGACCACCCCCTCCCACTACTGCAAGTACGCCGAAAGTCCCCGCTAGGACGAGCCCGGCCGAGCTCACCGTCGGCCCGGTGCGTCCGACAGCGCGGACGACAGCGTCGCGAAGAGGCCTGGCCTGGGCCTCCTCGCGGATGCGGGTCATTACGAGGATGTTGTAGTCCTCGCCGAGCGCCAGCAGGAAGATGAACATAAGGAACGGAAGGATGAAGGTCAGTCCGCCACCGCCACCGATGTCGATGAAGACGATCGTCGCCACGCCGAGTGCCGCCAGGTACGAGATCGCCACGCTCACGATCAGGTACAACGGCGCCACGAGGCTTCGGAGCACAAGGGCGAGCAGCAGTGCGATCGCGAGGACGGCGATCGGGAAGATATCAACGAGGTCGTGGTTCGAGGCGCTGCTCACGTCATAGATGGCTGCCGCCTCACCGGCGACGCCGTTGTCTGTCGCACCCGAACGCGCTGCCGCGTCCGCCACGATCGTGCGAATAAGCGGCGTCGCATTCAGCGCGGCAGTACTCTGCTGTCCGCCGACGGTGAGTGTGGCCTCGAATTGGACTGTGCGGCCGTCGGAGCTCACAAAGAGCGCCGTGGAGCGGTAGGCGTTGTACTGGTTCGCAGGAACGGTGAGTCCCTTTGGTTCGGCAGGCAGGAGGGTGTTCGGCGGGCCGAGCTCGGAATGGAGCCGTGCGTAGGCAGTCGGGCTCAGCGTCGCTCCGTTCGGGTTGAACGGACCGGTGAGTCGGCGGAACTGCCCCGACGATCGCAGCACCGCCTCGGCGGTGGCGACTTCTGCCGGGTGATCCCAAACCGGCTGGTTGTAGGAAAAGACGAGGTTCGCCGGATTGGCGCTCGACTGCGGGAAGTGCTGGGCGACGATGGCGTTGCCCGTCGCGGCGTCGGTGCCGGCTGGCGCGCTGAGCGCACCGCCAAAGCCCCCCGATCGATAGCCGAGTGCCCCGAGCGCAAGGCAGGCGAATATCACGACGCCAATGCCCAAGGTGCGTGCCGGCCGACGCACAAGGCTAGCGGCGATACGGCCCCAACTGCCCTCTTTGTTTGCAGCTGAGCCCAGCCGCGCGGGCCAGAACGCTGCCTTGCCGAAGATCGCGAGGAGTGCAGGCAGCAACGTGAGGCCAGCGATCAACATGACTGCGACGCCAATTGCAAGCGGGATCCCGAGGTCCTGGTAGATGCCGAAGGTCGCGAACAGCAGGGTCAACAGGGCGAAGATGACCGTGCCCGCAGACGCGCTGATCGATTCGCCGACCCGTACGAGTGCGTGCTCGACTGCCGCTTTTGCCTCGAGACCGGCGCGGATCTCCTCTCGTACCCGGAAAACGAGGAAGAGGCCATAGTCGGTCCCTGCCCCGAGGACGAGCACGATGAGAAGCAGCTCAGTGATCTCGGAGATCTTCAGGCCATGCATGCCTAGGCCGCCGATGAACCGTGTCGAGATGAGGAGGGCGAAGCCAGCAGGGAGAAGTGTCAAGAGCGGTGCGAGGAGGGAGCGGAAGATGAGGAGCAGGAGGATGATGATGAATAACAGCGAGAGGCTCTCGGTCTTGTTCCCGGTCGTGTTCGCGCTGTTCTGGTTGGCGACGTTCGTCGCCACCGAGCCAGCGAGACGGAGTTGGAGAGCCGGGGGCGCGCCGACCCGAGAGAACGTGGACTGCAGAGCGTCCACGACGGTCTTCTGCGCCGCGACATCGAACTGATTGACACGCACCAGGACCACCAGCTCGGCAGCTCGACCGTCACGCGAGACAGCGAGTTCCTTCGCGGAGATCACGCGCGACACTTGGCGTGCCGCGGTGACCTCCCGGGTGAGAGCAGCCTGGTCGGCGGCCGTCAACGGACCTCTGTCGTCCTCGCCGACGACGATGATCTGGCTCTCGGTGTTCGCGTTGCCGAGGATCGGCGTCGCGAGCGTCGCTGCTCGCGAGCTCGGCGCGCTGGCGGGAAGGAACTGGCTGTTGTCGTTGTTCACCTCGCTCCCGAGCGACGGAAGCGCTTTCGCCGAGATGACGAGAAGGACGATCCACAGCACGACGATGAGCACTCGGAACCGGACGACGAAGTGGCCGAGACCAGAGAAGAAGCGGCTCATCAGAGGATCATCTGCTTTTCGTAGAAGGTGAGGTCACGATGCAGGGATGGGACGGGTGATCGTGAGCGTGTCTGGGCCTGCTCGAGCGTCTGGGTCTTGCTGGAGCTCTTTCGAACGCAAACCTCGATAGGGGTCCTGCCGTGGCGGTCCGCGTACGATGTATGATTCTCATACAATGTATGATAACGTACTATGTACTAGATGACAAAGGGCGAGACAGGACCTGCACCCGACCTCGACGACCTGTGGCGGCCCATCGGGCTCGCAGGCTCCAGGCGGAGCACCGGGCCGCGGGGGGCCCGAGCCCGGCAGTCGCCGCTGTCGGGCGACGAAATCGTGCGCACCGCCATCCGTTTGGCCGACGCCGAAGGGGCAGGGGCGGTCAACATGCGGCGCATCGCCCAAGAGCTCGCGTCGGGGACGATGTCGCTCTACTGGCACATCGCCGACAAGGACCACCTTCTCGACCTCATGCTCGACGCCATCCAAGGCGAGGACCTGCCGGTCGAGGTGACTGAGGACTGGCGAGCCGACCTGGCTCAAATGGCCCGACGGGAAAGGGCCATCCTGTGGCGCCACCGGTGGGCCGTCGACTTCATCGGCGGCCGGCCGCCGTTCGGCCCTAACACTCTGCTCTTTATCGAGCAGAGCCTTGCCATCTTGGACAGCACTGGGGCCGACCTGCCCGAGGCCCTCAACGTTCTGACCTCGGTCAACACCTATGTGCTGGGAGCGGTCCTGCGTGAGATGCGAGAGCTGCTGGCCGAGCAAGAAGAACGGCGGTCCGGCCTTTCCCCCGAAGACGTCGAGGCCCAGGTGGCGGGGTGGCGTTCTCGGTTGGGACGCTCGGGGCTGTTCCCCCGGCTGGTGGGGCTCCTCGAACGAGGCATCGACCCCGCTGCACCCGAGACACGGGATGCCCGCTTCGAGTACGGCCTTGCCTGTCTCTTAGACGGGGTTGCTCAGAGGGTCACCGGCTCTCGAGGCGTGAAGCCTCGCACGAGTCGCCGGAGCCGGTAAGACTTGGGGCGGCCAGCGAAGTCGTGGACGCACAGCGATCAACGGCGCGGAGTGGTCTGCCACGAGAGCGAGTGGCGGTAGCCGTGGAGGGACTTCTACGCTGGACGAGTCGCGTAAGAAATGGGTCTGTTCGGATTGTGCGCAACGCACCGTTTGCCGCGCCCGGCGCCCGCTTCAGTGGACGACGAGTCCGAACCGCCTGGCCATTCGCTGTAATCCCGTCATGCCGTGCGTGATCGCCCGACGCTCGAGCTCGATGACCGGCGTGCGGTCGAACAGAGCCCAGCATTCGAAATCGGCGTGGCGCGACACGTAGCGGACACCGGCGAACGCCGGTTCACCCGAAAAGTCCTCGGCGTCGAACGTCCACTCGGCGATCAAGCGTGTAATCTGTCGGTCCCTGCCGCGAACGACTCCCACATCGAGGTAGTCGTAGCCGAGGTCGCCGAGTTCTTCGGCGAGTTCCTCGGTGAGGACCACGTGCGTCTCGGGTGCCTCGGCGTCGAGAAAGCGACTGGTCTTGTCAACAGCCACCCGAAGGGCGACCCGGCGGTGACGCCAATCGGCAGGAACGCTTCCCGGCGGCATGAAGCCTCGACTCTGCCAATCGTCGTCGGCTTCGAGGGCAGCGAGCATGGATGCCTTGACTCTGAACCGAGCCAACGTTTCGGCGAAGCAACCGTCGAGTTTCGTCGCGAAGTAAATGGTGCCGTGCTCTGTCGAGTGGAAGCGGTTGCCTCCGGTTGCAAGCGACTCGTCGAGCGGGTCGAGGAAGCTTGGTTGCAACGCATCGTCAGCGCGAGCAACTCGCCATATCCCGCCGGTCGGCGGACCGACGAAGAGGAGCTGGGGCTCAGCCGCCCGCGACGAACGCCCGGGCCGCTGCGAGGACCGCCCGGAAGTGGTCGGCGGCGATCGCCTCGACGGGGGACTCGTTGTCGTCGAGCTGGGGATTGAGGCCGATGAACCATGCCCTGACGGTGTGGGGGGACTCGACGGACTGGACGAGCTGGAAGACTCCGTAGCCTTCGCGAAGCCGGCGATCGATTGCGGGCTGGGGTCGGTTCTCACGCTTAGCCCAACGTCCGACACTCCCCGGGTCGGATACTCCTGCGAGCATGGCTGTGACGCGCTGACCGAGGTTCTCCTGTAGGAACTCGGCGACTTCGGCGATATCAAGGCTCACCGCCTTCCTGTGTGCGTATCTCTGCGCGCGAATGACGTGTTCGTCGATAGTCAACGAACGCACCTCCCTCATCCTCCTGGAGTCATCGGGACAATTCCGCCAAGTGCATATTAACCGGATGCTGGTTCGATTACCAGCACAGTCACCGGCACGATTCCCGGCACAGACACCAGGGTAGCTACCGGCACCTTTCGCTTACGCCGGCCCGGTCCGGGAGGGGGAGGAGGATTCTCCGGGCTCACGCGCGCCCTTCTTGGCCGGCGTCGGCTGCTTCTGGAGAGCGGCTCACTCAGGTCTCCGGCAGTCCGGTCTCGCCAAACCCCCGAATGCCAAGTCGCCGGCGAGGCACTCAGACAACCTTCGCGTGTAGCCATTTGTGTAGCCAAGCGCTCAGACTCGACTGGACGCGGACAGAAGTCCAGGGACACAAGCACCTGGTCAGGGCCGCGCGGTGGACTCTGATGGACGCCCGGATACTCATTCGATTTCCCTGGCAGTCAAGAGGTTCGCGGGTTCGAATCCCGTCGCCTCCACCGAATGGCCTGTATCCCATTTAGTGGACCACGTCTTAGGACAACGTGGCCTGGGGTTGGGGTGAGTGTAGGTCTTCGAATTCGCTCGGGGTGAGGTAGCCGAGCGCGCTGTGGCGCCGGGCTGGGTTGTAGAAGTGCTCGATGTAATCCGCGATGGCGACGGCGAGCTCGAGGTTGGTCCGCCAGCGTTGCCGGTCGAGCAGCTCGACCTGCATCGTCGACCAGAACGACTCCGTCATCATGCTCACAGTCGAAGCAGTCGCCGATGGTTCCCATGGAGCTAACGAGTCCGAGGCGTCGGACGTTCTCGGTGAAGGCCCACGACGTGAACTGACTGAGTTCATTCGGTCGTGGCAACACCGGCTTGTTGGACCAATAGTAGGTGTTCGTCCAATGCCTCAGCCGGCGTCTTCCAGCCAAGTGTCTTGCGAGGCCGAGAGTTGAGTGCAGCAGCGACGGCCTCGATCTCCTCAACGCTCCATCGCGATAGATCGGTCCCTTTGGGGAAGTATTGGCGCAGCAAGCCATTGGTGTTCTCGTTCGTGCCACGCTGCCAGGGGCTGTGGGGATCGGCGATGGCGTCGGCGAGCAGCGGGCGACGGATCTCGCGGTCATTGGGCTTGCGGAACTTGATGTCGTAGTGGGTCGAGGTCTAGGTCAGGGGCCCCTTGGGAACGTTCGTGTCAACCAAGATCTCCAGCACTTCACCGATTGTCCGTTCTCGGCCGATGGCTTCTCGTAGGGGCAGGTGGGCTTGAATCTCGTAGCGGTTGCGGCGGCCGTCCTTGTTCTTGACCACGTAGCCGGCCGAGGCCAGGTCGTTTACGACGTCGAAGGCGGTGCGTTCGGTGATGCCCACCATCGTGGCGATGTCGCGCAACCGCACCCCGGGGTCGTGGGCGATGCACACAAGGACCCGGGCGTGCTTGGTGAGAAAACTCCACGCTGCCATCGCCGGAAAGTCTAGCCATATTTTTCTAGAAGTGAATTGCTAGTTCTGTACAACTAGAGTAGAGTAAGTTCCAGATCCCGAGGCCCGCCTGTCGCCGACACCGAGTTGCTCGAGAGTCAGCGGAAGGATGCAGCCATGTTGATGCGATTCGAACCATTGAGTGAGTTCGACCAGATCACCGAGCAGTTGAAGAGAGAACGTCGGGCTTGGCAGATCCCGGTCGACGCGTACCGCCGGGGCGACGAGTTCAAGGTCCTGCTCGACCTACCGGGCATCGATCCGGGCTCCATCGAGCTGACCGTCGACAACGACGTCCTCAGCGTGCGAGGCACGCGCGCCTGGCTCCGGTTCGACGACGACCAGATCGCGATTACGGAGCGCCCGAAGGGCGAGTTCAGCCGCCAGCTGTTCCTCGGGGAGAGCCTCGATCGCGACAAGATCACGGCCTCCTACGAAGACGGCGTGCTCACCGTCACCATCCCGGTGATCGCACAGGTCAAGCCCCGTAAGGTCAAGATCGCTCACGCGGGAATCGAGGCAAAAACCATCGCTCCAGCATCGGCGGCCTCCGTTTGAGGACATGACTTCTGGCTCAATGAAATCGGCTCCCTGCAGGGGAGCCGATTTCATTGATGGTGCACCCGCCCGATTGTGCGGCGCGGACTCACGATGGCAACTTGGAGAGCTCGAACGCGTTGATTAGCGACCGTGAATTCTCCTGTCACTGCCGAGGCTGAGGCGCCGCGATCAGCGTGTCCCCAGGTGTAAGGCGCCAAACCAGGGTCACGCCAGCGAGAAGAGCGGACGCTGCGACCCGGACAACCGAAGGTCATCTCACAGCCGCGCTCGTGATTGAGGAGCTGCACCTCTTGGCAGGCATCGCACGCATGCCACCGGTGGCCACTGGTCGCCGCCGTGTGCAACCAAAACGGAAATTGGGTGCTGATGAGGTAGTGGGCCCTCGGGAGCGTCCCGAGGAGGGAACGACACCTGTGGTCAAAAGACCTGCCAGCGCGGCCGGTTCTCACCCTCAACTCCGGCTCTTCGGTGTGGGTTTACCCCCGAGGGCCCAGCCACACGTTACGCGTCTGGTCGTTCAGCTGAAAGGAGATTGTCCAGCACCGTCCTGACGACGACCACCTGGACTGACAGCTGCTCACTCCCCGCCGCAGCGGTACGGCGGACATTGCTGTTGAGGTGTTTGCCGGGGCACCGTAGATCAAGGGCACTGGGGCCGGAGTGGATGTCGCCGAGCCCAAACGCGGGCGGATCTGAGCAGACTGCGTTGAAGTCAGCTTGTGCCCGCATTGCACGATCGGCTATTCGTCCTCAAGTGCGAACCGCGTCCAAAGAACTATCGTCTGGCCGATGAGCCACAGGGCCGACCCACGTGAGCTGTTCCAGCGCTTCGAGGGCAACCCGATCCTGCGTCCGCACGACTTCCCCAAGATGGTCAACGCGGTGTTCAACCCGGGCGCCACAGTCGTCGACGGCCGAACGCTGTTGCTGTTACGCGTCGAGTACCGCACCGGTCTCTCCTCTCTCGTTGTGGCGACCAGCAAGGACGGTCTGACGGGTTGGGAGATCGACCCGGTTCGGGGACTGCAGCCACGGTCGGACCGTTTCGAGGAGCACTGGGGGATCGAGGACCCGAGGATCACCCGAGTCGGTGACGAGTACTTCGTCGTCTATGTCGGGTACTCCACCGCTGGGCCGCTCGTCTGTCTGGCTAAGACGCGTGACTTCGTGCAATGGGAGCGGAGCGGTATCCTCCAGCCGCCCGAGGACAAAGACGCCGCACTTTTCCCGACGACCTTCGATGGACGGTGGGCGCTGATTCACAGGCCGGCACCGGCGATGTCGGGGTTGGGCGCTCACATCTGGCTGTCGTTCAGCCCCGATCTACGCCACTGGGGTGACGCCCGCGTGCTGCTCGCGGCACGGCACGGTGGTTGGTGGGACGCCAACAAGGTGGGGCTCGGGCCCCCGCCGCTCCTCACCAAGGATGGTTGGTTGCTTTGCTACCACGGGGTGCGGGTCACTGCAGCCGGGTCGATCTACCGGCTCGGGTTGGCATTGCTGGACAGGAACGACCCGACCAGGGTTCTGGCGCGCGGAAACGAGTGGGTGTTCGGTCCCCACGAACCCTACGAACAATCGGGTGACGTGCCCGACGTCGTGTTCCCGTGCGGTTGGGTCCTGCGCGACGACGGCGACACCCTGCACGTCTACTACGGCGCTGCGGACAGCGTGGTCTGCCTGGCCGAGGCGAGTCTGGAGAAGCTGCTCAGCCACCTCGAAGAGCACCCGTACCCGCTGGACGAAGAGCACCCGTACCCCGCGCCTGCCGTTGGACGCCCACTGATCGCCGATGTGGCGACGTAGTGGGCGGAGGGTAGGTCACCCGGACCAGCGTTGTCGACGCCGCCGGTGAGCAGCCGGTCGAGTTCCTCGCGCACGAGCACGGACGGGGGTAGCTTCCTCATTGGCCTGGGCCTGCTTGTCATTGGTTCGCGCTAACGACACGGTTGCTCAGGCCGAACCCATTTACAGGGAAGTCAGCACGTCATCCCGTCACGCTGCCGACCTAGTCGGTTTGCTCGGCGCTGCAATACGGGGCGAGCTCACCCTGCCTGACCTTCCCCCTCGGGAGACCGGGCCCGTTGACAGGTTCGGGGCCAGCTTGGACGGGGCGGGCCATGAGACGGCCGCAGCCGACCCGACTCCAGTCGCCTCGCCGCGCCATGGCAGTATCGCGCCCGGACGTTGGGATAACGGGGTAGTCTTGTCCTGGTAGTTCCCCTTGGAAGAGTCGCTTCGCTTGGGCAGGACGGTCGTCTAGGACCACCGGTTATCGCCCCGTGCAGGTTTGACGCCTCGACCGAGCAACTTCGAGGAGTCCCATGCGCGTCCCGGGTTTACCCCTTCCGCCGTTTGGCGGAGAGCGCTTTCGCACCCCGTCTTTCGGGATACTCAGCACCTACCCCCCGACCGCATGCGGGATGGCGACATTCAGCGTCGCTCTTGCCCACGGCTTGGTTGTAAACGGTGCCGAGGTGAGCGTCGTGCGAGTGGCGGACGGATCGCCCGCTTCCAGCCAGCGGGTCATCGGAGAACTCGTAAATGGTTCCCCCCAGTCCGTGGCAGCGAGCTCGGAACTGCTCAACCGGTGCGACGTGGCGATCGTGCAGCACGAGTACGGCCTCTATGGTGGCCCCGATGGCGACGAGGTGCTGGACGTCCTCGGTGGCCTCCACATCCCGTCCATCGTGATCGCCCACACGATTCTCAGTAACCCCACTGCGCACCAACGGTCCATTCTCGTCGCGATCGCCGCGATAGCGGACCGGGTGATCGTCATGTCGGACGCGGCCCGAGACAGACTTTGCAACCAGTTCAACGTCGACCCAGCGATTGTCGAGACCATCCCACACGGGGCGGCGATCCCTACGGGTCGAGCCTGGCACGAGCCCGCGGCTCGGCCGATGATCTTGACCTGGGGCCTCATCGGACCGGGCAAAGGCATCGAGCGGGTGATCGACGCGATGCGGTCATTGCATCGCCTTCCGGCGCGACCTCGTTACCTCGTAGCGGGCCAGACCCATCCGAAGGTGCTCGCCCTCGACGGCGAGGCTTACCGTCATGCCCGTATCGAACAGGCCTTAAGCAACGGGGTTGGAGACTCGGTCTTCTTCGACGCCGCCTACCGGGATGTGGCGTCCCTCACGGCACTGATCCAGTCGTGCGCTGTAGTCGTACTGCCCTACGACTCTGTGGACCAGGTGACCTCCGGCGTGCTCGTTGAGGCCATCGCGGCGGGCAGGCCGGTGGTTGCCACGGCTTTTCCCCACGCCGTCGAGTTGTTGGCGAGCGGGGCGGGCATCGTCGTCGACCGTGACGACCCGGCAGCGCTGGTCCTAGCCCTGCGCCGGGTGCTCGTCGAACCGGGGCTCGCTAACCGTATGGCGGCGGAAGCATCACGACTGGCGCCGAGCATGGGCTGGTCGGTGGTCGCGGGAGCATACGTGGACCTGGCGAATCGCCTTCTTAGCGAAAGCCTGGCAAGCGAAAGCCTGGCATTGGTGTGACCGGCATGGTGGAGCCCAACTTCGACCACATCTGCCGAATGGGGGACGATCGGGGCACCTTCGAGCACGCCCGATACGGCGAGCCCAGGCGACAGCTCGGCTACTGCACCGACGACATGGCGCGGATCCTCGTCGTCGCTACACGAGAACCCATCGCCACTCAGGCGGTACGCGACCTCGCCAGGACCAGCCTCCGGTTCCTGATCGACGCGCAGGGCGTCGACGGCAGTTACCGGAACCGGTTGAGTCGGCGAGGACGCTGGGAGGACCGCCCGGCGGTGGAGGACTGCTGGGGCAGGAGCATCTGGGGCCTCGGCACCGCGGCATCGCACAGCGACGACGGTTGGCTACGCGACTTGGCCAGAGCAGAGTTCGAGCGCGCGGCACGACAGCGCTCGCCCCACCCGCGGCGATGGCGTTCGCCGCGCTGGGAGCAGCCGAGTTACTTGACGCGGAGCCCAACCATCGTGCGGCACACGCACTGCTGACCGATGCTGCGGACCGCATGGCGCCTCCCCACGCCGATGTCGCCTGGCCCTGGCCGGAGGCTCGACTCCACTACGCCAACGCCGTCCTGCCGGAGGCGATGATCGCCGCTGGTGCGGCGCTGGACCGACCGATGTTGGCGCAATACGGCCTTGATCTCCTGGCGTGGCTGCTTGACCACGAGACGGTGGGCGGCCACCTGTCGGTCACGCCCGTGAGCGGCGCAGGTCCCGGCGACTTCCGGCCCGCGTTCGACCAGCAGCCCATTGAGGTGGCCGCGCTCGCCGACGCTTGCGCTCGCGCGGCGACCGTCGACGGCGACCGGCGTTGGGTTGACGGGCTCGTCGCCGCAGAGGCCTGGTTCCTCGGAGACAACGACGGACAACACGTCATGTGGGACCCGGACACGGGAGGTGGCTTCGACGGTCTTACGCCTAACGGGCCCAACCTCAACCAGGGCACCGAATCGACGCTGGCTCTGCTCTCGACGCTGCAACATGCGCATCGACTCGTGATGGCACCGCGGTGAGACCGGCGGTCACCGACGGTGTCCGGCGCAGCCCTCGGCGCCTCACGTCGGACCCATCTCGGGTCGTCACGATGCTGTTCGTGCCGGGGCAAGAACGATTCGGCCGAGAGGAGCCTCGCACCTCAGCTGTGGCGGCTCGCATCCTGGCGCTCGATGACGACGAAGTGGAGCGGTCTCTAGATGACGTCGCCGCCCGGTTCGAATGCCGTCACCGCGACCTCATCGATACGTTCCGGCGGCACGCCGATGAGCTCGCCGAACGCCTCGATCCTCGGTGCGAGATCTCCGAGACACGTCGGCTGCTACTCGGTGCCACGTTCACCAACGAGTACGCAGTCGAAGGCGCGGCACTCTGCAACCCCAGCATGGTGGCCCATCCCGACCAGACCGGCCTACCCGCGGGCAGCTTGCGCTTTGTGATGAGCGTCCGGGCGATCGGAGAGGGACATCGATCCTCCATCGAGTTCCGGACGGGAACGGTCGACGATGGCGGCGAAGTCGAGATCGAGGTCGCACCACCGTTCGCGACGAGGGGAGTGACTGAACCCATCCCGCTCAACGCCGCCGTCTTCCGGAGTGAACTTCGTCGACTCCGCAGCGACGGGGAGAGCGCCGACTACGTCCTCGAAGCGCTCGGTCAGCACTTCACCGTGGCTGAGTTCGAGGAGCGGCTGGGCCGACTTCAGGGCCAGTTGGCGACCCACAGACAGGACGGGTCGATCATCTCACTCATGCGCACGATCGCCGAGCGGACCTACGGTGTCCGCTTCTCGACGGACACGTCGCTGGCCGAGCGAGTCCTCCTGCCGGCCATGGGAGCCGAACGCAACGGCATGGAAGACGCCCGGTTCGTGCGGTTTGAGCACCAGGACCTGACCGTTTCCTACTTCGCCACTTACACGGCCTATAACGGCGTCGACATCGCTCAACAGCTTCTGGAGACGACGGACTTCCGCGCCTTCACCTCCTCGCCCATCGTCAACCTCGCGGCCAACAAGGGCCTCGCGCTGTTTCCTCGCCAAATCGACGGCCGCTTCGCGGCCCTATCCAGGTCCGACCACGAGACGAACACGGTTATCTTCTCTGAGAACCTGCGTATTTGGGAGAACGCGCTTCCGTACCAGGTGCCTACCCAGACCTGGGATGTGCTCCAGCTCGGCAACTGCGGCTCGCCGATCGAGACTGACGCTGGCTGGCTTGTGATCACCCACGGCGTCGGCCCGATGCGTACCTACAACATCGGCGCCATACTTCTCGATCTCGAGGACCCGACCCGGATCATCGGCCAGCTCCGCGAGCCACTGCTCAGCCCGGCTCCCGACGAACAGGACGGCTATGTGCCGAACGTCGTCTACTCCTGCGGCGCCCTCGTCCACGCCGGCACCCTGATCCTCCCCTACGGCATCGGCGACTCCGCCATCGGCGTAGCCACGCTGCCGATGCCCGTGCTGCTTGCCGCCCTTGCCGCCGGCGCTCCGGCACGGTCGAGCAGCAGCGCGAACCCGCGGTAACGGGATGGCAATGTCGACCGGCGAAGACCTGAGCGGACCAGAGCTTGTCGATCGATATGTGG
>CAWDKZ010000008.1:0-15456 GCA_963803025.1 uncultured Acidimicrobiaceae bacterium
ACTTACAGATTTGTGGTGCGCCCCGAGGGACTCGAACCCTCAACCTGCGGATTAAGAGTCGCGTACGGGCCGTGTGGCCTCGTGAGGTGCCGAGGGGTTCCCGCTGGTCTAGCTGGGCCTTCGGCGTGCGCTCGTGTGGTCCCATAGGGTACTGAAAGGCGCCGCGTTGCGGAGATCCGCTGACATTCCGCTGACACGCGGTGCCGCAAGGGGGCGACGATGAAGGTCGAGGGTATGCATTGGGGCGCCCGAGCCGAGACGCACGGTGAAGGCGGCGCCGCGGGGATACGCCTGCTCCGATTCGAGGACACCGGACCGTCGCCGTTCGACGAGGGCGGCGTGCCTTTTGGCGCTGGGCCAGTCGGCGTCTTTGGCCATGAGTCACGCGAGTGGATGATCGAGCACCTTTCCACGTTGGCCGAGTCGCACGATAAGAGGCTCGCGATCGACGACCCCGAGAGATGGCCCGACGTGCTCGCGCACGAAAAGTACGTCGAGATCGCCACGACGATCGTGAACGCTCTCTACCCGGAGCCCTGACCTGCGACCTCCCCTTACGTTGCCCCAGGATGGCCCGAAACGACCGCCGAGGTATGGGAGTGCGGGCTACTTGCTCAGCCCGAAGCCCTTTAGCAGCTTGCGGGTGAGCCCCATCGACCGGCTGTAGGACTTGCGCCGGGCGACCCGCTTCGCATAGGCGCCCGGGCCTCGTGAGGCGGCGCGGAGGTTGTTCGAGAACCGCGCTGCCCGGTAGAGCTGACTGGTGAACGATCTCGCCATCGTGGCCCCTTCCCCCGCGAGCGTACCCGCGGCAAAACCCTAGACGTCTAGGGTTTTCGGCACACCGTGTCTGAGACGGCGGTCCCGTCAGCGATGGCAGATTCGAGGATGTCCCCGTGCTCGGCCAGATCACGAAAGCGCTGGCGCTCTTGCCGGCTGAACGACTGAGATCGTAACGAGTCCGTTACGATCTCATGGCCGGGAGGCTCCTGCTTCGGTAGCAGCTCCCCCATGCGCGCTTACCCGCCCCCAATTGCCTAGACGTCTAGGGTTTTCGAGGCGGCCGGCGTCGTGGGCGTGGCTGCCTTGGTGAAGTGTCGGCGGTCGACCAGATACCAGGGGAACACGATCACCCAGATGAGCACCGTCCCGAGCGCCCAGCTAATCACCTCTCCCCGCGTGCGCCCCGCGGCGTGCGCGTCGAATCCGACCCACAGGGCCGTTACGAACACGATCAGGTAAAGCAGGCTCATCTCACTTTCCTTTCGTCATGCCGACTGCTCGGCGGTCTCGCGTAGCTGTAGGAGGCGGTCCCGGCGCAACCGGCGACGTTCGCGTTCGCTCAGCCCGCCCCATATGCCAGATTTCTCGACGTTCGCGATGGCGTATTCCAGGCACTCGACGCGCACGGCGCAGCCGCGGCAGACCTCCTTGGCCTCCCGGGTCGACTGGCCCCGCTCGGGAAAGAACTGGTCCGGGTCGATGCCGACACAGTTGGCCTGCCGGTGCCAGCTCGGCGATACGGGCCAGCCGTCCAGGTCCAGCCCCGGCCCGTTCACGGCGTCACCGCGGCGAACGTCTCGACGGCGCTAGGCGGCCTGGGCGGTCGCTGGGCCGCGCCGACCGGACCGGCGAACAGAGAGACGGCCGCTACGACCAGGACGAGCCCCACGGCCCGCAGGGCGCCCGTCACGGGGCGTCGGCCGACTGCTCGGCGGCGAATTGGCCGGTGATCTCTAGGACGGTCCGCAGGTCGACCTTGCAGCGCCCGGCGTACAGGCTCAGCGTGTCCACGAGCAGGTCGGCCAGCGGGAGCACGAGGGCGACGCCGACCTCGTCGAGGATGGCCTGCGCGCTCTCGTCGTCATCGTTAGCGGTCGCGGTCACGAGGGCCGCGGCGTCCCGGTACAGCTCGGGCGGGAAGGCGATCACGTCAGAGCACCGCGATGTACGGATTACTGAGCGCCATGGTGCTGCCCTGCCAGGCGACACACGACCACACGCACGACGACCCGTCAGCGACGACCGTCAGCGGGATCGGGTTCGGCGAGCCCGGCAACCAGCCCGCGGGCGTCGGCCAGGTCGGCTGGGAGCTGCCCGACGTGCCGGCGACGATGCACTGGTAGACGTAGCCGTTCGCGGGGTCGATCTGTGCGCCCACCGCGTACGCGTGGCCCGCGGACCAGCCCAGCCGGCTGGGGAGAGCCGGCGCGAACTCGCAGCCGTTGAAATTGAACACGGGCCGAATCGAAGTCACTCCCGCGGCGACGGTGTAGGTGCCGGCCGCGAGCCCCGTGCTGTTCGGGAGGGCGTCGACGAGGAGGGTGCCGTTGTAGTCGAGCAGCCCGAAGTACGGGTGCCCGGCGAGGAGCGTCGACATCGGGAATATGTACCCGGAGAACGCCAGCACGTTGCCGACGGCGATCTGACCCGCGCCGACGACGATCTCACCGCCCGACGCCGGCGGGTAGAAGGCCAAGCTCACGGCGCCGTAGGCCGCGACGAATATCGAGCTGTCCTCGACGCTCACCCCGGCCGGCCAGGTTGTCGCGCCGTCGCACCAGTCTTGCGGCGCGATGAATGTCGGGTCGATGACAAGGTTTCCAGTGCTCATGTTTCACCCCCTCCTAGTAGTCCAGCGCCCAGGTCACTGAGCCGTCGATGGTGGTCGCAGACAAGAACGACCAGGCGGGCTCGGAGCTGCCCGACGTGCCGCTCGTGGTGCACTGCCAGAGCGCGCCCCCAGCGATGACCTGATCCGGGTTCGGGTACGGCCCGCCGGTACCGAGCGGGCCAGCCGTGTACGGGTGGTCCGGCTGCCAGGTGGCGCGGGCGTTCTGAGCGCATACCCACGAGCACGCGCCATCGGCCACGCTGGCGTTGAACGTCGTCGGCCATGAGGGCGCCGAGCTGCCTGAGATTCCCGAGCGCGTGCAGAGGTAGACCAGGCCGCCGACCGTTACCTCGTCGATGCCCGCTTGGTAGGGGGTGGCCGCCTGCCAGACGGGCGGGTTGGTGAAGCTCACGAGGTCACCCCCTCACTCGATCGGCCGGACCGCAGCGCGCCGTGCCTGGCGGTGATGGTCGCCAGGAAACAGGCCACGACGTGCGCGGTCCGGGCCAGGCGCGGGCGAAAGGAACCCGCGCCGTACCCCGTTCCCAACCGCGTACCGCCAGGACGCGGGATAAGGGTCCGGGGAATCATGGGGCGACCTTTCCGGGGTGGGCCGCGCCACAGAAGCGACAGCGGCCGGTCGCCGAGTCGTACAGGTGACGGCACCGCGCCACCTGGCGGGCGGCGCGCAGCTCGGCGCGGGCCCGGCGTCGGTAGGCGCGGACCTGGGCGTCGTGAATCGCCCAGCGCGCCTCCTCCTCGGTAAGCACGACGGCACGGTAGCCGGGCGGGGCGTGTCTCATGCCGCACGCTCCGGCGCGGGCTGGCCGCAGTAGTAGCACCGCGCCGGGCCGTCCGGCGCTGGCATGTAGACGTGCTCGTGGTGCGGTGGGCGCCTAGCGGCCCGGGCGGCCTGCCGCTCGATTGCCCGGCGTTCCCGGTCAGCCGCGCGGTGGGCGGCGTTCATGGCGGCCTCGGGGTCGTCGCGCTTCGCGATATCGCGGCGGACGTACTCGCCAAAGGCGAACCCTTGGTCGGCCTGGTCGACGATGGCGTTCACACAGAGAGCCGTGCTCACGGCCCGGTCGTCGTGTCCCTTCGCCTCGGCGGGGTCCATCCGATAGGTGCCGGGCACAGTTCCCTCGTGCAAGCGGATGGCGACGAGCTCGGCGACGAGGGCGGGATCGTTCGGGATCGCGAGGGTGCGGTTGCGGATCGCCAGCATGAGCGACAGGGCGAGCTTCCCGACGCTCGGCTGGGTGAAGATGTAGGGCTCGACGTGGACGCCGGCGCGGCGTAGGCGTTGCATCGAATTGACCATCTGCGCCGGGTCACAGATGACGTGGCAGGGCCGGTAGAGCTTCGCCATCTCGACGATGTAGTTCTCCGTCGTCTCGAAGTCGACCGGCCGTTTCTTTGTCCCGGCCCATGCTTTCTGGCGATCGACGACGACACGCTGGCCGACGAGGCGCCCGCGCTCGTCGCGGATCGGCTCGCCATGGGCGATCGTGACGACGAATCGGTCGTTAGTCCACCCGGCATCGACGCCCAGCTGGTACTGGCGGCCGGGCTCCGGCGGGAGGTCCCCTTCGAGGGTCGCGCAGGCGAGCACGTCGTCACGAGAGGCGAGCACGTCGTCAGGGGCGCACCATTCGTTCAGGTGCAGACGGCGGTAAGACGACTCCGGGAGCATGGCCCGCTGTTCGGCGAGAAAGTCGGGCGAGACCCATGCCAGCGGCCCGGGCGTCTCGGCGACAGTCCAGGCCGGCGAAGTGAGCGCGGCTCGGTAGATGCCAGCGGTCCACCTGGCGGGGTCGCCGCTCGTCGTGATGGCGAGAAGCTTCGCCCCGGGAACCTTGCCGGTCGCCGAGAAGATGGCCTCCCACAGCTGGCGCGCGTTCGTCGTCGTCGGCCAGGCCGTCACCTCGTCCGCGACGGCGAAAGCGTCTTTGCGTCCCCAGGCGCTAGCCGCGTCGGCGGCGAGGATTTCGAGGCGCACCCCGCTCCGGGTTCTCGCGGCGTAGGCGTCGGCGTCGAGCACCCCGCGCAGGGCCGCAGTCCTCGCGACGAATCCCCGGAGTGCGTCGCCGAGGAGCCTCGCCTGGTCCCGGTCGACGGCGAACGCAGAGAGGGAGCTGCCAGGGGGAAGCACCGCGACCATGAGCACCGCGCACAGCGCGGCCGCATCGGTCGTCTTGCTCCCGCCCCTCGGCCGGGAGTCCCAGCGGTACGGCGGCGCGGCAGGGTCGAGAGCCCACCGTGCCGTCGCCCACTGGAAGTCGGCCGCGACGTCCGCCCACCGCTGGCCCGATTCGAGCCGGAGCGACGAGAGGAGGTCGAGTGCCCGGTCGAGGTCGAGCGTCATGGCCCCACCGTGAGGCGCGCCGTCACCCCCTTACGGCGGTCTCGGGACTTGGCTAGGTCTGAGCGTGACGATTTCGCCGGGAGGTCGATACCGGCCGCCCGGCACGCCGCGGCGAGCGAGGGTTCGTCACGGCGTGCCTTGGCGGCCAGCGGGGCGAACCCGTTGGCGCCGCGGCGCACCAGGTGCAGCGTTTGCGGTTCCAGGTCGGTCAGTTCGGAGATTCCCTCCGTACCGTCGACCAGCCGCGCCCGGGTCTGTCTCACTGGACCACGATTTTCAGGTGGTCCGGCTTGACGCCGAGCGCCTTGGCCGCGACGACCCGCAGGGCGGCGAGGTCACGCTGCCCGAGTCCCTTGGCCCGCTTGGAGTCGGTCACCAGGGTGAGTGTCCCGGTCGCCGATTTCGCCATCTTCTGCGCGTCCGGTCCGGCCAGCTTGACCAGCTTGCGGGCGAGCTGCTTGATAGCCCGCGCCTTGGCGACGGCCGCGGCGATTTCGTCGTCGTCGTCGGGCGCTGCCACCAGCACGAGCCCCAGCCCCTCGCAGAGCTGACACGGACTCTGACCGACCAGTCCCGTCCCGGTGCAGGCCGGGCACTCGTCCGTCAGCGTCGGGTCGTTCATCGCGTCGCTGTTCAGGTCGCCGAGCTGCTTGACGACGGACGCCGGGAGGCGTGCGGCCAGTTCGAGACGGGTCGCTGCCCGGAGCGCTTCGAGACGGGCGATGTCGCTTGCCAGACCCGGGTCGTGCTCGGCCCTGGCCTTGACGGCCACCGAGGCGACCGGGCTGTACGTCTGGGCGAGGCGTGCCGCGAACCTGGCATCGCTCAGCGGGTCGGCCGCTGCCGTCCCGCGGTTGACACGGGCTCGGTAGTCGGTCTTGGCCGCCTTCTGGATGGCGCCGGACGGGTCGACCCGCTTGGCTGCACGTTCGAGCGCTTCCCGCTCCGGCGTGCCCTTGGCGGGTGCCGTCCCGTTGGCCTTGGCCTTCGCTAACTCCTTTGCAAAGAACACATCGAGAACTACGTCTGCCATTTCAGTTCACCTACTTTCGGTTGTCGGGTACTGCGGGAAATTGCCTGCGGGTGCGAGCAGACATGAGAACGGGAGGCGGCGCGGGTGGCGAGACGAGCGCCCGGAGCTGGTCGGCCGTCTCGCAACCTCGCGACAGGTCGCCGAGCAGCGCGACCACCTCGGCGTAGCCGAGCTTCGCCGGGTCGTGGTGCCAGGCATCGCAGCGGCTGCGAAGTTCGGCCAGGACGCGACGAGCGCGGGCCTGGGCCTCTCGTTGCTCGGGCGTGTCCGGCCGGAGCGGTTGCGGTCGGTCCCTGCGATCGGCGACCGGTCGGCGCTCGGTCCGGTCCGAGGCGTATCGCAGCGCCTGGTCGAGGGCCAGCCGTAGGCACCGGAGCCCATCGCCGTCGGGGGTCGGATTGCGACTCGACTCGGCAAGCTGTTTCGCGGCGGCCAGGTGAAGCGATGCCGACTGCCGGGCGGCGTAGTCGCTGCCAGTCACCTCGGCGTCAAAGGTCGCCTGTGCGGCCGCTAGCGCTCGCTCGTCCTCGCGTGCTAGCACCGTCTGAGCGGCCCAGCGGTCGAGGGCGTCGCCCAGCCCTGGCACCGCGGCGGTAATCGCCGGGTGCAGCTGCGCGGTCGTGGTCGTGGTCATGGTGTGGTGCCCCTTTCATGGTCTGTGTTCGGTACTGCGGCGAGGCGAGCCTCGGCTCGGCGCCGGATTTTGTGACCTTCTGCGATCAGGTCGTCGAGGCTCGCTTGCTGGACTTCGGCGGTAGCGGCGAGAGCGGCGATCTTGGCGTAGCCGAGCGGATCGAGCCCCAGGCTTTCGCCTAGGCGAGCTGCCAGGCGGTCGGTGCCGTCGATGACCTCGCGAAGCCGGGTGCTCACGTGCTCGAAGCCCTGCTCGGCTTGCACCTTGGCGATGTATTCGTCACCGGCGAGGGCTCGCGCCTCGACCCGGACGAATCGGGCGACGGCGGGAAGGAACTCCGGCCGATCGAGCCACGGACAGATTTCAAGCAGCGCCTCGCGGACCTTCACGGCGCGGCCTTCGATGGTCCGCTCGCTGTAGACGCCATGCACGAGTGAGAGCGTGTGGCCGGGTTGGAACGGCGGCCAGCTGTAGTCACGCGCCGGGCCTTTTCCTGCTGACATCGCGCTGACAGGCTCAGTCTGAGCAGGGACGACGGCGCCCTTAGCGGATTCACAGTCCGCAGGTTGAACCTCGCACGGGCGCGCATCATTTCGCGGACGACGAGCAGCGGGCGTGGGGGAGCGGCGAGGCGTCATTCCTGCTCCCCCTCCGCAGAGAGACGGTCGAGGTCGTCGTCGCTCAGACCGGGTGACCCGTCGAGAGGGAGATGCGCGTTGCGCCACTGCTCCCCTTGCACACCTTGCTCACCTTTGACCGTCTCGCGCGAGAAACCTCTGTCTGTCTCTCTCTCTGATGTGATGAAGGAGCGCAGCGCCGCTCTCGCGTGACGGACGTCGTTGGGGCGTCTTCGGGCGCCGGCAGTGGAGCCGATGATGGCGTGCGGTCCAGAAGAGGTCGGGGTCTCACTTCGTCGTGATGGGCCGAGTGTTGACACACTCGAGGTCTCCAGACCAACCCAACCACGACGAAGGAGAACCCCTGTGGAGAAACAGTACGTCGGCATCGACCTGCACCGCCGCCGCTCGCTCATCGTCCGGCGGGATGACACCGGCACCACCCATTCGATGGTCCGCCTCGACAACTCCGATCTCGACGGCATCGTCGCCGAGGTGCGCGCCGCCGGTCCCGAACCGGACGTGATCGTCGAGGCGACCAACGGCTGGTACTGGCTCATCGACCTCCTCCGGGCCGAGGGCGCGCACGTGCACCTCGCGCACCCCCTCGGCAACAACTGGGGGACGCGACGGGTGAAGAACGACGAGCGGGACGCGACCGACCTCGTCGACCTCTACCGCCTCGGACGCCTCGTCGAGTCCTACGTCGCGCCCCCGGAGCTGAGAGAGCAGCGCGAGCTCGTCCGCTACCGCCACAAGCTCGTCGGCTTCCGGACGTCCTGCCGAGAGCAGGTCCACGCCGTGCTCGCGAAGGAGGGGGTGGCGGTCCCGATGACGGACCTCTTCGGCGTCGCCGGTCTCGAGCTCCTCGACCACGTCCCGCTCGGAGGAGGCTTCGCGATCCGCGTCGAGTCGCTACGGGACCTGATCGAGCTCATCGACCGCGAGGTCGCGATGCTCGACCGGGAGATCCACCACCGTCTTCGCAACGATCCGCACTTCGGTGTGCTCCAGCTGCTCCCGGGGATCGGACCGGTGTTCGCGGCGATCCTCGTCACCGAGATCGGCGACATCTCGCGCTTCTCCTCGCCCGAGCGGCTCTGCTCCTGGGCGGGCCTCACGCCTCGCCATCGCGAGTCCGACACGACGGTGCACCGGGGCTCGATCACCAAGCAGGGAAGCCGCCTCGTGCGCTGGGCGGTCGTCGAGGCCGTGCAACGCCAGGGCCACAGCGGGCTGCTCGGCGAGGCGATGGCCCGCGTCGCCGAGCGCCGCGGGCGCCGGATCGCGAAGGTCGCCGCGGCACGGCGCCTTCTCACCCTTGTCTTCTACGCGCTGAGAGACGGCGAGCTCCGCTGTCTTGCGAGCGCGAGATGACACCGGCCGGACCCGGCCGGACGCGAGCTCGCCGCAGGTCATGGTCCCGAGAAGCGGACCGAGCGTCTGATTGAGCCCGTCCGGCCGGTGCCGAAACGCTCCATGCCGCCATGTCGCGGCGAAGGAATGACTGGCAGCTGACCGCTGCCCTCACGGACCGTCACTGGAGCGATCGCCACGGCACCACAACCCCAAGAGCTTCCACCCACCCGACGGCGCCCGCCGAGTCGGGATCGACGCGTCGCGCCCGATCGCCAAAGCCCTGAACCGTGGTGACGCCGACAACCAGCCGGAACGTGTCGCCCTTCGGGCGACGCTGACTTGACGGGGAGCGCTCCTTCAGGAATGACCTGGGAAGATGAGCAAGATGAGCAAGATGAGCAAGATGAGCGTGCTCGGATTGCGATTCACCTTCAGACCGCGCGTGCACACCTTCGGTTCCGAGGTCCCATACCCACGGCCCTTCGGGTGTCTTGCGGGACCGGACCCGGAGCGATTCCTTCGCTCGGCGTAGCGCGCCCTTGTCCGAGATTCCCGCCGCGCGGGCCTGGCGCTTGACGATGTTCGCCTCGACTGGTCCGTCCTGTAGCACGTCACGCAGAAAGTCGGTCGCCTCGTCCAGCGCGTCCCGTTCCTCGGCGCTCACCGGACCGCTGGCGAGGTCGTTGGCGGTCACGGTCGTCTCGCCTTCCCAGCGCACGGCCACGGTGTCCCACGGCCCCTCGGCGGGGACGAGGCGGTACAGCCGGGACGGCGGGACGGCGGCGATGTTCGTTTTGCTCACGGCGAGCACACGGCGCGACTGGTCCTCGGGGTCGCGACCGGCTACCCACTCGATCCGCGCTGCCGCGGTGTAGGCGACCGATCCCGCTCCGGCGTCTCGGGCATCCGTAGCGCCGCCCTTGCGATGGTGGCGCACGCCGACGACGGCGCACTTCTCATGGCGGGCCATTGTCGAGAGCGGGAGCAGCATCGAGCGGACCGCGGCGTCCCGGTGCGTGTCGACCCCCATACCAGTGAACGCGGCCAGCGGGTCGATGACGACGAGATCGGCGCCACTGTCCCGGACGAGGTTCGCCAGCTCCGGGACGTCATTGGGGAGGGTCCACGAGCGGGACAGTCCGGTCTCACGGTCGAGCACTTCGCCGTTGGCGATGACGACGCGCTCAAGGTCGGCGCCTGCCGCGACCAGCCGCGGCACGATCGTGTCGCTCGGGTCATCTTCGCCCGAGAGAATCAGCACCGTTAGGGGCGCGGGCGGACGGTAGCCGTCCGGGAGCGGCGAGCCCGTCGAGAGGCGGGCCGCCAGGTCGATGGTGACCGACGACTTGCCGTCGCCGGGGCGACCGCCGAGCAGCGCCAGGCGTCCGGCCGGTAGCCAGCCGGGCCATAGCCAGACGACGCGCGTCGGTTTGATATCGGCGGCGCGCTTGGACCGCATGACGCGGCGCGGTGCCTTGGGCTGGCGAACCTCGCCGGTGGCCTGGGCAGCCTGGGCGAGGGCACGTTCGGCGCGCTCGACGTGTACGGGTTCAGCCGACACGACGACCCCCGTTCCTCCCTGCGACCGACCGCAGCGCGTCGGCGACGATTTGGTCGGCGAGGGCCTCGTCGACGCCGAGCGTGTCGGCCAGGGCGAGCACTTCCGCCGCGACGGCCTTTAGGTCGAATCGGAAACGCGCAGCCTCGTCGACGATCCTTCCGAGTCGGCGAGGGTCCTCCCGCAGCCAGTCGTCGAGGTTCGGCGGCTCGACACCTTCACGGACCCGCGGAAACGCGCCGATAGTCGGTCGGTCCTCGATCAGCGCGTCGGCGTGCGCCTCCAGTACGGCCGCGGGCGTCGAGTGGTCAAGTTCGGCACGGACGAGGTTCGCACGAGCTGCCGGGAGGCGACCGGCGCCGACCGCCCGCTCGATCGCTTGCAACACGGCGGCGCGCAGGGCCGGGTCGACTGCCCGGTGGCGCCAAATCTCCTCGGCGCGGCCGACGACGTTCAAGAGATCATCGGCGGACAGTTCGAGCAGACGCGCGGCCAGCTCGTCGGGTTCGGCGTCGGGCCGCGTCACGGCGCCACCTCGCGGAGCGCCGTCACCCCCCCGGCACCCGACAGCGTGCCGGGTTCGAGCCCGAGCGCACGCTCGACGGCGGCGGTCGCGAAGAGCACCCTCCGACCGACGCAGATCGTCGGCACGGGAAAGGCACCAGAGCGAACGCTGCCGTAGACAGTCCACGCCGCGACGCCGAACAGGGCCGCGACTTCGGGAACGGTCAGCGTGCAGCGCCGTGCCGAACGTGTCGCCGGAGTCGTCACTTCGAGTCTCCGTCGTCGAGGTCGGCGAGCATGGTGAGCGCGTCGAAATAACGTTCGGCGAGAGCGCCGGTCGGCTTTCGCGATCCCGACTCCCAGCGGTTCAGCGCCGAGGTCGAGCATCCGATCAGCTTGGCGAGCTCGACCTGGCTCAAGCACGCGCCGACCCGGATCTCCCGGCCGGCGCCGTCGCGCAGAAGGCGCCTCGCGAGGCTGGTGCGAGCAGTCGATCCGGAAATACCCATCGCCAGCAGTGTAGGGTAAGTGACGATGATGCGACAGTACTTCCCCGCACATTTAGCTGGAAAGTCGGCCAGTAATGCTGCATGAGTTAGTGAAGTTGACACGACTACGCCATTCCTGTACCGTGTGAGGCGTGGAAGCGCCCGAGATCCTGGCCCGATCGGATTTCACCTACCGGCCCGAGGACGGCTCGGGACCGTGGCGTGTCCGTCTTACGATGGCGCTCGTCGACGGCCACCCCGCGGTCGTCGCCGTCGAGATGTTCGGGGTCGATCCCAGGCACGTCGCTGCCGAACTCCCGAATGCTCCCGAACGCGTCCTTTGGCCCGCTGACCTTCCGGCGTTCACCGCGCCGATCTCGGCGACCGATGTTCGCCTGCCGCTCGCCCGGTTGCGTGAGGCGTGGGAGCGCGAGACCTACCGGCGGGCGGTTCACGTTCGCGATGTCGACTCGTGGAAGATGACGGCGACGGCCCGCGCCTACGCGGCTCGAATCGTCGAACTGTTCGACGACGCGCCGTCACCCGGAGGTCGGCCCCCGAAGTACGGCCGGGCGCACTTCGAGAAGGTCGCCGCGCTGTACAACTTCGCCGACTCGACTGGTCGCGACCCGACTCGCTACGTCGTCGCTGAGTGGAAACGGCGAGAGGGAATCAAGATCGGCTACTCGACAGCTCAGAAGTGGATCGCCCGGTGCCGCCGCGACTTCGATCCGCCCCTGCTCCCCCCAACGGGGCGGGGCAAGGTCGTGTCCGGCGAGCCGGGTCGAAAGAGAGGGGAGCGATCGTGAGAGGTTTCATCCGAGAGCGCGGGTCGAGTTTCACCGCCTATTGGGAGACGAAAGATCCGGCGACGGGGGCACGGCGCCAGCACTCCCGGGGCGGGTTCGCGACGAAGGCGAAGGCGCAGCATCACTTGAACGTCGTCGTCGGCAAGGTGACGACGGGGGAGTGGCGGGCAGACCAGCCGATCACGGTACGGGAGCTGCTCGTCGCCCATTGGCTACCGGCGCAGCGGGCCCGTGAGCTACGGCCGGCGACCCTCGCGCAGTACGAGGGCGTGGTCGAGCATTGGATCGTGCCCCGGCTCGGCGGAACGAAAGTCGCCGCACTCACGCCGGGAGCGGTCGTCGAGTTCATGGCCGCGCTGCGATCGGAGCCGAGCGCGAAGGGTCGCAAGGGACTGTCGGCGCGTTCGACGCAGCTGGCGGTCGGCGTGCTGAAGGCCGCGTGCGCCTGGGCCGTGCAGGCGGAGATGATCGGCCGGAATCCGATCGCCAGCGTCCGCCGTCCTCGTGCCGAGGGTCAGGCGATGCGCGTGTGGACGAGCGGCGAGGCGCGGGCCTTTCTTGACGCGACGAGCGGCGATCGACTCGCCTTCGCCTGGGCGCTACTGCTCACCCGGGGACTCCGCCGCGGCGAACTGTGCGGGCTCAGATGGTCGGCGATCGACCTCGACGCCGGGACGTTGCGGGTCGAGTCGACACTGATAACGGTCGAGGGCCAGGCGGTCGCGTCGCGGCCGAAAACGACGGCGGGCCTCCGTTCGATCCCCCTCGACGCGCAACTCGTCGCCCTGCTCCGGGCGCACCGGAAGCGCCAGCGCGCCGAGCAGCTCGCGGCTGGGCCCGCGTACGAGGCGAGCGGCTACCTGCTCGCCGACGACCTCGGGCACCCGTACCACCCGGACACGATCTCGGGCTGGTTCGAGGCGAAGGTCGCCGAGACGGGCCTGCCACGCATTCGCTTGCACGACTGTCGCCACACGGCGGCGAGCCTCATGCTCGCTTCAGGCGTCGCGGTGAAGGTCGTCTCGGAGATCCTCGGGCACGCGTCGCCGACGATCACGCTCTCGGTCTACGCGCACGTCATGCCGGGCATGGCGGAGTCGGCTGGCGCGGCGCTCTCGGCGAGCCTGCTCGGATGATGAGCCCGAATCCGGAGGTCACCTCGTCGACCGCTGAGAGGCGGCGGCCTGATCGTTTGGCATCTCGGCCTCGGGGAAGGTCAGTCGCACGCTGTACCTCCGTCCATAGCGATCGTTAAGTTGGATTCGGCACTTCATTGGTCCCGAGTGAGGCTTATCTACGATCGGCTCCGGCATGAACGCGTGGAGAAAAATCCTGCCGCACTGATCACCGCGCAGCTCATAAACACCCGCGCCGCTCCCCAACGACATCGGCGGCGGTCCAAACGTCGCCCTGATCCCTTTAGAACGAAGGGCTCGCTGAGTCGGGATGATCGAGCCGTTGACTACTGCGTTCACGCGCTCCCCGTCGTTCGTCACGAGTAGCACCCCCTGCCAGGTGACTCGCCGCGCTCCCTTCGCATCGGCGTACCAGCCCCAGAAGTGAGGGAACGGTCCGGGATGGGCGATGCGGAGTCGGCTTCGCGGCCTCCCCGCCGCGCGCCGCCAGAGCGCGACCACCCGAACGCGCACCGGGCGAAGACAGCAGCCGACGACCGCGACGGCGATGGGCACCACGATCGCGAGAATCACGGCCCTCCCGCTGACATTTCGCTGACATTGGGGCCTGGCACCCGCCCGGTCCTTAGATGGAAAGTGCCTCTGAACTGGCCCTACGGGGTGCGCCCCGAGGGACTCGAACCCTCAACCTGCGGATTAAGAGTCCGTTGCTCTACCATATTGAGCTAGAGGCGCGTGTCGAGCATGATATCGGCTCCCATAGCGCTCTAGGGAAGTCCCGTTGTCGGTCACACGGCGGTTTGGGGTGACCGAGGGGACTTGAACCCCCGACCTCCAGGGCCACAACCTGGCGCTCTAACCAACTGAGCTACGGCCACCATCGTCGCGTCGAGATGACGTCACGCGATCTCCAGACAGCATTGCACACGGGTTGCGAGCGAGGGGTCCGGAGCCGGGCGCACCGGCTTCGTATCAGTCCTCGCGGCAGATGCAGAATTCGTTGCCTTCGGGGTCGCTCATGACCTGCCACCAGCCACCTGCCGCGCCGGAAAGAGGCGCGCCGATCCGAGTCGCGCCGAGCGCGAGGAGCTCTCTTATCTTCGCGTCGGGGTCTGAGAGGTAGAGGTCGAGATGAACGCGGTTCTTCACGTGCTTGTCCTCGGGGACGCGTTGAAAGTAGACGACGGGCGAGCTGGTATCCGGTGGAACGAGGTCCAGGTAGACGCCGTCGTCGTCGAACTCGCCGATCCCGAAGCCGAGGGCAGCGGCCCAGAAGGGCGCCAGGGCCTCCGGGTCACGCGAGTCGATGCCGATCTGAATTCGCGGGTGCAAGTTCCCACCTCCCTCGGGCGAACGGTGGCAGGGTATATGGGAGTCGGTCCGACCGGCAATGCGCCGGCGGATGTAGCGCGCGAGTCCAGGGCCCCCGTAGCTCAGCCGGACAGAGCAGCTGCCTTCTAAGCAGTTGGTCGCAGGTTCGAATCCTGCCGGGGGCGCTCTGAAGATCGCGATCCCGCGGTCGACCCAGCTCACGGACAGTCCGCGACGTCGTCGAATAGCGTGTCGGGGGTCATCCGGGTAGCCACGGCACAGCGCGCGGGGGAGCGAACGATGCATCGACGAGGGATTGTCCTGCTGGTACCTCTGACACTCTTGCTGACGGCGGCCGGAGGCCGCGCCGTGACTCGTCACAGTGAGTCTGCCGAGCAGTACGTGAAGGCCGCGGCAAAGGCACTCGGATCGGCGAGGTCGGTGCGGATCTCTGGTTCGATCAGCACGTCCGGAGTCGAGCACGTCGATCTCGTGCTCTTTGCGAACGGTGATCTCGCAGGAGACGTCACCGTAGATGGAGAGGTCATGCAGGTCAGGGTCGTGAACGGAACGGACTACTTTCAGGCTCCGGCCGCTTACTGGGAGAAGGTGAGCAAGCTCCCGACGGCCACGGCCAAGAAGCTCGCCCGCTACTGGGTGAGTACACCGAATTCCGGCTCGTCCGGTTTCGGGACCAGCCTCGACATCAAACCACTCGCGGCACAGCTCGGAGCAGCGCCCGGGTTGTCAATCGTCGGACATGAGACGGTTGACGGGCGGGCTGCCGTGGGAGTCAAGTCCTCTCGTGGGGGCGTGCTCTGGATCGCGACGTCCGGCACGCCGTACCCGATCGAAGAGGTCGAACCGGGGAGCGGCGGTGGCAGTCTGACGTTCAGCGGTTGGAACAGCTTCGGCTTGCCGACGCCGCCGAAGCAAGCTGTCGCGCTCTCGTCGTTCGGTTCCTGACGGGCACGCCTCCTCTCGTCGCGCCACAAGATGGGCGATGGGTGCACAGCGCCCTACTGTCG
>CAWDKZ010000009.1:0-113749 GCA_963803025.1 uncultured Acidimicrobiaceae bacterium
CGCTGATCCAAAAGGGGAGCACCTGAGACTCAGAACGCGCTGATCGAAAAGGGGAGCACCTGACCATCCCCCTGCTTGCTCGAACCCGCCCACAGGCTTCGCCTGGGAGTCGAGCGAGAAGACGGGAGAAGGGTGCACACCGACATGGAGATGTGGACAGAGATCCGGCGCAAGGTGCTCGTGGAGGGCGCTTCGAAGCGCTCGATCCGAAGGGACTACCGGGTCAGCGCTCGGACACTCGAGAAGATCCTGGCGAACGCCGAACCGCCCGGCTATCGCCAGAGGACCACTCGCCCGAAGCCGATGCTCGGTCAGTTCCTTCCCGTGATCGACGAGATCCTGGAAGCCGACAGGACCGCTCCGCCAAAGCAACGTCATACGGCCAAGCGCATCTATGAGCGGCTCAGGGACGAATACGGCTACACGGGGTGCTCCTCGCAGGTGAGAGCGGCCGTCGCCAGGTCCAAGCACTACTCCAAGGAGGTCTTCGTGCCCCTCTCGCACCCACCGGGACAGGCGCAATTCGACTTCGGCGAGGCAACGGTCGAGATCGCGGGCGTCGAGGCAAAGGCCGCGCTGGCGGTGATGACGCTTCCCTACTCGGATGCCTACTTCGTTTCGGCCTATCCCCGCGAGTGCACCGAGACCTTCCAGGCCGGCCACGTCGCCGCCTTTTCGTTCTTCGGTGGCGTGCCGACGCGCACCAGCTATGACAACACCTCGATCGCGGTCACGAAGGTGATGGGCCGCGAGCGCGAGCTCACCACCGAGTTCCTGCGCCTCGAGAGTCACTTCCTCTTCGGGCACCACTTCTGCCGGGTCGGGCGGGGCAACGAGAAGGGCCACGTGGAGACCCACGTCGGCTACGCGAGGCGGAACCTGCTCGTCCCGGTGCCGAGGTTCTCCTCTTTCGCCGAGATGAACGAGTACCTCGCCGCCTGCTGCTACGCCGATCTGTTCCGTCGGGTCCGGGGAAAGCCCGAGACAAAGGCAGAGCGCCTCGTGGTCGACCAGGCCGCGATGTTGGCGCTGCCACCTGAGTCCTTCGAGGTGCGCCGGGTCGAACAGCGCGCCGCGAACTCTTTGTCGCTCGTGAGATTCGACCGCAACGACTACTCGGTGCCCACTACCTTCGCCCATCACGAGGTGACCGCAATTGGCGGGATCGAAGAGGTCCGCTTGCTCGTCGGCACCGAGGTCGTGGCTACCCACCCGCGATGCTGGTCGAAAGAGCAGGTCAGCTTCGATCCTCGTCACTACCTGGCCCTTTTGGAGAGAAAGCCCGGTGCTTTGGACGTCGCCCGACCGCTCGAAGGCTGGGACCTCCCCGCGTGCTTCTCGGTGCTTCGCCGGCGCCTCGAGGCCGACCTCGGCTCGACGGGGACCCGCGAGTACATCAAGGTGCTCCGCCTCATGGAGGCGGCAACGCTTAAGGAACTGACCGGAGCTGTCGAACAGGCGCTCTCGATCGGGGCGACCGGTTCGGACGCCATCGGGCTCATCCTCACCCACGCCAAGGAGACCCCGGTCGGGCTGTTCAGCCTCGACGGGCTCCCGCACCTGAAGGCCGTCGCCCTCGAGCCTCCCGACCTCGGGGCCTACAGGGCGCTCACCGAGATCGGGGCCTGAGGACCACGTCCTCGGCGCTGATCGCGCCATCGAGAGAAAGGAAACACCACCGTGAAGAGTTTGGAGACCAAGTCCGTCGTGCTACTGCACCATCACCTGAAGGCCCTCCGGCTGCCGACCATCGGGGCCGAGTGCGAGAAGGTGGCCAAACAGGCGGCCGCCGACAACGTCGACCACCTCAGCTACCTGTTGCAGCTTCTCGAGCTCGAACTGTTGGACCGGGAGAAGCGCTCCGCCGAGCGACGCCTCAAGGCGGCACGGTTCCCGACGCTGAAGACCCTCGAGAGTTTCGACTTCGCGGCTCGCCCGTCGGTCAACAAGATGCTGATCGCCGAGTTGGCGCGTTGTGAGTACATCGACAAGCGCGAGAACGTGATCATGGTGGGCAACCCCGGCACGGGGAAGAGTCACCTAGCCACGGCGCTCGCCGTCCAGGCCTGCCACAAGGGCTACAAGGTCCGCTTCTTTCGCACCACCGAGCTCGTGACCGCCCTCATCGAGGCAAGAGACGAGCGGACCTTTCTCCGGCTGAAGGCCCAGCTCGCGAGGTTGGACCTCCTCGTGCTGGACGAACTGGGCTACGTCCCCGCCTCCAAGGTCGGCGCCGAGCTGCTGTTCGACGTCATCTCGACCGCCTATGAGCGCACGAGCCTGATCGTGACGAGCAACCTCCCCTTCGAATCCTGGACAGAGGTCCTCGGCTCCGAACGCCTCACCGGGGCGACACTCGACCGGCTCACCCACCGCTGCAACATCATCGAGACCAAGGGTGAGAGCTACCGGCTCCAGGACGCCAAGGCCCGAACTCGACGAGCCAAGCAATCAGCCGATCTCTCAGGCGGCCAGCCTGTGGACCAAGCTCCGATCACCAAGTAGCTTCAAGCTCAAAGTGCTCCGATTTTCGACCGGCGCGCGCTCCTGTTTTCGATCAGCATTCACAACTGAGATTCTTCTGAGACGTTGTCGAGATCGAAGGACTCGAGCGACAGGGACACGGCAAGAACGCGGACACCTCCAGCTATATCTCTGGCACTTTCCGACGGTCGCCGGGCTGAAGAACTTCAATGAACACAAGGGATATCAAGATGCGATGTCTCCGGAACCAGGGCCATGGGACGGCACGATGTTCGGGATGTACGCGCAGATGTTCGTCTTCTGGACTGCCAGCATTCAGGCCCTCTTCCTCAATGTGGACCGCACGACCTGGATTGAGCGAGTGCTGCCAGGCTTGGGGTACGAGAACTTGAGGCTTATCGAAGTCACCTTGCCACCACCGCTACCGACACACGGCAGCGCCGCCGCTGAGTTTGACAAGGCAAAGAAAGCTCTCGACGAACGCCGCTACTCGGATTGTGTCGCCGCCTGTCGGGGGCTGATCGGCATTAGGGAAACTTCTTTGACCACAGCGGGTCAACAGACAATCGCTGCCGTTGTTGCGACACGAGTCGGTTGATGACGAGGCGGATCTCGGAAGGCCATTCCTTGACGATCTATGGAAATCGGTGAACGACCTATCGAATGTCCCACACCATCCCGAGGGGCAAACGGTCGTTCCTCAAACGATCGAAGTGAACCGCCCCGGGTTTCATGACTGCTCGCTTGTTTGGGAAACCGCCACGAGGGCGGGTGTTCTCTGACGGTAGTAGGCGGCCTCGAACTCCGCTGGGGTGATGTAGGTCGCGTCGTCGGTGATCTCCCCGTGGAGGCGGCGGTGGTTGAACCAGTCGACGTAGCCGAGGGTGGCGAACTCGACGTCGTCGAGGCCCCGCCACGGCCCTCTCGGGTAGATGAGCTCCCACTTGTAGAGGCCGTTGAAGCTCTCGGCCAGGGCGTTGTCGTAGCTGTCGCCGCGCGAGCCGACCGAGGCGACGATGTCGTTCTCGGCGAGGCGCTCCGAGTAGCGAATGGCGAGGTATTGCGACCCCCTGTCCGTGTGATGGACGAGGCCGGCGAGGTCTCCTCCGTCACGAGTCCGGTTCCAGATCGCCATCTCCAAGGCGTCGATGGCGAGCGAGGAACGGAGTGAGTTCGCCAGCTGCCAGCCGACCACCAGACGGGAGAAGACGTCGACGATGAAGGCCGCGTAGACCCAGCCCGAGTGCGTCTTCACGTAGGTGAGGTCTGCCACCCAGAGCCGGTTCGGCGCTGGCGCCCGGAAGTTCCGCTCCACGAGGTCACTCGGCCGGCGCTGACGCTCGTCGGCGTGCGTCGTCACCTTGTAGACCCGACCCCGGCGCACGCCGGAAAGGCCGAGCTCCCGCATCAGGCGTTCGACCGTGCAGCGGGCGACACGGGTGCCTTCCCGGTTGAGCTGGGCCCAGACCTTGTCGGCGCCGTAGACGTCGAGGTTCTGGGCATGGACGCGGGCGATCTCGCGCCGGAGCTCCCCGTCGCGCACGAAGCGTCGCGACGGTCGTCGTTTCTTCGCCACCCAGTAGGTGTTCGGGGCGACCTTGCAGCCGTGCTCTCTCAGCACCGCACAGATCGGCTCGACCCCGAAGCGGTCGCGGTGGGCGTCGATGTAGGCGACTATCTCAGCGATCGGCGGTCGAGCTCCGCCCCGAAGAAAGCCGCTGCAGACTTGAGGATCTCGTTCGCCCGCCGGAGCTCTTTGTTCTCACGTTGGAGCTCGCGGAGTTGCTGGCGCTCGTCGGTCGTGAGACCGGGTCGCTGCCCGATGTCGGTCTCCACCCGCCGTACCCAGATCCGCAGCGTCTCGTGGTTGACCCCGAGCTTGTCCGAGATCGACTCGATCGCCTTCCACTGCGACGGGTACTCGGCCTGGTGTTCGAAGACCATCCGAACCCGCGGTCGCGCACCTCTTCCGGGTAGCGGCCATGTCGTCGTCGCTCTGCCATTGCTCCATCCTCTCAAGAGGTGGAGCAGTCACCAATCTCGGGGCGGGGGGGGGGTGTGCGGGTGTGTGGTGCGCCAGGCCCTTCCTCAATGTGGAACGCACGACCTGGATTGAGCGAGTGCTGCCAGGCTTGGGGTACGAGAACTTGAGGCTTATCGAAGTCACCGGCCACCACCGCTACCGACACACGGCAGCGCCGCCGCTGAGTTTGACAAGGCAAAGAAAGCTCTCGACGAACGCCGCTACTCGGATTGTGTCGCCGCCTGTCGGGGGCTGATCGGCATTTGGGAAACTTCTTTGAGCACAGCGGGTCAACAGACAATCGCGGCCGTTGTTGCGACACGACTCGGATGGGACGAGGCGGACCTCCGACGGCGATTCCTTGACGATCTATGGAAATCGGTGAACGACCTATCGAACGTCCCACACCATCCCGAGGGGCAAACGGTCGCTCCTCAAACGATCAAAGCGCGGGATGCGCGCTTGCTTTTCCTCCTCGTGGCTGGGCTCTCAGAGTACTTGGGATCGTTGTCGTAAGGGTAAGTCAAGAGTCGCGGAGGCAAGTAGTGGACAACTCAACTCCTCGCTTCCTGGTTAATGACGACGGCTCAACTTTCGCTGACGAGGTCTCGACACTTCGTGTGCAGTTCGACCGCCTGAACGACACTGCTCGTAGTGAGTTTCGGGATGCTAACGCCAACGCTCTTGCTCGCCACTCGGCCGAACGTCTCCTGATTGTTGCGGGACCTGGAGCGGGCAAGAGCCTCATCTTCCGTACTCGAATCAAGTTCTGGCTCGAGCGGGATAGGGAGTCCGCGATCTATGTCTCGAGCTTTGTGCGCAAACTGGTTCGCGATCTTGAGAAGGAGATCGCAACTGACGACCAGCTCAGTGACGAAGATCGTGCTCGGGTAACGGTCAGCACGCTTCACCGGTTAGCCCGTAGTCTCGTCGAGGTCGCCCATGGCACCTCTGCCCTACCGCTACAACACCACGTTCAGGTGATCGCAGGGGAATGGCCGGGCGTGGTGTGGTCAGATGTTCTACGTTTCCACCCCGACCTCCGCGCACGCGACTACTTGTACGAAGCCTTCGAGCATCAGCTTCACACTGAAGAGTTTGATGAGTCTGAATCATGGGGGCGCGTTCGGGCTACCTACTGGGATTTGGTCCGCTTCTACAATGCTGTCGGCTTCGCCGACATGATCTGGCTTGCTCGCGAAGCGGTCGATGAACGACCTCAGCTGAGCACCCATCTGCGGTGGATCATCGACGAGTACCAAGACTTCAATGCTGCCGAGAATCATCTCATTCGAAGCCTGACCGGCTCAGTCCGTGGGGTGCTCATAGCGGGAGACGATGATCAAGCCCTCTATCAAGAACTAAAGGCAAGCCTGCCGAGCATCCTCATCTCGTATTACGACGGCTCGGAATTCGCGAATGGAATGCTGCCGTACTGCAGTCGCTGTAGCTACTACGTCTGTCTAGCAGCGTCTGCGTTCATTGCTTCTCATCGGGCGGATGGCGCAATCGAAAAGATATTTCTGCCAGTCCATGTCGATGAGCAAGCGCCCAAGGTGCAGATCGTCGCTACGTTCCAACCCACGTCAGCGGTCGACTACATCGCCAAGTTCGTTCAAGATCACCGGAGCGAACTCGACGAGCACAGAGCAGCGATGGAGGCAGGGGATGAAGTCGATCCCTTCCTCCTTGTTCTGACCCCCGAGAAGTCAGCGAAGTTCTACCGAGGCCGGTATCACGCAGATGCCAAGCTTCGCGATCTCTTGGCTGAGTTTTCGGTTGTGTCAACTGGCCGCAGTGCGGACTACTGGCGGGTGGCTGCGTACTGCCAAGCGACGTGGTATCCGCACGACAATTTCGCCGTGCGGAAGGTGCTGCACTACGAGTATGTGCCAACTGACCACGTGCACGATCTGATCGTGCGAGCGATGGCTGAAGATCGGCCGCTCGGCGACCTGTTGGATGACACACCGCTAGCGGGAGCGATGACTCGGGCCCGGTCCGTAGGCGACGTACTTCGTGACGAGACATTGGATGCTCAAGGTCACAGTGCAGCTGTGGCGACTCTGCTCACGGGCTTAGACGTCGGGAAGCTCACTAGTGATCTTGAAGCTGCGCCGATCGATCTTTTCACTGACTTTGCCGAGAACCAGGCCGAAGAACTAATTGAAACCGCCGGCGAGGTCGCACCGGTGGAGATGATGACCATGTTCCGTGCAAAGGGGCTGTCGGCCAAGCACGTCATCATTATCGGCTGCGACGATAGGAACCTGGCGCGGACTCAGCCGCTCACCTTCTACGTTGCTCTCTCTCGTGCAAGAAGGTCCCTGCACCTCATCGTCTCGATGCAAGCAGGCGGCAGCCAAGCTGCTCATCCCTATCTCCTCAGTCTTCCGTCGTCGTGTTGTGAGTACATCGAATACAAGAAGACCGGACGCGTCGCTACAAGATTGCGCAGTCGTCAGGCTTTCACCGACCTGTTAACCCGATGGGGTCAGGCGGCCAGACGGCGCTGAGGCGGACGGGTTGTCTCCCCCCTCGCCGTGCTCGCCGCGATCTTCAGCGCTCCGCCGATTTGCCGGTACTTCCCGCTCGCGCGGAACGTCTGAGCGATGTCGAGACGCTCTATGCCCAGAGCCAGGCGCCTATCCCCTATCACCGGGCGAGTGACGCCCTGGTCGCGTCGGTCGTCTGGCGCGCATGACGACGGACACGTGGCCTGGCGGATCCGAGGAGAGGACCCCCCGGATCCGGGGTGATGCGCGCACTCTCGGGTGGGCTTGTCACCGACGCTCGAAAGGGGAGGCAACCGCCCGATGAACATGACTCTCCCCGCCGAGGGCCAATTGTTACGGCCCCGACCAGCGCCTTCTTTATGCCCTCTGAGCTCGACTGATACAGCACATGACTAAAGTCCATTTCATGACCACCAAGGCCGCGATCTGGGTCCGGGTCTCGACCGACCACCAGCATGAATCCAACCAGCTACCTGCGATTTTGCAGTTCTGTGAGCACCGGAGCTGGGAGATCACGAAGAAGTACGAACTGTCGGATGTGTCGGCCTACAACGGGGCGCACCGCGAGATGCCGAAACAGATGCTCGATGATGCCTACTGCGGCGAGTTCGAGGTCGTCGTCTGCTGGGCCGCTGACAGGGTAAGCCGAGGCGGGATCGCGGAGCTGCTCAAGCTCATCCGGGAGCTGCGAGAACGCAACTGCTCGCTCGTGAGCGTGCAGGAACCGTGGTTGAACGGGTCGGACGCCACGACCGAGCTGCTGGCCGCCGTCAGCGCCTGGGTCGCCCACCAGGAGAGCGCGGCAGAGAAGCGCCCGGATCCGCGCGGGACTCGAACGCCGTCGCAGCGAGGGTAAGCCCGTCGGCGGTCGTCGTCCGGGAGCCAAGGACAAGAGGCCACGTAAGACCGAGGGCTACAAGCAGGCGTGGGCCAGGCGAAAGGGCCAAACCGTTAGCTGACCTGGCGGATCTGGGCGGTCCGGCGGCGTGCTGTCCGCGTGTGGCAACGACGCGGAACCGCGTGGGACGCATTCCACGGAGCCCGATGCCTTTGTTGACGCCGTTGAGCGACTGCCCCGAGCCGCGCTTGGAATCGTCCCGTCGGGATAAGCCCCGAGCGGGATGACAAGGATGGGGTTTGGAGACAGAGCCCTAAGCCGGCACTCGGGCACTGAGCGCGCACTGCGCGTGGATGGCGCGCTCAGTTAGACAACGTGTCGACACAGTGGTCACAGCGAGAACCGCTGGCGTCCTCGCGGCGACAAAGACGGCCGGAGTCGAGTTGCCCCCGACGCGGCAACACCGTCTCTAGGTCGTTCCTGCCGCTTCGGCTAAGCACGGGCCCAAGGGGAATCCGGCTTTCCAACTAGCCGAGTCGCTGTCGCGACTATCACCATGACGATCAAGGCGATCACTAGCGGATAGACGATATAGACGTGAATGATCAACGCTGCGCCGATGAGGGCGCCTACCAGCATTGTGGCCACCGCGATGAAGCGGCGTCCAGCTAGGGATCCCTTCCCGCCGGCGAGCGAGCTATCGGCAGCGGTGCCAGTGATCGTCAAGGTGAGCACCGTGGTGGTCATGTCGGGCACGGCGAGCTTGCGAGCGGTGGCGTTCTGGATCCCCATGGCGATCCCGAGCACGACGATCAAGGGGTAGCGGAACCCGGTCGTGGTCGTCATCGAGTCTCTGCTCAGGGCGGCGAGGACGACCGAAGCCGCGAGGAAGACGACTTGGATCGAGGCTGCAGTGCTGAGCAACCGACCTCGGTGCTTCCCGAGTCGCGAGCCGACTTTGCCACCGGCGAGGGCACCGCACCAGAACGACGCCAAGGCCACGACTGATGCCACAATCGAGAAACCGGGCACCCCAACCAGGGCAAACCCCAAGAACACGACGTTGCCGGTCATGTTGGCGACAAAGACATGGCCAAGCACCAGAAAGCTGAACGCATCGACCAGGCCGGTGAGAAGTGTCATGGCCAAGAGCAGCTGCGGCAACGGACCATGCTTGCTGTTGCGTTCTGGAATAAGTGTCTCGCGCACCTCAGCGAGGAAGGTACTCATGGTCGGACGGCGACATCGGCGTAGACGACCGAGAGATCCTTGTCCCCCCATCCGTTTCTCACCATGCGGTGCCACGACTCGATGAGGCTTTGGGTCAATGGAAGCTCGACGCCAGCCGAGCTGGCGCCAGCCAGGGCAAGATCGGCGTCCTTGACAGCGTGCTTGAGCGCGAAGCTCGGTGTGAAATCGTCTTTCAGCATCTGCCGGGCCTTGACGACGGCATACGGCGACCCGATCGGAGCGTCGAGGAGGTCGACTATCAACTCCGGGTCGACGCCTAGGGCGGCGGCAAAGCGAAGCGTTTCAGCCGTGGACTCGACGAGATCGACTAGCCAGTTGTTGAGCACCAGCTTCGCTCTGCTGCCAGCACCGGCAGGGCCGAGCCAGATCGTCCGCCGGCCGATCGCATCCAGCACGGGCGCCACGATCTCGTGGACTTCGACAGGGCCGCTTGCGAGCACAAGCAAGGTGCCGGCCTCGGCCGGAGCGACGCTTCCCGAGACCGGGGCGTCGACGAAGCTCACACCGTGCGCCTCAGCAAGTACCGCGAACCGGTCGGTCCAGTCGATGCCCACCGTGCTCATCTGCAGCCAGACCAAGTCGCTCTCGGCACGGGCGAAGGGCCCGTCCGGATCGCTCATCACGGCGTGCACCGTTGAGCCGTCGGACAGCATCGTGAGAAGGACATCGGCGCCCACCGCCGCTTCTCCGGGAGAGGCTGCCGCCGTCGCCCCGGCCTCGACCAACGAGACGACATTGGCGGGCGAACGGTTCCAGACCCTGACGCTGAACCCGGCTGAGATCAGTCTCGCGGTCATCGGCCTCCCCATGTGTCCGATGCCGAGCACGCCAACGGTGGGCAACTCTTTTTGCATCGGCTCTTGGTTCCTGATGTCGCTCTTATTCATCGAGTCCCCTTTCGGGTAGTTCGTTCAGACGGTTTCGAAAGAAGGTCCGGCAATGAGCGTCACGGCCATCCCCGTCGGAGCTGCGTTGCCCCTCCACGAGATGTTCGGACACTACGCAGAAGTGATGCGACGTGCCGAAGCGCCCGGCTGGAACGAATGGCTCGCCGGCGCGGACGGGATTCCACGCCAGGTGATCACTCGGCCAAGTCCCTTGCAGGCGAAGATCCTCGCCGCGTTCGGCGTGGACACCTCGACCTGGCGCGCACAGCTCACCCGATTCGATCTTCGGGGCGATGTGGTGACAAAACGGGCGGAGCGCGCCCCGTTGACCTGCGCCTTCATCGCTCACCCGCTGAAGTCGGGCCAGACGATCCAGCTCGCACGGCGACGCGACAGATGATTGGCGTTTTCTCGCAACTTGAACGGGGCATGATCCCTGCTCGAATGCGCGCTGGGCGACGCTTGAAGGCAGAGCGCGGAGGATACGCGTTCGGTTCGCCTCCCTACTGATTCCGCGCAGAGAACCGCGAGCTCGCGCCGATAGCCGAAGAGCAAGAAGCAATTGCACTCGCTCGAAAGTTGCGTGAGGAAGGTATCAGTCTTCGAACGATTGCAACGACACTTGAAGACATGGGGTTCCGGCGACGAAGCGGCTCGACTCGCTAGCATGCGGTTTAAGTCACTAGAGCGAACAATTCTCCCTTGGCTGAACCCGCAGAGGTCATCCCAATTCGCGTTCACATCAAGGCGCGCTCGAAGACTAACTTTCTCCGAGCAAGCGACTCTTCGCTGTTTCGAACTCCTCAGCCGTTAATACACCCGCATCTCGTAGCTCACCAAATTTCTTGATTTCGTCGGCCACACCGAGACCTGATGCAGGTGGTATCTCAGGCTCGGTTGTCAACACTCCGAAGTGAGCGGTCAATGCCTTGGCTGTCGGTCCAAGCAACTTCACAACATCGGCGTACGACTTGGGCGTGAGAAACTCGACGTGCTCACCAGCGGTGGTGGTCACTCGAATGGCACGGTATTCGGCTGCGCGTCCAACCCGCGCATTGTGCACAGCTGTCGCTGCGACGAATGCCACGCCGATTAGACCGAATCCGAAGGCGCTATGTTGCCTACCTTTAGGTGCGTCTATCTCACCAAGTTCGATATTGCGAAGCTCGGCCCATGGAACGAGAACTCTGGTCGTACCGAAATGGCCCCACACGATCCCCTTGTCGTTGACGGCGAGTGCGGACTTAGTTTTGAGATCGACGGCTCGATACACCGGGTTCATGTGGCCCGATGGAATCCCAGCCCACCACTCGCCATCCTCGATTCCGGGCTGGGCTCCAGCGTTCTCAACACTGCGAGCGTGACGTTCGCTGGCTTTGTCGGTCAGCGCATGCCCAGCCAGGTAAAGCGGACTGGTCTTGAGCAGACCTTTGCCTAGCCGCTTCATTCTGCCGGGCCCATCAGCCATCGTGGTCCTCGCTACCACGTCGGAGCGCCGTTCTTCCAATCAAGCGTCCTAGACAGCGAGACTTCGAGAATCTGAGCATTCGTCTCCTTCCGGTTCATCCCCCCGGTCGCCGGTCAGCGCTGTGCTTCGCCCCCGTCCCGCCGTCCGTGCGTTCCGTGCGTTCGCCCCCCTTCGGCTGGCCTGCTCGCCCCTTCGCTTCCTCGGCCGTTGCCCTTGCCGCCGAGTGGCCGCCTTTCCGTCCCCGGTCTTTGGCCTGCCTTCCCGCGCCTGTCCCTCTCTCCCCACCGCATGATGACGGACCAGCACTATCATTCGCACCGGGTCTGAGCCGCCAAGTATGCCGAGGCGCACGTGCCAGCAACCCGCAAGCCGCTCAAGGACCAATGGCCGAAACTCCTCGCCATCGTGCTGGTCATTCTGGCCCTGGTCTTGATCTCTGACCTTCGCGGCAGCCACAAGTCGCAAACTTCCTCGGCGGCGAGTTCCCACCGTTACCACACGCCCAAGTGCTTTACAGCCGCGCAATCGTGGAACGAGATAGGACAAACTGGCTGCGTCCAATTCCTTGTCGGCTACACCTACGTCTCAGCAGCGGGTAACGCGTACTTGGACCAGTACGCCGACTATTCGACTGGCTTCGGGGTATGGATTCCAGCCGGGTATTCATTCGGATCTGCCGATACCGCAAAGTACGCATATCAGACCATCGACGTGACCGGCGTGATCACTTCGTACGACGGCGCCCCTCAGATCGAGGTCTCTGACTCGTCGCAAATCCACTCGGTGGGCTAGTCCAGTAGTTCGGCAAAGTGCGTAAGCGACCCCTTCCCGTCGTGGCGGACCCGGCTCGGAATCCCTAGACGCCTAGGGACTTCGACGCGGGCGGCGAAGGAGGAGCGGCCGGGGTGGTGATCCTCGTCGGCGACCTCAGCTCAGGCCCTGACGGCGGTGCTCCTCACGCCAGGCTGCGGCGACCCTACGCATGTATTGGCGTTCACGCCAACCGCGCCGGATCGAACACTCAGCAGCACGGTTGACTTCATGATCCCAGTGAGGCTCGGCCGCTGGCCAGCTATGCAGGTCGCTGGTTCGCTTCCAACCCATCTGCTTGAGCTGGAAGTCTACGTACTCCGCTAGGGCCGATATCGGAATGTCAATCCTGTGAATCTCAGGTAACTCTGTGCTCGCCAGCTGGCTCACCAAGGAGCACCTGCGGGAGGTATATGCCGTCGATGATCCGTTCGAGGCGGGCATCCTCCTGGATGCCGTGCTCGAAGAGTGCTCAACATCGGAAGTCCCCGAGCTGCGGCGCCTCGGCGGAACCCTTCGTCGCTGACGAAGCGAGATCCTGAACCATCACCGCACCGGCGACAGCAATGGACCTACGGAAGCGATGAACCTGCTCATCAAGAAGATCAAGCGCGCCGGTTGCGGCTTCACGAACTTTCAGCACTACCGGCTCCGTCTTCTCGCACACTGCGGGCTCCAATGGCAGACTCACCGTGCCACATCAATGCGAGGCCGTTCCCCCCACTTGGCCGCGTAGTGCCTCTTTTCTGCTCTGACAGAAGGCCGAATCACGACCGTGCACCTTTCAAGCTTCTCCCCTGGCACCCAGGGGCGAGTCCTATCTCAGACGTCCGCTGGCCGAGCGGGCTGCACGCCGGTCTCGTCGCCCCCCGCATATCACCGTGCTCGCCGGCTTCGTCCTGGTCCTCGGCCGCGAGCGGTCCGCCCCGCTGCGACACATTGGCCTATTTCAATATGCCCGGTACCCGGGGACGCGGGTATTGATGCGGTACAGGGACGTCGACGCACACACAAACAAGCTCAGCCGCGTGCTCTCTCCCCAGGCCAGGTTGCCGACCACCTCCGGTGTTTGGACCGACCCGAGATGGGTCCCGGTGGGGTCGAAAACGTGAAACCCCCCCGGACCTGTGCAATAGATATTGCCCTCCACGTCGATCTTCATCCCGTCAGGCACGCCGTCACCGTCCCCGGTAACCTCAGCCCAGATCTCGCCGCCGCTCAACGAGCCGTCCTGCCCCAACCTGAAGGCTCTGATATGCATTCGCGGGCTGTCGTTGACGAACAGCACCTTGCCATCGAGGGAAAAGCAGAGGCCGTTTGGCTCCTCGAAATCGTTTGCAAGGAGCTCGATCTCGCCCGTAGCCCGGATCCGGTATACCCCGCGAAACGGCTGACCAGGCTCTCGAGGCACGCCGAAATATTCTTGGCGCCCGAACGTCGGGTCGGTGAAGTAAATGTTGCCATCGGGCCCGACCACTACGTCGTTGGGACTGTTCAGTTCTCGGCCATCGAAGTGATCTGCAAGAACCCTTAGCTCACCGCCCTCTTCGCGTACTACCCGGCTTGTGGCGTGCTCGCAAGTGATCAACCGGCCCATGGGGTCGTAGGTACTGCCATTAGCCATGTTACTTGGGCTCCGGTACTTCTGGACGCCGGTGGTTGCGTCCCAACGCCACATGGCATTACCGTGAATATCACTGAAAACCAGGAACTCTCCTTCATCCGACCACGCCGGCCCCTCAGTGAAGTCGAACCCAGTGGCGATCCGCTCTAGCGCCTTCGCGTCTTCTATGAGCCGCGTCAAACTTGTAGTCATTCCTGCCTCCTGTCCTTGAGCGTCAGCTCTAATCTGCGCCTCGCGTTTTAGCCGGCTCTGGACTGGGAAGCCTAGTCAGTTCGGGACAGAGAACCGACAGCATCCAACTGGACGTAAAGACGAGGTGTACATCCGCTCGAAGTGGCGCGTGGGCTGGGTGTTCATCCCGGGGCGCCCGCCGGGCCCACAGAGGTCGCCGGTCCCGCGGTCCGACGAGGCTCTGCCGCATGGGGACGATCTTCGCCATCTTCGCAAACGGGACCAAGGTGCGACCGGCTGGTACCGAAGACCATGGCCGTCCCTTGTCACAAGGTGCTCGCTCAGGCGAAGAGGTACACGCGCCCGGTAAGCGCGTGGTCGCCGTCCCCTCTTCGCGAACAGGGGTGCGCGGGCCGCACGGGACTGCCGGCGAGGGCTTTGGAGAACAAGAAGTTACGCCACCGCCGGAACGAGAAGCGGAGCCCGCGCCGCGCTCGCAGTAGAATATAAATGAAACCCGGCACAAAACCGATTCCAGCAAACTGGCCCAAACCCGCTGGGTCTCACAACAACATGGAGGTCTTCATGTCCCAGACTCGACTTGCCACCGAGACGGCTGGCTCGTCGACCGCTCAGCTTGCCACTCTGATCGCGGGCTGCGACGTGGTCGACCTTGCTCCTCTCCTCTTCCCTAACATGCCCCGCTGGTCCACGCACCCAGACCTCGCGATCATCGACGACTCGCGCAACTTTGAACAGAACGGCTACTTCCTGCAGACTCTTGTCCTGCCCGAGCATGTCGGTTGCCACGTCGACGTACCAGCGCATTACATCAGGGCAATGGCCGACAAGACGATGGACACCTTCCCCCCCGATTGTGTCATGGGCCCGGCCAAGAAGGTGGACGTCTCGCAGCTGGACCTGGGACCGGGCGAGCTCCTGACCCTCGCTCGGTTCGAGCAGGCCGCGGGCGCTGCCGGCATCTCGATCGACGTGGGCGACATCGCCATCGTCGAGTTTGGCTGGGACAAGAACTTGCCTGGCGGCAGCGCCGAGCGCCCCGATGGTTGGTGGGGGAGCAACAACCCCGGTTTTGCGGAGGACCTATGCGCCTGGCTCGCCAAGCGACGCGTGAAGGCCGTCGGTGGCGACACGGTCTCAGTCGACCTCGCTCAGGTCGACGGGGTCGTTGTCTCCGATTTCGGTCATAGCAAGTACTTCCTCCCCAACAGCATTCTCATCATCGAGGGGCTCCAGAACCTCGCCGCCGTGCCTGCGTCGTTTTACTTCCTCGCCCTGCCCCTGAGGACCAGAGGCGGGTCAGGCTCGCCATTGCGGCCGGTTGGCCTCGTGCCGCGTACCTGACGGGACAGGCGGGACCCATGAGCTCGGAGGTTCAACTGTCAGGGTCTGGGTCGCGCGTCAAGCAATTGGAGTGGTTCGAACTTTCCCGGGCCGCCCCGGAACAAGGTTTTGAGGCTGTCGGCCTGCGCCGGGACTTGGCCCAGCTCGTTGAGGAGAGGGTCCAGCCCGGCAGCCGGGTGGGCGTAGCCGTGGGCAGCCGTGGCATCGCCCGCGTCGGCGATGTGGTCGCAGAGGTCGTCCAAGCGCTTCAAGACCGTGGCGTGTCAGCTGTGCTCATACCAGCGATGGGCTCGCATGGCGGGGCAACGCCAGCCGGCCAGCGCAACGTGCTCCACGAGCTCGGTATCAACGAAGGTTCCCTCGGCGTCCCCATTGATGCATCCATGGAGGTGGTAGAGGTCGGTAAGTTGGCCAGCGGGAAGCCCGTTTACCTGGCTCGTGCCGCCCTCGCTTGCGATGGGGTCGTGCTGGTCAACAGGGTTAAGCCTCACTCGGACTTCCGTGCGCCGATCGAAAGCGGGCTCACGAAGATGTTGACAATCGGCCTGGGCAAAGAAGCCGGAGCATCGAGCTTGCACAGTGCCGGCTTCGAAGCTTTCAGCGAAGTGCTGCCCGAAGCCGCCCGCGTCGTTCTCGCGAGCCTGTGGGTGCCTTTCGGCGTGGCCCTTCTGGAGGACGCGTGGCATCGCGTTCGGCGTGTGGAGGTGGTGCCTGGGGAGTTGCTCCTGGAGCGCGACCAAGCCCTTCTCTTGGAGGCATGGAGGTACTTTGCGCGGCTACCTTTTGAGGAAGTAGACGTCTTGATATTACGCGAGATCGGCAAGATGATCTCCGGTGCCGGTATGGATCCGAACGTGACGGGCCGCTTCGCCGGTAAGGAGTTGCCTGCCGGGATCGGCGTGGGCCGCTTGGCGGTGCTCGACCTTACCGAGAACTCCGGGGGCAACGCGATGGGCGTAGGGCAAGCAGACATCGTGACCGAGCGCCTACGCTCCAAGATCGACTGGACTGCCACGTACGCGAATGCCGCGGCCTCGAAGTCCCTGGCTGGTGCAAAACTGCCCTTCGTCGCTAGCAGTGACCTCGAGGCCCTATCGCTGGCGATGTTCTCCCTCACGGGTACAAATGTCGGCGCGCTCCGCCTCGTGGCTATGGCGAACACTCTGGAAGTGAACTATATTGCGGTGTCCAAGCCCCTTGTGGCACCCGCTGAGGCGGCCGGTTACTCCCTAGTGGACGCTCATCGCCACGCAGAGTTCAACACCGAGGGGAGCTTGCTGCGCATCGGTGGCCTCGAGTTTTTTGCTGACGCTGGGACTGGGTGAGGTTACCCAGCAGCGCCCACACGCCCGACCTGGACCGAGTGCGCCGGCTGTACCATGTCCCCTTCGGGTTCGCCGTCGAGCACTCCGGTCATGTCCGCAAGGGCGGCACCTGTGGCGGCCTGCCGCAGTTCGTGCTCGGGGCTTACGTGGCCTCTGCCGGCACGTGCCGCTAGCTCCGTGCGGTTGAGGGCGCCGGTCTTGTGAAGGATCGCACTAACGTGCTTCTCGACCGTCTTGACAGAAATCCGCAGGTCAGTGGCGATCCGCTTGTCAGGCAAACCCCGTTCGACCAAACGTTTTACTTGCTTTTCACGCTCGGTCAGCGTCGAATGCCCGTGGGAGTCGCGCCCGTACGCGTAGCCAATCGGCACCTGGGCCGGAGAGCACAGCGTTGCCCCGGGCGGCGGCAATTATTATCCGGCCAAGGTGTTCTGCGTCGGTATCGGTATCGGGGTTCTTGTCCAGGTAACCCGCGGCGCCGGCGTGCAGGGCGTCGGAGACGAGATCATCGTCGGCGATGCGGGACATAGCGACGACCTGCGGAGCGGGGACTAGTGCCCGAAGCTGGCGGATGATGTCGATGCCGTCGGCATCGTCGAGGTGCAGTTCGACGAGGACCACGTCAGAGCCCAGGGCGCGGCAGGCCTCGACAGCTTGCCGACCCGTCGCTACCTCGCCGACGACTTGGAGCGCCGGCTCGGTGCGGCGCAGCAGCGTCGCCAAGCCCATCCGCGTCACTGCTTGTGGGTCGACCACGAGCACGCGCAGTTGTTCCGTGCCGGGCCGTTCGGTCGCGCCGCGAGTGGTGCGGGGGACTTCCGCCCGTACGCTCGTGCCCCACCCCGGGGTGGAATCGATCTGGAGAGAACCACCAAGAAGCTGGGCACGCTGGGCCATCCCGAGTAACCCGACGCGCTCCACCCCGCCACCGTTCAGGACCCCGGCGTCAAAGCCACGACCGTCGTCCTGCACCAGGAGCGTGAACGTCTCGTCGCCGTAAACCAACCCCACGCGCACAGTCGACGCGGCGGCGTGACGGACGACATTGGTGAGCGCTTCTTGGGCGATCCGGAACAGCTGGTGCGTCACGTCTGGAGCAAGCTCCACGGGTCGGCCGGTCTTGACCAAGCGCACGTTGGTCATGCCGCCACGGCTCGTGAAGCTTAGTTCGCGTTCGATCGCTTCCTCGAAACTGTGCCCCAAGAGGGGCGAGGGAGCTAGAGCCAAGACGTCGCGTCGAGTCTCTTCGAGCGTTTCTCGGGTGGCCTGGTGAGCCATCGCCAAAGCGGTCTGGATGGCCCTGGTGCGACCTTGAGCCGCGGCCTCCCCGGCTTCTTGGAGGTGGAGGAGGATGTCGGCAAGGCCTTGGGCCACCGTGTCGTACACCTCGCGCGCCAGGCGGTCGCGCTCGATGTGGGTGGACTCGACCCGCGCCCGTGCCTCGGCTTCGGCGTGCAGCCGTGCGTTCGTGATCGCGATCGCGGCGTGCTTCGCGAACAAGTCCAGCAACTTGACGTCGTCATCGGTAAAGACGCGTGCGGGGTCACGCGAGAACGCCACGCACGTGCCGATCACATCGCTGCGCCACATCACTGGCACCCCCACGACAGCTCGCAAGGAAAGCCTGTCAGCCGGGCTCAGGTGGCCGCCCCGAACCTGGGAGTAGTCCGCCAGGACTAGTGGGGCGCGCGCTGCCACGACCATGCCGGTCACGCCTTCGGTCAGTGGGAAGAGGTGGCCCGACTGGCAGGCGACCCCGATGTCGGCTTCCTTGCGGTACACCTGGGCGGCCTCATCGACACTCGTGATCGACCCGGCGTCGCAGTCAAGAAGCTGAAGAGAGCGGCGCAGGATCCGCTCCAACAAAGGGCGCAGGGAAAGTTCGCCCGCAAGATCCTCCACTAGCGCGGCGAGGACCTCTGCACGGTCCAGGTCGCCGTGGTCCTCGCTACCGTTGGGACGCGCCCTTGCCATCGCACGGAGGTTGGCCGCGGCCACCATGAGCGTTCTCCCCGGCCGGCCAGGCGTAAGCAGCTCGTTGCTTCACGCGAGAACCAGTCCCCACGTAAACATACTGCATCCGAACGCGGGCCAGGCGTCAGGCAGACGCACCGGTGGTGTCCCTCCTGTGCAGGAGGGCGTCCGGGTTGACCACGTCGTGCAAGTCATGGCCGACGACGGCGTTGATGAGGTTCTGCATCGTCCTGCGCTTCAGCTCCGCATAGGACTCTTCGGTGTAGTAGGCGACGTGCGGGGTGAGGACGACCCGGTCAAGGGCCGCGATCGGGTGGCCCGCCGGCAGCGGCTCGGTTTCGAACACGTCTATCCCAGCCCCGAAGATCTTCCCTTGCGAGACCGCGCTGACCAGGGCGTCGGTGTCAACGATCCCCCCTCTGGAGGTGTTGAGGAAGATGGCGTCCGATCGCATCAGCGCGAACGCCCCTGCATCGATCAGGTGGTGGGTGGCGCTGCTAAGAGGTACGTGCATGCTGACCACCTGCGCACTGCTCAACAGGTCGTCAAACCCGACCACCGGGTAGCCCTCAGGGGTGGTAGACCCGGGGCTCAGCACGATGTCATGGACGACGACCCGGTAGCCGAGACCGGTGGCCTTGCGTGCCACGGCCTTGCCGATAGCACCGTAGCCGACCACACCGAACACACGGCCAGCGACCTGGTACACCGGCTGCACCTCGCGCAGCAACGAGAGGCCGGCGCGCACACCGCGGTCCAGCACCACTAGGCCCCTCCCGACGGCGAGGGCGAGAGCGATCGCGTGGTCCGAAACGGCTTCGGTACTGTAATCGGAGACATTGCAGACGATGACGCCCCGCTTGGTTGCCGCTGCGACGTCAATTGTGTCAACGCCGACGCCGAACCTGGCCACCGCTTTGACAGAAGGCAGAGCATCGAAAACCTCGGCGGTGATCTGCGCGTACTGGACGGCGAGCCCGTCTGCCCCTTGGGCGTTGGAGATGACCTCGCCAGGGGACAACCCGTGCGCGATGACGAGCTCGGCCCCAGCTTGCGCTGCCACCTCTCGCTCGATGTCGAGCGAGGGGAACTCGCTGTCTGTTATGACGATCCTCACCTGCTCAAACCACCCTTCCCCTCGTGCCTCAGAGGTACCTCTGAGCCAACGCGACGGTACCGATGATCGAGCAGTTCTCGACCACCTCAAAACTAAAGCCCGGTATCTCCCTTTCCTTCAATTGCACGAACGCCTTGGTCGACAGCCCGCCGGCCAATTTCACAACAGGCTTCAACTGTACGACCTCAGCCGCCTCACGGATCGTGGTGTTAAGCACCCGGTTCATGCTCTTCAGCATGGCTGCCAGCATCTCCTCGCGCGTTGCCGCCAGCGTCAGGCCGTGCCAGGCCCCCGTTCGCTTTTCCATGCTCTGGCGGTCCCCCGTGAGGTACGGGTCAAAGGTAACCTCCCCGTCCTGCTCGAACTCTGCGAGCGCTTTGGGGATGAACGCGTCGTAGAACTCCTCTTTTGTCATGTCCCTTGCGAGCTGCTCGTGGAACCAGTCCAAGGCGAACCCGCCAGCTGTCGTGGCATATATCTGCCACATACCGGGTAGCGCGGAGTTCCGTAAATAATAATGCGGGTTGACCACCGGTCGGTCCGTGAGGATGCTGACCATGTCGCTCGAGCCCGCCGTGTTCATGATGCAGCCCGGCTCGACATTGCCGGCCCCTACCTGTGCCGCGGCCATGTCGTTGGTCCCGACGGTCACAGGTACCCCGCTACTTACTCCCAAGCGAGAAGCGACGTCTGGTAGCAGCTTCCCCAGGACCGTACCGGGGTTGCGGATCTCACTGAACCATTTCTTTTCGAGATCGAAGGCATCGAGTAGTGTCTGTGACCAACCTCCCTGTGTCAGCGTCTCATAGAGGCCCAACATCGAGGCGTTGACCAGGTCGACCATCCACTCCCCTGTGAACTTCTTGTGGACGTACGTCGTCAGGTGGCCGATCCTGTAGGTGTCGTCCAAAAACTGGGGCTCGTTCTGCTTTATCCAGAGGAGAGTCATGATGCCCGCGCCGCCCGCGAACGGGTAGATACCGGCGATGTGCAGGTAGCGGTCCCTGCCAAACTCCTCGTCGATGTAACGGCATTGGTCGCGGCTTCGGCGATCCATGTGAGTGATGATGTTCGGGTACGCCAGATCCCCCGATTCCTTGATGAAAACGGGTGACGGCGAGAAGGTGTCATAGCAAACAAGTTCGACTTTTGCCCGTAGGGCGGGGTCGATCTGCGTTGCTGCCTTGTAAAGGCCTCCCATCAGCTCATCTGGGGCGATCTCGACCTTGGACCCAGGCAGGAGGATGTACGGGTACTCTTCCTTGGCCGTTTGCAACTCGTTCAGTTTCTCGTCCACGACCGAGATCTTGACCGACGACGTACCAAAGTCGACAGATAAGAACAGCATGTTCGGTCCTCCTGCTAAATAGGCTAGACGGCGCGACGACTCCTCAGGGTGAGGCCTCGATCAGGGTACCGTCAAGCCGGCTGAGACACGTTCTTTCTATGAGATCTGCGCGGGCTCCTTTGGCGCCGGCTTGTTGATCCACGCTGCTTCGGGGAGAAGCGGTGGGATTGGCGGTCTGTTGACGAACCGCTCGGGATGGGCGGCATAAGCGGCATCGAGGACACGGGCCCGACCTTCTCGGATCTCAGTCGCGGTGCCGAAGTGCACCGACGCCGGCGTGTGCAGGCCGATGCCCGAGTGTCGGTGGAAGTGGTTGTAGTGCTCGAAGAACGCCGTGCAGAACTCGATGGCGTCCTCGCGCGATCCGAAGCGCTCGGGGAACGCAGGGCAGTACTTCAAGGTCTTGAACCCTGCTTCGGAGTACGGGTTGTCGTTGCTCACGTGCGGGCGTGAATGAGTCCTTCCGATCTTCAGGTTCGCCAGCAGCACCGCCACCGGCTTCGAGGTCATCGAGCTGCCCCGGTCCGCATGGATGGTGAGGGTCGAAGGGGCGATGTTCTGCGACGCGGTCACCTGTTTCAGCCAGGCCTTGGCGACCTGGCCGTCCTCTTGGTCGACGACCATCCAGCCAGGGCAGTAACGGCTGTAGATGTCGAGCATGACGAACAGGTCGTAGTGGACGCCGCGGGCCGGGCCCTTGAGCTTGGTGACGTCATAGGACCAGACCTCGTTCGGCCGGGTCGCGACGAACTCTGGGATCGTGCGCGGTGGATGGGTCGCCTGGCGGCGGCGCTCACGGACCTCGCCGTTGGCCCGCAGGAGGCGGTACATGGTGGACTGCGAGGCCAAGTAGGTCCCTTCGTCCAACAAGGTGGCCCAGGCCTGTGCCGGTGCGGAGTCGACGAACCGGCCCCGGAGCACCTCGAACACGCCTTGCTGCTCGCTGGCCAACAAGGCGTCGGCGGGCGTGGGGCGCGGCTTTCGTGGCCCGAGCTTTTTCGGCTGAAACGCCCGGTAGTGCGTGGCACACGACCGGCCGACGGCCGTGCAGGCCGCCCTTGTGCCTGCGAGGGTCTTCACCTCAGAAAATGCCTGCTCGATCATCGCTGCTGCCTGTTCTCCTCGTCGCTCTCGGCGAGCGACCGCCCCAAGAGCTCCGATGCTTTTCCCTGGATCTCCACCACCAGTCTCGTCTTCGCGAGCTCAGCCTCGGCTCGCTCGGCTCGCTTTTTGGTCCGGGCAAGCTCGTCGGCGAGCGGGTTGTGCTTCGGCAGCCTGTCTTTCGGGCCGAGCCCGGCGAGCGCACCGCAGTCCCGGGCGCGGCGCCACTCGACTATGTGGCTCGTGTACAGGTCTTCGCGGCGCAACAGCGCGCCCTTGTCGCCGTCATCGGCACAGCGGTCATACTCGTCGAGGATCGCCAGCTTGTAGTCAGCGGTGAAGCTTCGCCACCTGGGTCGATCTGGCATCGAGGGTTCGTCGCCCATGGCTTCATCATGGGCGCGAGTCATCGTCAAGGTAGTGAGGGTCACTTCGAAAGAGATCCGATCTCGCCCTGCAGGGTTGGACTACTGCTGCGGGTGTCTCAGCTCAGCCTGACACACAGAGCGGAACCTGTCTGTGAGAGTATCGCTCTGATGTCGCTCTCCTCCTGAGCGGCCAGTGCCTTCACGGGTAACCTTGGCTTGCCACCCGAGAAGCCACAGAGGTTCATGCAGCACTTGAGACCGGCGACGCCGCGCCTTGCCCCGGTCTGCTTCACGAGGCGCTGCAGGCGGAGGTACCGGTCGACAGCCTCCTGGTGTTCCCCGGAGAAGTACAAGTCGGTGACCTCTGCGCACTGGGCTGGGAAGTAGTTGGCCGCCGAAACAACCCCGCCCGACCCTCCGAGCATGAGGCAAGTGAGGAGCATGTTGAGGGAGCCGGCTAGGACACTGAAGTCCTCACGGCCACCCACGCTCAGCATGTAGTCGACCATCATGGCTGGCGTGGTGTCCTTGAGGCCGTGGATGTTCGGGTGGTCCGCGAGCACCCTGACAGCCCGTGGTGAAAGGACGACCGAGTTCGCGAAGCCGGGGGCGACATAAAGCAGCACGGGCAGAGGGCTGTGATCAGCGACCGCGCGGTAGTAATCCACCAGGGCCTCGTCGTCCATGAGCTTGGCAAAGTAGTTGGGAGTCAAGACCGAGACGTAGTCGATGCCGGGGCCGAGGTCGGTGACCCTGTCCAAGAAAGCCAGCGTGAGGTGTAATGACTCTCTGCCCACGCCGACTATGAGCGTCTTGTCGGCCTTGAGCCGCATGACTTGCCTTACGACTGTAATGGACTCGTCGTCGGACAGTGACCGGGACTCACCGTTGCTGCCCAGGCACATGTAGCCGCGGACGTTCGTCGCGTTCCACTTCGTGATGTTGTGCTCGAGCATTTCGACGCTCAGGTAGCCCTGGTCGTCGAAAGGTGTTGCCGCGGGGATAATGATCCCTGCCAATTTCTGGTTCATTGCCTACCGGCCCTCTTTGTTCTCCACCCTGTGCCGCCGAGCCCTTGCGTGGGCCTGGTCAGGTCGTGCTCCCGCCGGGCGAGCCCTGTTGAAGCCCATTTGGCGTCGGGGGTTGGAACTCTCGCCTTACGAAGTCGACCATATCGTTTGTCGCCTTGGAAAACTCCCGGGTGGTGTTTTGCAAGGCGGGGATCCGGTCGAACGCGTCGACCGGGATGCCGTCGGGCTCATAAGTCTCACGAAAAATAGCTTACGCGCTGTAGCCTGGTCATCACGTCAGCGGGGATGTCCTCCCAGATGCGGGAAGCGAGCCGGAGCCGTTTGGAGCGAGGGATAAAGTCGGTGAGGAAGGCGGGCGGGAGTGTGAAGACGGCGTCTGCGCCGGCGGTGTACTCGAGGTGCCAGCAGCGGTCTGTCGTGTCGGGACCGGGCCCCATGCGGACCGAGCAGATGAGCATCTTGCTCGGGTAGGCCCGGTAGCGGAACAGGCGCTGGGCACGCTTGAAGATGGCGACCCCCGCCCAACGGCGGTCCTCGGCAGACAGCTCCACGGCTTCCTTGGCGGCCTGGGCTGCGAACTCGGCGGCGTTCTCCCAACGGGTGCTCATGTCAGTCACGACCGACCTCCACCGGGTCAGGTCGGCTCCGGCCCTTCGCGCCTCGATCAGGCCGGCCTGGACCTCTTCTGCGACGGCTACGAACTGGGGCAACGTGTAGGCGAGGGTGCAGTTGGTCGAGATCCCGCGTCGCGTGAGCTCGCGCAGGACTGGGAGACCCTCGCTGGTGCCGGGCACCTTGACCATCACATTGGGCGCAAGCGCGGCCAGTTCGGAAGCCTGGCGGAGCATTGCGTCGCTGTCGAAAGCCGAGCGCGGGTCCACCTGGCCGGAGAGGTGGCCGAAGCGGTAGCCCGTTGCCTCGTGGAGAGGCAAGAGGGCCTCAGCCCCGAGCCGGACAATCTCCTTGTACAGGGACCAGAAGGTGCCCTCCACCGTCGCGGCTGGGTGCGTGGCGCGGTACGAGCGGATCCAGGCGAGCCAGCGGGCGGGGTCGTCGCGTATCGCGGCCAGCGAGAGAGAAGGATTGGTCGTCACGCCCCGGAAGAGCGTCGCTTCGGGGTGTGCCGGGTCCCACAACCGCAGAAGCTGCTCAGCGAGCTGGGCCCGCTCCTCTTCCGGTGCTGCCGCGAGCATACGGGCACGCCAAGACTCGAAGACCAGCGGTGACGAGTCCCACCAGATCTCTGTCCCGTTGTTTAGTGCGGCCAGTCGCTCCAGCACCGATGGCGGTGAGGGAGCAGGGCCTACAATTCCTATTGCTTGTTGGGTCTCATCATGCTCTGTCGTAGTCATTGTCTGGGTACCATTTCCCATGGTTCGCCTTCATCAAGCGGTCTCGAGACGCCCTGCGAGCGCGCCAAGAACATCCTAAACCAGCCGTTCGCCCAGACAAAACGGGGGATAATACGCACCACAGCAGGATTTCCCCCATGGCAACATGCTAGACATGGCAACATGCTAGAACATGGCAACATGCTAGAACTGGCCATGACCTAGGGAATAGGGAAAACTACCCAGTCGGACACGGGTTATCCCTACCTCTTGCCCGGTAGCCCCTGCTGCTATGATTTTAACATCGAGATGGGTGTAATAGGTAAAACCACCCAGTCCGGTAGAGGGTTGTCCCCACCTGAATCGGCCGGGAATAAACCGAATAAACCCTAGTGCAATTTTGGCCATCGTGCAACCGACAACACACACGAGGGACAGGGCTATGCCAAGCATCATAGAGCCGGTCGCGACGGCAGTCGGTGAGATGCCGATCTTGTCTATGTCAGAGATTACGAAGTACTACGGGACACACGCTGTCCTGTCGCATGTCGACTTTTCAGTCTCGCGGGGTGAGATAGTAGGCCTGATAGGCGCAAACGGCGCGGGCAAGACGACGTTGCTCAAGATCTTGGGGGGCGTCATCCCCGCCTCAGCTGGCACCGTCGAGGTGGACGGGCACGAAGTGAGCGCGTCCCACTACAACCCGGCCGAGGCTTGGATGCACGGGCTGGCGATGGTGCACCAAGAGCTCTCGTTGTGCACGAACCTGGCTGTTTGGGAAAACTGGGCCCTCCTCTACCACCACATCGGCCGGGGGCGTAGGGCAGCCCAGATCGCGGACGCGACAAAGGCATTGGAGGCTGTCTTCCCGGGTAGTGGCATCTCACCGCGCGTGAGCGTTTCGGAGTTCCCACTTGCGCGACAGCAGATGATCGAGATAGCTCGCGCCGCCTCCCACCCACGCTTGAAGCTGTTGGTCCTGGACGAGCCAACTTCTGCCCTGTCCGGTGAAAGTAGTGCCAAGCTGCAACTTTACCTAAAGGAGGCGCGTGCCCGAGGGGTGGCAGCGATCTACGTCACTCACAAGCTCGACGAGGTCCTCGGGCTGGTGGACAGGATCGTCGTGCTGCGCAACGGCGAAGTGTGCTGGACCGGGAGCAGGCGCGAAGCATCACGGGACCAGCTCGTGGAAGAGCTCGGCGCGAGACCCTCCGAGCAGGTCGGGAAGCCCGCACGGCAACTTGTCAACGAAGCAGCCGTGCTCGCGGACGCCGCAAAGCGGGAGAGCACGGCGGAGGCAACGGGGGAGGGCAGCGAGCCGGTCGTGTCGATGCGGGGGCTGCGTGCGGGCAGGTTGAAGGGTGTCGACATCGTCGCACGGGCCGGCGAGATAGTTGGGCTCGCAGGGCTCGAGGGCGCTGGGCAGCGGGACGTGCTGCGGGCAGTTTTCAGGCGAGGAAGGGGCTCGGAAGGCGGCCAGGTCGTGGTGCGCGGGTCTGTTGCGTACATTGCCGGTGACCGGGCCGCCGAAGGCAACTTCGGACTGTGGGACATCTACCACAACATCCTGATCGGCGCCCTCAAGCTGGAGCGCGTCACGCGGGCAGGCTGGTTGCGCTGGAGGACTGCAAACGGGATCGTCCAGCAGTGGTTCGAGCACTTCGACATAGCCGCCACTGACCCCAAGGTGAAGCTCAGGGCGCTCAGCGGCGGGAACCAACAGAAGGTGCTGATAGCACGCGCGTTCGCTAGCGAGGCTGAGGTCCTCCTGCTCGATGACCCGACGCGCGGGGTCGATGTCGCCACAAAGGAAACTGTCTACGGTGCCCTCGAGGAGGCGCGGGCAGCCGGCCGGACCATCATCGTCTACTCGACCGAAGACGCTGAGTTCCATCGTTGCGACCGTGTCTATGTGTTTGCTCAGGGTCGCATCAGCGGGGAGCTCAGCGGGCCGCAGATCTCCGGGGCAGAGATCGTGCGGCTTTCGTACGCGCGCTTCGAGGACGCGGGCCTGGGGACCGCCGAGGTGGGCCCGGCCACGCCGAGCGGAGATGGCGCGATGGCCCCGGAGGCCCACGCTTCGCAAGGAGGTGCGGGCCGATGAAGGTTGCCGAAGCACCGGTGCTAGGTGCCGTCCACCCTGGGCCCGCACCTCACGCCCGGCAGCTGAGATGGCTTGTCCCTTCCTCTAGGGGTTGGACAGCCGGGCTGTTGCTCGTGGTTGTCGCTGCAGCAACAGCCATCCTGCGCCCAGCCACCCTGAGCGGTACCGGGGCCAGTTTGTTGCTCGGCCCCGCGCTCCCCTTGGTGTTCGCGTCGCTGGCGCAAATGGTGATCATCCTCGTGGGCGACTTCGACCTTGGGATCGGCTACGCCGTCGGCTTGGTCAACGTGCTCACTGCCACAGTGCTGACGACGAACCCCTTCTACGGCGTCGCGCTAATGATCGTCATGGTACTTGCTTATGTCGCCATGGGGGCGATCGTAGAGCTCTTCCACGTACCCGCCATCGTCGTCACCCTTGGTGCCTCGTTCATCTGGCTCGGGGTGGGCCTCACCATCCAGCCCACCCCGGGAGGGACAGCGGCTTCGTGGCTGGAAACGACCACGAACGCGACCTGGCCGGTGGTCCCCGAGCAGGCCTACATCATCGTAGTGGGGGCGCTCGTGATGTGGTGGGTGCTCAGGCGTTGGCGCTATGGCATCGTACTGAGAGGCCTCGGTAACAACCGGGCCGCCCTCGTGAACAGCGGCTGGTCCCCACTCTGGACCAGGTTGTGCGCTTACGCCCTGGCCGGCGTGCTCGTGGACGTGGCGGGGCTGCTCACCACAAGCGTGACGACGTCGGCAGACATAAACGCAAGCGCGACACTGACGCTGATCACCTTCGCTGTGGTCGTAGTAGGAGGTTGCCGTTTCGGGGGTGGCATCGTTGTACCGGGTGGCGTCGTGGCTGCGGCGGTCGCCTTCTCACTGCTGGCATCGGTGCTCTCCTTCCTGAACGTCGCGGCGGCCTGGAACACGGCCGTGGAGGGCCTGGTCCTGGTCGCGGCGGTAGGCATGCGCTGGTTCGTAGAGGGCCTTAGACGTTATGCGCGGAGGCGTTGACGAATGAAGACCAACGGGCTTGTACGGGAGCCGAACTTCGTGCAGCGCGTGGACTGGTCACGAGCGAGGTGGGTCTTCCCGCTCGGCGCGTCCCTGCTGTTGTGGTTCGCAGCCTGCGGGATATCGGGCAGGTTCACCGTGGACCTGCTCCTGGACAACATCACCGTGGCAAGTTTTGTCGCCCTGGTGGCTGTCGGCCAGATGCTCGTCGTGGGTCTCGGCGACGGTTCTTTCGACCTCTCGATACCTTACGTCATGACGGTTGCCGCGTACCTTTGCGGGGAGTCGAGCGGGGGCAGCAATACGTACTTGGTCCTGGCGCTCCTTGTCGGCCTCGCGGTGGGGGCCCTGGCGGGGGCGTTCACCGGGGTCCTCGTCGTGGGCCCCGGGCTCCCACCTGTCGTCGCGACATTGGCCACGGGGTACATCGCGTACACGATCGTCCTGTTGATAGGCAATGGCTCACAGGTGATCGTGGCACCGGGCCTAATCAGCTTCGGGCAAAACAGCTGGCACGGCTTGACGCTCGTCGTGCTGGCGGCCGTGGTCGTGATGGTCGCCGTCGCCCTGCTCCGTGGCCAGGGCCGTTACGGGATGTACCTGCACGCCATCGGCCAGAGCCGGGCTGCCGCAGCCCTCGCCGGCGTACCGGTCAAGCGCGTGATCGTTCTCACCTTCACGCTATCGGGGTTGCTGGCAGCTATCGCGGGGATCCTGCTGTCCGGCTATGCCGGTGGGGCCTTTGCCGACATGGGGGACACTTACCTGATTGCCTCGGTCGCCGCCATCGTCATCGGGGGCACGTCGGTGCGCGGCGGCGAGTCAGCGATCGCCGCGACCGCCTTCGGTGCCACGACGATCGCGCTCCTCATCGCCCTGCTCGAGCTGTCGGGAGCTGCGATCGGCGTGCAGGACATAGTGCAAGGCGCAGTCATTATTGGGGTGGTCATGGTGGTGACGCGGGCCCAGCGCTAGCCCTGGTGCGTGCAAGGCGTGGCTGGCCGCACGCGAGAACTTCAGTTAAAGGAGGTGATGTGATAAAGGAGGTGATGTGATAAAGGAGGTGATGTGATAAAGGAGGTGATGTGATAAAGGAGGTGATGTGATAAAGGAGGTGATGTGGTAAAGGAGGTGATGTGATATCGTAGTTGAAGGGTATCGTAGAGCACATTTCTGTTGGGCAAGGCCTGACATCAATAAATGCATGAGAGAGATACTAGTAAATGCATGAGAGGGATACTGGTGAGGAGAAGTCCTAGGTAATGCCAAATAGGAGGCAGATAATGTTGGACAGGACAAGCTGGTCGCTCAGGGCGCTTCTGGGTGCGCGCTGGCGTTTGCGCTACCGCAATGCTCGCTCTCGCAGCCGTTGGGGTCACCTCAACTGCTTCGGCAGGTGCTTCGGCAGGGCCGAAGAAGTCGAACAACATCACCATTGCGTTCGCGCAGGGTTACTGCGGCAATACATGGCGAGCAGCCATGAACTCCGCGTTCTTCACCGAAGCGAAGTTGTTGGAGAAGCAAGGGCAGCTCGCTAGCTATAAGTACGTGTGCGCTAACGGTTCAGTTGCCACCCAAGAATCACAGATCGCGACCCTGATCATCGACCACCCGAGCGTCATAATAATTGACCCACAGTCGACTACTGCTCTGAACGGGGTGATAGCGAGAGCCCATGCCGCAGGCATCCCCGTGCTTGACACCGAGTCGGGGCCGGTAACAAGCCCGATCCCTTACGAGCTGAACGAGGACAACTGGGCCGACTTGTACCTGGCTGGCCAGTACATCGCCCAAAGGCTGCATGGCGTCGGGAACGTCTTCGAGGACCGCGGCGAGGCTGGGCTCACGAACGAAACGGTGTTCCACTATGGACTTCTCGCGGCGCTCAAGCCATACCCGAAGATCCATGTTGTTGCCAGCTGTGTGGGGCGCGTGGGACGACGCGACGAGCGAGGCCAAGACCGCTGCCGTACTTAGCGGTCTGCCGACGATCAACGCTATCGCCGGGCAAGGGGGCACGTACGGCGTGCTGGAGGCATTCAAGGCGGCTGGGCGCCCTGTCCCGGTCGTGACGGGTGACAACCGCGGTACGTTCCTTCACTGGTGGGCAGCTGAGAGCAAGACAAATCCTAGTTTTACGACGGTGTCCATCGAGGTGAACCCCGGTATTGGTGCTGCAGCCGCGTGGGTCGCTGTCCAGATTGCCAAGGGTACGAAAGTCCCCAAGACCATGGTCATGCCCGTCCTGACGATCACGCAGTCGACGCTGTCGCAGTACGAGAACACGCCAGTTACGACGACGGCCTCACACATTTACCCGGCCTCCTGGTTCCAGAAGAACCTGTTGGCGGCTGCGCCAACGAACAATGGGCAGGGGCCTGGCTGCACTGGAGATAAGAGTGCTACTTCCGCGAACGGTTGCAAGTAGGGCACAACAAAGAGCTAACTCCAGGCGCAGGTTGAGCCAGAGAGGCTCAGCGTGCGTTAGATGACAAGACACGAGCGGGCGCGCAGGCTACGTGGCATGGTGCCATGAGCCTGGGTGCCCGCTCCTCTGTCAGTCTGGGCCCCTTCGAATGTCAGCGGGGACTAGAAGTGCGGGGGAGGTACCATGCCGTTTATCAATGTAAAACTGTTGGAAGGTGTTTTCAGCGAGGGCCAGAAGCGGGACATCGTGAGCAAGATGACGGACACAATGGTCGATGTCGCGGGCGAGGAGCTGCGCCAGGCGATCTGGGTCGTCGTTGAAGAGGTGAAGGAGGGCTACTGGGGTGTTGGCGGGGAGCCGGTCAGGAGCGAGGACGCAAGGCGCAACAACACCAAGCGCCGACCAGGGAGTTAACCTGCTCTTCGTGCGCCGTCCCAGCTGCCGCGGAGGCCCATTTGCAGGTGGTGGGCTCGGCGCACGACATTGATAATTTCGTTGGCCACGAAGGAAGGTAGTACTGACTTCGGGAAAGGAAGGGTTGGGATGCCGTTCACGGCAAAGAGCTGGCCCATAGCGGCTGCTTTGCTCCAGTTCCCTGGGGTAAAGGCCGACGGGACGGTGGTCCAGGAGGCTGACGCGGCGGAGTGGTGCTCGACGTTCTCGGAGGTTGCCGAGGCAGGTTTTGATGACGTGGACATGACCGACAGCTGGGTGCGGGTGGGTGACCTGTCGGAGGCGAGGCTCGACATATTGAAGGCGGCTGCTACAAAAGCGGGTGTGCGCATGGCGTCGGTGTCGGCGATACGTCGGAGCGTCATCGACGCCAGGGAGGGGGAGGCAAACCTTGCGTACAGTAATAGGACACTTGATGCCGCTGCCCACCTTGGCATCCCAGTGGTCTCGTTCGGGCTGCACCAGGCGTTGACAGAGGAGCAGAAGCGCCAGCTGTTTTTCTGGACGGCCGAGGGGCACAAGGACCCGGTAGGTGACAAAGAGGTATGGGGTACAGCGGTCAGGCGGCTCAGGGAGTTGGGCCGGCATGGAGCCGATGTGGGCGTTTCGGTGTCGCTGGAGATGTACGAGGACACCTACGTGGGCACAGCGGACTCGGCGGTGCGCCTCGTGGAGGAGATCGACGTCGAAAACCTGGGCCTTAATCCGGACGTAGGTAATCTGGTCCGTCTTCACCGGCCGGTCGAGGACTGGCGGGAGATCCTGCAAAAGACGCTACCCTACACGAACTTCTGGCATGTCAAGAACTACTACCGTGACGAGGACGTCGCGAGAGGCTATTTTGTAGCGTTTCCTGCGCCGATGGAGCTAGGAATTATCAATTACCGTGACGCCATCTCGTGGGCATTGGCGAACGGGTTCCAGGGGGTGATCTGCACGGAGCATTACGGGGGCGATGGGCTGAGCGTGAGCGCGACCAACCAGGCGTACCTGAGGGAGAAAGTGTTGCCCAAAACCGACGGGTACCGCCTGGGTTCTAGCCGGGTCCGGCAAATGACCTGGACGTAGCGGACCTGGAGAGGGCCGAAGAGGAACTACGCCGTTCCCGAGACAAGCTCGGGAGCGGGGGCCCTTCGGGCAGCTCGACACGACCGGTGAGTGTGGATCTACCGTCGCCGCGTGAGTGATGACCTCTGCTCAGTGCATTACGAGTAGGTCGAAAGCGGTCATTTCAGGGGTTGAGGCGCGGAAGTCCGGTCGGAGCCATTCGCCTTTTGCCCGCGCCGCACCACCGGACGCCGCTCCTGACTATTAGTCTGGTCACTCCCGGTCACGCCGAGGGAACTGCTTATTGCTCAGTTCGCCCGTTGGCCTTCTCAGCTGGACCTGGTGCTCGTCGCCTCGGGCAGGCCACCCTCTTCAGGCTCGAGAGGGCGCCCCGTATTCCCAGGACATCTCGGGCTGGTACATCTCAGCGTAATCCGGGTACTTATACCGGCCGATGTCCTTGTCATCGGGGTACACAAACCGCGCGCCGGGCTGCAGGATAACGGTCTTTATCCCCGGTGCCTGCCTATGAACGAGCCATTCCAGGACACTGGGATCTTCCTGCGAGTTAGCCCAGTTGTCGTAATGGTTCGGCACCAGGACCTCAGTTCTCACAGCTTGGGCGACACGCATAACGTCGTACGGGCTCATTTTGTCAGTAGCACCAGGTGCGGAATGGCCCATATTCATGCACGCAATGTCCACGTGGTATTTGGCGCCAATGTTAGCGTAAGCGTTACTATAGAGAGTGTCTCCCAGGAACAGGACGGTTCCGCCATCAGTCTGGAACAGGTAGCTGACCGCGACTTCCTCGTAAGGTCGGATCCCGTGCGGGTCATCGACCCCCGTCATGGCAGCCATGATGTCATAGTTCATCAAGCACTGGACCTTGGTAGCCCCGAACTGGACGGAATCCCCTGGCCTGACCAGGCGGATCCTTTCCTTCGGGACTCGGAAGTTCCTGAACTTCTCAACCGCTGCCGCCGGGCCCACAAAGGCACATGTTGTTGTCTTCGTTGCTGCCTTTATCGTGTAGATGTCGCAGTGGTCTTGGTGCTGGTGGGTGGAGAACGCACCATCTACCCGGTCGAACGCCCACGGGTCCACGACCTGTGGTATAAGCCTAAGCCAGTTCAGTGTGGGTGCTCCGCTGGTCCGGCAAACGCCACAACCGTCATAAGTCGTGTATATAGAGGGCCCTGCATAGTTGTCGATGAGGAAGACCTCACCCCCAGACGTCTTCAACGCGTAAGCCGCGCCTCCAAACCACCAGAGCGCGACTGTCCCTGGCCGGACATTGAACCCGGCGATCTCCTTGTTCAGGAAGGTGCCCCATTCGGGGAACACGTCCCGGAGCCAGTCGTCACGTGATATGTCGCGGTCCTCACCCAAGTAGGCCCCGGACATAAGACCACGGCCATCGCTCTTCACGACCAAGTCAGACATCTCTCTTCTCCCTTCTCATGCGGTCCTGACCTACAGCCACTTATTTTCGCCGCCCCTCCTGCTGCCCCCCGTCCGATGCCGTGCCCTACCCGATGGGCGCAGGGCCCAGCTCGTCCACGAGCTTCTTCATCGCCACGTAGGCCTTATTGCGGTACGCCACGAGGTCGTTGGCCTTGTTTGCCGGGGTGTCGAGGAACCCTCCACCGCTCTTGGTCCCGAGCTTGCCTGCCTCGACGAGCTCGGCCAAGATCCTCGGTGTCGCGAAGCGCTCATGGAACTTCGTCTGAAGGGACTTGTAGCAGAAGGCGTACACGTCGAGGCCGGCCATGTCAGCGACGGCGAAGGGACCGAAGAACGGCAGGCGGAAACCGAACGTGGTACGGACGATCGTGTCTATGTCCTTCGCAGACGCGGTGCCCTCCTCGACGAGCTTTGTGGCCTCATGGAACAGGGCGTACTGCAGTCGGTTGAGGACGAACCCCGTCACGTCCCCTGCGCGGGCGCCCTGCTTGCCCGCCTTTGTCACGATCTCCTCTGCTCTGGCGACCACCGCCGGCGCGGTACCGCTGTGCGGGATCAGCTCGACCCCGGGTATGAAAGGTGCAGGGTTGGAGAAGTGCACACCCAAGAAACGCTCAGGGTTGTTGACGGCCGTTGCGAGCTTGGCGATCGAGATCGTCGAGGTGTTAGTGGCGATGATCGCACCGGTAGGTGCTGCTTGGCTGATCTCGGCTAGCACCTCGTTCTTGGTCTCGACCACCTCGGGGACTGCCTCTTCCACAAAGGAGGCGTCTGCAACGGCGTCGCGGACCGACCGAGCAGCCCTGATATTGTCCTGGATGACTTCGGTTGAGCCTGGAGGGAAAAGGCCTTCCGCCACAAACTCCTTGGACTCGTTGACCAGCCTTTCGCAGCTGGCGAGGGCGACCTCCGCTGAAGAGTCTGCGATTGCCACCCTGGCACCCGACAGCGCCAGCACCTGGGCGATGCCGCCCCCCATGTAGCCGGACCCGACGACCGCGTAATTCGGTGCCATGCGTAGCCCTCCTTATGCTTTCTGTTCGTACGAGCAGATCGCGTCCACTTTCGCTGCTGAGGCCGAGCTCGGGTCGAACCGGTAGTCCAGCCAGTCGTCCACGAGCTTCTTAGCCAGCTCAAGGCCGATCACCCGCTCGCCCATCGTGAGGATTTGTGCATTGTTGCTCAGCACCGACCGCTCAACTGAGTAGCTGTCATGGGCCGTGACCGCGCGGACGCCCCGGACCTTGTTGGCGGCAATGGCGACGCCCAGGCCCGTCCCACAGAACAGCAATGCCCTGTCAGCCTGCCCCTCCGCTACCTTCGTTGCTGCCGCCACGGCGATGTGGGGGTACGCCGTGGTGTCGCCAGCATCCTGGACGCCGACGACTTCGACCGAAGTGACGCGCGGGTCGCCGAGCAGCATCGCCTTCAAGGCGTTCTTGTAGTTGATGCCAGCGTTATCGCTGCCCACCACCATGCGCCACTTTGCGGTCATCGCTCCTCCGTTGCACCGGCTTCTTGGCCAGCGAGCCCCTCTGCTTGTACGGGTGCTTCAGGCAGCAGGTGCTCCGCGACGGCCGTGGCTATTAGTGCCAATGACACGGCACCTGGGTCGGGCGTCCCGACGCTCTTGTCGGCGAGTGGCCGGGCCCGTCCCTTGCGCGGCCTCAGCGGTGCTGTCGCTCGCGCCGCCTCTGTGGCAGCCTCAGCTGCGGCGCGCACCGCCCGGGGCACGGTCATCCCGCGGTTAACCGCGTCGGCCAAGGTGTCCACCAAGGGGACGAGGGCATCGACCATCGTCTTGTCGCCGGGGCTCGCCCCGCCGAGCGCGATGATCGCGTCCCGGGCGGCGGCTACGGCGGCCACGAGGTTGTCCGCCGTGCAGGCCTCGCGGTTGGCCAGGCTGGCAGCCATGGCGCCTAGCCCAGCCCCCCACAGCGCCCCCGAGGTCCCGCCAGCCCGTTCGGACCACATTTCCCCGGCGGCGCTGAGCAGGCGCCCGACGCTGGCCCGCTGGACGAGGCCCCCCCGAGCGGCTTCAAGCGCTGCATCGGCGCCACGGCACATGCCTGCGCCGTGGTCCCCGTCACCCGCCACAGCATCGATCGCTCCCAGCTCGCGCTCGTGTTCGCGATCCGCACGGGCCGCTGCTCCGATCGCGCTCGCCGCTACCCCCGCCAGTTGCCGGGAGGCGACCGTCGCTTTCTCCCGCTCGTCGCCGGTGGCCCGTTGCTCCCGGGCCTCAGCCCGACGAGGCCTCTGCTCTACGGTGCCCTTGCGGTGGGCCGGGGCGTCGGCGGGGGCGGACCAGAGCCGTTCCAGCTCCTCGTCCACCCAGAACAGCGTCAATGACAGCCCCGACATGTCCAAGCTGGTGACCAGCTCCCCGCACTCCGTGCCGATGACCTCGACGCCGGCGCCGGCTAGTAGCGGGCTGATCTTGCCGAAGAGCAGGAAGAGCTCCTCGTACTTAACCATGCCCAGACCGTTCAGCAGAACAACCGCTCGGTCGGTTGCCCCGGGGGGCTTTTCGGCCAAAACCGTGCCGACCAGCAGTTCTGCCAGCTGGCTCGCGGAGGGAGCAGGCACCTCCTTGACCCCGGGCTCGCCGTGGATCCCAAGGCCCACCGACATCTGTCCAGCCGGGACGGTGAACAAGGGCCCAGTTGCGCCGGGCAATGTGCAGCCCACGAACGCCACTCCAAGCGATCGTGTCCGCATGTTCGCCTTCGCCGCAAGGCGCTCCACCTCGTCGAGGGGCAGCCCTGACCTTGCGGCGGCGCCCGCGACCTTGAACACCGCTAGGTCGCCGGCGATCCCGCGCCGGTCACTCAGTCTCTCAATGGGGGCACTGGCGACGTCATCGGTCACCAAAACGGTACGTGTGTCGATCCGTTCCGACCTCAGTCGCTCCTGCGCCCGTCCGAAATGAAGGGCGTCATCAGCATAGTTGCCAAAGCTGAAGAGCACCCCGCCGCCGTTCTCGGCAGCCTTCGCCACCCGGTACACCTGGCCTGCCGAAGGGAACGCGAATATGTTCCCGCACGCCGCCCCGGCCACGAGCCCGTTCCCCACCATCCCGGCGAACACCGGGTAGTGGCCAGAGCCCCCGCCGATAACGACGGCCACCTCACCCGGCGGGCTCTCCTGCGCACGCACCACGCCGCCGTCCACGCGCACCACACGGTCTCTGTTAGCGGCGACAAAGCCGTCGATCGCCTCGTCCGCGAACGTGGCCGGGTCATCACAAATAACAGGCATGTCTAAACCCTCCGCTCCGCCCTCTCAGTAGAGGTATGACCTGAAGTTGTGGATCACCCACTCGCCCGGAGGCGCGACGTACCTTCCTCGTTGAAATCCAAGACGAGCAGCCAGCGTTAGCGCGCCAACGAGGAAGGGACGCCGATGTTGAGCGTAGTGAACAACGACGAGGCTTGGCGCGGAAGGTCGCTTTGGCCTGGACGAGATCTGCCGCGAAGGTGCGAGGACGATGCTCGCCGCGGCCTTGGAGGCCGAGGTCGACGCGTATCTCGCCGAGCTCGTAGACGAGCGCGATGAGGACGGGCACCGCCTTGTGACGCGAAATGGCCACGCACGACAGCGCAAGGTCCAGACCGTGGCTGGTGCGGTCGAGATCACAACACCGAGGGTGAACGACCGTCGTGTCGACCAAGCAACCGGTGAGAAGGCCCAGTTGAAGTCGGTCATCATCCCGCCATGGCGTCGGAGGTCGCCGAAGGTCACCGAGGTCCTGCCGCTGTTGTACCTGCACGGACTCTCGACAGGCGACTTCGCCCCGGCGCTCGAGGGGTTCTTCGGTTCTGCAGCCGGGTTGTCGGCTTCTGTGATCACCCGGCTCACCGCGGCCTGGCAGGACGAGCACCGGGCCTTCATGGCGCGCAACTTGGCGGACCGGGACTACGTGTCAGACCTCTGGACATAGGCGCTTATGCGACCGCCTGGGACTGGTGCACTCTCGTCTGGGAGGTGGTGCGTCGCACCCTGTAGGCCATCGGAATGTCGGTACCCGGATATGTCGAACCGATGGTGTTGAGATCGGAGACAAGCCCAGCCAGCGCTCGGTGGTGAATGGGGGTGTCAGGTGGGTCGAGTATCACCGTGACGCCAGTTCCGGTGGTCCGGATATTCCCCGACAGTTCCGCGAACGTTCGTAATAAGTCGCGGACGTCGTTCGGGTTCGGGTAGTGCCGTTCGAGACGATCGAGGAGCCACTCATCGGCGTTGTAGGCCGTGATATAGCCCCCGGATAGTGGGCATCGCGGGGTGCCGTGGTGTTCGCCGGACTGGGGACCTGTGCGTGCCGAGATTCCATTCGACCAGGTCACGCTACGAGACGATACTCATGAATAGGGCCGCCGAGGGTCTCATTCCGCCGTAACGCGTCGGGTCGGGCTCGTCGATTAGATCCGGCATGAGCACCAAGGTCCTGGGCGCTTGCTGGTCTGGGCCCGGATACGGACGATGGTCGGTCTGGTGGGCCGTATACGGCTTGAACCTGCAACCTGTCGCGCGGCTCTTCACGATCGGTCCAGTGCTGGGCGTGACCAGGTTGAGGCCCACAGACCCACCGACTGAAGGCAAGCTACCGGCCCTCAAGACCGAGAACCGACGAGCCGGGCCAAAGTGGATCACTCGAAGATCAGCCTGTGGACCAAGTTCAGCCAGCCAACTAGCCTTTACGTCAAGGTATTTCTTTCCTTGACGAGCACGCTCTCCGGTTTTTGGATAAGCCTCTTACAACACGACGGGGATTGGGGCCTGGGCAACCATGAAGAAATTTCTGAACGAACCTGCGAATGCTGTTGATGAGATGCTCGACGGCTTCTGCCGAGCGCACGCCGATAGGGTATTTCGGGTTGCGCCACGCGTGGTCGGTTCGCGAGCGCGGAGAGATGGCGTGGGTCTCATCACCGGTGGCGGCTCGGGACACAAGCCCGCCTTTATCGGCTACCTCGGGGCTGGCATGCTCGACGCGGTCGCGGTCGGAGACGTCTTTACATCTCCGCCGGCCGACGCGATCCGGCTCGCCATACGTGCCGCGGACGCGGGCCACGGAGTCCTCTGCCTACTAGGCAACTACTCCGGCGACGTCATGAACTTTCGGATGGCGGCCGATCTCGCCGCCAGCGAGGGAATCGACACGGCCCTCGCCATCGCAACAGACGACATCGGCGCAGGCTTCCGTGACGAGCCAGACCGACGACGCGGGGTGACCGGTCAGGTACTCATCTGGAAGATATGCGGCGCTCTGGCTGATCGCGCGAGCCAGCCTGAGCGAACTCACTGCCACGGCCATCGAGGTCAACGCCGCTACGAGGACAGTCGGCGTGGCGATAGCGCCGTGCACGGTCCCACAAGCGGGATCGCCGACGTTCACACTTGGCGAGTCGGAGATGGAATTCGGTGTCGGACACCACGGAGAACCCGGCTCGTCCCGCGAGAAGTTGCCGCGTGTCGACGTGATCTGTGAACGGATGCTCACCTCGATCCTCGATGAACTCCGTCCCGTGGGAGCGCCCGTCGCAGTCATCGTCAACGGTCTTGGGGCGACACCACAGATGGAGCTTTACGTTGTTTACCGACGCGTGGCCGAACTGCTGGACAAAGAAGGGATCCGTGTCCACCGCGCCTGGGTCGGCGAGTACTTCACCGCGCTCGAGATGGCGGGATTCTCTCTAACCGTGTCGGTGCTGAACGAGCACTTGGCAGAGTTGCTCGACGCGCCTTCAGACGCCGTGAGCCTGAGGCGGAGCCTTATTCGTGTCGCCGAAACGGACCGCCCGAGGACGCAGCACCCGCCCGCGACCGATGGTGAGCCGGCGGGTCGGGACGACCAAGGGGCATCTGATACTGACAACCCCAAGGACGGCCGGCAGGCGGCCCGGGAGGTCCTTTCCGCCCTCGCTGCAGCGATGCCCGCGGAGCGGGAACGACTGTGCCGCCTCGACGCGGAGTTAGGTGACGGCGACCACGGAGTTACCATGGCAAAGGCCTTCACGGCAGTGGGCCGTATGCTCGACGCGCCGCCTGGTGCCAGCACGGCCGGCATGCTGCGCGCGATCGCGGACATCTTCATCACCGAGGTCGGCGGGGCCACGGGGCCACTGTTCGGTTCTGCCTTCCTCGCAGCAGCAGACGAGGTACCTGCCACCGGGCCTGTCGATTCCGCCGCTATCGCTCGCATGCTCGAGGCGGCCGAAGCGGCAGTCATGAAACGAGGCGGTGCCGGGCCCGGCGACAAGACCATGCTCGACGCGCTTGCGCCCGCGGCGCGGGCGGCAAAGGACTCCGCCGAGGAAGAGCAGCCTGTTCGTGCCGCCCTCACTAGAGCATCTCAAGCCGCCGAGCGCGGAGCGCAAAGTACAGCCGAGATGCAAGCCAAGATGGGCCGGGCCGCGAGACTCGGCTTGCGAAGCATCGGCCACGTTGACCCGGGTGCTGAGTCCGTTGCGCTGATGCTTGCTCACGCGGCCAGGCAATTACTCCTGCCCCAGTCGACTGAACATCACGCCGAAGGGCAACCCACATGACACAATCTGGAAGCGACCCGAGCGCAACGCCGCGAGCTCCCATGAGGCTCGCCCTGGGGTGCGACGACGCAGCCTTCGGCCTCGCCCAGGTCATTCGCCGGCATCTTGAGACAAACGCCCCTGTCGCGGTTAGCGTCATGGACTTCGGCGCGTTTGATGCGGAACCGGTGGACTACCCCGACGTCGCCGAAGCGGTCGCCCTGGCAGTCCGGAAAGGCAGCGCCGACCGTGGCGTGCTGCTCTGTGGCACGGGCATAGGAGTAGCGATAGCGGCTAACAAGGTTCCCGGTGTGCGGGCAGCTTGCTGTCACGACACTTACTCAGCCGAGCGCTCCCGCGCGAGCAACGATGCTCAGATACTCACGATGGGCGCGCGCGTAGTGGGGCCCGAATTGGCTCTGCGGATCCTTGACACTTGGCTGCAAACTGAGTTCGGCGGTGGTCCCTCTGCCCGCAAGGTTGCCAAGATCACCGCGATCGAGCGACGGTTCATGGTCGATCCCGCCCCGCGACCCCTTCAAGGTGAGGACCCGGCCCCGTGAACCTTCGGTCGGCTTGCGCTCCAGGACCGATCGATCAATCTCCTCATGGGAGCAACGACCTAAGTGCCGAGCGACGCGTCGACCGTGCCTCGCTGACCTGGTAAGCAGCAAGCCCACTCTGAGCAACGTCCGACCCGCCGGCTCGACGCCGGCCGGACGTCCGATGCCACGCGATAACTCAATCCCAGCTGCTTATCGTCGAGCATCGCACCTTCAGACATCCGTCCGCGGAGCCCACGAGCTCGCCGACAAAGCGGCTCCTCGCGCACGGACCAGGCCTGCTCAGGGCTTACGACCCGAAGGACCGCCCCGGATGCTGGTGAACAAACGAACGTCCGGGGCGCGAGTACGCCTCACGCCCCGCTTGCACGTTTCTGCTTACTGTCAGTCGGCCATGTGTCGCGGCAACTCGCCAACCGCAGGCATCGGCTATTGGTAGTGCTCAGCGACCTTGCGCTTCATGAAGGCGAGGCCTTCGCTAGCCACGAGTTCTTCGCTTTCGAAAAGCGGCCGCCATATCTTCGTGGCGGCGACGAGGTTCGGCAGGACGTCACTGAACGACTCAATCGTGAGCCAGCCGTCATAGCCGATCGCATGCAGCGCATCGAAGGTGGCGTCCCAAGCTACATGGCCGGTGCCAGGTATCCCACGATCATTCTCAGAAATGTGGACATAGCCGATCCGTGAACCTGCTTCCTTGATGGCCTCGCCCGGAAGCTTCTCTTCTATGTTCGAATGAAACGTGTCGACGTGTATACGACAGTTAGGCAGCCCGACTTCGTCGACGAAACGAGCACCTTGAGCCAGCGTGTTCAGAAGGTAGAGCTCGAACCGGTTTATCACCTCCTCGGTGAGCGTCACGCCCGCCGGCGCCGCATACTCCGCCACGCGACGGACGTGGGCCACACTCCAGTCCCACTCCTCAACAGTCGGCGCGTGGCCACTGAATACACCCAGAGCGATCTGGTGCGGACCGGCAAGGATTGTGACCCCGGCGGCCTGGCAGCAATCGACGACTTTCGTCATGTGGTCGTATGCCCGCTGGCGGACCAACAGATCGGGGCTGACAGGGTTGTACTCCGGCGCGACAACGTGGTTCGCCGTCCGCTCTAGTCCCATCTCGTCGAGTCTTTGTCCCCAACGTGCCCATTTCGCGGTGTCCAAGTCGAACATGGGGACTTCAACACCGTCGTAGCCCATGCTTCGGACGGACTCGAGCACCGGCAAAAGACCGTCATGCAAGTCATCGTCCCATAGCATCAAGTTTATGCCGTATCTCACACCACGATCCTTTCCTTAATATTATGCCACCGTAGCTCGCAGCTAGCCGAAAAGCGCCTGCGAGTTCCTCCTCTGTTCAGGCCTGCGGCGTATAGACCCGTACCGGGGTCATGTCCACGGCGTGCCCGCTCCCGGACTCCATGATCACCTTCAGCGTCGGCTGGGCGTCGACATAGAAGAACCTGATCGACTCGCCGATCCGGCCCTCCATGATGACGGGGGCGCCTATCTCTTCAAGGTAGAGGTATGACCTGAAGTTGTGGATCACCCACTCGCCCGGAGGCGCGACGTACCTTCCTCGTTGAAATCCAAGACGAGCAGCCAGCGTTAGCGCGCCGACGAGGAAGGGACGCCGATGTTGAGCGTAGTGAACAACGACGAGGCTTGGCGCGGAAGGTCGCTTTGGCCTGGACGAGATCTGCCGCGAAGGTGCGAGGACGATGCTCGCCGCGGCCTTGGAGGCCGAGGTCGACGCGTATCTCGCCGAGCTCGTAGACGAGCGCGATGAGGACGGGCACCGCCTTGTGACGCGAAATGGCCACGCACGACAGCGCAAGGTCCAGACTCGACTTCAGCGGGTGGCAAGGCCGTTTCAGCCCTTTCGGGCGGTCAGGCACCTCGCTGACCTGCGCGTTCTTTTCGGCTGAGCGCCAGATCTTCCGCCGCTGCAGTGACAAATCAGTCGTTGATTCTGGAATGACATCTCTGCAAGATTGCGGTTGTGTACGTGAAGTCGACGACGGTCCGTGCAGGCAAGAGGACCTATCGCTATCTGACTCTCGTCGAGTCCTTTCGCGAGGGCTCCCGCGTCCGCCAGCGGGTCGTCGCCCGACTCGGCGAGGAGTCCGAGCTCGTCGCCTCCGGCGAGCTCGACCGGATCGTCGACGCCCTCTCCGGGCGCCTGGCGAGGCCGGGACCGACCGCGGTCGTCGCGGAATCGGCCCCTTCCTTCGGCGGTGTCGCTGCGGTGGCGGCCTACTTCTTCCGGCTCGGCCTCGGCGAGCTGTTCGCCGCGGTCGGGGCGAAGCGCCGTGCCCTGCTCGTCCCCGACGCGCTCCTGGCGATGGTCGCCAACCGGCTCCTCCTTCCCTCCTCCAAGCGACGGACGGTCACCGACTGGCTGGGGGAGGACGTCGCCCTTCCCGAGGGGTTCTCGCTCCCCTCCCTCGACCAGTGCTACCGCGCCCTCGACGTCCTCGCCGAGAAGAAGGGGGATCTCGAGACCCACCTCTACGGGCGACTGACGGATCTCACCAACCTCGACCTCCGCCTCTGCTGCTACGACTTGACCTCGAGCTATCTCGAGGGCGACCCGCGTCCGGAGGAGCGCTTTCCCTCGAAGGCCTTCGGCTACAGCCGCGACCATCGAGGGGACCGCCCCCAGGTCGTAATCGGCCTTCTCGTCACCGGGGACGGGATCCCGCTCGCCCACCACGTCTTTTCCGGCCACACCGCCGATGTGACGAGTTCCCTCAGCGTGATGGCCGACTACCAGTCCCGCTTCGGGGTCGGGAGGATCGCCCTCGTCTGCGACCGGGGACTCATCAACGAGGAGAACCTCGCCTCGGTGGCGTCACACGGCTTCGACCACGTGATGGCGACGCGGCTGCACCGCGACCCCGACGTCGTGGCGGTCCTCGAGGCCGCCGCGGCAGACGGCGCCACCTGGAGCGAGATGACCCGGCCGTCGTGCTCGGTGACCGAGATCACCCACGAGAGCCGGCACTACGTAGTCGTCGCATCCACCGAGCGAAAGGCCCGCGACGACAACCGGCGCGAGGAGCTGCTGGCCCGGACCGAGGAGAGACTGATCGCGCTCTCGCGACGCGTCGACGAGGGACGCCTCAAGGACCCCGCGAAGATCGGCGCGGCGGCCGAGCGGATCCTCTCGGGCTCCGGTGTCGCCCGGTGCTTTTTGACGACGATCTCTGAGGGGGTCTTCTCGTGGAGCCACGACGCCGCGGCTCTCCGTTACGAGGAGGAGTTCCTCGCCGGCCGCTACGTGCTGGTGACCTCGCTCTCGCCGAACGACGCCAGGGCGATCGACGTCGTGCGCCACTACCGCTCGCTCGAGCGCGTCGAACGGCGCTTCCGGGTCCTGAAGGACTTCCTCGGCCTCCGGCCGATCCGCCACTTCACCGAGAAGCGCGTCCGCGGGCACATCGCGCTCTGCGTCCTCGCCGCGGTGATCGAGGCGGTCATGACCCGTGACCTCGAGGCCCATCGGCTCATGGATCCCGATTTGAAAGACCAGGTCCTCTCACCCCGCCGCGCCCTTCGCGAGCTCGAGCGGATCCGCGCCGTGCGGCTCGTCGGCGCGGACGGGATTCCACGCCAGGTGATCACCCGGCCGAGTCCCCTGCAGGCGAAGATCCTCGCCGCCTTCGGCGTGGACACCTCGACCTGGCGCTCATAGCTCACCTGTGCCCGCGATCTTTGAACTTCCCCACTCACGATCAGTGAAATTCCCCACCCCGCGCCGGTGAGCTGAACTATCCACCCGCGGTGGCGGGCCCCCTTCGAAGCTGGCAGCAACCAAGCCTCCAGCTCGAAGGGAGCCCTGCTCTGCATGCTCACACATGGGGAAGACGTGGAAGCACATGCACTGCGCCAACGGGGCTGGACGATCTCCGGCGCGAGCTCCTCGGAGAGCAACAAGATCTCGTTCCAGAAGAGACTGTCACAGCAGCGGCATAGGCTTTTGTTGGAACCTGCGCCTCGAGCTATTTACACCGCGCGTGGGACGCCACCCGCGGGGTCAGGGACCCCGGTGAAGCAGTTTCCCTCCTTTCCGACCGGAGTTCAGCGGGTCAATCGCGAAAGCGCAGGCAGATGGGGGCGCGGCTGATCGGGTTTTAAGGGGTATCGGGTTAACTCCGCGGGCACAAGATGGGGGGTCATACCCGGAGCCGATACTGGTGGCGTGAAGCGCGCGCCATGGAACGTCGAGGGCGACCCCCCGCTCGCTGGCTGCCACTACCCGGCGTCGTTCACCGAGTTCGCCAGCTGGTTCACCGATGAGCCCCATGCAGCGGCCTACATCGAGGTAGTGCGATTCCGTCACGGACTGGCGTGTGTCCGGTGCGGGTTGATCGATGTGCGTCGGGGTTGTGACGGCGCCTTCTGGTGCGGGTTGTGCCGTCGTCGGTTCTCGGCCACCACCGGGACGCTGCTTGAGGCACCCATGTGCCACTCGGGACGTGGCTTGCTGCCGCCTGGAGTTGACAAACACCAAGACCGGGGTGTCGGCCGTCAGCTTGTCGAGGTCGCTCGACCTCCGCTACGAAACCTCCTGGTACCTCCTGCACAAGCTGCGCGCAGCCATGAGCTTCGTCGGTCACGACCGGCTCCGCGGTGACGTCGAGCTCGATGAGACCTTCGTCGGCGGTTTCGCCGAAGGCACGGGCTCGGGCGGTGCGCACGCTCGTTCCAGCAACAAAACAACGGTGATCGTCGCAGCAGAACGGGCGGCGGAGACGACCATCGGTCGCATCAGAATGGCGAGGAGTCTCGACTCCTCTGTCTTGTGCCTGGCTCGCTTCATCAGCGACAACGTCGAATCCGGAGCGATCCAGCACACCGACGGCTGGCCTTCGTATGAGCCCACGCTCAAGCTGCTCGCCCTCGAGGGACTCCGCTACGAACTCCGACCGGTCGCATGGGCAGCGCAGGTCACGCCCACGACTACCTGTTCGGCGTTCACCGGGCAGCTTCGCTCCTCAAGCGCTGGCTGCTCGGGCACCCACCAGGGATCGGTGAGCGCGCACCAGATCGATCACTACCTGGCGGAGTTCGTCTTCCGCTTCAACCGCAGGGCTTCGAGAAGCCGAGGTCTGTTGTTCTGGCGCCTTGTCTGCGCGCTCGTGGAGACGAAATGGGTTGGACAGGATGAGGTCGCCGCTCGGAAAGCCGAGTTGGTTGCGTCCGACTGCCAACTCGCACTCGAAATCGACCGGTACGTCGCAGGTCGATCGCGTCGCTACCGCGCCAAGCAGGCGGCCAAGTTCACAAGGGGCATCCCATTGGGTTGACCACCACATCTTGGGCCCGCGCAGTTAACCCGATACCCCTTAAAAACCGTCTCATCGCGACGTCGTGACCAGGAGCTTCATCCGTGAGCCGCCGAAGTCCGGTCAGGCAACGCGACGAAGGAGAACGGCAGAGCGACAGGCGGCATGACGCTCGGGCGAGTGCGATTTACATGGGCGTGCGGACTTGACCGCGTGCAAGCATCTGGTGCGAGAGCGCTTCGAGCGCTCCGGCATGCGCTGGTCACCCGCCATGGCCGAAGCGATGCTCAAGTTGCGTGCTGTCTACCTCTCAGCTCAGGCGACTTCGATTCCTACCGGGAGTTCCATGCCCGGCGGGATCAGGAGAGATTGCATCCGAAGGGTTCCTGGCGGGTCGTCCGAAAATAGCCACACCCAACTCATTACAACGGCCACCGTCCACACCAGAGTCGGGAACAGCGGTCGCCCATCCACGATCCCGGTCAGGTGATCGACTTGACTGCCGCGATCCGCCGACGACAGGTACTCGGCGGTTTGATCAACGAGTATCGCCGAGCTGTATGAGGCTCGTGCACAACCGGCCCGTGCGAAGGGGTTCTGGCACGACACAGATGACGCCGCCGCCCCGGAACGTGGTCTGCCGACGTGTTGCTCACTTGTGATCGAGGAAGTCCTCGATGTACGTGCGTATGATCGTCTCGACATCGCCGTCGCGCGCCAAGCCGAGCGCCGTCGCGCGCTCGAAGGACGAGTGCTTCGCCCATCCGCGAAAGATCCCCACAATGGTCGGATCGGGCCGGATGTGGATCGGCCCGAGGGGCCGATCGGTGGCCCGCCGTAGAGCCGTGATCATTTCCTCGGCAGTGACGTCGATCGCGGGCAAGTTGAGCGCGCGATCGGCACCGAGCACTTCGCCGGCCACCTCGTGAACGCGCACGAGGTTCTCCACGACCGTGCGGTAGCCGGACAGCGGGACGCTCGTTCCCGCATCGACTGGCACGACGCACTCGTCCCCGTTCAACGGCTCACGGAAGACGCCACTCACCCACGACGACGCGGCCGCGTTGGGGCGACCGGGTCGAATGACGACGGTCGGAAGTCGGGCCGAGCGGCCGTCGAGGAAGCCCTTGCGCGTGTAGTCGTTCACGAGCAGCTCGCATATTGCCTTCGTGGCGCCGTACGTCGTTCCGGGTGTGAGCTTCGTCGAATCAGAGACGGTGCCAGCGACTGCAGCGCCGCCGAAGGCCGCGATGCTGCTTGAGAAGACGAGGCGAGGCCGCGAGGGCCGAGCCCTGCACGCTTCGAGCACCGCTCTTGTGCCGTCGAGGTTCGTCGACAGCGCACCATCGAAGTCGAGCTCGCAACCCCCACTCACCATCGACGCGAGGTGGAACACGCTGACATCGTCCCGGTCGATGATCGAGCGGACAAGTTCGCCGTCGGCGACGTTGCCCACCACGACCGTCGCTCTATCGCCTAGATCGCGGAGTGACTCGAGTGGCGCGACCACATCGAAAAGAACAAGACTGTCGATAGGCTCAATCGTTCCCGAGGGACCGGTGAGCCCATCTCGATCGAGCAGGTTGCGGGCTAGCGTCATGCCGAGGAAGCCCGTGCCCCCGGTGACGATGACCTTCATCCGACGTACCTTGGCACTAACACGATTACCGATGGTACCCGCAGACGAGAGAGCCCTGCTCCCGCTCGTCGACATGCTCCGGCACGACAAACTACCCTCACCCCGCCTTTGCCAGGTATTCGCGCACAGTGCTCGCCGCGACGTTCAGCGCCCCGCCGATTTGCCGTGAGCTGCCGCCGATTCTCCGGACAGGTTGGCTGAGGTGATTATGCCGCGATCGCGGCGTTGGTGTGTCGTGTTTCGAACTCGACGGGGCTGAGGTTGCCGATCGAAGAGTGGCGCCTCCTCGGGTTGTAGAAGGCCTCGATGTACTCGAAGATCGCCGAGGCCAGCTCGGCTCGGGTCTGCCAGCGCCTGCGGTCGAGGAGCTCGAGCTGGAGCGTGCCGAAGAATCTCTCGGCCATCGCGTTGTCGAGCGCGTCGCCGACGCTGCCCATCGAGCCCAAGATGCCGGCATCGCGGAGCCGGCGACCGAAGGCCCAGCTCGTGTAGGTGGAGCCGTGGTCCGTGTGCATCACCGTGCCGGGATCGCGGTCGTGACGCCGCCAGATCGCCATCTGCAGGGCGTCGACGACGAGCTCGGCACGGAGCTGGTTCGCGATCGACCAGCCGACGACACGCCGTGAGTACGCGTCGATCACCGTCGCCAGGTAGACCTTGCCCTCCGCCGTCGGATGTTCCGTCACGTCACCAACCCAGAGTGCGTCGGGCCGGTCGACGGCGAACCGCCTGTTCACGAGGTCGTCGGACCGGAGTTCAGCGTCTAACCCCCCGATTGAACGCTTCTCGAGACGACCATAAACCACTGATCAGGAAGTTCGCCTCGCCAGGTCCCCGGTTCGTCAGGGAAATGTAGGGGCGACATATCCGTGATTGGCGCTGCCGTTTGCAGTATTGTTCTGTGTGATGTACGTGAAGCGGACGGTGCGCAGGCGAGGCGACAAAGAGTACACGTACCTGTCGCTCGTCGAAGCCGTGCGCGTGGACGGCAAGAACACCCAGCGGGAGCTGTTCCGCTTGGGCGAGGTCGGTGAGCTCGAGCGCACCGGACAGCTCGACCGCATCGTCGCCGCGCTCTCGAGCTACACGGACAAGCACTGGGTGGCGTCCGACGAGCTGGAGGGAGCGGGTGCTCCTTCCTATGGTGCCGTTGCGGCGATCGCTTCTTACTTCGACCGCGCCGGTCTTCGCACCCACTTCGCAGCCCTCGGTGACAAGCGCCGCCACCAGCACCTCGCCGACACGGTGTTCGTGATGGTGGCGAACCGGCTCTTGGATCCCGCCTCCAAGCGCCGCACCATTCTCGAATGGCTCTCCCAGGTCGCGCTGCCCGACGGTGTCTCCGCCCCGCTCCTCGACCAGTGCTACCGCGCCCTCGACGTGATCGCCGAGCAAAAGGAAGCGACCGAGGAGGTCCTCTACCGGCGGCTGACGGACCTGTCGAACCTGGACCTCCGCCTCGCCCTCTACGACTTGACCTCGACGTATCTCGAGACGAGCTGTGGGCCCTCCGAGGATTTCTCCTCCCGTGCCTACGGCTACAGCCGTGACAAGAGGGGCGACCGCCCCCAGGTCGTGATCGGCCTGCTCGTCACCGGGAACGGGATCCCGATCGCCCACTACGTCTTTCCCGGCAACACGCGGGACTCGACGACGCTCCGACACGTGATGGCGGACTATCAAGCGCGATTCGGCGTCGGGAAGATCGCCCTCGTGGCTGACCGCGGCCTCATCTCCGAGCAGAACCTCGCCGATGTCGCGGCAGCTGGCTTCGACCACGTGCTGGCGACGCGGCTCCACCACGACGAGGACGTCGCGGCAGTCCTTGAGGAAGCAGTGGCGACAAGCGAGGGCGGCTGGACAAGCGTGCCGGGCGCCGAAGGCACCTCCTGTTGCGAGGTGATGCGATCCGGCCGGCGCTTCGTCGTGGTGTTCTCCGAGAAACGCAAGTCGCGAGACGACCGCCGAAGAGAAGAGCTCCTCGCCAGGACCGAGCAGAAGCTCATCACGCTCGCCGATCGCGTCCGGGCGGGAAAGCTCGTCGACCCGGCGAAGATCGGCGCCGCCGCGGACCGCATCCTGCGGGACTCGGGCGTGACGCGGTGCTTTGCCGTGACGATCCGACACGGCGTCTTTTCCTGGCGCTTCGACGAGGAGGCGCTCTCCTATGAGGAGAAGCTCCTCGCCGGTCGCTACGTGCTCACGACGTCGCTGAAGCCCGAGCAGGCGTCGGTGACCGACATCGTGCGGCACTACAAGATGCTCCAGAACGTCGAGCGCAGATTCCGCGTGATGAAGGACTTCCTCGGCCTTCGTCCCGTCCACCACCGGACAGAAGAGCGTGTCCGCGCCCACATCGCCCTGTGCGTGATCGCCGCGGTGATCGAGGCGGTGATGGGCGACGATCTCGCAGCCGCTCAGCTGAAAGATCCCGATCTGCCCGAACAGACGATGACACCGTGCCGGGCCCTCGCCGAGCTCGGGAAGATCCGCCGGCACCACCTCCACGCCGGACGCGACATCGAGCTCGTCGACCGGCCGGACAAACTGCAGCGCCAGATCCTCGACGCGTTCCGTGTCGAGGACTCGACCTGGGGAAGAGCCAAACTCTTCTGAGCAGCCCCTGCGCGTGACGCGTAGGGGAAACAACTGTCTGTCGTGCCGCCGCTACCAGCACATTCGCGAAACAGACGCTGAACTCCGGTCGGAGAGATCAGCCCGGGGGTCGCGCCGCGTCGTCCAGTGCTTCTTGCGGCGATAGACGCCCTCGATGCCGGCATTACGCATCAGGCGTTCGACGCGACGGATGCCCACGTGGATCCCCTCACCGAGGCGGAGCTCGGCATGCACGCGCCGCGACCCATAGGTGCCGCGGGACTGGGCATGGATCTCGGTGATCACGCCGGTGAGCACCTCGTTCGCCGTCGTCCGGGGAGCGGGGTGCTCACGTCGCTCGCGCCAGTCGTAGTAGCCCGATGTCGAGACCCCGAAGACCCGGCAGAGCACCATGACTGGATAGTTGGCCTTCTCCGCCTCGATGAAGGCGAAGGTCAGCGCGAGCGGTAGTTGCTCTCGTTGGCAAGCAAGGCCGCGGCTTTTCCCAGGATCTCCTTCTCCATGCGGAGCACCCGGTTCTCACGCCGGAGCTGGGTGAGCTCCTTGCGTTCGTCGGTCGTCAGACCCTCGCGACGTCCCTCGTCGACATCGGCCTGGTGCAGCCAGTTCCTTAGAGCGCGCGCCAATAGGCGCACCGTTGAACCCTGTTCGGCCATAGGTCTTCCTCGTTAGCGAGCAGCTACGAGCAGGCCTGACGGTGTCGTGTTGTTGCCGTTCGCGACAGCGATCGCTCGTGCCAGAGCTGAGATCATGAGCGCGGATCGAACCTGATTCAGGTCCATCACCGCGACCGCCGCAACCTTGGGGTCGATGCGGCCAGCATCGCGTTCGACAAGGGCTGCTCGAGCAAGGTCCAGCCGGTGCTGGGGTGTGTCGACGAGCGCCACCGCTTTGTCGAGAATCTCGTCGAGGTGCTCGTAGTCACCATCGTCGAAGGCGTGTCGAACTCGTGCGATCTCGGGGGTCTCGAGCGCGGGAAGGGCAACCTGTAAGGAAACGTCGAGCTCGGGAAGGCGGATCATCTCGTGCACGAGGTCTTCGAACTCCTCGCGATCGACGCCACCGTCGCGAAGCGCCGAGATGACCTCGAGGCGGAGTTTCGCGAGAACAGCACGCGGCTTGTTTGCTTCAGCGCTGCCTGAGACGGCGAAACAGCAGCGCTTGGCCTTGAGCCCACTTCCACAAGAACAGGGGTCGTTGCGACCGAGCTTCACGAGTGGGGACCTCCTCTCTCGCCCATCGTCTCCCAAGCACAGACGGAGGTGGTGGATGGAGAGGGTCCACCGGTTCTCGGGATGGCCCGGAGATGATCCGGGTACTCAATCCCACCCCGAGAACCTGATGGAGGTCCCATGCTCGCGCTCAGTCCCCGCGTCGTCGAGGTCGTCTGGCAAGCTGTTTCGCCGCTCCTGCCCAGACACGACGACCGCCACCCCCTCGGCTGTCACCGGCCGCGCCTCTCTGACCGGGACTGTTTCGAGGCGATCCTGTTCCGCCTGGTCACGGGGTGCTCCTGGGACGTCGCGGGACGCCTCGGTAAGGGTGGCGAGACGACCCTTCGACGACGGCGCGACGAGTGGATCGCGGCAGGCGTGTTCGAGATCCTCGTCGATGAGGCGATCTCCGCCTATGACCGAATCGTTGGTCTCGATTTGTCCGAGGTCTCGATCGACGGCTCGATGCACAAGGCTCCCTGCGGTGGTGAGGGCACCGGGCCCAACCCGACCGATCGCGGCAAGACCGGATGGAAGTGGTCGATCGCCACCGAGAGAAACGGCATCCCGATCGGTTGGACGACCGACGGGGCCAACCGCAACGACTGCGCGTTGTTGCCGGCGACGCTCGAATCGGTGGCAGCTCGAGGCTTGCTCGATGAGATCGAGACGTTGCACCTCGACCTCGGCTATGACAGCGGGGTCGTTCGTCGCCAGGTCGAAGATGCCGGAATCGATGACCTCGTCTGTGCGAAGAAACGGCCGATCGGCACGGCCGGTGGTTCGAAGCGGCACCTCCCACTTGGAATGAGATGGCCGGTCGAGCGGACGAACTCGTGGCTCTCGAACTTCGGCCAGCTCCGACGCTCGACCGATCGCTACGTGACACAGCGCATTGCTGCGCTGTGTCTGGCGATCACGCTCGTCATCACGGTGAAGCTCGTCAAATGGCAGCGCCGTTGGCAACCAGTCTGCGCCTAATGGCGCGCGCTCTTAGGCAGCTCTCGGAGATCCCGAGGTCCTCGGCGATCTTCGCGATGGGCTTCGCACGCTCACGGGCGAGCTCGACGGCACGACGGTGGAACTCCGGTGGGTGGGGACGTGGCATCCGGACTCCTCTCCGAGCTGGGTAACGCCCAACTCAGGGTAGGTGTCCGTCAAATCAGCGGCAGCTCAACCGCGACTGAAGCGGTGTCCTGTTGCACCGCTTTCAAGAGGCAACCCAGTGCAGACTAAGTGATCGTGATCGAGGACAATGAACCCATGAGCGAACTGACCACGACGGAAGCGGCTCGTTTACTCCGCGCACTTCCCAAACTGTAGGTAGCTGGCGACCCTGCACTTGACAAACCGGGCGACAGCCCGTGGCCCTCTGACCGCCACGTTCTCTCCTACCACCCCGCCCCTTCGCCGCCGCGTGGGCGAACGTGGGCGCCTGTGTGCCGGCCCTGTAGCTTCCCGCCCTAAGCGCTGTGCCCCGCCTGCTGGGGCCCGGCTGAGGCCGTAGCCTCAAGCCCTCCCGTAGGCCCCTCCTCGCCCTCAAAGGGTTTCCTCGGTGGGTCCCCCTCTCCTGCCCCTCCTGTGTGCCGGTGTGGCCGTCTTTGGCGCTGTTCTTTGCCCCCGTCCCGCCGTCCGTGCGTTCCGGGCGTTCGCCCCTCTGGTGCGCCGCCCGGCCGCCGGCCGGCTCGGTGCTGCCCCCCCTCGGCCGGCCTGCTCGCCCTTTCGCCCCTTCGGCCGCTGCCCCTGCCGCCCGGGCCTGCCCGCCGTCCCCTCGTCCCTTCGCCACCCGGTCCATGGCGGGAGCCACCCGCGCCGTCCGAGCACTGCCGTTTGCCCCGGGCAACGGGGCCGTGCTCACGCTCGGCGAGGTGGCAAGCATCCTCAAGTGCTGCCCCGAGCAGGCCCGGCTGATGGCCCTCGCCCGCGAGATACCCGGGGCGTTCCGCGTTGGGAAGCTCCACCGCGTGAGCGCCGAACCCTTCTTCTGCTGGCTCAGCACCGTCGGCGAGACAGCTTAGCGCCCAGTCACGACGCCGATCGGCGGGTCCGCCGCGGGGACCTGAACGGCACCGGCCCGGTCGCCGGTACAGCCTTCTTCGGAGCGGTCGCCCTCTTCGCCGGTGTCGAGGCGAGCCGCTCCGTGTTGACGTACTGGCGTCCGAGGGCAGTGATGATGGTATCCCCCGCCGGGGTCGCGCCCACGTAGGTTCGGAGCGTCAGGGATATGTCCTCGTGGTCGAGTTCCGCTGCCACGCGCGCGACGTCCACGCCCGCGGCGATGAGCTCGGTGCCTCGGTGGTGGCGCATGTCGTGCGACCGGTAGGGAAGACCCGCCAGGTCGCCAATGGCCTTGACGTGACGCTGCACGTAGTCGGGCTCCATCGGCGTGAGGCCCATCCCGTCGTAGCTGAACACCCAGCCGTCGGAGGGCAGTCTCGTGCCGGTCTGCTTGCAGCGCTCAAGCTGCGCGTTGTGGAGGGCGTGCAGCGTGTCCACTACGACCGGGTCGAGCAGGTGGACAGGCGCGGGCTTGCCCTTGCGGTGCTTCGCCCATGCCACGGTCTGGACCTTGCCCCACACGCTGTTGCGCACACGATTGATCGTTACCGTCTGCTTGTCCCGGTCGAAGTCCCCCCACATGAGACCGGTAAGGGCCTGCCTCCGCAGTCCCGTGAGTGCCGCCGTGAGGAAGTAAGCGGCGAGGTCGGGGTGCACCTGTGGGGCCGTCTCGATGAGGAGCCTGACCTCCTCGACCGTCGCCTTCGGAGTCTTCTTCTTCGGAGGCGCGGGCTTGTCCTCCACGTACTTGGCGGCGTTGAACTTCAGCCACTTGCGTCCGATCCCCCACTCCATCGCAGCGCGTATCGCCTTGTGCGTTTGGACGAGGCCGGACTGCCCGACTCCGTGGTCCTCCTCCAATCCTTTGAGCAACTCCTCGACGGGTTCGGACGAGTCGAGCTTCGAGAGTCTGATCGCGAGAAAGTTCGGCGCTCTCTTCCTCAGCCGTCGGACCTGGTACGCGTAGTTCTCGAACGTGCTGTCCGCCAGCGCGCCCTTCTTGTTCCTGTCCTCGCACCGCGCCAGCCACGCGTCCATGAGGTCTCCGACGGTCGCCCTCGCCCCTCCCCTCGGGCTCATAGACGCCTGGGCGAGCATCGAGGCGCGCTCGGCCACCGCCTCCTCGTACGCGCCGTGGAACACCTTCGTGCGCGAAGGCTGCTTGCCGGTCAGGGCGTCCCGCGGAAACGTGATGCGCATCTCCCACGTGTTCACGCCGATGTTGCGCACGCCGTTCCGCCACGGACCCTTCTTCGACTTCTTCTTTGCGCTCGTGTGGGTCGCTCCGGTCGCTGCCACAGGCAAAGGATACCGCCGCCCCTCGCCCCAGACCCGGCAAAATCAGGTTCGGCGAGGGGGTTTCTGAAGGGATTGCCAGCATATAGTCAAGCGGCTTAGCCCTATGACCAGGGCACTTCCTCGTCGGGCTGCCGGGATTTGAACCCGGGACCTCTTGACCCCCAGTCAAGCGCGCTAACCAAACTGCGCCACAGCCCGCCACGACCCATCGGTTGCAGTTCACCGGCGTCTCCGAGTCGAAGCAACCACCGAACCGTGATCGACGGATGAACCCAGACGGTATCAGTCGGTGTGCAGCAAATCTCCTGGGCGATCTTCGGGGCCGCCGGTACTGAATGCCATGAAGGGGGACCTCCCCCGGTGAGAACTTGGGTTCTCACCGGAACCACACCGAAGGAGGCCCTGACACCATGTTGCACATCGGACCGGATCTTTCGAGACGCCGCCTCGACGTCCACGTCATGAAGGAGTTTGGCCAGACTCTGCTCGTCGACGCCTGGCCACCCGACGCCGACGCGCTCCGGGTGAAGGGCCTTGCGCCGCTCGCCTGCAAGACCGACCGCAGTTTCGTCAGCGGCCTGGAAGAGGATGAGTCAGCGCGACGACTCGCCTCGGCGATCCTCGAAATGGGCCGGGCTCTTGACGTCACCGTCATCGCCGAAGGCGTGGAGACGAAAGGCCAGTTCACATGGCTGGACCGCGCCGGCTGCCGCTGCGCCCAGGGTTTCTACTTCTCGAAACCGCTGCCCGCGACGGAGTGCTTCGACCTTCTCAGCCGCGATTGATCCATCGTGGAGGACGACCCGGCTCGCCGACCCGGCTCGCCGGCTCGGCGACGCGACGGGTGCGGCGAGAGAGCCCTGTGTTTCCGTGCCCGACGCGTCGTTCCGCGTCCTGAGGTCCCTGCAAGACGCGTTCGACGTCCGGTGCCCGCAGAGCGCCGCGAGCGCTTCAGGAACCGCGCAAGCGAACGCGAAGCTTCATCGGGGTCGGCCCGAGGTCGAAGCGCTCGCGCAACGACCGCTCCACGTAGCGGAGGTAACCGCGTTGCAACCGGCGGCTCGCGAAGATCGTCACGGTGGGCGGGTCGACCGCCCCCTGCACGGCGTAGAGGATCCGCGACCCGGCTGGCGGCTGCGCCGATTGGATCGCCTTGATCGCCTCGTTGAGAGCCCCCGTCGGCATCCGCCGGTGGTAGGCGTCGATGGCGGCGCGCAGCGCAGGAAGCAGGCGGTGCACTCCCCTGCCGCTCAACGCGGAGAGGCGGAGGACTGGTGCGTAGCCGAGGAACCCGAGCCGATCGGCAACGTCCGTGACGACGGTAAGGCGCTCCTCGTTCGAGAGGAGATCCCATTTGTTGAGTACGACGACGATCGGGTTGCCCGCCGCGTCGATCCGTTCGGCGAGGCGCTGATCCTGGTGCGTCACCCCGTCGCTCGCGTCGATGATGAGCAACGCCAGGTCGCTCCGGTCGATCGCCGCGAGGGAACGGACGAGGGAGAAGTACTCGGGACCGTCCTCGATCCGGGACTTGCGACGCAGTCCGGCCGTGTCGATGAAACGGATCCGACCCTCGTCGGTCTCGACAATCGTGTCGATCGCGTCGCGGGTCGTGCCCGGCACGTCATGGACGACGACGCGTTCCGCGCCGACGAGGCGGTTGAAGAGGGTCGACTTGCCGACGTTCGGACGCCCGACGATCGTCACGGAGGCGACGACGCCGGCCTCGTCATCGGATCCCGCGACCCGTTCGGCACCGGCTGGACCCGATTCGTCCCCCGATTCGCGGCCGGGAGCGGCAGCGGGGAACCGCGCCACGACGAGGTCGAGGAGGTCCCCGACGCCCCGTCCGTGCAGGGCGGAGACCGCGATCGGACCCCCGAGGCCGAGGCGCGCGAGCTCCCAGGCCGCCGGCTCCTGGGCGGCGGAGTCGACCTTGTTCGCCACGATGATGACGGCCCGGTTCTTCTTGCGGAGCAGTTCCGCGACGGCCTCGTCTTCCGACGTGATCCCCGTCGTCGCGTCGACGACGAACAGCACGACATCGGCCTGGTCGACCGCCGTCCGCGCCTGGCCGCTCACCAACAGGTCGAGCGGCGCGCCCCGGGTCACGACCCCTCCGGTGTCGATGACGACGAAGCTCCTGCCGCTCCAGGACGTCTCGAGCTCGAGGCGGTCACGGGTCACCCCGGGGCGCTCCTCGACGATGGCGGCGCGCCGCCCGACGATCCGGTTGGCAAGCGTCGACTTCCCAACGTTCGGGCGTCCCGCGACGACGACGACCGGCAACCGGTCGGGACGACCGGCCCCGCGCGCCGGCTGCGGCCGTGTCTCCGCCGGTTCAACCGCCCCTCGGCTCATCGCGCGGTCCCCGCCGTCTCCACGGGATCCCGCGCGACACGGACCCCCACGAGCGCCCGACGCAACGAGGCCCCGTCCTCCGGGACGAACTCGACGGCGCGCGGGAGGTCCCCGGGCACCGCCCCATCGAGGAACCGGCCGTTCGACAGGCAGACCTCGGGAATGAGGACCCGCCGCTCCGCTGGCACGCGTGCGAGCGCGTCGGCGAGATCGACGGAGGTGAGCAACCCCGTGACGCCGATGTTCCCGCCAAAGAAGGTGTTGGCGACGGCGACGGTTTCCACGTCGCAGTGGCCCGTCGCGTCGAGCAACGGCCGGAGCACCTGCAGGCCGTAGGCGCCGGTGAGGATCGTCACCGGCCGCTCGTGCGCGCCGGAGCCGACCCCGCCGGACGCCCCGCCGCCCGGGCCGGCGGCGCGCGGCGCCCGGTAGCCGAGGGCCGGCGCGCCGTCGACGGAACGGAAGAAGCCCCCGGCCCGCCCGCTCGGACGACCGGCCCCCGCCGCGAACGCCTCGGCAAAGGCGCGCGCCATCCCGATGCCGTTTTCGTGCTGGGGGAAACCCTCATAAGCCGCGGCTGCGGGAAAGGGCCGCCTGCCGAGCAGGTAGTACTCGTCCGCCGCGAACACGAGCTGGCGACCGAGCGCCGCAAGACAGCGCTCCTGCCACGCGGCGACGGTATCGAGGACCGCGGCGACCTCGTCGGACGAGTGGGCCCGCATCGTCGCTTCGCGCGAGAACCTGCTCACGCCGAGCGGCACGACACCGACCGAGGCGAGCGTGGGGTACCGCTCGAGGATGCCTGCCATCGTGCCCTCGAGGACGGCGCCGTCGTTCACGCCCGGGCACACGACGACCTGGCCGTGAACCTCGATTCCCTCGTCGAGAAGACGAGCCAACCAGCGCAGGCTCGTCGCGCCACGGCGGTTCCGCAGCAGCTGTGCCCGGACCTCGGGATCGGTCGCGTGGATCGAGACGTAGAGCGGTGAGAGCCGCTCGGTGACGACCCGCTCGAGGTCAAGCTCGGTGAAACGCGTGAGCGTCGTGAAGTTCCCGTAGAGGAACGACAGCCGGTAGTCGTCGTCTTTCACGTAGAGGCTGCGCCGCATTCCCTTCGGGAGCTGATAGATGAAGCAGAAGGCGCAGTGGTTGTCACACGTCGTCACCCGGTCGAAGATCGCCGAGGAGACGGCGATGCCGAGCGGCTCGCCGGCGTGCTTCTCGACCACGACCTCGATCGTCGTGCCGCGCCGACCGAGCTCGAGCGCGACGACGGCTTCGTCGGCGAGCAGCTGGTAGTCGATCACGTCGCGGAGTACCGACCCGTTCAGCGCCAGGATCTCGTCGCCGACCTCAACCCCGGCCAGTTCCGCCGGCGACGCGGGCGCGACGCTCTCGACCTGCGGAAACGCCATCCGCCTAGCGTAGCTGGCGGCCTCGCTAGCCTGAGCGCCGTGGAAGTCGACCGCGTGCTGCTCGCCGAGCCGCGCGGTTTCTGCGCTGGGGTCGAGATGGCGATCAAGGCCCTGGCGTGGATGGTGCGGGTCTTCGAGCCGCCCGTCTACTGCTACCACGAGATCGTCCACAACCGCCTCGTCGTCGAGGAGTTCTCGCGCCAGGGCGTCGTCTTCGTCGACGACGTCGACGAAGTCCCCCCCGGGGCGCCGCTCATGCTCTCCGCCCACGGCTCAGCGCCTGAGGTGGAGCGGTCCGCGTCGGCCCACAACCGCCCCGTCGTGAACGCCGTCTGCCCCTTGGTCACCAAGGTCCACCATGAGCTGAAGGTCCGCGCCTCGAAGGGCTACACCGTCGTCTACGTCGGTCATGCCGGCCACGAGGAGGCGATCGGCACGATGGCCGTCGCGCCGAGCGCCGTGCGACTCGTCGAGAGCGAGGAGGACGTCGACGCCCTCGGGAGCCTCGGCTCCCCCGTGGCGTTGCTCGCGCAGACGACCTTGCCACACGACGAGTGGTCCGGCATCGCCGCCAGGACGAAGGAGCGCTTCCCGCAGCTGTGGATGCCGGGACGCTCCGACCTCTGCTACGCGACGACGAACCGCCAGGCGGCGTTGCGCGCGATCGCCGGACGGTGCGACTCCGTCGTCGTCATCGGTTCGGCGAACTCCTCGAACACCGTCTCGCTCGCCCACGTCGCAGCGACGACGGGATGTCCGCGGGTGCTGCGCGTGAACTCGGCCGAAGAGCTGCCGGATGACCTCGCGGGCGTCGTCGGCGTCACCGCCGGCGCCTCGGCTCCCGAGCGGCTCGTCGACGAGGTCGTCCGCCGCCTCGCCCCCCGCCAGGGCGTCGAGGTGGTCGCCGCCGTCGCCGAGGAGGAGTACTTCCCTCCCCCGCCTGAACTGCGCGACCTGCTCCGCGCGGTGTGGTCCGCCGCCGCGGTCGCGCTCGGCCTCCTGCCGACGGGTCAACCGCCCGCGGCCGAGGACCACGAGGTGCCGGCCGCCGTCATGCTCGCCGGACGCGTCCTGGGACCGGTCGTCAGCGAAATCACGTCACCGCATCCGCCACCGCCTCGTCGTGAGGCCGCGCGCCGATGAACCCCCGCCAGGTCCGCCGGCGTCAGGCGGTCGACGAGCTCGTCGACTCCGTCGCACTCGACGAGTTCCACGCCGCCCATGGCGACCCCGAGTTCGCCCGGGTCGTCGTCGTCGCCGCCGCCTACCACGAGCGGGAGAACATCGGCCGCGTCCTCGACGCGCTGCCGGCCGAGCTCTGCGGTGAGCCGATCTCGTTCCTCGTCGTCATCGACGGCGAGGAGGACGGCACCGCCGAGTTCGTGCGCAAGTCCGGCCACTACGCCGTCATCGCGCCGGTGAACCGCGGCCAGGGCGCCGCCCTGCGGCTCGGCTACCGGGTCGCAGCCGAGCACGGCGCGCACTACATCGTCACCGCCGACGCCGACGGCCAGTCGGACCCCGCCGACCTCGCCGTCGTGCTGCGCCCGGTCCTCGCCAACGAGGCTGATCTCGTCACGGGATCGCGCCGGCTCGGTCGCACCGAGTCGGCCGACATCGTGCGCAACTTCGGGATCGTCTTCTTCGCCGTCGTCATCACCGCGCTCACCGGCACCAAGGTGACCGACGTCGCCAACCCGATCCGCGCGATGCGGGCGGACCTTCCCCTGCGGCTGACCCTCGCCGAACCGCAGTACCAGTCGTCCGAGCTCCTGATCGGGGCGGTGATGGGCGGGGCGCGCTACGCCGAACGCCCGGTCACGATGCTCGCCCGCGTCTCGGGGCACTCGAAGAAGGGCGGCAACCTCGTCTACGGCTACCGCTTCACCCGCGTCGTCCTCCGCACCTGGTGGCGGGAACGCCGGGCGCGGCGTTCCCGCTAGTCCGCTCGACCCGCGCCGTTGGCGCGGAAGTCCTCCCAGGTCGCGGCCAGGCCGGCCCGCAGGTCGTAGGCCGGCGCGTAGCCGAGGGAGCGGGCGCGGCTCGTGTCGACGACGACCGCCGGCATCTCGCCGGGCTTGGCGGCGACGTGCTCGGCGCCGATCTCGACCCCGGTGACCGCGCAGGCCGTCTGCCAGAGCTCGTTCATCGAGACGGACCGGCCGGCGCCGATCGTCAGCGTCTCGGCGCGGCCGAGCGCCAGGCCGATCTCGACCGCCGCGACGGTGTCGGTCACGTAGACGTAGTCGCGCCGCTGCTCGCCGTCGCCGTAGATCTGGATCGTGCCGCCGTTGACGGCGCAGCGCATCAGGCGCGCGACGACGCTGTCCTTCGACTGCATGCCGGCGCCGTAGACGTTGGTGAACCGCAGCACGACGGTGGTGAACCCGTAGCTCGCGGCATAGGCCGAGAAGAGCATCTCGGCGGCCGCCTTCGTCGCGCCGTACGGGGTGAGCGGGCGCGGCAGCACGTTCTCGTCGATCTTGCCGGCCCCGACGTCGCCCGCGACGGCGTTCGTCGAGGCGAAGACGAAGCGGCCGACGCCGAGGGCGCGGCAGCGCTCGAGGAGGAGCTCGGTGGCGTCGACGTTCGTCTGGAACACGGCGTGCGGCTCCTGCGCGGAGCGCAGCACGGACGTGATCGCCGCGAGGTGGACGACCGCGTCCGTGCCCGGGGCGAGCGCCCGCGCGACGACGCCGGGATCACGCAGATCGCCGACGACGCAGGCGACGGACGGGCTCGGGAAGGCATGCAGGTCGGCGACGACGACGTCATCGCCGCGAACCAACAGGCGCGCCACGACGTGGCGGCCGATGAACCCGGAACCTCCGGTCACGACGACGTGCACAGCCTCTCCTTTCCGCCAGCCGCCCCGGGGCGAGCCCCCGCGGGTCGGGGCGAGACCCTAGCGCCGGACGACGATCGACGCGGCTTCGTCGCTCAGCGCCTGGATGGCCCCGCGCAACTCCTCGGTGAGGGCGTGGACCGCGGAGCGCGGCACCCTCGTGCGGCCGTCGGTCGCGTGGTGCTCGACGCCGGTCATGATCGGCTCGCCGACGACGCAGGCGACACGGCTCGGCCTCGGCAGTCGTTTGCCCCGCGGCAGCGTCCGGTCCGTTCCCGCCAGGCCGATCGGGACGAGCGGCACGCCGGCGCGCAGCGCGAGGTACGCCGCCCCCTCCCTGGTCGGGCCGATCGTCGGTCCCGCGTTGCGCGTCCCCTCGGGGAAGATGACGAGCGGTTCGCCGGCGACGAGCACCTCGAGAGCACGGTTGAACGCCTCGCGATCGGTCGCCTGCCGGTTCACCGGGAAGGCGCCGAGCGTCTCGATCAGCCAGTTGAACGGGCGGTAGACGAAGATCCCCGACTTGGCGATGAATCGCAGCCTCCGCCGCGTGATGCGGGCGACGATGAGAAAATCGATGTCCGAGCGGTGCAGTGGCGCGAGGAGGTACGGGCCGGACCGCGGCAGGTGTTCGGCGCCGACGATCGGCCCGTGCATGAACAGGCGCCCGGCCCCGACGGCGATGGCACGGCAGACGGCGTAGAACCAGCGCACCCGCCACGAGATCGGCCGGACCGGTCTCGATCCGGCGCCGCCCGCCGGTTCCGGGTCGGGACCGACGAGCGCGGCGATCTCGGCGACGATCGATGCGATCGAACGCCCCGTCGAGTCGATGACGACCGCGTCGGCGGCCGGCACGAGCGGAGACACCTCCCGCGTCGAATCCAGCTCATCACGCGTCGCGATCGCCGCGGCGACCGCGGCGAGGTCGACCGAGCCCGTGTCCGTCGCCTGGTCGAGCGCGCGTCGCCGGGCCCTCTCACCCGGCGCCGCCGTGAGGAAGACCTTGACGGGCGCGTCCGGCAGGACGACGGTGCCGATGTCGCGCCCCTCGACGACACCGGAGCGGCGCGCGGCGACCCAGGCACGCTGGCGCGCGACGAGCGCTCGGCGCACGGCCGCGTGGGCGGAGACCGCGCTCACCGCGGCGTCGACCCCGGGCGCGCGGATCGCCTCGGTGACGTCCTCGCCGTCGACCGTGACGCGTCCGGCGACCTCGAGGTCGAGCTCGCAGGCGAGTTCGCCGAGCCGGGCGCCGTCGGAGGTGGGGATCCCCCGCCGCAAGGCGAGAAGCGTCACCGCCCGGTACATCGCCCCGGTGTCGAGGCGCGCCACCCCCAGCCGGGTGGCGAGCTCGGCCGCGACGGAGGACTTGCCGGCGCCGCCCGGCCCGTCGATCGCGATCACCGGCACCCGAGGCTCCTCAGGTCGTCGATGAAGCCGGGCCACGTCACCGCGGAAGCGGCGAAGTCCTCGATCTGCACCGCACCCGACGGGCCGAGCCCGGCCACGGCGAGCGCCATCGCCACCCGGTGGTCGCCGTGCGAGCTCACCGTGCCGTGCGGCGCGAAACCGCCGCCCCTGATCACGAGACCGTCGGGGAGCTCCCGCACCCTGGCGCCGAGCACGGCGAGCTCGGCGGCCATCGTCGCGATACGGTCGCTCTCTTTCACCCGCAGCTCGGCGGCGTCGGTGATCGTCGTCACCCCGTCGGCGAAGGCGGCGGCGACGGCGAGGACGGGGAGCTCGTCGATGAGCGAGGGGATCTCGCCACCGCTGATCGCCGTGGCGACGAGGGGCGCGTGCCGCACGAGGAGATCCCCGGTCGTCGCGTCGCGCGGGACGATCTCGATCGACGCCCCCATCCGGCGCAGCACGTCGACGAAGCCGAGGCGCCCCGGACCGCAGTAGACGTGCTCGATCCGGATCTCGCTGCCCGCGACGAGGCTCGCCGCGACGGCGAGGAAGGCCGCCTGCGAGGGGTCGCCGGGGACGTCGATCTCGAACGGCACGAGGGCGCTGCGCCTGACGGTGACCGCGTAGCCCGCCGCCCCTTCGTCGACGTCCATCGCCGCGCCACAGCGCGCGAACAGCTCCTCGGTGTGGCGGCGGGTCGCCACCGGCTCGCGCACGACCGTCTCCCCGTCGGCGTCGAGACCGGCGAGAAGGATCGCCCCTTTCACCTGGGAAGAGGACACCGCCGGCGTGTAGTCGATGCCGGTGAGCCTGCCTCCCCGCACGTCGAGCGGCGCGAGCTTCCCGCCGTCGGCACCCTCGACGGAGGCCCCCATCGCCCGCAACGGCGCGACGACGCGGTCCATCGGGCGCCGGCGCACCGAGGCGTCCCCGTCGAGCACGCAGCGGAACGGCAGCGTCGCGCAGACCCCGGCGAGCAGGCGGACCGCGCTCGCGGAGTTGCCGAGGTCGATGGGACGGTCCGGGGCGCGCAGCCGCTCCCGCCCGCCGACGACCGTCTCGCGGTCGAAATAGGCACCGAGCGCCCCCAACGCGGCGCGCGTGCGCGCGACGTCGTCACCACGGGGCAGGCCGCGCAGCCGCGACGTCCCGGAGGCGAGGGCGGCACAGATGAGGGCGCGGTGGGCGATCGACTTGTCACCCGGCACCCGGATCACGCCGCGCAGGGGCCCGGCTTCCGAGAACGTCGCCGTCGGCGGCGCCGGGCCGCTCATCGGGACCGGCCCGCCACCCGCCCGTCGCGGCGCGCGCCGCGGCCGCGACCGCCGGCCGTCGCCCCCGGCATCGCGGCCGTCCTCAGCCGAGGAGATCGGGGCGGAGCGACGCCGCGCCCTCGAGGTAGACGTGCTGGATCGCCGCCCGGTCGCGCTCGGTGTAGCAGTGGACGAGGACCCGGATGCAACGGGGCACCGTCCCGGCGACGGCCATCTCCTGGCAGCCGAGCAACGGCAAGTCGGCGAAGCCCGGGACGGCCCGCGCCGCGGCCGCCGGGAAGGCCGACGTCACGTCCCCGGTCGCGGTGAAGATCGCGCTCACGAGGTCGTCCGGCAGCAGCGAATTGCGCGCGAGGATCGCCTCGACGAGCGCGGCGACGCGTTCGCGCACCTGGCTCTCGGTGTCCTCGTCGAGCGTCGTCGCGCCTCGCACCGCCCGCAGAACGACCGCCATCGCCCTCGCAGCCTACTCAGTGCCGATCCGGCCGCCCCTTCCCGCCCGGCCGGCCGCTTCGCGCAGGGCCCGCACCTCGTCGGCCGTCAGGGCGCGGCACTCCCCCGGTGCGAGACGGTCATCGGCGAGCGGTCCGATCCGCGTCCGCACGAGTCGGCGGACCGGATGGCCGACCGCCCCGCACATCCGACGCACCTGGCGGTAGCGGCCCTCGTGGATGACGATGCGCAGCACCCCGGGTCCGCGGCGCGCCACCCTCGCCGGCGCCGTGACGACGCCCGGCTCGATCTCGACCCCTGCCCGCAGCGCCCGCAGCGCGGCGGGCGCGGGATCGCCCTCCACCTCAGCGAGGTACTCCTTTTCGACCCCGTGGCTCGGATGGGCCAGCAGCTGCGCCAGTTCGCCGTCGTTCGTGCAGATGATGAGACCCTCGGTCGCGCCGTCGAGTCGTCCGACGGCGAATACCCGCGGCTCCGCCGGCACGAGATCGAGGATGGTCGGGCGCCCCTCGGGGTCGCGCGCCGTCGTGACGACCCCGACCGGCTTGTTCACGAGCCAGTAGACGAGCCCGGGCAGGATCCCCACGGCGACGCCGTCGACGGCCACCCGGTCACGCCCCGGCACGACGCGCCGGCCGAGCCGGGCGACCTCCCCGTTCACCGTCACCCGTCCCGCCTCGATCAGGATCTCGGCGGACCGGCGTGAGCCGAAGCCGGTCCGGGCGAGCACCTTCTGCAGGCGGACGCCCTCGGGGGGGTCGCTCGTCACTCCGCCGGGCCGGCGCGCAGTGCCCTTTCCAGGCCCTCGACGATTCCCGCGTCCGGCACGAAACCTTCGAGCGGCGGCAGGTCGCGCAGCGAGTCGAGCCCGAGCCGCTCGAGGAAGGTCGCGGTCGTCCCAAAAAGGATCGCCAGTCCCGGACCGTCGTCCCGGCCGACCGGCTCCACGTAGCCGCGCTGGGTGAGCAGCCGCAGCACACCCTCACAGTTCACGCCGCGGATCGCCGCCACCTGGGCCCGGCTGATCGGCTGTTTGTAGGCGACGATGGCGAGCGTCTCGAGCGCGGCCGGCGAGAGGCGGTGCGGCGCGTCGTCGAGGATGAACCGCTCGACGTAGCCGCGGTAGGCCGGGTGGCTCTGCAGACGGTAACCGCCGGCGATCCGCACGAGCTCGAAGCCGCGCTCCTCTTCTTCGTAGGACAGCCGCAGCGCGGCGCACAGCTCGTCGGCGCGCTCGACGGGCACCTCGAGGAGCCCGGCGAGGAGTCCGGCCGGCACCGGTTCGGTCGCGACGGTGAGGACCGCCTCGATGGCGGCCGCGTCGGCGCGCCACTGGTCCGGGAGCGGGCTCACGGCGTGCGCTCCACGTCGAGCCCGCGGTGGTCGTCGGTCTGCGCCGCGGCCTCGGGGGTCTGGTCGGCGCGGCCGGTCCACCGCACCCTGAGCTCGCCGAAGGTCGCCTGCTGCTCGAGCTCGACGAGCTCCTGCTTGTACAGCTCAAGCAGGGCAAGAAAGTAGGCCACGACGTGCGCCGTCGAGGCCAGACCGGCGGTCAGCTCGCGGAAGCTCGCCTCGCCGCGCGCGGCGAGCGCGCCGGCGAGGTCCTCGAGCGTGCGGGCGACGCTCACCTCGTCGACGAGCACGTGGGCGTCGCCGATCACGGGCACGGGCCGCGCCGCGAGCGCGCGCCGGGCGACCTCGGCGAGCCGCCCGGCCGTCACGCCCGCGAGCAGGTCGGGCACCACCGCGGCGAAGCGCTCGTCGGCGCCGGCCCGGCGCGGGACCGAACGGGCCGCGGCCTGCTCGCGCGCCGCGAGCGTCGCCGCGGCGGCGTTGAAGGTCTGGCACTCGACGAGCCGGGCGAGGAGGTAGTCACGGGCCTCGTAGAGGGCGAGCTCCTCCTCGAGGTCGAGCTCGTCCCGTCCGGGCAGGAGCCGGCGGCACTTCAGCTCGATGAGGGTCGCGGCAATGAGCAGGAACTCCGTCGAAACCTCGAGGTCGACCTCCTCGGCGCGGGCCATCTCGGCGAGGAATCCGTCGACGATGTCGGAAAGGCGGACCTCGTAGATCTCGACCTCCTGGGCGGAGATCAACTGCAGCAACAGGGCGAACGGCCCGTCGAACACGTCGAGATGGACTTCGTAGGCCACCTCTGCACGCTACCGTCGCCGACCTCGCGGAGGGTGAACGGCCCGTCCGATCTGGCCTTGGCCACTAAGTTCTTCCCATGGCACGGATCTTCTCCGGTGTGCAGCCCTCCGGCTCGCTCCACCTCGGCAACTACATCGGCGCCTTCCGCCAGTGGGTTGAAGGACAAAGGTCCGACCAGGCCGTGTTCTGCGTCGTCGACCTCCACGCCCTCAGCGGCGTGAGCCCGCCCCCACCCGAGCAGTTGCGGGTCCAGACCCTCGAGACGGCCGCCGGCCTGCTCGCCGTCGGGCTCGACCCCGGGCTGTGCACGATCTTCCTGCAGAGCCACGTCGCCGAGCACGCCGAGCTCTCGTGGCTCCTCGAGTGCACCGCCTCGTACGGCGAGCTGCGACGGATGACGCAGTTCAAGGAGAAGTCCCGCGGCCAGGCCTCCGTGCGCGCCGGCCTTTTCACCTATCCCGCCCTGATGGCGGCCGACATCCTCCTCTACGACACCGACCGCGTCCCCGTCGGCGACGACCAGCGCCAGCACATCGAGCTCACCCGCGATCTCGCCCTGCGGTTCAACGCTGCCTACGGCGAGACCTTCGTCGTCCCGGAGATCGAGCTGCCCGAGGTGGGGGCGCGCGTCATGGACCTGCAGCACCCCGAGCAGAAGATGTCGAAGAGCGCGACCTCGCCGCTGGGCACGATCTCGATCGACGACCCGCCCGGCGAGATCGACAGGAAGATCCGCCGCGCCGTCACCGACGCCGAGACCGAGGTCCGCTACGACCGGGACCACAAGCCGGGGGTCGCGAACCTGCTCGAGCTGCTCGCGGCCGCCACCGGTGAGCCCCCCGCCAGGCTCGCGGCCCGCTACGACACCTACGGGGCGCTGAAGGCCGACGTCGCCGCGGCGGTCGTGGAACTCCTCCGCCCGGTCCGCGAGCGCTACGTCGAGCTCACCCGCGACACCGGCGCCCTCGCCCAGATCCTCAGGCAGGGCGCGGACCAGGCCCGGCGGATCGCCGCCGTGACGCTCGAGCGGGCCCAGCGGGCCGTCGGCCTCGTCCCCCGGTGAGGGCCCGCGGTCGGGGGCCGCGGGCTACGCGATGACGACCGGTCCGATGCCGACGATGCGCCCCCACCACTCTGTGCCGAAGTTGAACACGCTGTCGAGCGCGCCCGGCACGACGAGCACGAGGAAGAGGACGAAGAAGAGCGACATCATCCGCAGCCGGTAGTACTGGGGCAGCCACTCGCGGGGCAGGAACCACTCGATGACCGCGGAGCCGTCGAGCGGTGGGATCGGGATCAGGTTGAACACGGCGATGATCACGTTCACGATCCCGAACAGGAAGAGGACCTCCTCGCCGAGCGGCCAGGCGGTGATCGACAGCTGACTGAGCTGCGGGATGTTCGCCACGGCATGGAAGGCGAAGCCGGCGGCGAGCGCGAGGACGATGTTCGTCGCCGGTCCGGCGAGCCCGACGAGCACGGCCTGGTTGCGCGGGTGGCGGAGGCGGTCGACGCGGACCGGGACGGGCTTGGCCCAGCCGAACGCCAGGTGCGTCGTCACGATGAGGAGGATCGGCAACAGCACCGTGCCGATGGGGTCGACGTGGCGGATCGGGTTGAGCGAGAGCCGCCCGGCGCGCTTGGCGGTGTCGTCGCCGCACCAGTTGGCGACGACGCCGTGGCTCACCTCGTGCAGGATGATCGTCGGGATGAGGACGACGAAGAACAGCGCCTCCTCGCTGTGAAGCGCGTGGTGGCGGTCGGCCTCGACGACGATGAGGGCGAGGATGGCGACGATGGCGACGGCCCAGGGACCGTTGCGGTGAAAGCGCGCGACGCGCGCCTCGTGGCTCAGCGACACGTAAGGGGCGTCAGCGTCGGGCGTTCGCGCAGGCGATGCACGTGCGCACCGCCGGCTTGGCTTCGAGCCGCGCGGCGCCGATCGGCTGGCCGCACTTCTCGCATCTGCCGTAGGTGCCGGCGTCGACCTTGGCGAGCGCGTGCTCGACTTCGCCCAGCGCGTTGCGCAGCTCCGCGACCAGCGTCTCGGCCTCGCCCCGCTCCGCGGTGACCTGGCTCGAGTCGGCGAAGTTCGAGTCGTACGACAACCCGGTGCTCGTGCCGGTGCCGAATCCGAGCTCGGTGAGTTGACGCTCGAGCGACGCGCGCTCAGCCTCGAGCAGCGTGCGGTAGTCGATCGTCGGGGCCTCGTTGGTCACGGCGAACAGACTAGTTCGCAGGCGTGCCGACCCGTTGCACGAGGCGCCCGGACGGCGACGCGCTCACCTCGCCCGTCCCCCGACCGACCGGCGGCGCGCCCGGGGATGCGCCGCCAGGTACGCCCGGCGGAGGTGTTCCTGGGAAACCTTCGTGTAGACCTGGGTCGTCGTGATCGAGGCGTGGCCGAGCAACTCCTGGACGACCCGGATGTCGGCGCCGTGGTCGAGAAGATGCGTGGCGAACGAATGGCGCAGCACGTGCGGCGTGACCCGGTCCGCCAGCCCGACGCGCCGCGCGCAGGTGTTGACGACGGTCCAGACCGCCTGCCGGCTCATCCGGCGTCCCCGCGTCGAGAGGAACATCGCCTGCGCGTCGGGGCGGGCGCGCCGCTTGCTGGCCGCGATGCCCCGCCTGCCGCCCGGACCGAGCCAGGCCGCGAGGGCCGCGAGGGCGAAGCGGCCGACTGGCACGATGCGTTCCTTCGAGCCCTTGCCGAGGACCCGGACGATGCCGCCCGGCGCGTCGAGGTCGGCGATCGACAGCCCGGCGAGTTCGGAGATGCGGATCCCCGTCGCGTAGAGGAGCTCGAGGATGGCGCGGTCGCGCCGCGCCCGGGGGTCGTCTCCGACGACCGAGCCGAGCAACAGCTCGACCTCCGCCTCGCTGAGCGCCTTGGGGACGCCCTCGGGCACCCGGGGTCCCTCCACGTCGCCGGTCGGATCGAGGGCCGCGCCCCGCTCGTCAAGACAGAAGGCGTGCAGACCGCGGATCGCGGCGAGGGCGCGGGCCCGCGAGGAGGCCGCGCGGCCCGCCGCGGCGAGCGCGCCGAGGTACTCCTCGACGACGGCGGGGGTGACGTCACCGAGGGCGAGCCGTCGCCCGGCGAGGTAGCGCTCGTAGGAGGCGAGGTCCCGGCGATACGAGAGGACCGAGTTGGCGGCGCGGCCGCGCTCGACCGTGAGGTACGACAGGTACTCCTCGGCGTCAGCGCTGAGCGGGGTCTCGTGCGCCACCGCGGGTCGCGCGGTCCCCGACCTAGCCGGCGTCGCGCGCCGCTCGCGCCCGTGCGGCGAGCGCGCAGGCGATGATCGTCTTCGCGTCGACGAGCGCGCCGGTCTCGACGAGCCCCCAGACGCCGTCGAGCGGCACGTGCTCGAGCGTCATGAAGTGCTCCTCGATCCCCTGGGTGGCGCGCTCGACGGCCGAGAGCTCCTCAGCGAGGAAGCACGTCGTGCGTTCGTCGCTGAACCCCGGCGAGTTGTAGAACGAACCGAGCTCGCTGAAGCGGCCGGCGACCCGGCCGACCTCCTCGGCGAGCTCGCGCCGCGCGCACTCGTCGGGTGGTTCGCCGGGCACGTCGAGCTTGCCGGCGGGGATCTCGAGGATCGCCCGGCCGAGGGGGGCGCGGAACTGGCGGATCATGACGACGGTCCCGTCCGCCTCCACGGGCACGATGCAGACCGCGCCGGGATGGCGCACGATCTGGCGCTGAAAGGAGCTGCCGTCGGGATCGACGAACGAGGCCTCGACGAAGCGCAGGTACGAGGTGGCGATGAGCTCGCGCTCGTCGACCTGACGGAACGCCTGCTCAGGAGGCGACATCGAGCCCGACCTCGAACAGGTGCGGGTTGCGCGCCCGTGCCCGAACGACGGAGGCCCCGATGAACTCCCGGAACAGCGGGTGCGGCCGGTCCGGGCGGCTCTTGAACTCCGGGTGCGCCTGGGTCCCGATGTAGAAGGGATGCCCGGGCAGCTCGATGAACTCGACGAGTCGGCCGTCGGGCGAGGTGCCCGAGCAGCGCAGGCCCTGATCCTCGAGACGCTGGCGGAAGCGGTTGTTCACCTCGTAGCGGTGCCGGTGACGCTCGCTCACCGTCGTCTCGCCGTACATCCGGGCGACCCGGCTCCCCTCCTCGAGACGGGCGACGTAGGCCCCGAGCCGCATCGTGCCGCCGAGGTCGGTAACGCCCGTCTGCTCGTCCATCAGGTCGATCACCGGGTACGGGGTCGCGGCGTCGAACTCCCGCGAGTTCGCCCCGACGAGCCCGAGAATCGAGCGAGCGTAGTCGACCACCATCACCTGGAGCCCGAGACACAGGCCGAGGCAAGGCAGGTCGTGCTCGCGCGCGTACTTGGCGGCGGCGATCTTGCCCTCGATCCCGCGCACGCCGAAGCCGCCGGGAATGACGATCCCGTCGAGACCGCCGAGCGCCGCCTCGACGACCGACTCCTCGACGGTCTCGGATTCGATCCACTCGATGGCGATCTTGACGTCGTGGAAGAAGCCGCCGTGGTGGAGCGACTCGACGACGGAGAGGTAGGCGTCGGGTAGGCCGACGTACTTGCCGATCATCCCGATCCGCACGGTGTCCGTCGCGGTCGAGATGCGCTCGACGATCCGCTCCCAGCTCGAGAGGTCGACCGTCACGTCCGGGCCGTCGAGCTTCAGCGTCTCGCAGACCATCGTGTCGAAGCCCTCCTCGTGGAGGAGCAACGGGATCTCGTAGATGCTCTTCGCGTCGACTGCGGAGATGACGGCCTCGATCGGCACGTCGCAGAGCAGTGAGATCTTGCGCTTCAGCCCCTCGTTCAGCTCGCGATTCGAACGGCACACGATGACGTCGGGCTGGACGCCGCGGCTGCGCAACTCGGTGACCGAGTGCTGGGTCGGCTTCGTCTTCAGCTCGCCCGAGGGCGCGAGGAACGGCACGAGCGTGAGGTGGACGTAGCAGACGTTCTCGCGCCCGACGTCGTGGCGGAACTGCCGAATCGCCTCGAGGAAGGGCACGATCTCGATGTCACCGACCGTCCCGCCGATCTCGGTGATGACGACGTCGATCTCGTCGGTGGCGAGCCGCTTGATCCGCTCCTTGATCTCGTCGGTGATGTGCGGGATGACCTGGACGGTCCGGCCGAGGTAGTCGCCGTGGCGCTCCTTTTGGATGACCGAGGAGTAGATCTGCCCGGTGGTCGAGTTCGAGATCCGGTAGAGGGTCTCGTCGATGAACCGCTCGTAGTGCCCGAGATCGAGGTCGGTCTCGCCCCCGTCGTCGGTGACGAAGACCTCGCCGTGCTCGAAGGGGTTCAACGTCCCGGGATCGAAGTTGATATACGGGTCGAGCTTGCACATCGTGATCCGCAGACCACGGGACTTGAGCAGTCGACCGAGCGAAGAGGCGGTGAGTCCCTTCCCGAGGGAGCTCGACACCCCCCCGGTCACGAACACGAACTTCACCACGCCATCCTCCGCTGGTCGGCCCAAGCAACGCTACAGGGCGCGTCCGGGCCCCGTGCGGATCGGCGTGGGCCCCTCCCGGCCGGCCCGCTGCGGCATCGCTCCTCCCCACGTCCGGGCGGCGACGGGGCATCCCCGTCGACCGGACGCTCCTCGTCGACCCGCCGGCGGTGACCGGTCGAGCGCCTCGCACCCGGTGAAACCGGCCCCCGACATCACGGACCGGGGGCGTTCTTCACAGCGATCGGCGCGCGCCCACCTTCTCGAGCAGTTCCGCGGCGTGTTCACGGGCGACCTCGCTCTCGGGATGGCCCGAGAGCATCCGTGAGAGCTCGACGACGCGGTCGTGACCAGCGACGGGACGCACGCGGGCGATCGTGCGCGCACCTTCCTCGCCTTTCTCGACGACGAGGTGATTGTCGGCGCACGCCGCGATCTGAGCGAGGTGGGTGACGACGAGCACCTGGTGATCGGCCCCGAGCTCGGCGAGCGACGCGCCGACCGCGAGCGCGGCCGCGCCGCCGATCCCGGCGTCGACCTCGTCGAAGACGAGCGTCGGTGGCATCGACGTGAGCACGAGACGGAGCGCGAGCATCGCCCGGGCGAGCTCGCCGCCCGAGGCGACCTTGGCGAGCGGCAACGCCGCCTCGCCGGGGTTGGCGGCGAGGCGGAACTCCACCTCGTCACCGATCCCCTCGGCCGGGACGACGACGTCGAGATGCGCCTGGGCGAGCCCGAGGCTGTGGAGGTGGCGCTCGACCATCCCGGCGAGCTGCGGCGCCGTGGCGCGCCTCGCCTCGCCGACGCGCTCCTCTGCCGCCGCGAGCTCGGCGCGGAGCCGGGCGCGTCGCGCCTCGATCTCGGCGCGGCGGGCGTCCGTGTCCTCGATGGCGGCAACCCGCGCCGCGATGCGACTCGCCGCCGCGAGCACGTCGGCGAGCTCGTCGCCGTGCTTGCGGACCAGGCTGCGCAGCAGCTGGCGTCGCGCCCGCACCTCCTCGAGCCGTTCGGGGCTCTCCTCGAAGGTCTCCGCGGCGCGGCGCAGCTCCGTCGACAGATCGGCGAGCTCGGCGACGAGTCCACGCAACCGTGAGGCATAGGTGGCGAGAAGATCGTGGTGCCCGAGGGCTTCGAGCGCCCCACCGAGGTCGAAGAGCGCCCCGGGGCGGGCCCCGCCCTCGAGGGTCTCGTAGGCGGACGTCACCGACTCGCGCAGCGACGCCGCGGCGCGCAGCGTCTCCTCCTCGGTGGCGAGTGCTTCGTCCTCGTCGGCCGAGACGATCGCCGCCGCGGCGATCTCGTCGGCCTCGAAACGCAGCAGGTCGAGCTCGCGCCGGCGCTGGCGTTCGTCGCCGCCGAGGGCGGCGAGCTCCTCGTCGCAGGCGGCGATCTCGCGGCGCAGTCCCCGCACCGGCTCGAGGTCGACCCCCGCGAACTGGTCGAGGGCCGACCGTTGGGTCGTCGGTCGCAGCAGCGACTGGTGAGCGTGCTGCCCATAGAGGTCGACGAGGTCACGCCCGGCCTCCTCGAGGGCGGCGAGTGGCGCCAGCCGTCCGTCGACGGCGGCACGGGAGCGACCCGTGCGCGGAATGGTCCGCGCCAGGACGACCTCGGCGTCGCCGGCGACGAAGCGACCCTCGATCGTCGTCTCGACAGCCCCGCTGCGCACGATCGAGGCGTCGGCCCGTCCCCCGACGAGCAGTTCGAGCGCCTCGACGACGAGCGTCTTGCCGGCCCCGGTCTCGCCCGTGATCGCCGTCAGCCCGGGACCGAAGACGATGTCGACGTCCTCGATCACCCCCAGCTCGCGGACTCGCAGTTCGCCGAGCACGGCCGCAGTTAGCGCTCCCCGAGCCCGAACTTCGCCCGCAGGATCGAGTGAAACCGCTTCGGCCCGAACCGCACGATGTGCGCCGGTTGCGGGCTGCCGGAGACCTCGACCGCGTCGTCGGGGCTGACCGAAACCACCGTCGACCCGTCGACGACGAGGACCGCGAGAGGCCCTCCTCTGGGCTCGATCCGCACCACCTCGTCGGGGTCGAGGACGAGCGACCGATCGAACAACATGTGCGGCGAGATCGGCGTGACGATGAGCAAGCGCAACTGCGGCGAGACGATCGGACCCCGCAGCGACAGGTTGTAGCCGGTCGATCCGGTCGGCGTCGCGACGATGATCCCGTCGACGACGTAGCTCAGGAACGGATGCCCGGCGATCGTGACGTCGAGCCGGATCGTGCGCCCCGGCGTCGTCTTCACGACCCCGGCCTCGTTCAGCCCGAACGCCGTGATGTCGTCGCCCCTGGCCCGCACGACGTGGACCTCGAGGACCATTCGCTCCTCGACCTGGTAGTCGCCGCTGACGAGCCGGGTGAATGCCGCCTCCATTCCCGTGGGCTCGACCTGGGCGAGGTAGCCGAGGCTGCCGAGATTCACGCCGAGGACGGGGACGCTCCGTCCGACGCTGAACTGCGCGGTCCGCAGCATCGTCCCGTCACCACCGAGGCTGACGGCGAACTCGAACGCGTCGGCCGGCTTGGTGTCGCCCAGATCCTTCTCGTCGACGTCGACGACGACGTAGCCGCGGCCCTCCCACCATTCCCGGGCCCGGGCCGCCAACGCCGCCGCCTCGGGTCGGAACGGGTGAACGACGAGAGCTATGCGCCGTTCGGCGGCGGGCGACGGAAGATCTCCCATGCTGTCATCCTCGCGGTGGAACGCGTCCGACGACGCGCCGGTCTGCGCGCACCGTAGCGCACCGCCTTCTCGAACCCGCCAAGGACCCGTCTCTCGGGAAAGCAGGCAGCCGCGACGTGTTCTCGGCGCTCAAGCCTTCTTCCCCGCAGCCTTGCTGGGCGCGGTCTTCTTCGCGGCAACCTTCTTCGGCGCGGCCGTCTTCGCCGGAGCAGTGCTGGCGGCCTTCTTGGCCGGGGCTCTCTTGGCCGGGGCCTTCTTGGCCGCGCTCTTTGCCGCCGCCTTCTTCGCGCCGGCCGCGCCGGCTCGCTGGGCACGGTTCGAACCGAAGTACTCGCCGACGAGCGCCACGAGGCGCTCGAGGAACTCGCCGATCTCGTCACGCCGCGTCGAAGAGAAGGAGTCGAACTCCCGGCGAATCTCGGAGCGGACGAGTTCGCTGAACCGATCGACGCTCCTTTTCGAACGGGCACGCAACTCGTCGAGGAGCTCCTCGACGCGTTCCCGACTCTTGCCTTCTCCGCGCAGCAGTTCGCCGATGATCCTCTCGAGCTCGGGCCGGCTCATCTTGGAACATGAGACGGTCGACTCGACATAACGCCGGACACTGTCTTTGATTGATTCTTTACCGCCCGAATCTGGTTCCATATTCCCAGCGTACCGTCGATCACCCAGGAAACGACGGCGCGCGCACGCTTACCCGATGAGGTCGACGAGCTGCGCGAGGTCCCGCGCCTCGTGATCCGGCGCCGGATCGATCGGATCGTGATCGGCCGGCGTCACGCCGGAGAGCACGAGCCCGAACTCCGCCCCGAGCCGACGGGCGAAGGCCCCGTCGGTCGAGAGCCGGTCGCCGATCATGAGGTCGACCCGTCCGAGGCGACGGCGCACGAGCTCGGCTGCCGGTTCGTGCGGCTTGCCCGCCACGACCGGGTCGACGTGGCTCGCCACGGTGACGGCGGCGAGGAGGGAACCGCCGCCGGGCAGTTCGCCCGCCGGGGTCGGATACGTCGCGTCGCTGTTCGTGCCGATGAGCCGCGCGCCGTTGCCGACGGCGGCCATCGCCCGTGCCAGCCGGCCGTAGTCGAACGCCGGGTCGATCCCGACGACGACCAGGTCGAACCCCGCGCTCTCCCCCGGCCCGTCGCACGCCACGACGCTGAGACCTCGCTCGCCGAGGGCCTCGGCGATCCCGGGACCACCGACGACGAGTGCCCTTTCACCGGGGACGCCGAGTGTCCCCGCGGCCTGCGCCGAGCTGAGCACGAGCTCGGGGGTCGTCGTCACGCCCATCTGCCCGAGTTTGGCCACGTTGTCGGCGACGGTCGGGAAGGAGTTGTTCGTGAAGTAGGCGACACGATGACCCGCGGCGCTGAGGCGCCCGAGCGCGGCCGCCGCGCCGGCGACCGGCTCCTCGGCGCGCCAGACAACGCCGTCGAGGTCGACAAGGATCGACAACTGCTTCGACATGGCGGCCATCCTCCCATCGGCGCGCCCCCAGCGAGAAGAGCACCCCCGAACCGAAGCCGCGGCGCGCCGACCGGCGACGACGTCGAAACAGTGTCACCGCAGTGGTTCTGCACCCGCGCCTCGCCGTCGACGAATCTGGAACGGGTCGTCCGAGGCGCGCATCCCGCGACTCCGGATCGACATCTTCACCGTCGAGCGAGTTTCCGGCGAACCGATCGACCCGAGTGCTCGCGACAACGAGACCGTCGCCGGAGCGGCCGTCGGTCGCGACCATCACCTGACGGTCACGTGCGCGGCGAGCCCACGAGCGGTCCGATCTGCGGACGGCGAGCGTCGACGGACTGTGGCTCGACGTTCGCCGCGACCCTGGTGGGATGCTCCCCGCAGACGGGACGCGCCGCGCCCCGCGGCGGTTTCTGCGGGATCGCCGCGCGCCTTCGCCAGGTCATCGCGTCGTCCACCGATCTCGACGGCACGGTTTGCCCGACCGGGCGTGTCGGCCAGGCGCCGCGACGGGAGATCCATCCCACCGCGCTGCCCAGAAGTTACGGTGTGCCCGTCACGGACACGAGCATGAGACCGGGGCCGTGCGGCGCCCGCGTCTCCCCTCCAGATCCGTGCTGTGTAGAACGCGGTCCTGTTGCTCCTCGAGTCTCGTGGGCGGCAGGGGTCAGCTTTCGGCGCGGCGCCCGCGGGGAAGGAACAGCGCGTGGCTTGGTTCGGTGCGGTGGATCTCGGCGGGACCAACTGCAGGTACGCCGTGGGGGACGGCGCCAACTCGTTCGTGGCCAGGGGCAGTTGCGGGACGGGAGACGATCCGGCTTCGACGGTGGGGAGGATCGACAGCTGGTTCCGCGCACAGGGCAGGGCCCTCGACGCGCTCGGTGTGGCGTCCTTTGGGCCGCTCGACGTCCTCGCCGGGCGGATCGCGGTCACGCCGAAGCACGGTTGGCAGGGGTTTCCACTCCGCGACGAACTCGCGCACGCACTGGCGGTTCCTGTGGCGCTCGACACCGATGTCAGGGCCTCGGTCCTAGCGGAATGGTCCCTCGGAGCGGCCCAGGGTCTCGATGACGTTCTCTACATCACGGTCGGGACGGGCATCGGGGTGGGGGCGATCGTCGCGGGACACCTGATTCGCGGCGCGAGACACCCCGAGATGGGGCACATGCGGATCCCCCAGCGCCGGGACGATCCCTGGCAGGGATCCTGTGATTTCCACGGCAACTGCTGGGAGGGTTTGGCCTCCGGCTCCGCGTTGTCGGCGCGTTACGGGATACCGGCGACAAAGTTGCGAGACGGTGCGGCCTGGCAGCTCGAAACGGAGTACCTCGCCCTCGGCATCAACAACTTGATCTGCGTCTGCCGGCCGCAGCGGATCGTCATCGGCGGCGGCGTGCTGCGCCAGCCGGGACTCCTGGACGGGATCCGCTCGGCGGTCGCCGAGCTGCTCGACGCTTCGTACTTCCCGGAGGCCACCGACCTCGCGGAGATCCTCGTCGCTCCCGGACTCGACGAGGATTCCGGTTTGTTGGGGGGCCTGTTGCTTGCCCAGCAGCTGAACCCCGGCCCACCCGGATAGGCACGGCCGCCTCGGCTGGCGGTGACGATCTGCCCGGCGCCGCGACCGTGCGCCCGGTTCACGGCCAGCTCCCCGAAGACCTCGATCCGTGGTTCGGACCGGACTTCCTCGCCCGGCCGAGCAGCGGAGGCCGCGGCGACGCCGCGCGCGGGAGCCCGACCGCGCTGCGGGACCTTCCGCTCGGCGGGCACGCCGCGCCGTCGCCCCTGGTGGGGCGGAGCGCCCGGGAAGCCGGCCGGCGATTCCCCACGAGGCGCGCTGCGGACCATCGTCTCGGCCGCGGGTCCGGGTGGGGACGGCCGATGGAACTTGGACCAACAAGTGTCGGACCGTCGCTCGCCGTGGCCGGAGCGTTGGGGTGGCGGGGAGCCGCTGTGCTACGCAGGTGCCGTGCCCCGCTTCGAACCGTTTCGTGGACTGCGCTACAGCGCGGCCGCGGCGCCCTTCGCTGACCTCATCGCACCGCCCTACGACGTCGTCGACGCCGCGGAGCGCAGCCGGCTCGCCGAACGCAGCCCCTACAACGCGATCCACGTCGAGCTCCCCGCGCCCGACGCGGCCCGTGGCCTCGACCGTTACCGGGTCGCCGCGGCGTTGTTCGAGGCGTGGCGGGCCGAGGGGGTGCTCGTGCGCGACCCGTCACCCTCGCTCTACGTCTACAAGATGAGCTACCTCGACGACGCCGGTCGGCCGCGCGGAACGACGGGGGTCATCGGCGCCCTCGGCCTCGAGCCCTTCGGCGGCGCCGTCGTGCCGCATGAACAGACGATGGCCGCCCCCGGCAGGGACCGCCTCGATCTGCTGCGCGCCTGCCGGGTCAATTGCTCGCCGATCTGGGGGCTCTCGCTCGCCCCGGGTCTCACGGCGGCCTGTACGGCGGTGATCGAGCGGTCCCGCGAGCACGTGGCGGCGACCGACGACGAGGCGACGGAGCACGAGATGTGGCGCGTCGACGACGAATCGGCGCTCCGTTCGATCGCCACCCTCGTCGCCCCCGAGCCGGTCGTCATCGCCGACGGCCACCACCGTCACGAGACGGCGGACCGCTACCGCGCCGAGTGCCCGGCACGCCACGCGGACACGCCCGACGGCTGCGACTCCATCATGGCGTTCGTCGCCGAGCTCGCCCCGGCCGAGCTCGCGCTACACGCCATCCACCGGCTCGTGTCCGGGCTGCCGGACGGCTTCGATCTTCTCGGGGCCCTCGCCCGCTGCTTCCGCCTCGAGCCCGTGACGGCTGACCTGGACGCCCTCACCGGGCAGATGGCGACCCGGGGCACCGCGGCGCTCGTCACCGCGTGCGGGGCGTGGCTCCTTCTCCCGAGAACAGACGAGCCGGCGCGGCGCGGCGCACCCGATTCCCGCCGGGTCGACGCGGCGCTCGCCGCGCTCCCGCCCCACAGGACCGACCACGAGCACGGCACGGGTCGCTGTCTCGACGCCGTGCGGGCTGGACGCGCCCAGGCCGCCGCGCTCGTGCGGCCGGCGACGGTCGATCAGCTCGCCGAGACGGTGCGCGCGGGCGGGAGAATGCCGCCGAAGTCGACGTATTTCCACCCGAAACCCCGCACCGGCTTCGTCTTCCGCCCGCTCGACCGCTGAGGGTCTTGCCGCCGGTCGCCTCTCAGGCGACGGTCCAGGTGGTCCCGGATCGCAAGAGCGCGGCGAGGTCCCCGCCGCCCTTCTGTCGCGCGACCTCGGCGATCTGAGCCTCCAAGAGCGCGCCGTAGTGCGGCCGGGCGATCGCGCGGAACACTCCGATCGGCGTCGGCTCGAACGGCCCCCGGGCGAGCCGGGAGAGCAGAAAGGCCACCCCCGGGTTCTCCCGGGCCTCGTCGTGGACGAGGAGGGCGTCCTCGCCGACGTCCGCGACCTCGACAATCTCGAGCGTCCCGTCGCGACGGAGCACGACGCCGTGCTCGCCTTCGGCGCCGAAACGGATCGGCTTGCCGTGCTCGAGCGGGATGAGCATGTCGGCCCGGGCCTCCTTGCCGCTCACCTTCTCGAAGGCACCGTCGTTGAAGACGTTGCAGTTCTGGTAGATCTCGACGAAGGCAGAACCCTCGTGCTCGTAGGCCCGCCGGAAGATCTCCATCATGTGCTTGCGGTCGAGGTCGTGGGTCCGCGCGACGAACGAGGCCTCGGCGCCGAGCGCCACCGACAACGGGTTGAACGGCGTGTCGAGCGAGCCGAACGGCGACGACTTCGTCACCTTGCCGACCTCCGAGGTCGGCGAGAACTGGCCCTTGGTGAGCCCGTAGATCTCGTTGTTGAACATGAGGATCGTGAAGTTGACGTTGCGCCGCAGGGCGTGGATGAGGTGGTTGCCGCCGATCGAGAGGGCGTCGCCGTCGCCCGAGATCACCCAGACGTCGAGGTCCGGGCGACTGAGCGCGAGCCCCGTCGCGATCGCCGGTGCCCGGCCGTGGATCGAGTGCAGGCCGTAGGTGTTCATGTAGTACGGGAAGCGCGCCGCGCAGCCGATCCCCGAGACGAACACGGTGCTCTCGCGCTTCGCCCCGAGCTCGGGCAGCAAGAACTGCATCGCGGCGAGGATCGAGTAATCGCCGCAGCCCGGGCACCACCGCACCTCCTGGTCGCTCGCCCAGTCCTTCCTCGTGGTGGGGGGAGCCGCGGCGTCGGTCATCGGGTGGCCTCTCGTTCCCTCTCGCTCACGCCAGCGCCAGGAGATCGCTGATCGCCCGTTCGACCTCGGCGATGCGGAAAGGCATGCCGCGGACGGCGGACAGCGTCACGGCGTCGACGAGGAACTGCGCCCGGACGAGCCCGGCGAGCTGGCCGAGATTGTTCTCCGGGACGAGGACCCGGCGATAGCGGCCGAGCACCTCGCCGAGGTTCGCCGGGAAGGGGTTGACGTGCACGAGGTGGGCCTGGGCGACGCTGCCGTGGCGGGCGCGGATCCGTTTCACCGCTGCGGCGTTCGCCCCGTAGGTCGATCCCCAGCCGAGGACGAGGAGCTCCGCCCTGTCGGGGTCGTCGACCTCGACGGGCGGGATGTCCGTCGCGATGCCGGCCACCTTGGCGGCGCGCAGCCGCACCATCCGGTCGTGGTTGTCGGGGTCGTAGGAGACGTCGCCGGAGCCGTCGGCCTTCTCGATGCCCCCGAGGCGGTGCTCGAGACCCGGCGTGCCCGGCACGGCCCAGGGTCGGGCGAGGGTCGCGGGATCCCTCAGGTAGGGCCAGAACGTCGACACCCCGTCGTCGGTGTGGTTGGGGTGTTGCGCGAACTCGACGCCGATCTGGGGCAGCTCGGCGACGTCTGGGACCCGCCAGGGCTCGGAGCCGTTGGCCAGGTAGCCGTCGGAGAGCAGGAACACCGGCGTGCGGTACTTGAGGGCGATCCGTGCCGCCTCGATCGCCGCCTCGAAGCAGTGACCGGGGGTGCGTGCCGCGACGACCGGCACGGGCGCCTCGCCGTGGCGGCCGTGCATCGCGAGCAGCAGGTCGCTCTGTTCGGTCTTGGTCGGCAGTCCCGTCGAGGGTCCGCCGCGTTGCACGTCGACGATGACGAGCGGCAGCTCCAGTGAGACGGCGAGACCGATCGTCTCGCTCATGAGGTCGATCCCCGGCCCGCTCGTCGTCGTCACGCCGAGCGAGCCGCCGAAGGACGCGCCGAGGGCCGCGCCGGCCCCGGCGATCTCGTCCTCGGCCTGGAAGGTGACGATGCCGAAGTGCTTCTGCTTGGCGAGCTCGTGCAGGAGCTCCGAAGCGGGCGTGATCGGGTAGGCGCCGAGGAAGAGCCGGAGCCCCGACAGCTGCGAGGCGGCGACGAGCCCCCAGGCGAGCGCGGTGTTGCCGGTGATGTTCGTGTACTCGCCGGGGCCGAGCTCGGAGGCGGGGACCCGGTAGGACGAGTCGAACAGCTCGGCCGTCTCACCGAAGTTGTAGCCGGCCTTGAACGCCAGCGTGTTCGCCTCGACGACGAGTGGTTTGGCCCCGTAACGGGCGACGATCCACTCGAGCGTCGTGCCGGTCGGCCGGTTGTAGAGCCACGAGATGATCCCGAGGGCGAAGAAGTTCTTGCTCCGCTCGGCGTCACGGCGCTTGGCGTTGGTCGGCTCGCAGGCCTTCAGGGTGAGCGAGGTCATCGGGATCTCGTAGACGCGGAACCCCGAGAGGCTCCTGTCGGCGAGCGGGTTCGAGACGTACCCCGCCTTCTCGAGCGAGCGCTCGTCGAAGGCGTCGGAGTTGACGATCAACGTGCCGCCCTTGGCGAGGTCGGCGATGTTCGTCCGCAACGCCGCCGGGTTCATCGCCACGAGCACGTTCGGCTCGTCGCCCGGCGTCAAGATGTCGTAGGCGGCGATCTGCACCTGGAAGGCGGACACCCCGGGCAGCGTGCCGGCGGGGGCGCGGATCTCGGCCGGGAAGTCAGGGAGGGTCGCGAGGTCGTTGCCGAACACGGCGCTCTCGGCCGTGAACCGGTCACCGGTCACCTGCATGCCGTCGCCCGAGTCCCCGGCGAACCGGATGACGACACTCTCCAGCGTGCGGACTTTGTGTCCGCCCGGGTGGCCGACGGTGTCGCTCAAAGCGGTGTGCCTGTCTTCACGGATCAGGCCACCATCGTACTGGCGCACCCGAACTATCCCGGTTCACACCCCGCGCTCAGGCGAGCGTGACCGACCCGTCCAGATAGACGTCCTGGACGGCGGCGTCTCTCGACCGGCTGTCAGCGCAGACCGGCCAACCGCTCGGCCGCGTCAGAGAGCTCGGGTTCGGCCGCCACCACCCGGGCGAAGAGCTCGCGGGCGCGCGGGATGTCGCCGCTGCGCTCGTGGAGGTCGGCGAGCATGTACCACTGCCGCACGTGGCGCTCGTGCGGCCGGCGGACGTGCCGCGAGGCGGCAGGCCCGAGCAACGCGATCGCCTCCTTGACCCGACCGCGATCGGCGAGCGATCCCGCCATGACGAGGCGCCCCTCGGCGAGGACGTCGCTGCCGGCCCCCGCCCGGCACAGCTCGGACCAGATCTCGGCCACCCGATCGTGACGGCCGAGGGCGCGCTCGCAGTCGGCGAGCACCGGGTGCTGGTCGAACGAACCGGTCAGGTCGGCGAACGCCCGTAGTTCCCGCAGCGCCCCTTTCCAGTTGCCGAGCCGGTAGAGCGTGAGACCGTAGAGCTCGCGGACCGCCGCGACCCCGGGGGCCGTCCGGGCGAGCTCGCGCAGGATCGACTGCGCGTCGTAGTAGCGGTCCCGCTCGTAGGCCCGGGCGGCGTCGGCGAGTCGGGCCTCGAGATGCGCCGCGAGCTTGCTCGCGGCGAACGAGGAGAGCTCCTCCTTGACGGCGTCGGGGACGACACGGCCGCGCGGACGCGGCGCGCGCTTCCTCACCGCAGCCGAGGCGCCCGCGACCCTCGCCGGGCGTGCCACACGCTCCGGCGGAACCGGGCCTGCGAGGCGCCGTCGTGACGGGGCGGCAACCACTCGGCCGGAACCCGTGTCGCGCTGGGGCGCGTCACGCCCGGCGGAGCGCGACCCACGTCGTCCGCGATCACGTTGCGGATCCCGGCGAACCCCGACCGCGCCACGACGGGCCACGCCCCCCCAGCCGGCCCGACCGGCCCGGCGGAAGTCGTCACGCGCGCGATCCCGCGGGGCCGGCACGCCGGGGTGCGCCCGCGGGGTCGCCCGAGCCGCGCCGGTGCCGTCGGCCGTCGACCGCCGGGGTGGGCGCCCGTCGCCGCGCGCCAGAGGTCCGGCACGGCGCGCCAGGGCGGCGGCGCCGACGCCGCGCCGCGCAGCTCGGCCCGACACACCGGTCGCGGCCGCGCCGGCCTCGCGGTCGCGACTCCGCGCCCGACCCGCGGTCCGGACGGCCGTGGGTCGGGGCCGAGGGCGCGACGCCGAAGACGGCCGCGCCGACCCCGCATCCGATCCCGCCGGGCGCGGGTTGCGCGCCCGGAACTCCCCGACGCGTGGCGACTCGCCGCGCTGACGTGCGCCGACAACGCGCGCAGGCGCGCCACGCCGTTCGCTGTCCCGCCCGCGTCGCTCGCCACCGAACCCGGCCGCGCCCGTCCGGGAAAAGCCGGCGCGCCCGTGGTTCGTCCGCGGCGCGGACGGGGCCCGCCGCCCGCTCGCTCCCGGCGCGAGGGAAGCCGAGCCACGACCGGTGGCATGCAGCGGGTTGCGCCGAGCCGACGCCGAACCCGCCGGGCGACGCTGGCGCGCCGAAGAACTCCGGGAAGAAGGGGACTCAGCCACGGCTCGACGCTACTCGGCCCTCGGCGGGCGGCCGGTTCCGCTGACGGGCGCGGGGTGGACCGTCCGGCGAGCGAGCGCCTACGGAACCCGCACGATCGGCGTGCGCGGCGACCACGGCAGGTGACCGAGCGGCAGCGCCTTCGCCTTCGGGGCGGGAGGACGCGCACTCGTCGTCACGACCATGGTGAGGCGGGAGCCACCGACGACGATCTCGTCGTAGCGCGCGCCGTGCCGCCGGCGTCTCGCCGGAGCCAACCTCTCGTCGCTCTCGAGCAGCCAGAGCCAGCGGTAGGTGGGGTCGTTCTCGCCGACGTTCTCGACGAAGGCGCCGGCGCGCCCCAGCACGAGGAACCGCGTCAGCACCCCGGAGAGGTCGCCGACATCACGTTCGACGGTCACCAGTCCAAATGGCTCGGCCTGACCCCGCGCCGCGATGGCGATGCCGTCGCGCTCGCGTCCGGCCCGCGCGCACGCCGCGGCCGTCGAGTCGCAGGCGACGGACCGCCAGCCGAGCCGCCCGATGAAATGCGCGCACTGCGAGAAGGCCTGCGGGTGGCTGTAGATCACAGGCGAAGGGCCCAACGCCTGCAAGTCGTCGCCGACGGCGTAGGCGTCGAACCGGATCGAGACGTCGATGACGCCACCGGCGACAAGCCGCCGGCTGCGCAGCAGCCCCGCCGCCGCCAGCTCCACGAGACCCGACGACGAGTTGACGATCGGTAGCACCCCGAGCCCGGCGCCGCCACCGACGACGGATCCGATCACGTCGTCGAAGCCCTCGCACGGCACGAGCCTGGCAGCGGGCCTCCCGACGAGCTCGGCCGCCTGGCGGGCGGCGATCTCCGAGAAGGTGCCGACCGGCCCGAGGAAGGCGACCGCGTCGACGTCGTCGTCGACGAGGGGCGCGACGATCCCGGCGGGCCAGCCGTAGGCCTCGTCGACGCGCGCCGCGACGTGCTGCGCGACCTCGGTCGGGTCCCTGTCCGCGCGAACCGAGATCCGCACGACGACCTCCCGCTGGCCCAGCCGCACCGCCTCGGCGACGAGCGAGGCGGCATCGACCGCCTCGAGCGAGCGACAGACCGCGGCGACCGCCGACCCGGCGATCGACTCAGGCACGAGCACGCGCACGTCCACCGCAACCCGGCCGAGCCATTCGGCGAGGACCCGATCGAGCTCCGAAGTCGGCACGATGCTCACGTGCGCGAACCCGAAGCGGACGACGCGCCGTCTCGCGGCGACCGAGACCCCGAGGCGCCCCGCGTTCGCCAACCCCGCGCCGTCAGCGAGCACGGCGTGGCCCTTGGCGCCGACGAGGAGCTCCTCGACGGTGACCGTGGTCGGTGTGAGTTCCTTGATCCGGCCGACGACGAGCCGGGGCGGCTTGCCGGCACCGTGGTGCTCGAGGGCGATGACGTCGTCGGCGCGGCGTTGGCTGGCCAACTGCGTGCGTGTCACCTGCGTCGCTTCCACCGCCAGGTTCGAGGCCTGCTGCAGCGTCGTGAAGAACGTGCCGCCGAACGCTTCGCGGGTCGACGCGATGTACGAGATGATGCTCTGCGCGTCGTCGGTCCGCACGGCGGAACGCAGCCGGTCCTGGGCGAGGTCGAACTCGGCCGCGACGCGGGCGCCGTCGGTCGTGAGCTCGATCGAGGCGGTCGTCTCCTCCTGGCCGGGGGAAAGGACCCGGGCTGCCAGCCCGAGCAGCGTCTCAAAAACCGGGGTGCGCAGCTTCCACAGCTCGCCCTCGATGTCGTGTCCCGAAGTGGCGATGACATCGGCGAAGGCGAGCAGCGCCTGGTGCGACGCCGCTTGCACGTACGCCATGACCCGGTCGTGCTGTTCGGGGCTGGCGAGCTCGACGATGCCACCCGTCGCCGCGATGAGATCGACGAGCCATGCGTGGGCCGCTGGCGCCGCGCTCGACGGGCAAACGACGACCGTCTGACCGTCCATCGACTTCACGGTGGGACCGAACAGCGGATGGATGCCGAAGACGGAGACGTCGTGCCGGACGGCACGGAGCGTCGCGAGCGCGGACACCTTCGCCGACGAGGTGTCGAACACGATCGAGTCGGCGTGGAGGACGGGGAGGAGATAGGTGGCGACACGCGGGAGCTCGGACTGCGGGATGGCGAGACAGACGCGCGCGGACTCGGCCGAGAGGTCGATCACCGTTCCGGACTCCTCGACGGCCTCGGCCCCGGCCTCGTAGTGCACCACCCCGGTACGGCACGCACAGCGAAAGCCGAAGTCAACCGCGAAGATCCCCGGATCACGGTCGAGCAACACCACGTGGTCCCAGTCGGCGGCGGCGAACAGGTGACGACAGAGCCAGCGGCCCATCCCGCCGGCCGCGCCCACGACGATCAGCACCGGCTTGCCCGAGTTCATGTCTTCTCCGGCTTGGTCGCCCTCGAGTTCTCGCTCCACCGCGATTGCGTCGCCGGCAACCGGTCGAGCAGCTCGCTCACGCTCTCGAGCGTCGCCGTGAGCAGCACACGCCGATACGCCGGCGCGCTCGCCGCGTCGTCGGCGCAACGCAGGCTGAAGCCGCCGGTCGAGACCCTGCCGATCACCGGTCGGATCGACCTTCTCTCCACGCCAGCCACGTCCGTCGTCTCGACATCGCGCACGTAGCGCAGTGGCACGAGGGCGCGCGGCCCGATGAGCTCCTTGTTGAAGTCCGGCCGGCAGAGTCGCGCCGACGACCTGTTGTCATGATCCGTCCACCAGTGGGCCACGCCGGCCACAACTGGCGACATCTCGCCCGGGGAGATATGGACCCCGCCGAAAAGCGCCCCGGGCGAACCGGCCTGGTCGAGTGCGACGTGGATCGACGGCCGGGTCAGCTCCGGTGTCGAACTCTCCAGCCCGAGGGCGCGGATGAACGCGTCGATCCGTTCGTGCTCCAGTGGCAGGGAACCGAAGCGCGCGTCGAAGTGGGGGGAGACCTCCTCGATCGCCTCCCGCAAGAGCACGAGAGGAGAGAAGGCCGGGTCTTGGACAAGTCCCGAGAGGACGTTGAGGGTCGCGTCGATCCGGTCCGCGTGGTCCGGTCGACTGGCGAGGCCCGTAAGGTTGAGCAGCTTGACGACGGGCTTGCCGGCCTTGATCTGGACGGCGAGGCTCGCGGCACACAACGCGCGCAGCTCGTCGACGAGACCTTCCACGTCTCGGCGCGGCGTCGCCGACATGACCTCGACGCAGATCGGCGCGTCGCAGGGGAGATCCGGGTAGTCGACCGGAGCACCGGCGACCGATTGAAGGCGCATGCTCTGGACTCCAACCTTGGCGAAATTGTCTGGACTACGCGACCCCCGAACCCCGTAGCGACCGCACCAGTGTACGAACACCTTCCAATCGGCGCCGACTGTCCCTTTCTTCGCCGACGATCGCGACGATCGCGCTGCCCACGACGATCCCGTCCGCGACGCCGTTCAGCGCCGCGACGTGCTCCGGCCGCGAGATGCCGAAACCCACGACCACGGGGACATCGCTCTCCGATCGCAGGACGCCGATGTCCGCGATGAGCCCCGGCGGCAGGTTCGACCGGACACCCGTCACGCCGTCGACCGCGGTGAGATAGAGGAAAGCCGTGGCGGCCTCGCTCGCCTGACGGCGTCGCGCCGGGGTCGTGCCCGTCGCCACGAGGAAGACCGTGCCGATGCCGTTGCGCCGCGCGCAATCGTCGATGCCCGCACTCGCCTCGGGAAGAAGGTCCGGGATGATCACGGCGTCGACGCCGCGGTCGCGACAGGCCGCGAAGAACGCCTCCTCCCCCATCGCGAGGATCGGGTTGAGGTAGCCCATCAGCACGAGCGGGGTCTCCGTCGTGCTCCGCAGCGACCCCGCCGCGTCGAGCACGTCGCGCAGCCGCGTCCCGCTCGCCAGGGCGCGCTCCGCGGCACGCTGGATGACCGGCCCGTCGGCGAGCGGGTCCGAGAAGGGAATCCCGAGCTCGACGATGTCGGCCCCGCCCGCGATGCAGGCGCGCGCGAGACGCTCCGATTCGGCGAGATCAGGATCGCCGGCCATGACGTAGGTGACGAGGGCGCTGCGGCCCTCCGCCGCGGTCGCGGCGAAGACCCCCGCCAGTCGCGCAGGCCCGTTCATGATCGGGCTCCGCCCACCGAGTCGGCGGCGAAGCGCGCGAGCTCGCCGACGTCCTTGTCCCCGCGTCCCGACACGTTGATCAGCACCACGTCGTCGGCCGTGAGCGAACCCGCCAGCTTCCTCGCGTGACTGACCGCGTGCGCGCTCTCGAGGGCGGGAATGATGCCCTCGGCGCGGGCAAGGTACAGCACGGCTTCGACCGCCTCGGCGTCGGTGGCGTAGGTGACCGTGATACGCCCGGTGTCGCGCAGGTGTGCGAGCTGCGGTCCGACACCTGGGTAGTCAAGCCCCGCACTGATGGAGTGCGCCTCGGTGATCTGCCCGTCGTCGTCCTGCAACACGTAGCTGCGCGATCCGTGCAAGACCCCGGGACGACCGAACCCGAGGGAAGCCCCGTGCCGGCCGCTCTCGATCCCTTCACCACCCGCCTCGACCGCGACCAACGCGACATCGTCGTCAAGGAAAGCGCCGAAGATGCCCATCGAGTTGGACCCGCCCCCGACACAGGCGACGACCGCGGTGGGCAGCCGACCGACCCGCGCGAGGCACTGGGCCCGTGCCTCCCGGCCGATCACGGACTGGAACTCGGCGACCATCGACGGGTAGGGATGCGGGCCGGCGACCGACCCGATCACGTAGTGGGTCGTCGCCGAGGTCGCGATCCAGTCCCGGATCGCCTCGTTCATCGCGTCCTTGAGGGTCTGCGATCCCGACCTGACCTCGATGACACGGGCGCCGAGCAGCTCCATCCGCGTCACGTTGAGTGCTTGGCGCCGGACGTCGACAGCGCCCATGAAGATGTCGCAGCTGATCCCGAAGAGCGCGCCCGCGGTGGCCGTCGCCACGCCGTGCTGACCGGCACCCGTCTCGGCGATCACGCGCGTCTTGCCCATTCTCCTCGCCAGCAGCAGCTGACCGAGTGTGTTGTTGATCTTGTGGGCCCCGGTGTGACAGAGATCCTCCCGCTTCAGGAACACCCGCGCCCCGCCACAGTCGCGCGCCATCCGGCCCGCCTCGGTGAGCGGCGTCGGTCGCCCGGCAAAGTCGGTGAGCAGGGCACCGAGCTCCGCAGAGAAGCCCGGTTCGACCCGGGCCTCCTCCCACGCCGCCTCGAGCTCGTCGAGAGCGGGAACGAGGGTTTCCGGCACGAAGCGGCCGCCGTAGACACCGAACCAGCCCTTCTTCCCTTCGGTCATGTCCTTGTTCATCGGACTCCTCGCACCGCGGCGATGAACGCCGCAATGGCCTCGTGGTCCTTGACACCCGGCCTCGATTCGACACCGCTCGCCACGTCGACGGCAACCGGCGACGCGACGGAGATCGCCGCCGCCACGTTGGCCGGCGTGAGGCCCCCCGCCAGCACGACCGGCGTCGCCAACGCGAGGTGCGCGACATGGCTCCAGTCGAAGGCGATCCCGCTGCCGCCTCTGGCCTGCGTCGACGAGTCGAAGAGGAAGGCCGCGACGTCGAAGCCGCCGAGGCCCGCCACGTCGACCGGCCCGGACACGGGGATCGCCTTGATGACGGGCAACCGGCACGCCGCACAGTCGCGGGCGGACTCGTCGCCGTGGAGCTGCACCGCGGTCAGGCCGACGTCCGTCGCGATCGCATTGATCCGATCGGGGGATTCGTCGACGAAGACGCCCACCTTGCAGACGGACGGTGGCAGCGCGGTGATGATCTCGGCCGCCACCGCATAGTCGCAGAACCGGGCCGAGCGCGGCGAGAAGTTGAATCCGATCGCGTCTGCCCCACTTGCCACCGCGGCAACGGCGTCCTCGGCCCGGGTGATCCCGCAGATCTTCACGGCCACTGCCATCCTCATCGCACCCCGACGAGCTCGGCTAGCAGCGCGCCGCGGTCCGGCGACCGGACCAGCGCCTCGCCGACGAGGAAGTTGGCGAACCCCGACACGCGCAGTCTCGCGACGTCCGCGGCCGAGCGGATGCCGCTTTCTGCGACCACGACGACCTCCGGCCCGACCAGCGGCCCCAATCGCTCGGCCGTGGCGAGATCGACGTCGAACGTGGCGAGATTGCGGCTGTTGAGTCCGATGAGGCGACAGTTCTCGACACCGAGCGCACTCTCCAGCTCGGTCTCGTCGTGCGCCTCGACGAGCACCTCGAGACCCAGGGCCAGGGCGGCGGCGTGGAGGTCCCGCAGCTTGCCCACGGGCAGCGCAGCCACGATGAGCAGCACCGCATCCGCTCCGGCGCACCTCGACTCGACGAGTTGGTAGCTGTCGATGATGAAGTCCTTGCGCAATAGCGGCAGATCCACCTGCGCGCGCGCGGCACGCAGATCGTCGAGGCTGCCGCCAAAACCCACGGCGTCAGTGAGAATGGAGATCGCGCTCGCCCCGTGATCCTGGTAGGCCCGGGACAGGGTGGCGACGTCCATATCGCGGCCGATCACTCCGGCGGACGGCGACGCGCGCTTGATCTCGGCGATGACCCGGATCGGCCCCCCGGACACCGACAGGGTGCCGGCAAGGGCACGACAAGCCGGGAGCTCGGCGAGCACGGACTCCAGCTCGCCCTGGGGCACGTGCAACTTGGCCGTGGCGACCTCGACGCGTTTGCGTTCGACGATCGAAAGGAGTCTGTTCATTTCGCTCTCGACAGGGCAACCACCGTCGCGAGCGTGCGGCGCGCCCTCCCGTCGTCGATCGCCCGCGCCGCGAGCTTGACCCCTGCGCGTATCGATCTCGCCCTGCCGGCGACGTAGAGCGCGGCTCCCGCGTTCGCCAGCACGGCGTCGCGGGGACCGCCGGTCTCCCCGGACAGCACCGTCGTGCAGATCGCGGCGTTGCGCGCGGCATCGCCACCACGCAGGTCCTCACGCCGCCAGGTCGACAACCCGAGTTCATCCGGGGTGAGCGTGAACGCCGACAAGAAATTCTGGCGCACCTCGTGCACGAGCGTCGTGCCGCTGACGGCGATCTCGTCCGTCCCGTCCCCGTGCACGACGAGTGCGTGCTCCGTGCCGAGCGACCGCAGCGCATCCGCGACGACGGCGACATGACCCTCCGTCGACACGCCGACGACCTGCCGCGTGGCCGAAGCCGGGTTCGCCAGGGGGCCGATGAGGTTGAAGATCGTCGGCACTCCCAGCGCGGTGCGAGTGGCCCCCACCGCCCTGAACGCCGAGTGGTGGTTCGGCGCGAAGAGGAAGCCGAGTCGCGCCTTCCTCATGCACTGCTGGAACACCTCCGTGTCGCCGAGCACGACGCCGAGCTCCTCGAGCACGTCAGCGGAACCACAACGCGACGACGCCGACCGGTTGCCGTGCTTGGCAACCGACGCGCCCGCCGCCGCCGCGACGATGGCGGCCATCGTGGAGATGTTGAAGGTGCCCGCCCCGTCCCCCCCGGTGCCGCAGGTGTCGACGACGACTCTCTCCGCGACGTCCACCTTCTTGGCATGGCGGCGCATCACCCGGGCGGCGGAGCTGATCTCCTCCGCCGTTTCGCCCTTCGTGTGCAGGGCGGTCAGCAGCGCACCGACCTGGATCTGGTTGACGTCACCGCTGGCGATCTGCTCCATCGCCGCCGTCATCTCGTCGCTCGTGAGGTCACGGCGGGCGGTTGCCGCGCGCAGCGCGCTAAGGATCGCGCTCATACGCCCTCCCCCACCCGCGACAGCCAGTTGGCGAGCAGTTGCCTGCCGTTCGGCGTGAGCACGGACTCCGGATGGAACTGGACCCCGGCGATCTCGTGCTCTCGGTGCTGGATACCCATGATCTCCCCTTGATCGGTCCAGGCGGTGACGGCGAGCTCGTCTGGGAGTGACGAACCGTCGATGACGAGCGAGTGGTAACGGCCCGCGACGAACGGATTCGGCAGGCCCGACAAGATGCCGATGGCCGAGTGGTGGATGTCGCTCGTCTTGCCGTGCAGGATGCGGTGGTTTCGCACCACCCGCGCGCCGAAGGCCGCGCCGATGGCCTGATGGCCGAGGCACACCCCGAGCATCGGCACGAGTCCGGCGAACCGGCGGATGAGCTCGACGCTGATGCCGGCGCTGTCGGGCGCACACGGCCCCGGCGAGATGACGATGCCGTCGGCTCCGAGGTTCTCGACATCCGAAAGACCGATCGCGTCGTTGCGGTGCACGACGACGGAGGCACCGAGCTCGCCGAGGTACTGCACGAGGTTGTAGGTGAACGAGTCGTAGTTGTCGATGACGAGGACGGTGCTCATCGCCGATCACCGCCTTCTCCCGTCTGACCTTGTGCCCGCAGAACAGCCGCGAGGAGCGCATTCGCCTTGTGGACGGTCTCGGCCTGTTCCGTCGCAGGCTCGGAGTTGTAGACGACGCCGGCGCCCGCCTGGACGGTGAGCGCACCTGACGCGCAGAGCAAGGTGCGGATGATGATCGCCATGTCCATGTTGCCGTCGTCACCGAGGTAGCCGATGCACCCGGCGTAGGGACCGCGGCCCCGTCCCTCGAGCTCGGCGATGATCTCCATCGCGCGCACCTTCGGCGCCCCGGTCACCGTCCCGGCCGGGAACACGGCGCGCAGGGCGTCGACGGTGTCGACGTGTGGCGAGAGTCGCCCGCGCACCTGCGAGACCATGTGCATGACGTGGGAGTACCTCTCCACCGCCCGAAAGAGGTCCACCCGAACGGTGCCGACCTCGGCGACCCGCCCGACGTCGTTGCGGGCGAGGTCGACGAGCATCAGGTGCTCGGCGTTCTCCTTCGGGTCGGCGAGCAGTTCGGCGACGAGGCGCTCGTCCTCGGCCGGCCCGGATCCCCGCGGTCGCGTGCCGGCGATCGGCCGGACGACGAGCTCCCGATCCCGAATCCGCGCGAGCGCCTCGGGTGAACTGCCGACGAGCGCCCGGCCGTCGTGCTCGAAGTAGAAGAGGTACGGGGAGGGATTCAGCAGCCGCAGTTCCTGATAGATCGCGAACGGGTCGATGTCGAGCTCCGCCCGGAAGCGCTGGGAGACCACGACCTGCTGGCAATCGCCAGCCTCGATGTACTCCTTCACGCGCGCGACGGCGCGCTCGTATGCGGCCGCCGGACGTTCTGGCTCGACGGTCACCGAGCCCGACCCGGGCGGGCGCGGCGCGTTCGGCGGCGCGGGCGGCGCGGCGACGCTGATCTCGTGAACGACCGACTCGATCTCGCGGGCCGCCCTGGCGTAGGCGACCCGGGGATCAGCGAACGCCTCGATCACCGACTCCACGATCACGTGCACGACCTCGAGGCGGTGGTCGAAGGCGACGATCGTGCCGCATCGCACGAAGAGCGCGTCCGGGAATCCGTCGGGCGAGCTCATCACCGGGACACGCGGCTCGCTGAGGTGGACGGTCTCGTAGGAAAGGAAGCCGACGAGTCCGCTGATGAAGGGCGGGGCGTCGTCGAACGACGATCCCGCGCGGGCTGCGAGACCGCGGCGCAGCTCGTCGTACGGATCGCCGTGATCCTCGCCGAATGACCACTCCACGACGGGAACGCCGCCGCAACCGAGGAACGTCCAGCGATCCCGCTCGTCGTCGTGTGCCACGGACTCGAAGAGAAAGGCGCCGCCCGGGCGGCGCCGCAGCGCGGTGAACGCGGCGACGGGCGTGATGTCGCCCGTGGGGACGACCGTTCTGACGATCGTGGTGCACGCGACACTCTGAGGTTGCGCCCCCCGACCGAACGCTGCGCGGTCGGGAACGAGACTCAGCTCAGAGTTGCCAAAGGCACCTCGCCACCGACGCACCCTCGCGCGGCACGTTGCTTCCGGCGTTTCGCAGCGGAGCGAAGGCGTGCGTCAGATCCGACATGGCCCGGAACCTACTAAGGCTTCCCGATCAATGTCCAGTCGCGCGCCGCGCGCACCTCACGACTCGGCTGAGCATGCCGGGTTCCGGCTCCCCCGTCCTCCGCCGATCCGGGCCATTCCCCGCACTTCTCGAACCGGCGGCCACCCTCGTTGGCTCGCGACCCCGGCTCGAATTCTCCGCCGGGTCCAGGACATGACAGGTACGGTGGCCGTCGATGGACATCGGGCCCCTCGTTTCGGGCGTCGACGCCGAGCTGCGCGCCGCCGGGTCAAAGGATCGCGCCGGACGCGAGAAGGCCTACCTGAAGAGCGCGCTCGAGCACTACGGCACGCCGATGCCCGCTGTGCGATCGATCGCGCAGGCCGTCCGCCGACGCCACCCGGAGCTGGACCACGACGACCTCATCGCGCTCGTCGACGCCCTCTGGTCGGTGCCCGTGCACAAGAGGCGCATGCTCGCCGTCGCCCTGCTCGAGGTGAACGTCGAGTCCGTGCGCGCCGAGGACGTCCCGGCTCTCGAACGATTGCTGCGAGAGTCGCGAACCTGGGCCCTCGTCGACGGGCTCGCCACGTCCGTCGTCGGGCCGCTCGTCGAGCGCCAGCCGGACCTGTGCCCGGTGCTCGACCGGTGGGCAGGCGACGACGATTTCTGGTTGCGCCGGTCTGCCCTCCTCGCGCTGCTCCCCGGACTGCGCCGCGGGTCGGGCGACTTCAGGCGTTTCTCCCGCTACGCGGACTCGATGCTCGCCGAACGCGAGTTCTTCATCCGCAAGGCCATCGGTTGGGTATTGCGTGAAACGGCGAAGAAGCGGCCGGTGCTCGTCTACGAATGGCTGCTCCCGAGGGCGCCGGCCGCCTCCGGCGTGACGCTGCGCGAGGCCGTCCGGCCGCTCGGCAAGAACACCCACCGGACCCTGTTGCGCTTGGGCGAGGTCACCGAGCTTCGTGCCTCGGGCCAGCTCGACCGCATCATCAACGCGCTGCGCACCTATGCCGAGGGGAACTGGTTCGAGGCCGGCGAGCTGTCGGGCGAAGGTGGCCCGAGCCTCGGAGGGGTGGCCGCCTGCCACGCCTTGTTCACGCGCCTTGGTCTCGATTCCCATTTCGACGCGGTCGGCAAGGCACGCAAGTCCTTGTCGCTCAAGGACACCGTGTTCGTGATGCTGGCCAACCGCCTGACCGAACCGAGGTCCAAGAGACGCACGATCAAGGAGTGGCTCTCGAGCAGTCGCTTTGCCGAAGGGCGTCGATGCACCAAGCCTCGATCGTTGCTACCGGGCGATCGACGCGTTGGCCGCCTCCAAGGAGTCGACCGAGGCGCACCTTTACTCCAAGCTCTGCAACCTCACGAACCTGGACCTGCGCCTGGTCTGTTACGACCTGACCTCCTGCTACTTCGAGACCGAGGGACCGGGCGGTCCGAGGTTCCCCTCGCTCGCCTACGGCTACAGCCGCGACCACCGCAGCGACCGTCCCCAGGTCGTGATCGGACTGCTCGTCACCGGTGACGGCATCCCGATCGCCCACCACGTCTTCTCCGGCAACACGTCTGACGTCTCGAGCTTGCCGTCGATCATGGAGGACCTCCAGCAGCGCTTCGGGGTCGGCCACATCGTGCTCGTCGCCGACAGAGGCCTCATCTCAGAGGACAACCTCGCCCTGGTCGAAGCCCACGGCTTCGACCACGTACTGGCGACACGGCTGCACCACGACGAGGACGTGGCCGCAGTGCTGGAAAAGGCGAACGCCCGGGACAGTTCCTGGATGGCGGTTCCAGAGGCGCGCAGCTTCGTGCCGAGGTCGCCCACGACGGGCGGCGCTTTGTCGTGGTGTTCTCGCCCACCCGCTATCTGAGGGACCGTGCCCGGCACCGGAGCCTGTGTGCCAGGGTCGAAGACGGCCTCATCGCGCTAGAGGCAAGGGTGCGCTCGGGCCGTCTCGTCGACCCGGCCAAGATCGGTGCGGCCGCCGACCGGGTCCTCCGTGACTCGGGAGTGGGCCGGTGCTTCACCACGACGGTCAAGAAGGGCCACTTCTCCTGGGACTTCGACGAGAAGGCAAGGCGTTACGACGAGGAACTGCTCTGCGGTCGCTATGTGATCACGACATCGCTCGACGCCTCCGAGGGTCAACTGCGCCCAGGTGCTGCGCTACTACCGCAGCCTGCAGAACGTCGAAGCCAGGTTCAGGGTCACCAAAGACTTCCTGGCGCTGCGGCCTGTCTTCCATTGGACCGAGAACCGTGTGAGGGGCCACATCGCCCTGTGCATCCTGGCGGCGACGATTGAGGCAGTCATGACCAAGGACCTCGCCGCCGCCAAGGTGATGGACCCGGACCTTGCCTTTCAGCACATGACACCTCGCCGGGCGCTCGCCGAGCTCGCCGAGGTACGCCTCGAGCTAGTCAGCGCCGGCGAGCGCGACATCGAGCTCGTAAGCAGGCCGACTCCACTCCAGGCCAGGGTGCTCCAAGCCTCGGTGTGGACACCTCCACCCTGGGCCAACGCCACAATCGCCTGAGCTGGGCGAACAGATCCCGCAGTGGAAATAATCCTTCTCCGCGCCCCCCTATCTACCTGGACTTACGCGATTCACCCGCCAAAGTCCAGCGAGAAGACCGAAACGGGAAACGAGGACGACGAAGCCGACGACGAGTCAGCAGTGCTGGGGACGATCGTCCTCGACGGCAAGATACTTGGGGCGCGAGGATCGACCAAAGCCCTGCGGTGCACCTCCTCTCGGCGATGATCCACGCCCCAGGCGCGTCGATCGCCCAGCGGGAGGTCGACTAGAAGACGAAGCAGATCACCGGCTTTCGCCCACTGCTCTGCGGTCTCGACTTGAAGGGCGTTGTCGTGCCGCAGACGCGATGCACGCGCAGCGCGAGCATGCTCGCTTCGTGCTCGGAAGAAGCGCAGATCGAGGAGCGCCTGGCCGGAGTGCCCGGAACAGTGGCCGGTCTTGCCCGAAAGCTGCTGGTCCGCTGCCGGGAGCTCACCGTGTGGGCCAACGAGCTCGAGTGCGAGATCACGGTGATTGTCCGAAGGTTAGGGGTCTACAGGTGCTCGTGAAACTCGACCCAAGCGCCACGCCATACCCCGATGAACCGGGGCGTTCGCCTGAACAGAAACGGGTCTGCCTTCGCGTCGAACCCTGGCCCGACCCGGTGATCGACGAGGTCGGTCACGACCCGCGATCGGCCTGCCTGAATGCAGGGAGTCGACTCGCTGGTCCCGCCTGGAACGCTAACGTCCCTGGAATGCCGCCGGCTGACCTTCCATATAAGCCTCGAGGGCTTCGACTCGGTAGCAACGGCTCCGCCCGGGGGGTCTGGCCGGTATTGTTTGCAGCCTCGTTCGACTCACACTCTGGTCATCGTGCCTTCCCAAGTCCCGACCTTCGACTGCTTCATTTCCTCGGCGCTGAACCAGTGCGTGGTCACGGACTTCGTCTCCGTGTAAAAGGCAATGCCATCCCGGCCCATGGCGTGCAAGTCACCGAAGAAACTCGCCTTGTGTCCGCTGAACGGGAAGACCGAGATCGGCACCGGAATGCCAACGTTGATCCCGACCATCCCAGCGTGTGTCCGTCTTGCGAACTCGCGCGAGTAGTACCCGTTCAGCGTGAAGATCGCGGAGCCATTGGCGAACTCACTCGAATTCGCCACCTCCAGACCCTCCTCGAATCCCGCGACTCGCTTCATGCACAGCACCGGCCCGAAGATCTCGTCGATCCCCACACGCATGTCCGGCGCGACGTGGTCGAACACGGTCGCACCGACGAAATACCCCTTCTCGTAACCGGGAACGACCGCATTCCGTCCGTCGAGCACGAGCTTCGCACCTTCAGACACGCCCTTTTCGATCCAGTCCAAGACAAAGCGACGGTGCTCTTCTGTGACCAGAGGCCCAAGCTCGGTGGTCGGCTCCCATGCTGGTCCCATCTTCAAGTTCTTCCCAATCTCGACGACGGCTTCGATCAGCTCGTCGGCGATCGGGTCCTCAACGCACACGACCGGCAGGGCCATGCAGCGCTGGCCGGCGCAGCCGAACGCCGAGTTGACGATGCGTGCGGCCGTCGGCCGGATCGGGGCGTCGCGGAGAACGAGCGCGTGGTTCTTCGCCTCGGTCAGGCACTGCACGCGCTTGCCGGCGGCGGTTGCGGTCGCGTAAATGTGCCTACCGGTTGCAGTCGAGCCGACGAAGGACACGCCGCGAATGTCCGGGTGCGTGAGCAGGATCTCAGCCTCCGACCGGGAGCAGGTGACCGTGTTCAGCACGCCCTTGGGCAAACCCGCCTCGGCCAGCAACTCCGTCATCCGAATCGCCGTCTGCGGAGCCCAGCTCGCGGCCTTAAGCACGAATGTGTTCCCGGTCGTGACTGCAAGAGGGATCATCCAACCCATCGGTATCATCGCCGGAAAGTTGAACGGCACGATTCCGGCGAAGACGCCCAGCGGCTCGCGGTAGCTGACGGTGTCATAGCCGGTGGAGACGCTCATCAGGCTGTCGCCCTGCATAGTGACGGGTAGAGCGCACGCGAGCTCCACGACCTCAATGGCCTTCAGCACGTCGCCGCGCGCCTCGGCCAGGTTCTTGCCCATCTCTTTCGCGAGCAGGACGGCGAGCTCGTTGAGCTCGCGCTCGACCAGCTGCTTGAACTGGAACATGACCTGCACGCGCGCCGGGAGCGGCGTGTCACGCCAGGCTGGATAGGCGGCCGCTGCAGCAGCGACCGCCTCATTCACCTCAGCCGCAGTGCACTTTGGCGCTTCAGCCATCACCTCGCCGGTGCTCGAGTTGGTCACCGGCATATATTCGCTGCTCTCGGTGTCCCGCCACTCACGTCGAAAAGAAGTCGCCATCCACAAAAAACTGCAGCCTCCTCGGTGTCACGGCATGTCCCTTCATGAAGCTCAAGTCCAGGCTCAACTCTTCCATCGCTAGCACAAGTTCCGTCAGATGGTTATATTGTCACTATACTTCAGTTTTTCTGCTTCATGCTCATTGTGAAGAGCCACTAACCGCTTCGGGAGGCTCGTACCTGGGTGGCGTTGACCCTGGGGGCGAAGCAATCTGGCGCCGCCATACCAGTAGACCTGAGCCTCACATGAGGAGGCTGTCACCTGTTCCGGGACCGCGTTCCCAGACGTCTAGTCGGGCTACACGGGGCCCGCTTGCGCCGAGGTTGCTTAGTCCCTTAACAGGCGCTATTTGACATCGGGGTTCGGCAAGATGAAGTCGCGGATCACAGCGACGAGCTCCTGGTACGACTGGATGAAAGCGCGAAGCGTCCGGACCGTGGCTCCGTAGGAGTCGAACTCCTCGGGCGTCATGCCGTCGAGGTCGTAGGCGGCCCTGAAGTCGGGGAAGCTGCGATAGAGCTCCTCGAGGATCTTCTCGGGGACAGGGTCGTCCATATGCGGCACGACCTCGATGTCCGACTCGTTGAAAAGGCGCTGCCACGCGTGCGGGATCGTCATCGAGATGTCGCCGCCTATGAGCTCGGTCCAGTGGAGGCGGCTGCGGTAGGCGGCGGCGAGCAGCCTTGTCCGGTAGCCGCGTTCGCGGTAGATGCCGTAGGCCTTCTTGAGACAGGCGATGCCGGCCCAATGCACGATGCCTGGGTCGACCAGGACACCGTCGCGCTTTACGAGCACCTGCATCCAGTCGTCGAGGCGGCCAACCATCATCGTGCAGACCGGCACCGTCGTCGAGGTGTCCTCGCCCGCGGCCTGCGGCGGCGTACCAGCCCGCGCTCGACCGCCTCGGCCACGGCGAGCGCCTGGGGCACGGTGAAGCAGACCGTCGCGGTGATCGGAGATGCCGGCGGCCGTCACGTCTTCGATCGCTTGTACCCCCGCTCGGGTGACCGGGATCTTCACCTGTATGTTGGGCGCCAGAGCGCCGAACCGGACGGCTTGCTCGGTGATGCGGGCGGCATCACGGTAGAACTTCGGGTCCGTCTGGATCGAGAGGTAGCCCTTTGTGCCGTGCTCACGCTCGAAGACCGGCAGCAACAGCTCGGCACCGCGGACCGCCATTTCCTCGTTGAGCTTCCAAGTGACCTCGTCCTCTGTCCAGGTCTGGTTCTCGGCGACGATCTCGGCGATGCGGTCGCGCCACAGGTGCATCTCCTTCTTCAGCACTTCGCCGATGATGGTCGGGTTGCTCGTCGCGCCGACCGCTCCGCGTTCGATCGCGTAGGTCAGTTCCTCGACCGAGCAGGAGTCGTTCCAGTAGTCGGTCGCTGTCGTCGAAGCTGTCTTGTACAACGCGCCCTTGGCAGCAGCTCCGTTGTCACGCTCCGATAGCGACGCTTCAGAGGAGCTTGGTGCTGTGATCGACATTTGGTCTCCTCGTCTCAGGTCATTGGGTTGCGGTCAGGCCGCCATCGATCGTGAGAATCTGGCCGGTGATGAACGACGAGGCATCAGAACAGAACAGCAGCACTGCCCCGATCAGGTCCTCGATCTCTCCGACACGTTTCAAGGGAACGCGACCAACGAGCTCCGCCTTGAACTTGGGGTCGTCGAGCAGCATCGCAACCTGTGGTGTGTCCACGAACGTCGGCGCGATCGTGTTGACCGTAATGCCGTACTTGGCCCACTCGGTGGCCCACTGGCGGGTCAGCGCGTTGATGGCCCCTTTGGCGGCTACATAGGCCGCGTAGCCGAGGTTGATCCCGAGCTGGCCGCGCACCGACGAAATGTTGAGGACACGACCGCCACGTCCACCTCGGATCATCGCGGACACCGCCGCTTGCGTCGCGACCACCGTGCTCGACAGGTTCAGCTTCAGGATCCAGTTCCAGTCCGACGACGGGTAATCCTCCGTGGGGTGTAACGCCTTGCCGGCGCCACCGCCGACCGCGTTGACAATGATGTCCAGTCTCTCGAAGCGATCAACCGTGTTGGCCACGGCCTGTTCCACTTCGGCCTGCTTGGTCACATCAGCTGTAATCGCAAGGGCTTCCGAGCCCGCGGCCCGCACGGCGGCCGCCGCCGCCTCGGCCTTCTCCGTCGTGCGATCAACGATCACCACAGTCGCGCCGGCGGCGGCCAGCCCGGCGCTGACCGCCGCACCAATAGCTCCGCCGCCTCCCGGCACGATGGCCACGCGACCGGTAAGGCTGAATATCCTGGGCTGATTCATGCGGCTCCTTGTTGGAAAGTACATGCTCATCGTGTTAAGCCTACCGCGCGAGCATCGCTGTCGTCCCACTTGTCCGACAAACTATTCTATAATAACTCCATAACGATTGGCTACTAAAGGATACCGCCTGTCCGTCCCACCGTCAAAAGCAGTACGGTCAACAGCGGATAGTGTCTTGAGGTCTACTGGAATGGCGCGTTGCGAACCCGTAAGTGTTCAGCACGGCCGAGGCATGCCTCGTAGGGAAATGTTGAAGAACGCGCGCGACCAGCGCGTTTGCATCTCGCGGGTGCTCGCGTTTTGCCCTTGAAAATGCTGGACTTTGTATGTGGACGAGGAGCGGACTGGAGGGCCTTCGTATGAGGAGCTGGCCGAGCTCGTCGCCGCCCAAGCCGCGACCATCAAGGCGCAAGCTGGGAAGATAGAGCAGTTGGAGTCCCGCGTCGCCGAGCTGGAACGCCGCCTGGGGCAGAACTCGGGCAACTCGGGCTTGCCTTCGTCACGCGATCCGGTCGCCGAGCGGAAACGACAGGCCGAGGAGAAGAAGCGGCGCTCGGAGGCTGCTCGCTCGCCGAAGCGGCGCCAGGGCAAGCAACCGGGCTCGAAGGGGACGACGCTTGAGCTCTCGGAGGACCCTGACGAGATAATCGACCACCGCCCCGAGCGCTGCGGCGACTGCGGGTCGGCTCTAGACGAGTCCGATGACCGCGGCTATAAGCGACGCCAGGTGGTCGAGCTGGCGGACGTGAAACCGACGGTGACCGAGCACCGTGCCCACACCTACGGCTGTTCCTGCGGGGGCGACACGACGGCTGCGTTCCCCGAGGCGGTGCGGTCCCCGGTCAGCTACGGCCCGCGGGCCCGAGCTGTCGTGGCCTACCTGCTGGGCCGCCAGCACGTCCCGAACCGCCGGGTGGCCGAAGCCATGGCCGACCTGTTCGGCCTGGAGATCTCGACCGGGGCGGTCGACTCGATCTATGCCGAGGCGGGCAGGCGCCTGAAGGGCTTCATCGTCGCTCTCGTCGCTTTGCTGAAGAGCCTGCCCGTGCTGCACGTGGACGAGACGAGCGACCGGGTCGGGACGATGAACTGCTGGATGCACGTCGTGTCGAGCAGGCTCTACACCTTGATCCACGCCTCGGCGACGAGAGGTGAGGCGGCGATCGATGAGGCCGGGGTGTTGAGGGGCTACACCGGCGTGGTCGTGCACGACCGCTTGGCCATGTACTTCAAGCTCAAACGGGCCAAGCACGGACTGTGCGGAGCCCATCTGCTCCGCGACTTGGCCGACGTCGCCGTCGTCGCCACCCAGACCGCCTGGGCGGCCGGGCTGGCCGCGCTCTTGGTCGAGGTCAACGCCGCCTGCGACGAAGCGCGCCGCCGGGGTTGGCGCCAGCTCGGGCTCAAAGATAGGCGCTCGTTCACGAAGCGCTACGACGAGCTCGTCGCCATGGGCCTTGCTGCCAACAAAGAGCCGGTCGATCGCAAGCGCAACCCAGTCGAACGGCGCTCGTTTAACCTCGCTACCGCCTTTGCCACCCACAAGCGGTCCATCCTGAGGTTTATGACCGACCTGCAAGTCCCGCTCACGAACAATCAGGCCGAGAGAGACTTGAGGCCCTCCAAACTTCACCGCAAGATCTCGGGTTGTTTCCGCAGCCAGGCCGGCGCCGAGCGCTTCGCCAACCTCCGCAGCTACCTGTCGACCACCCGCAAGAACGGCATCTCCGCCATCGACGCCCTCACCCAGCTCTTCGCGGGCGACCCATGGATGCCGCCATCACCGAGTAGGTGAACAGTTACGCGAACCCTGACCCAGTCCCAGAAGGAGTACGAATGCAAGACTGTCCAGGCAGCCCCACTCGGCGACGCCGACAAGGCGCGCATCCCCGCGTTGGCCACCGATGTTCCGCCGTGTGTCAGATCCGCGGATTCCTCAGCGATTTGCAAACGCATTATGTACCGGCTCATCGACGACATAATCCTCCTATGCAACGGCGCCGTCACTGCCCAAGTGCGCTTCAAATGGGTCGGACCACCACCTTCAGGTCACTGTTGCCCTGCCCGTGCCACAAGCCCGGCGCACGCCAGGAAGGGCTCAAGCACCGACCAGCGCCGCCGGGTCGGAGTCAGCCATGGTGGGAGATGTGCTCTTCTCGGTAGCGGCAAGTCGCGGCCATGGAGCAGTAGTCGCAAGTCTCGCCGGTGTGCTCCACGTCAGGACCGATGCCGATCACGAGCGAGGTCGACTTCTTCGGCATCATCATGCACGCGTCATTCAGCCTGATACCCGCCGATGCCGCGTCGAGGAGGGCGAAGACCTGGCGTTGGCCGCTGGCAACTGGCCAGCTCACGAGACCTGGGCTCAAAGGGACCGTGGTGCATAGTCCCGTGGCACTTGCGTCTTCGTCCACGCGCTGGCAAATTGCTTGGCCGAGCAGGTCGACCGCGGCCGAGCCGAAGGCGTCGAGCGCGACGGCCATGGGCAAAGCTCCACTGGATGACATCGCGGATCTTGCGCATAGCGGAGTCACTAGTCTCACAAAGAAAGTCCACGCTCCGGGGCCATACAAGCGGCTTGTAAAACGGGATCCCCTCACCCTCTTAATGACATTCCTATGTCGTGGAGTGATTGGTTTGGTAACCCCGAGTGTTGTCGCACGCAGGTCTCCATGGCGAGGGTGGACCTTCACGCTTTCGGCAGGGTGCGTGGAGGGCACGGGCTGCCCTTCTCTGCTCGGCGTGCCGGCCGAACACTGACCAGGCGCTCACGCGGGAGCGGTCAGGCGCTCCTTCATCACATCAAACTGGGCATTTCTATTCTGACACCCTACAGAGCTGACACGTGAATAGGAGTTTGCCGCGTGAAAGCCGAATTGGCTTTTCGGCCATTACCAAGTCACACTGTTACCGTGGGGACAATCGGGTATTCGGACGATGGGTATGCGATCCTCGACAGCCACTGCCATGCCTGGCGCCGGTGGCCCTATCCGCCGCTCGTTCCGGACGAGGACAGCCGGGGAACGATCGACCAGCTCCTCTACGAGATGGACACGAACGGCATCGAGCAGGCCCTCGTGGTATGCGCCGCGATAGAGGACAACCCGGACAACGTCGAGTACGTAGCCTTCCGCCAGCAGACCGCCATCCTGGCCGATTCCACGTTGCGGCCGACCTCGACTGCACTTGGAGCGCCACCTACCACACGCCGGGCGGCGCAGACCGGTTGCGCGCGCTCGACGACCGTACAAACTGGCCGGCTTCACTCACTACGTAGAGGAACGCAACGACGGCTGGCTGCTGAGCGACGAGGCGGAGTCGGTCTTTAGAGTCGCCGCCGAGCGGCGAGTTCGTCGTCGGTCTCGCCGCGGGCCCTGCATGGCAGGCCGATCTCCGAGCGATAGCCCGTCGTCACCCGAGCGTCCCGGTGCTGTGCCACCACCTCGGCGGTATTCTGGCTGGGGGTGGCCTTGACTCTATGACCTGGCCGAGGTGGTCGCCTCCGCCGTGGTGCCAAATATCTCGTGAAGGTCTCCGGCTTCCACTACTGCTCCGAGCGCGAGCTGGGACCACCCCTGGCCGGACGCCGTAGCCGTGCTGGGCCGGATCTTCGACGCCTTCGGGCCGGGGCGGCTCTGCTGGGGTCGGACTTCCCGGCTTCGAAGCGGTCTGCACGTTCCGCCAGTCGCTCGAGGTCGTGCGCACGCATTGTCCGTTTTTCACCCGGGAAGATCTGCACCTCGTGCTGGGCGAGACGCTGCGAGGCGTCCTCGTCACCCGTCATCCCGTCAGCTAAACGCAGCGGCCCTCCCGTCTCGCCAGCCGGGCCCGGGCTTCCCGTGGGGCGCAGCCGAACCGTTCCGGGGGTGAGTTCGTTCAGCGGTTCGAGGCCCTCGAAGTGACGCAGGCACTCGTCCACCATGAGGGAGAAGAAACGGCGCCGGCTCTCCTCAGTGACCCCGGCGAGATGCGGGGAGACGAAGACGTTTCGCAGGTCGACGAACTGGCGAGTCGAGAGGCAGCGGCTCCGGGTCGAAGACATCGAGGCAGGCGATGACGTCACCCCGCTGCAAGCGGGCGATGAGTGCAGCCGTGCCAACCACCTTGCCCCGGGAGACGTTGACGAAGACGCAGCCGAGCTGGAGCCGTTCGAGCTCGTCGGCGCCGAGCATTCCCCCGGTCGGGCGGGGTAGCGGCACGAGAACGAAGACGACGTCGGACCCGAGGACGGTATTCAGGGGTCCGAACACGACTCCGTAGGGCTCGGCCAGCTCGCTCGGCACGAACGGGTCGAAAACCAGGACCTCGACCTCGAAGGGACGCAGGAGCTCGACGAGGCGACGCGCCAAATGGCCGAAGCCGATCATGCCGACGCGCTTGTGGCTCAGCTCCGCGCCGTCGAAGCCCGGGCCCGAACGCTCGGCCACCGGCACGAAGGCAGGCTCGTGGGCGATCATCCGGCGGAAGATTGCCCCGGCGTTTCGGAGCCCTACAAGGGCGAGGCCGAGCGCCCACTCGGCAGTGGGCCAGGACGAGCCGTGAGTCGTGTCGACGACCCGCACACCGCGCTCGTGTGCGGCCGCGACGTCCAGGCGATAACGCGAAGCGGTCGCCTTCGAGCTCGCCGAGCAGGGTGAGATGCGGCGCACCTGCGAGGACTTCCGGACTCACAAAAGGCGCGCCGTGGCAGACGAGGAGCGACGTCGAGGCTTGCCGCGAAGTCAGCCAGGTCCGCCTCGGCCCCGGCGTCGCGGGGCGCCGGGCCCTCGAGGCCGAGGCCACAGAGAAGGGCCGGTAGGAGAAATCGGCGACCGGCTCCAGGCGGGCGATGTCCGCTGTCATCGACGTAACTCCCGGCGCACGGCCTGGTTGCATGCCAGCCCGACCTGGCCACGCCTGCCCGCCGAGCCCGTAGCGGGCCGGTCATCTGATCGCCACCGAGCCGTCCTCGCGGAAGGCGTGCGGGAGAGGTCGGCCGAAAGCGGCGGATGCAGGGCGATTCCGGCGTCGTCGAGCTCGATCCCGAGCCCGGGGCGGTCCGGAGCGAGCAGGTAGCCGTCGCGCACCTCGATCACGTGGTCCACGACGTCGGTCCAGCGGGGCTCGTCCTGGGGCACGTGCTCCTGGACTTCCCAGTTCGGGACGCAGATGCCCAGCTGGACGAGGGCGGCGACGGCCACCGGCCCGGAGGGGACGGCATGGGGGATGACCCCGGCGTGGAAGGATTCCGCGAGCGCGCAGATCTTCTTCACGTGCGTGATGCCGCCAGCGATGCCGACGTCGGGCCGGACGTAGGCGATCCCGGGCCGCTCGAGGTACTCGGCGAACTCCCAGATCGTCGTGTTGCGTTCGCCTGCCGCGACCGGGAGGGCGACCTTGGCGGCGAAGCCCGCAGCGCCGCGACGCTGTCGGGGGGGATCGGGTCCTCGACGAAGAGGGGCCGGAAACGGGCGAGCTCGCCGCACAACAGCACGGCGTCGCCTGCGGTCATGTTGCGGTGCAGCTCGACTCCGAGGTCGATCTCCCAACCCACGGTCTCCCGGACGGCCGCGAAGCGGGCCACGAGGTCCTCGATCCGCGCTGCTTGGCGCATCAGCGTGGTGCTCGTTCTGGAAGAGCAGGATCTTCAGCGCGCTGTAGCCCTCCACCTCGACGGCTCGGCGCGCGGAGTCGACCAGCTCCTCGGTCGAGTGCTCGTCGACGAGCACCTTCATGGCGCGGACCGCCCGGCGGGCCCGGCCGCCCAGGAGCTGCCAGACGGGCACCTCGAAGTGCTTGCCCTTCAGGTCCCACAGCGCCTGGTCGACGGCGCTGATGGCCCCGGTCACGGCCATGCCCCGAAAGCTGAGGGCGCGGTAGAGGCGAGCCAGTGGTGCTCCACGTCGAAGGCGTCGCGTCCTTCAGGGACGGGCCGAACGACCGGACGATCTCGGCCACAGCCGTCGGCCAGCCGAAGAAGGTCGACTCTCCGACTCCCGAGGTGCCGTCGTCGCCGACGACCCGCACGTAGCAGGCACTGCCGGCGGGAATGGCTTCGACAGACGCTATGCGCATGATCTCATCGCTCCTCGCGACCAGGCGGTCCGCCGTCGGGCCGTGCCGCGCGTGAGTACGCTCAGTCAACAGTCTCGGAGGGTAGTAGACGAACTCCGGCTCGATCCGGACTCGCGGAGCCGAGATGAGCTCGATGATCATCGGGCACGCCGGGCGGCTTGGAAGTAGGCGAAGGCGCCGTCGCCCTCGGCGCCGAAGCCCCTGGCGCTCTGCAGCGGCGTGAATCCGGCGGCCGAGGGCCTCGGCGACCGCCTGCCGGGTGGTCCGGCACGTACTTGCCGATGTGGTGCAGACCCTCGCCGTGGGCCGCGAGGTGGTCGGCGAAGATGCTCGGCCCACGCGAGCGGCTGCACCAGCTCGAACTGGTGCTCGCCCTGCCAGGCGAGCGCGTGGCGGAGGGAGAACTCCACCTCTTCGCCGTGGTAGCGCATCTCCTTGAGCAGGGGCGGCTCGAGCCGGTAGCCGGTCCAGGGGCCGATCCCCAAGAGCTCGGGCCCACCGCCGCACCGCCTCGTCCAGGTCCTCGACGACCACCGCGCACTGCTTGAAGGGCGGGGCCAGAAGCTGGGGATGGGTCTCGCTCATGGCTGCGTCGCCTATCTTGTCGCCGAACGAGCCCGAGCGCCACGTCAACGGGCTCCTGGGCGACCGACACCGTCCCATCGGCGACTTCGGCGATGCGCACGGCAGCCGCGCGAGCTCGCGGGATTCGGCGACCGCCCAGACTCCGGCCACGGCGCGAAGGCCAGCCAAGCCCGTCGACCTCCGGGGACCGGCGCTCGGCAGACGGCGCCGGCGAAGTCGTCGAGCTCGATAGCGATCGTCGCCGCGTCGACCTCGGCGAAGGGGAGGTCGTACTCGGTTCCCTCCGGGCCGAAGAACGAGGCGGCCACTCCTTCGAGCTCGAAGCCGCCGAGCTCCTTCCGCAGCTCTGCCCCGCTCAGCGTCCGATCGCCGAGCTGAACGACGACGGCTCCACCCGAGCGATCGGGCGGGACGCTCATCGACCCGAGGCGGCCGTGCACGCTGCGCTGGATCCACTGGCGCCCGGGACCCGAGGGAAGGTAGGTGCAGCTGGACGAGCACGCCCGAAGCCGTCTCGTAGAGCGCGACCAGGGAATCCTCGCCGGTCGCCCGCATGACACCGGGCGAAACCTCCTCGATACCCGTGATCGGGGGAGCGCCGGGAGCCAGGAGTCGGAAGGGCTCGGCAACGAAAGCCGAGCCGAACACTCGCTCGAGCTCGCCGTGGTAGTAGGAGAAGATGTCGATGTAGTGCACGCCCATGTCGAGAGCGATCGAGCCCGAGTCGCGAAAGTGGCGCCATGGGCTGATGACGACGGCGTCATTGCCGCCGACGTTCGTCTCGATCATGAGGTGCACCTCGCCGAGCAGGCCCTGCTCGAGCACCGCCCGAGCGAGGCGGTTCGGCCCGTCCCTGCGGTAGTTCTCGGCCGTCGCCAGCACGGCACCGGATGCACGGCCGCGTCGAGGATCGCCCGGCAGGCCCGCACGGTGATCCCGAGCGGCTTCTCGCAGATGACGTGCAAGCCGGCGGCGAGCGCAGGAACGGCGACGAGATGGTGGGTTGCCGAGTCGGTCACGACATCAAGCGCTTCGACGGGGCCGCTCGCGATCAGCTCCTCATGTTCCGAGAACACCGCCGGACGCGCGCCCAGGAGCTCCTCGGCGAGGTCGGCGGCTTCCTCGGCTGCGGCGCGAAGCGGGTCGCACACGACCGTAACGTCGAAGCCCTTGGCACCGACTCGGGCGAGCGCCTCGTAGGCGCGGAGATGTCGGCGACCCATGCCACCGCATCCGACAAGACCTATGGAGAGACGATCCACTGCCGAGCCTCCAGATGTACGCGTTGTTCTCATCACGTCTTTACATCCTATTAGTTTAGTTTACCACAACGTATTAGTTCAGCTCACCACAACCAGTCAGGTCTCAGCCGACGCCGGTAACCACGGCCCGGCCGTGAAGAGTTGGCGGAGGGCGTGTCGAGCCGGTTCTTGCCACGGACATTGCTGTTAAGAACTGCGGTGGATGTAGCTGCGGATAGTGGCGAACGCAGCAACGTCGTAACTGCGGATGGTCCTGCTGATCTTGTCATGGACCTTCAGTATGCGAAGAACCCGCCGACTCATTGTCGAAGGGCACAGCCACTCCGAGGTCCGCAGCCGGTAGAGCCCTCCTCCATGTCGAACGGTACTCCGATGCCCGGCGGACACCCGCAGTGGCTTGAGAGTAGTCAGGTCCTCGCTCCGAAACGGTGATCTATTCCTTCGTCTTGGTAGGACCCCGCCGGACGCGGATAGCCAGTGAACGGTCGACGCGAGCCACGCAGAAATCGGTTGTTGTGCAGCGGCTATTGCAGCCGCTGCAGGCCGATGACCGCGAGGGTCGTCGTATAGTCCCAGGCGACCCAGCGCAGGTCGGCGGCGATGCTCTTGAAGCCGTTGAGGCGAATGATCAAGATTGCGAGGTTGCGCAGGGGCGAGCACCTGAGGCGCAGCGCGGACTCGCATCTGTGAGCGATCCTCATCGAAGGTCCGACAGCGGTGGTGGTGGCTACGGTTCTCGATGTCCCAATGCCCGCGGATGTGGCAGGCGAACTCGGCAGGGCCAGCCTGCCAAGGCGACAGATCGGTGACGTAGTAGGACGTCTCCATCGCGGTCATGCATCGGCGAGGTTTCCCCCGCTCGCGTCGACCGCGACGAACTGGCGAGCCGAGGCAAAACCAAGCTTTGCTGCGAGGGCCTCCGAAATCGTCACGACCTGGAAGTAGCGGTGCACGGTGCTCCCATGACCTTTGTCGCGGGTCTCGTGGACCACCGGGGCTTGTGCACAGAGGCGGTCGGCCGCCTTGGCTAGGTTCGGCTGGTTACCCTTCAACCCAAACGCGTAGTGCGCGCCCCGCTTTGGCCGTTTCAACAGGTCTTCGCAACGAACTCGGCGAGCTTTTCCGATGGTTTCATCCAGCCGAAGGTTTGTCGAGGCCGGTCGTTGACTCGCTGCGGCGGCGCCGAGGTCAGCCTCGCTGTGGACACTCATTGCCGTTCGGGAAGTACTGGTCCCCAAGAGGCCGTTGGTGTTCTAGTTCGATCCCCGCTGCCAAGGTGAGTGAGGTCGCAGAAATGAACAGCCACGCCGGTGTCGATGCTAAAGCGGGCGTGCTCGGACATCTCTTGGTCCTAGTCTCTGGTGATCGTTCGGCGGAGTCGACTGGCAAGATGACAATCTTTTTCGCCATGGCCTCACGAACTGTCTCAGCCCGGTGGTCGCCGTCCAGGTGCACGAGCATCGCGAAGCGGGTGGAGCGCTCTACCAAAGTCGCGATGGCGCTCGTACGGTCCTTGGCCATGATGTGGTCGCCCTCCCAGTTGCCGGGCACCGTCCGGTCTTTCACCTCGGCCGGCCGCTCGGAGATCATGACCTGGCCGACGATCTTTCCTCTTCTGAGCTCGCCCCGGTTCTGGGACCAGCGGGAGACCCTGCCGGTCCGCATGCACGCCGTGAACCCTTTTCGAAGCTCACCGAGTCCTTGCACAAAGAGGCTCTTGCAGATTGTCTCGTGGCTCACCGACATCGCCTCATCGTCGCCGAACTTGAGCCTAGGGGGAAATGCCTTCCCCTCGCTCCAGCTTGGGCGCGCACATCGAGGACATGGTCCGGGTGAATGACTGGAGTGATCGCTTGGTGAGGTACTACGCGGCCTTCTCGATGAGGCTGACGTCGAAGCCGAGTGCCTCGATCCGCCGTGCGAGTCGCTTCGCCTCGACGGCTGGATCGTGACGGCGCTCGAAGTAGTTCGCTCCTGGGTCGTCGTACAAGGCACCCGTGGTTAGCAGGTGCCAGATCGTGAACAGCATCGAGTTCGCGACCGCGACCGCGGCCTTGTTCGCGCCTCGTCGCCGGGCGATGCGCGCGTACTGGGCCGAGTAGTAGCTGTTCTTGGTGCGTGCGGCGGCCCGAGCCGATTCGATCAGGGCGCGCCGGAGCCACTGCGAACCGTGCCGGGTCCCCGCGGGTCGACGCTTGCCCGCGGACTCATAGCTCGCCGGAGCGACCCCAGCCCAAGCACAGAGCTGGCCAGGCGTTGGGAACCGGCTCATGTCGGCGCCTGTCTCAGCGACGATCACCTCGGCGGTCCTCCTCGAGATCCCCGGCACCGAGGTCACGATGGTGACCGCCGCCTCAAAAGGGACGAGCCGTGTCGTGACCTCCTCTGTCAGCGCGGCGATCGAATGGTCGAGGAAGTCGATGTGGTCGATGATTTGGCGGCAGACGACGCCGTGATGGGCGCCGAAGTGACCCGACAGGGCCTCCTCGAGTTGGTCGATCTTTCCTCGCATCCTGCCCTTGGCCATCTGGGCGAGAACGATAGGATCACGGGTCCCTGAGATGAGCGCCTCGATGATCTCGCGCGAGGACACGCTCCACACCGCGGAGGCGACCGAGGTGAGCTTGATGCCGGCGTCTTGGAGCACCTTCTCCAGGCGCTGGATCTCTCTTGCACGCGCGTCTACCTGGGTCTTGCGGTAGCGGGTGAGCTCACGGAGCTCTCGGATCTCAGGTGGCGGAACGAAGGAGGGGCGCACCATGCCGTGGGCGGCGACATCGGCCAGCCACTCCGCGTCCGACAGGTCGCTCTTTCGGCCCGGCACGTTCTTCACGTGCTGCGCGTTGCACAGCCACAGCTCGTCGAACATCCCTTCGAGGGCGTAGTACGGGCTCCTCCAATAGACACCAGTCGCCTCCATCGCCACGGTCGTGACCGCGGCGTCGGAGAGAAAGACCGCGAGCTCGCCGAGACCTTTTCGAGTCGTGGCGAAGCTCTGTTTGGTCACTTCGACCTCACCGTCAGGATCGACGACGCGACAGCACGCGACGACCATGTCCCGGTGGACGTCGAGCCCGGCGACACGGTCTCTGATCCGCTTCATCACCATCACCTCCGTCAAAGTTGTCAGGAGGCTGTCGGGAAAGGTCCTGGCGAAGCGAAATCTAGGGTTCGTGCTCGTGGCGACAGTCGGAGGTCCTCCACGGTCCCTGCGTCAGACTAACGACGCGCTCTCAGCTGCAAGAAAAAGCTCGGCGACCACGCCCGACAACCACCGCCAGCATTTCATCCGGCGTGGGTGGCCGCCAGGTCATGGGGACTAAGGCGGGCGACGATCTGCTGGGGCGAGTAGAGATGCTCCAGGTCGACGATCATCCGGGAGCAAAAGACCGAGTTCGATCCACACCAAGCAATTAGGATTGGGCGCGCTCATCGTCCTAATCATGGAAAGCGCCGGGTGCTCGAAGGAGCCGGTCAGCAGTCTGAGCACGTCACGCTTGAGACTGCTCAGCCAGTAGGCCTTCTTCCCACCGTGGTTCACGAACCTCCTGGCCGGGCGTCCATAGCCGGCGGTCTCCCTGAGCCATGAGATTCGGGCCGTATAGCAGGTGGCCTGGCGCCGGGCAGGGTCGTTGAAGGTCTAGACGAAGACGACTGAGTGCCCTAGCGGGCTTGGAAATCTGCCGCCAACCGCCACAAACAGAGGCTTGGCACCCCGGAGACGATATTTGGCCGGCGATGCTCTTTGAGGATGCGGAAGCGCTTGATATCCTGTGATGATATGGGAGTAGATATCAATCGAGATTCCTTCGTTCCGCTTTACATCCAGCTCAAGGAAATTCTCCTGGCGTACATCGAACGCAACGGCCTGGTACCTGGGGACCGACTTCCTGGCTGACAACCCACTATGCGAGACCTACGGTGTATCACGCACCGTTGTCCTGGCAGGCTCTGGCGGATCTCTGAAGCGGCCGGTGTTATCGAGCGAATCAAGTCCCGCGGTATGTTCGTGGCGAGGCCGAAGACATCTGAGTATCTTTTCGAGGGCGACGATCGTCCAGAAGAACTGCATCAGAACCACTCCGGTTTGAACATGGCGATGCCGACGTAGATGAACGTCAGCACCGAAACGATGAGCAACACGACCTGGACGGCGTTCAAACTCCGTCCAGTGCCCAGATCAAGCCGAAGAAGACGAGCACGAAAGCGACCGTGCCCAGCACCACGAGGAAATCAGCCATGCGGGCCAGTATCCGGCGGGCCGCGTAAACAGGGCGTAAACAAAGTGCCGCGGACCGGTAAATGAAACATAAACGGGCAGCGTGGCGCTAGTTGGCGCTGTAGAAGGATGACGTTATGAGTGGAACGGTCGTCGTCGGGGTTGACGGCTCGGAGGCGAGCAAGGCCGCAGTCGCCTGGGCGGCACGTCAGGCCGAGTTCCTGGGCGCCACCCTTGTCGCGGTCAAACTCCTGGGGGGCCGATCTACCCGGTTGGCGTCGAGCCCGAGGAGAATGCCCGCCAGGAGTTGACGAAGGTTCTCGTACAGGTGATCGGCGCCAATCGGAGTGCGGCGATTCGGCTCGTGTTGTCGCCGGACGCGCCCGAGCACCTGCTGGTAGCTCGAGGCCGGCGATGCCCACGTGCTCGTCGTTGGCAGCCACGGTCACGGCCACGGTCACGCGACCCTCACCGGTGCGCTGCTCGGATCG
>CAWDKZ010000010.1:0-4107 GCA_963803025.1 uncultured Acidimicrobiaceae bacterium
GACGACTTCAAGCTCTTCAACGACCGTTTCGGCCACCGCGCCGGCGACGGGCTGCTGCGCGAGCTGGGGCGGCTGCTCGTGTCGCACACGCGCGACAAGGTCGACTTCGTCGCCCGCTACGGCGGCGAGGAGTTCACCATCATCCTGCCGAGCACCGGCAGCGATGGCGCGGCTCGCTTGGGAGCGCGCCTCCGCGACGCCGTGCAGACGGGCGAGATCGAGCGAGAGGCCGCCGCGGCCGCCCCGGCCCCGGAAGGCGACCAGGGCGACGCCGGCATCGACGCGGCGCAGGCGGTCGGTGAGCGCATCAGGCGCGACGTGGAGCGCGAGAGCTTCGGTTCGGGCGCGCGGCCGCCGGTGGTCACGGTGAGCGTTGGCGTGGCCGGACTGGGCGAGCATGCCGCCACCGTCGACGGCCTCGTCGAGCAGGCCGATCGCAGCATGTACCGGGCCAAGGAGCTGGGCAAGAACCGCGTTGAGGTCGCCAGGTCGTAGCCTTGCGGCGCTGGCGTCAACCTCCTCAGAGAGATGGTGCCCGCGTGCGACTGTGGCCGGCATGAGCTCCCTGGACGCCCGCCTGCTCGTCATCACCCCGATGCGGATCGAGCGGGCGGCCGTAGGGCGCGGTCTTCCCGATGCGCTCGTGGTGCGCTGTGGCATGGGCGCGACCCGGGCCCGGGCGGCAGCGCTGGTCGCCGCTCGCCTGCCGGCCGCCGCGGTCGCGGTCGTCGGGTTCTGCGGCGCCGTGGACGATGGTCTGCGCCCCGGCGACGTGGTGGTCGCCAGCGAGGTCCGCGGACCAGAGGGCGTCACTCGCTGTGCGGGCGGACCGATCGTCGCGGCGCTCGCGGACCTGGGGATAGGGCGCGTCCGTGTCGGGCCGGTGGCGTCGGTCTATCACCTCGTGCGCGGCGCGCGGCGAGACGTGCTGGCCGGCGCGGGCGTTCTGGCCGTCGACATGGAGTCGGCATGGCTCGCGCCGGCGGCGGCGGGGAGGCCCTTTGCCGTGCTGCGCGTCGTGCTCGACACGCCGTCTCGCGAGATCTACCGGCCGTTGCTCACGCTCGTCGGTGGCTTCGAGGCGTGGCGGGTGTTGCGGCGGGCGGCGCCCGCATTGGGGTCTTGGGCTCGCGGGTGAGGACGTAGCATAGGCGTCCTAGCTCGTGCGGCAGCTCTCCTGTTCGCAACGCTTCAGCAGAAAGGTGCGGTACTTCTCGAGGTCGCGGTTCAGGCGCGCCTGGGCGCGCGCGATCTCGTCGCCGCGGTCGCCGCCGCCGCGGGGCGTGTACTTGAGCTCGACCGACACCTTGATCAGCCGCTCGCCTTCGGTCTCGAAGGTCACGGTGCCGGAGTCGGCGTCGGTCTCGTTGATCGACGTGGCGACATCGTCGAAGCCCTTGGCGTAGCTGCCGTAGAGGTTGCGAAACACGAACTCGGTCCATTCGCGATCGGCGAACGCGATGGGTACGTCCGCCTCGATCGACCCGGTAAGAGTGGCCATGATGTCTCCCTGTCGTCTCGCTGCGCCTCGCTTTCGCGCGAGGCGCCACTTTCTCGTGTCTTTCAGTGTTCCCATCGGCAGACGATGTCAGCGATGGGTGGCGACTCCGCCAGCCGGCTCGGGGACGCTGCCGGGTTTCGCGAGGGACCGGGAAGAAGACAGACAGGCGAGGCAAGGTCCACTCGTGATGGAGGTCTACCCGTGACCGGCTTGACGGCCATCGACATCCTGCTCACGCCCGACGAAGCGACGGTCGAGCGGGCGCAGGCCCTGAACGCCGTGCTTCGCGGTGATCTGGCCTCGGGTTTCGCGCTCGATGAGACCCACCAGCCACACGTGACCGTGCTGCAGCGCTACGTCGGCGAGGACGACCTTGACGGCGTGTTCCTCGCGGTCGACGACGTGATCGCCTCCACAGACGTCGCGACGCTGCGGCTGCACGCCGTCAACCTCGCCGGCGCGAAGTTCGGGACGCCGCCGGACACCCTGCTGGTGAGCATAGACATCGCGCCGGCGCCCGCCCTGCTCGCTCTGCACGAGGCGCTGGTCGAGGCGATCGCTCCGTTTGCCCGGTCGGGCGGCGCCGCGGCCGCCTTCGTCAGTACGGCGGACGAGCCCGCGATCAACGCCGCCACGATCGCCTACGTCGAGTCCTTCGTGCCCGCCCACAGCGGCCGGCGGTACGCTCCGCACCTGACCGTCGGCGTGGCCGGCAAGGATCTGGTCGAGCGCCTGGAGGCGAGCCCGTTTGCCGACTTCGAGCTCTCTCCGAGGACGGCAGCCGTCTACCAGCTCGGTAACTTCGGAGCCGCTCGCCGGGTCCTCATGAGCCGGCCGCTCCCCCTGGACGCTACGGCGCCGGGACGGTCAGGCTAGCCTCGCCCCGTCAAAGCGGCTGCCCTGATGGGCCGGGCCGCCTACCTCTTCGCGGCCACCAGGGCGAGGTGATAGGTCAGCAGACCGCCCGGCTCGTGCGCCTCGATCTCGTTCAGGCCCATGGTCGCGATCACCTCGCGCACCGCGGCCAGTCCGAGGACGTGCTCGAGCGGCGGGCCGACCGGCCGTTCGCAGTCTCCCCAGTCCACCACGACGAAGAGACCGCCGGGGCGCAGGAGGCGCATGACTTCCGCGAGCGCCTCGGGCTGGTCGTAGAGGTGGTGGAGGACGTCGACCATGACGACGCGGTCGGCCACGGTGTCGGGCGCCGGGACCGAGTTGGCGTCGGTCTCGACCACCTCGAGCCTCTCGGCGAGCTCCGGGGTGAGCTTGGCGCGCAGCATGCCGGCCAGGCGCGCCAGGGCCTCGACGGCGATGACGTGACCACCGGGCACAGCCTCGGCAACGGCGATCGTGTAGATGCCGGTGCCGGCCCCATAGTCCACCACGGTCTCGTCGCCGGCCAGGCGCAGCAGCGACACGACCGCGGCCTGCGGCAGGGCGGCCAGACGGGCCGGGTCTTCGAGGCGGCCGGCGTGCTGTGGGTCGAAGGCGTCGGCCATCACGCGGCCACCGTGGCGATCTCGAACGTCGGCGGCCCGCCCTCGCCGCGCGTTGCGTCGCGGAGGGTCCCACGCCGGCCGTGCGAGGTATGATTCGGGAGAGTCTCCGAAGAGGGAGTGGGGCCGTGAAGCGCACATCGTGGTTCTTCGTGGCGGTCGTCGTCGTTCTCGCCGTCGCGGCGAGCCTGGGCTACGCGGTCGCCAGGCAACACCGTACCGGCGCTCACGGGTCGGGTGGCAGCCCGGCCGCCGCGACGAGCGGCAATCCGGCGGCTGCCACCCTGCCTGCACCGCACCTGGATCACATCTTCCTGATCGTCGATGAGAACCGGTCGTACGGGCAGATCGTCGGCAGCCCGGCGGCGCCCTATATCAACAGCCTGATCAGCCGCTACGCGCTGGCCACGAACTACTTCGCCCTCTTTCACCCCAGCCTGCCGAACTACATCGCCCTCACCAGCGGCTCCAACCACGGCATCACCGACGACCGCAGCCCGCCGAGCGCCGGCAACGAGATCGCCGTTGCCAACATCGCCGATCGCATCGAAGCCAGCGGCCGGACCTGGAAGGAGTACGCCGAGAGCATGCCGTCCAGCGGAGGGGGGCTTCAACTCCGGCGAGTACGTCACGAAACACGATCCCTTCGTCTACTACACGGACATCGCCGGCAACGCCGCAGAGAGTCCACGACCATGTCGTGCCCCTGACACAGCTGGCCGTCGACCTGCGGTCGGTGAGCACGACGCCCGACTACGCCTTCATCACGCCCAATCTCATCAGCGACATGCACGACTCGCCGGTGGCCACGGGCGACGCCTGGCTGGCGCGGACCGTGCTCCTCATCCTCGGGTCTCCGGCCTTCCGGACCACGAGCTCGGTCCTCATCCTGACCTTTGACGAAGGGACCTACGACCAGCACGTCGTCACGATCCTGACGGGCAACGCGGTGAAGCCCGGCTATCGATCGAGCCGTCGGTACGACCACTACTCGCTGCTGCACACCATCGAGGTCGCCTGGCATCTGGCGCCCCTCACGAGCAACGACGCCAACGCTCCCACCATGAACGAGTTCTTCAAGTGAGGCGGCGCGTGTCACGGGGGTGACGG
>CAWDKZ010000011.1:0-164959 GCA_963803025.1 uncultured Acidimicrobiaceae bacterium
CTACTGGGACAAGGCTGCACAGCCGAAGATCAAGAGCATCACCTTCCAGGTGGTCAGTGACGCCGAAGCGCTGATCGCCGGCCTGCGGAGCGGTGCGATCAACGGGACCTACGACCTGCCCGCCCGCGACGCCACGACACTCATGTCTGACAGCAGCCTCAAGGTCAAGATGGTCCCCTACGGCGGGGACACAAACTACATCAGCCCCAACGTTGAGAAGGGCCCTTCGCGAACGAACTGGTTCGGAGAGCCTTCGACCTGGCTGTGCCGCGCAGCACCCTATCGACTTCGATGGACGGGGCCAACGGTCGACCGCTCAAGGATATTGAGACACCCGCGCTCTTCACCCAGGACACGGCGGCGTACATGGCGGCCTACAACGCGCTGCCCAACCCGAACTCTCCGAACATTACCGAGGCGAAGAAACTCATCGCCCAAGCCCACGCCAAGGGCGAGACGGTGTCCATCGGAGTTGAGAACTCGTTGACCTCGGACACGATGTCGGCGGCTCTGGTATCGATCGGCCAATCGATCGGCCTCAATGTGAAGATCGTCAAGCTGACTCCGACGGCGTTCGGCAACGTCAGCTATAGCGCCACGTGCCCACGTCCCTTCGACGCCCTCCTCAACTGGTGGAACCCGGACTTCCCGGCTCCGTCGGCGGAGATCGTGCCACCACTGGCCAGTAACTACTCAGACGTGTCGTGCTATTTCTCCAAGGCTTTCAACACGCTGCGGACTAGGTGGTCAGCCACCGCCAACGGATCCACGGCGCAGGCCAACGCGACCATCGCCATGATGAAGCTGCTGACCACCGACGACGTCTACATACCCCTCTACGTGGACCCACTCGTGATGGTCGAACCCTCGAACCTCACGGGCTACACGCAGACGCAGGTGTTCGTCTACCAAGACATGCCGGATCAGGTGCATTTCTCCTCGTAGGCCCCGCTTAGGTTCACTACGCGAGGTTGGTGACGGCCTGACCGTACGGTCGAGCTGAAAGGCCTGACCGTACGGTCGAGCTGAAAGGTTGGTGCCAAGTGACAGTCGTAATCACCGGTGCGGCCACGGGCATTGGCGCCGCCACGGCCCGAGCCTTTTCAGGAGCTGGACACCGGGTGGCGGTGACCGACGTCGACATCGACGCCGCCGAGCGGACAGCGGGAACCGTCGACGGCGCGGCACCTTTCGAGCTCGACGTGCGCGACCGAGCGTCGATCGAGAGGGCCTGTCGCGCCGCGATCGACGCGCTTGGACCGCTCGAGGTCTGGGTGTCGTGCGCGGGGGTGTCCAGCATGGCCCGCTTTGTCGAACTCACTGACGAACAGATCGACTTGAATCTCGACGTAAACATCCGGGGCACCCTGCTCAGCGGCCAGGTCGCCGCCCGGCAGTTCATCGCGCAGGGACGGGGTGGCTGCATCATCAATGTCGCATCCATGGCCGGTAAGCGAGGCGGGGTTCCCTTCCTCGCCCATTACGTCGCCTCGAAATTCGCCGTCGTCGGACTCACTCAGGCGATGGCCTGCGAGCTGGCGCCGTTCAACATCCGAGTAAACAGCGTCTGCCCGGGGTACGTTCGCACCGGGATGCAAGACCGCGAGATCACCTGGGAGGCGGAACTCAAGGGCGTCTCTCGGGACGAGGTCATCGCCTTCTACATCGGCGACACGCCGCTACACCGGTTGCAGAGCGCCGACGAGGTGGCCGCGGTTGCCTTGTTCCTGGCCGGCGAATCGGCGGCTTCTATCACAGGAGAGAGCGTCGCCATCAACGGCGGCAGCTACATGGACTGATTGTGGCCGTCAAACCTCGAGCCATTGGCTCTGGCGCTGCCGCCCGGGACAGAAGCTCGGCCCTGGCCCGGCTGGGCACGCCGGGGGGGGTCGCGCGGCGCAAGGCGTTGCCTCGTCAGGTTCGCGACAGCATTGCCGCGCTGGTGGCGGAGGATATGCGTCCCGGCGATCCGTTGCCGAGCGAGATGGCGGTCGCCGAGCGGTTGATGGTCGGTCGGTCGACCGTTCGCGAGGCCATGAAGCTGTTGGAGCAAGAGGGCTTGGTCGAGACCCGCCGGGGGATGGGCCGCTTCGCCACGGCGCTCTCCGGATTGCGCTCGGAGCGCCCGATGACCAGGTTCGAGAGCATTACCAAGATGATGACCGAGCTGGGATACGAGCCCTCCACCAACGTGGTCAGTGTCACCGAGCGGGCCTCGACGCCGAGTGAGCAACTGGCCTTCGACGTGAAGCCAAACTCCCAAGTGGTCGAGACCCGTCGTCTGCGTGAACATCAAGGTCGGCCCTGCGTCTATTCGGTCAACGTCTTAGACCCGCGGACCTTGGACACCCCGATTGGCGACATTGACTGGAGTAGCTCGGTGGTGGTGATCCTCGAGGGCATGGGACACGAGATTGTGGCGTCCACGGCCCACATCTCAGTGGTCGCCGAGCCGCTGCAAGAGGACGCGCTGCCCCACCTTGACCTGCCGCCTGGCCCTTGGCTCATGGTCAACGAGCAGTGCGTGACGCGACTTGGACGCTGCGTGCTCATCTCTCGCGATTACCACCTCGGGAGCATGTTCAGCTTCAGCGTGGTTCGCCGTCGCGAAGAAGACACCGGCCCTTCGGGGCAGGGTTAAGCGGAGACGCGCAACGCCGTGCGCGCTGGTGTGTTCCAGCGACCCGGAACCATCGAGGTCCTCGAGATCGATGATCCGCGGTGCGGCGAGTTTGACGCAGTAATTGGAGTAGCCCAGTGCGGGGTGTGCGGGACCGACCGCTCGATCTTTCGCGGCGAGTACGACGTCGCGGCCCCGATGGTGCTCGGACACGAGTACTCCGGGACCGTCGTCGAAGTCGGCGGCGGCGTGACGGAGCTCGGGCCGGGAGACCGGGTCGTCGTCGACCCCAACGTCATCGACGACACTTGCTTCTACTGCCGGCGGGGCCTGTCCCACCTGTGCTCGGGCCTGTCCCCACTTGGCGTCGCGCGCCCCGGGGGCTTCGCCGAGCTATCGGCGGTGCCGGCCCGCTACCTCTACAAGATCCCCGACGACCTATCGTTCTCCGACGCGGCATTGATCGAGCCGCTGGCGTGTTGTATTCGGGGGATCGACCAGGCGCGAGTCGCGGCGGGCGACGTGGTCGTCATCTCGGGCGCGGGCCCGATTGGTTGTTTCTTGATCCAGCTGGCCCGGATGAGCGGAGCAGCGCATGTTGTCTCGGTCGAACCCGATGCCTCGCGCCACGGGTTCGCCATGTGGGCCGGCGCCGAGGTGGTCTGTAACCCGGTCGAGGCGTCGCACGTCCTGGAGCGTCGTCGCGGACCGATCGGGGCTGACGTGGTGATTGAGGCGTCAGGTCGGCTGGAGGCCGCGGCGGCGTCATTTGGTCTGGTGCGTCGGGGCGGCACGGTCTTGCTCTTTGGGGTCTATCCGCGCAACCGGAGCCTCGCGGTCAATGCCTTCCAGATCAACGAGGACGAACTGCGAGTCGTCGGGTCGTTCAACAACCCGAGCACGCATTCGCGAGCCCTCGAGTTGATTTCGTCGGGTCGTGTGAAGGTGGACGGCGTCGTGAGTGACCGGCTTCCACTCGACGACCTCGCCATCGCCATGGACCTGAGCAAATTTGCCGCCCCTCGCAAGATCGCCATCGAACTCCGCGTGGGCTGAGCGGACCGCGATGAGCGAGACCCCGGAATCATCCAATGGCTAGGTACATCTCCCAACGGGTGGCGATGCAGTTCGCGACCCTCATTGCCTCGACGATCATCATCTTCTTGCTATTGCACCTGGCGCCAGGGAACCCGGCCACCCTTCTCAATGGTGGACACCCGCCCTCGCTCGCCACGATCAAGTACTTCAACCGTCTCTACGGGTTCAACCAACCGTTGCCGATTCAGTACTGGGTATGGTTGCACCACCTGCTCGAGGGCAACCTGGGCGAGTCCGCCGCGGACCGGGTATCGGTTCTCTCGGTGATTGCCCCGCGGATGGGTCTCACCCTCTTCCTCACGATCTACGCGGTGGCGATCATGGTCGTCATCGGTGTGCCCCTCGGAATCGTCAGCGCGGTCTTTCGCAGCGGGCCGACCGACTTCCTCGCCAGCGTGGGTGCATTGACCCTCACTGCGGTTCCTACGTACGTGACCGGCGTGGTCATGGCCGTGGTCTTCGGCGTCGAGCTCAAATGGTTCCCGGCCCTCGGCGGAGGTGACATCGGATCCTTCGCGACTCGCCTCGATCACTTGACGATGCCGGCGATCGCCCTGGGGCTGTCCTCTCTGGCCCTGGCGAGCCGCATCACCAGGTCCGCCGTGATTGGAGAATTGGAGCGGCCCCACGTTACGGGCGCTCGAGCGCGGGGATTCTCCGAGCCGCGGGTGGTGGCAAAGCACGCGGTGCGAGGCTCTCTGGTTCCGGTGGTCACCATCGTCGGGGCCCAGATCGGCTACCTCCTGGGCGGGGCGATCGTGATCGAGTACGCCTTCGGGCTCAACGGGCTCGGTACGCTGCTCGTGTCGTCGGTGCAGGATAAGGACTACGCCGTGGTTCAGGCGATCGCCCTGTTCATCACCGCCGAATTCCTCCTCATCAGCCTCGTCGTTGACCTGCTCTATGGCCTGATCGACCCACGCGTGCGCCTCGTCGGGAGGACGGCGTGAGTGCGGTCGCCGGTGAGATGCTGTTCTTCGAGCACGAAACGGCCGCGCGCCCCGCTGGCGGGCGCCTGGAAGGGCTGTTCCAGAAGGGGGTTGTCACTGTCAGCGCGGTGATCCTCTTCGTGATCGTCTGTTGCGCGGTGTTCGCCCCCTGGATCGCGCCGCACAATCCGTACACGATCCATCTGCTGGATCCCTACTCCGGCCCCAGCCGGAGTTACCCATTTGGTCAAGACAGCGCCGGGCGGGACATCGTCTCACGTCTCATTTACGGGGCCCGGTTGTCCTTGTTGGGCCCGACGATTGTCGTAGGCATTGCCCTTCTTGCGGGCGTGCCGTTGGGTTTCCTGGCCGCGTATCGGGGGGGCTTCACCGACGGGATCGTGTCGCGGCTTTTCGACGTCCTCTTTGCCTTCCCGTCTCTGCTGTTGGCGGTGGTCATCGTCGCCACTTTTGGGGCCAGTTTCATCACGGCGGCGCTGGCGGTGGCCATCACCTACATACCGTTGATGGGTCGCGTGGTGAGATCCGCCGCCCTGGTCGAGCGCTCCAAGCCCTACGTCGAGGAGTGCCGATTGCAGGGATACGGCGCGTGGCGGGTGCTCTTCGTTCACATGATGCCAAACATGGGCCGAGTGTTGATCAGCCAGACGACGCTGTACTTCGCGTACGGACTGCTCGACCTGTCGGCGCTGTCCTTCCTGGGACTGGGGGCCCAACCTCCCCAGATCGACTGGGGCGGGATGCTCGAGAACGCCAACCAGGGCGTCTTCCAGTCCGCGACGGGTGTGGTGTTCCCGGCCGCGGCCATCGTGCTCCTGGTGGTGTCGCTCAGTTTCCTCGGCGAGTGGGCGCTCGACTACGGGAATCGAAGGGTGACGTGGCTTTGAGTATGGCCTCGAACGACTCGCGCGGCGTGCCGCAGAAGGCGGGCCGGACCTTGAGCCTGGAGGGGGTCACCACCTATCTTCGGGAGGGTCGCCAGCTGCTCCCGGTGATCCTGCGGGTCGACCTGCGAATCGAGCCCGGCGAGATCGTCGGACTGGTCGGCGAGTCAGGGAGCGGGAAGTCGATGACCGCTCGCACGATCGCCGGCGTCTTGCCGCAGGGCTCGGTCACCGAGAACGCGATGCTCCTGGACGGCGAGAACCTTCTGAACATGCCCCGTCGCAATCGACGCGCGATTCAGGCTCGCGAGATAGGCATAGTGTTTCAAGACCCCCGGGCCTATATCGATCCGCTGTGGCGCGTCGAGGTCCACATGACCGAGGCGATGCGGGTGCACTTGGGCCTCCCGAAGTCCGAGGCACGGGCGCGAGCGGTCGAGCTGCTCGACGCGGTGGGAATCGATCAGCCGGAGCGGCGGATGCGACAGTTCCCTGATGAGCTGTCGGGGGGGATGCTCCAACGGGTGATGATTGCCGGGGCCCTCTCGGTGGGCCCTTCTGTACTCCTGGCCGATGAGGCCACGACCGCCGTCGATGTCACGACCCAGGCCGAGATCGTGAAACTGCTCGCGGAGCTCAGCGCCCAACGAGGGCTATCCGTCCTCTTCATCACGCACGACTTGGCCCTGGCCCACATCGTGTGCACCCGTGTCTGCGTGATGTACGCGGGTCGCATCGTGGAAGTTCGCGAGGGGCGCCAGATCTTCGAAGATCCCATCCACCCCTACACCGTCGACCTGCTCGCCGCACGACCGACGATTCAACGCCGCGTCGAACGGCTCCCGGTAATCAAAGGCGTCCCGACCAGTGCTATGGACGCGCCTCCGGGGTGCCCATATCACCCCCGTTGCCGCTTCGCCCTGGACAGTTGCGCAGAGGGCATTCCGGCGATGGTGCCCGTGCGAGGAGGGTTCGTTCGCTGCTTTCGGGCTCACGAGAACCTCAAGGCCGAATCGGTGGAGACATCTGGTAATGCGCCGATGAGCGGAGGTCGAGGTGCGACTTGAGGTCGAGGGTCTTCGCAAGGACTTCCGACTTCGATCGGGCCTACTGGGCCGCTCCTCGCGCCTCCAGGCGGTCAAGGACGTGAGCTTCGTGATCCCGGCGTCGGGCTCTCTGGCGATCGTCGGGGAAACGGGCTCGGGTAAGACCACCATCGCGCGCATCATCGTCGGATTGGAGGTCGCGTCGGCGGGCGTGATGGAAGTGGACGGCGTTGTCTTGAGATCCGAGCCCGGGCCAGAAGAGCGGCGACGACGGGCGCGGATGATGCAGATGGTGTTTCAGAATCCCGTCATGTCGCTCGATCCGCACCAGTCGATTGGGGCGGCTATCCACGAGGTGGTCTCCTTTCACCGACTGCGACCACGTCCGGACTGTGAACAGAGGGTTCGCGAACTGTTGGGCGCCGTGGGACTGGACACTCGGCTCGCCGCGAGCCGGCCGCAAAATCTCTCGGGCGGCCAATGCCAGCGGGCGGCCATCGCTCGGGCTTTGGCCGCTGAGCCGGAACTCCTGGTGCTAGATGAGCCGGTCTCGGCGCTCGACGTATCAACTCAGGCCCAGATCCTCAACTTGCTGGCCGACCTAAAGTCGGAACTGGGCATCAGCTTGCTGACCATCTCGCATGATCTGGCCCTTGTGCGCCAATTGTCCGATGACGTCGTGGTCATGTGCAAGGGAGAGATGGTGGAGTTTGGGAGCGTCGACGCGATTCTGTCCAGGCCTCAGCACCCTTACACCCGTCGTTTGGTCGAAGCAGTTCCGGAGAGCATGGGCCGGACGATGGCGATGCTGGACCCGGTGCGTTCGGATTTTGGCGCCAGGGCCGCCGGCCCCACCGGCGGAGCCTGATGGGCGCGCACGAGGCGCTCAACGATGGTCGCGCACGAAGCTCGCGGCGAGATGCGATCTGGAACGGTGGCGCAGTGCGGCTCACCATAACGAAAGGGAAATAGGAATGCTGAACTTCGACGAGGACCGTTTCTTGGCCAGTCAAAGGGGCGCGTTGGCCCACGGGCCCGGGCTCCACGACGTGGTGGCGGAGCACATCGCTGGTGGGGGCGACAGCTTGTTCTTCCTGGGTGCTGGAGGGGCGGGGATACTCATGTCCCCGGCGGCCATGCTGCTCTCACGCCACTCGACGTTCCCGACGTTCGCCGAGGCCCCCGCGGAGCTACTGGCCCTGGGATCCGCCCACCTGACGTCCCGCTCCCTCGTCGTCGTGCCCTCGCGATCCGGTGACACGGCCGAGGCGCTGGCGATCCTCGAGCACTGCCAACGCATCGGCGCCAAGGTGGTCGCACTCACGGGCACACCGGGGTCTCCCCTGGCCGAGCGCGCCAACGTCAATTTCACGAATCCCGTGGCCGATGACAACTCGTCGGAGTCCTTCTACCTGCAATCACTTCTCATCGCCCTCGCGGTCATAGAAGTGCGCGGCGAGCAGGCGGACTGCCGCGACGTGTTCGAGGAACTCCAAGGACTACCGCAATTGCTGCTAGACGCAAAGAAGCACTTCGAGCAACGAGCGCCCCAGGTCGCCGCCGCAATCGCGGCCGCCCCGTATCACATCATCGTTGGCGCGGGCTCGACCTGGCCAGAGGCCTTCTACTACGGCATGTGCATTCTGGAGGAGATGCAGTGGATTCGAACGCGGCCGGTGCACGCCGCGCACTTCTTCCACGGACCGCTGGAGCTCGTGGAACCCGGAGTCAGCTGTCTCCTCTTTAAGGGTGAGGATGGATCGAGGTCACTGGTCGACCGCGTCGAGCAGTTCGTTGAAGAGCACGAGGGCACGTCGACCGTCCTTGATTCGGCCCAGATCGCCCCGGGCATGTCCGAGCGGGTGAGGTCACTGATCTCGCCGATCCTCCTAGCCACCGTGCTCGAGAGGGTGAGCGCCCACCTCGAGGTGATCCGCCGCCACCCGCTCACCACGCGCCGTTACTACCGTCGGGTGAGCTACTGAGGCGTGATGGCCCTGGACTTTGGAAAGGTTCCGTCTCACCTCCGGGCGGACGTCGAGCTGTGCATCGTCGGGAACCTCACGATTGACGTGATCTTTCGTGGAATCACGGAGATGCCTCCGTGGGGCCAGGAGGTGATCTGCGATGCACGGACTGAATCGGTCGCGGGCCAGGCCGGCGGGATGGCATTCGCGTCCGCGGGGTTGGGGGTGAGCACGGAGGTCGTCGCCGAAGTCGGTGAGGATGCGGCGGGTGAACGAATCCGTCGCGAACTTACGGCCGCCTCGGTGGGTGTTGAGGCGGTGACCACCGTTCCGGCAGGCATCACTCCGATGACCGTGGCGTTCGTGCGCCTCGATGGCGAGCGAGCCTTTATCTCGGATCTGGGACGCCTCCGGCTCGTCGACGATGAATCGATGCCGCGACGCTGGCCCGACGCCCTCACGACCGCCGTGGTCGCTCTCGTCGGCACTTCCAACCTTCCCGGGGTGGATTATCACGTCTTCGCCCGCCTACTCGGACAAGCTCGGCGAGCCGGCGCTCTCACCATCTTTGATCCCGGGTGGGCTTCTGATGGCTGGTCGAGTGACACACTCGAGGGGCTCCGAGCGGTCCTCGTCGAGACTGACCTCTTCCTGCCCAACCTCGACGAAGCGAGGGCTCTGGTCGGCCAGTCCGCTGTCGCGCTGGTGCTGCGAGGCCTTGCCAACCTCTGTCCCGGTGTCAGCGTGGTGAAGAGCGGTGAGACGGGCAGTTACGTGACCATCGGAGACCAAGTCGTGCTGGTGGAGGCGCTGCCGACTGAGGTGGACAACGCCGTTGGGGCGGGTGACGTGTTCAACGCCGGCGTTGTCGCCGGCTTTCTACGAGGCCGCGACGTTCTTTCGAGTATGACCTTGGGCACCGCGGCGGCATCGCTCTACGTCGCCCGCCGCGTTGATCGCTTCCCTACGTACGATGAGAGCGCCGAGCTGGCCAAGCGCGTCAGGACGAAGATGACCTAGGTGCGTGGGTAAAAGCCCCTCGGACCGCCCTTGACGCTCACCATTTCTCGATCCGCTGAGGATTCGCGATGGCGCGCACCCTGAGTAGTTGGACACCGATTAGAGGAGGGCCAAGAGGCATTACCGCTTGCGCCGACCGGGTGGTCTTTGGCCTCGTCTTCCGGACGCCAGAGCGCACCACTACCCTGCGTATCCCGGTCGTCGATCATCTGTCCGCGCTTGAGCTCAACCCGGACGACGTCGTCGTGCTGGCCGTGAAAAGCCACCAGACAGCGGCCGTGCTCGCCGAACTATCCGAGGTGGCACCGCCGGAGATCGCGGTCGCCTGCGCACAGAACGGGGTTGACAACGAGCGCGCGGCGCTGCGCCTGTTCCCCAACGTCTACGGCATCTGCGTGATGTGCATGGCCACCCACCTCGAACCGGGCGTCGTCTCGGTGGCCAGCTGGCCGACGTTCGGCATGTTCGAGGTCGGTCGCTACCCTTCCGGCGTCGACTCTTGCGCCGCGCGCCTGTCCGCCGCGCTCGACAACTCAGGCTGCCGGTCACAGGCACGAACCGACGTGATGGCGTGGAAGTACGCCAAGCTGCTCACCAACCTCGCCAATGTGGTGATGGCGTTGCTCCGCGAGCCAGGCTCGGGACGGCTCACCGAGCTGGCCCGGGCAGAGGGTGTGACATGCCTCGAGGCTGCCGGCATCGCCTACGTCGACAACACGACCTGGCGTGAGCGGTACCGCAGCCTGTGACGCCATCCCAAAGCTTTGGACCCCACCGAAGGGTCGACCTGGCAAAGCCTCGCCCGGCACACCGGCTCAGTCGAGACTGACTACCTGAACGGAGAGATCGTGCTGCTCGGACGCCTCTTCGGCGTTCCTGCGCCGATCAATACGCAACTTCTGCGTCTGGCAACCGACGTTGCCAGACGGGGCGACCCACCGGGAGGTTTCTCCGAGGAAGAGCTGCTCCAACGGTTCGGCGCCGAAGGAACGCCCGACCGAATCGGCCGGCAGAACGGACTCATGAAGTGCTAGTTGAGGGGCTTGGGGGAGTCGGTCCTGTTCCGTGGCGCCTGGGTCGGCGACGGGCATCCCTACTTTGTCCCTACTTTCACGACTCAGACTGTCAGACCGAAGCCCCAGCCTGGTGGCCTGCATAAGCAAATGGCCAGCTAAACAGCCGAGCCCGAAGATTTGTGACCACCCGGTTGGAGCCCATTGACGGCTTGGATGGGGCTCATAACCCGAAGGTCGCAGGTTCAAATCCTGCCCCCGCCACTATCTGTAAAATCCCATGTCAGAGGGGATTTCTCCCGCTGAGCGGAATATCACTTGACGGGGGTCACACGCACGATTTGTCATCAATTTGTCATCACAGGGGGGTCGTTTTTGTGACGACCGACCGGCTCGCAGAGCGGCGCTTCGAAGCGTTGGTGCAATGGATGGCGGGAAAACTCTCCGCTGATGGTGCTGTGATTGATTCAGTCGAGGTCCTGGAAGCTTCCGGCGTTCCAGAAGCGGTGGAGAAATGGCGTGCTGCAGGCCGCGCCGCGGCTAGGCGGCTAGAGCTCCCGGTACAGACCGGCATCAGCCGGGACAGACGTGTCTGGGTCGAAGTCTTCGACAGGTCGACAGAGCCACGCGACCAGAGCGCCGTCGACTGGATCACTGAAGGGCTTCCGCCCGCCATTCCTTAAATGACACTTCTCGGTCCATCTTAAGACAAACTAAGATTACAGACTACATATGTCGCATGGTGGATCTTGTCCCAGACAATCACTGACACGGGATTATAACCACCAATAGTCTGTTGGGCAGGTACTCCAGAGAACAGCCCGGCGTTGCTCCCTTTCTCAGTTAGCACCAAACCCTTCACCGTATTGTAAACCAGGTAGAATGTGTACGGTGGTGTGCCTCCTTTTGCCAAAAATATAAAGGAATAGCGCTGGCCGATATGGGCGGCGGGGGGCGTCGAAGTAGTTGTAAATGCCAACTTACTAGAGCCGTACTGTGGGAGTATCAGTGTGAAATTAAACGATTTTCCTGACCCACCTTTAGGATTAAAAAATGACACAGCCCCTCTGTAAACGTCGGGTTTAGTCAATTTGACCAATGTAGTGTAGTGGGCTCCCTTCCAACTAAACGCTGTGTTGATGCTAACGGCGGGATCCCATGCTCCCTGCACGTTAAAACCTAGAATGTTGAGTTCGCCGTTGTTCTTAAATCCCCAGGCAGACAATTGCAATCCCTTGAGGGTTGCTTCAATTCTTACATGCTGCCCAAACGCAGTATAGCTATGTGGGTTGGAAGTCTGTGGCCATCCGCTGCACTGGTTATTGATCAGAGAGCCGGAAGCCAACGACTGCAAACCCGGGAAAACTATCGATAAAAGAACGGCCATAAACATCATGGCAGCAACTCTTTTCTTGAGATTCACGTGTGCCTTCTTTCATTAGACTTGGGCCTTTGCCCGCACCGATCCTCCTGGTGCGGCGAACAGCCGCGAAGAACCTGGCGGCTGTTCGCCGCGGAATTTTGGGAGATCTCCGACCCTGGCGGTGTCCTTTAGTCTGCAAGCAATAAGCTCGCCCACTCTCCATCGCGTACCCCACGTTTATTACGAAGTTATTCTCAGCGGACCAAAGTACATGTAGGCACTGTGACCGACTTTGTCACGTACGATCACCGGCACATTGAACCAGCCAGTTTGACTAGGTATGCCTGCAATAGTTACCGCCTCAGGACCGGTCTTGTAAAAGTACAGTCCTTTTGGCAGAAAAGAAATCCTGCCGACTACTTGAATCCAGCTGTAAGGCGGTTCGCCACCACTGGCATAGAACTTGAACAGATACCTTTGCCCCAGCTTACCGTCAGGCATTGTGGAGGATGTGGTTCTAATCGCCAGGTTGCTGTTCCCGACTTGCGGTACGATAAGTCTGTAGCTGACCGCTACGTCGTCGAAGCAACAGGGATTAGATATTGATGCGGATCCATAGTATTCTTCCGGTCTATTGAGGGGAATGAATTTGGTATGATTGGCTCCCGTCCATTCTGCACCGGTGGTATTGAGATAACCAATATCGGGCCCATTTATATCTATACCCTCTCCCCACAGGCAGCCAACCCTACAACCTGGCTTGATGTTGAATTTGTAGCCAGTCCATCTGAATCTCAAGCCGGTTGGCGTCGCCGTAATGCAGAGTCTTTGCCCGCCAAAGGCTGTTTTACAGGTCGGGTTGTGAGTCTGAGAGTACCCCATCGACTTCGCTGATTGGGCGTAAGATGTTGTAGGCTGAATACCAATCATGCTGACTGGTATCAGCGTAGCAAGTACCAATGTGAGTGCGACGGTAGGCCGTCGCCAGAAAGATGAGAACACTTTGTTCCTTCTTTCGTTTGACTTCGGCTGTTACGCCTGCACCGATTCTCCTGGTGCGGCGAACAGCCGTGAAGAACCCGGCGGCTGTTCGCCGCGGAATTTTGCGAAATCTCGGACTGCAACTCTCGCCGACGCTACTGCGCGCTGACCCGTTGGGGTACTCCGAAGTGACACGGATTGGTCACCCTACCAGGACTTGTGGGGATTCGGGAGGCTCGCTGTGGAAGGACGGGGCGTTGTGTTGGCCGTCCGTTTTGGCGTCGGTTGCCGTCGACTGGATCACTGAAGTGCTTCCGCCCGCCCCGAAGGATTATGCGGAGCCATCGGACGCTGTCTCCTGGATATCAAGTATGAGGCCAGCCACCTGGTTCGCGGCGTCCTGGTCGTGGCCAGGTAGGACGTGGGTGTAGACGTCCAGGGTGAAGCCAACGCTGGCATGGCCCAGGCGTTCGGACATGATCTTGGCCGGAACACCGGCTTGTAAACCGAGCGTGGCGTGGGTGTGGCGAAGATCGTGCAGGCGAATGCGCGGTACCGGCAGCTTGGCGACGGTGCGGTCAAAGCACTGGCTGAAGTAGTCCGGATTTATCGGTGAGCCGTCGGCCTTGGCAAACACGAGGTCTTGATCGTGATAGATCGCGCTGCCCGCCGCCTTCTCGACTTGTTGTCTGGTGCGGTGGTTGGACAGGGCTGCGAGCGTCGCGGGGTCGAGAGAGATCGTCCGTCGGCTGCGCACGGTCTTCGGCGCTCCGAACGACAACTTGTAGTTGACAAGGCCGAGCGTTTGTCTAACCGCCAGGCGGCTCTGCTTGAAGTCGATGTCACGCCAGCGCAGCCCCAGCACCTCACCACGCCGCATCCCGGTGGTGACGGCCAGCAGGTAGGCAACCTCAAGCCGGTGGCCCCTGAGGGCGGCCAGGAAGGTTCTGATCTGCTCCGGGTTCCATGTCCGCAGCTCACGTTCACCGGATTGTCGCGTTCGTGGCGGGCCAGATGCATCGGCCACGTTCCGCCCCAGCAGCTGCTTGCGGACAGCGTCGCGAAGCGCCTTGTGCAAGGTGGTGTGGACATAGTGGATGGTCTTGGGAGATAGCCCGCCCTTGCCGTCCGCCCGCCCGCGTTTCAGCAGTTCGGCATAAAGGCGGTCGAGATCGTCAACGCTGAGCTGCTGAAGTTGGACGCGACCGAGGTGGGGGATGACGTGGAGTTTCAGTTGCCGTGTGTAGCTGTCAAATGTGCTTGGCCTAACCGAAGTCTCGATGCTCGGCAGCCACCGGTCCAGGAGGTACTCGGCCAGGGTCAGCCTGGCCGGTTCGACGTACTCTCCGGTGTGGACCGTGTGCATGGTCTTCTGCAGATAGTCCTGGGCGTCGCCCTTTGTGGCGAAGCCGCCCTTGGAACGCTGCCGCCGTTCGCCTTCGCCGTCGGAAACATAGAAGTACGCAGACCAGGTATTGCCGCGCTTCTTAACGAAACTACCCTGCATCGCTAACCACCTCCTCGGGGTCGGGTGGGTGTTCAAACGGGTCCAGCAGGCGGCTGAGCGCTGCCGTGGGTATGCGGATCACCCGGCCGATGCGCAGCACTGGCGTTGGGAAGGCGCCGTCGCGGATGGCCTTGTAACCCGTGCTCCGGTCAATGCCGAGCAGCCGGAAAGCCTCTTCGGCCGAGATCACCGTCTGAGTGCGCCATGCTGCCGAGGTTTCGCGTCTGCTCATGATCGACTCCGATCGTTGGGAGTCGTCCAGATGCAGCCACAGCGTTTCGGAGCGCGCGCGGTTCCCAAGCAGCCCTGGGAAGCGCGCCCCGTCCATGTCAGCCTCTGGTGTCCTTCCAGTCGGCAGTGTCCTGGCTGATGGCCAGTAGTTCCTTGAAGCGACGGGCCAGTTCCGCCATAGCCGCTTCCGATAGTTCGGGGTACTTGGCGACGAGGTATGACTCGAATGTCGGCAGTTCGCCTGAGGCGAGGTATCCGGCTGTCGCGGCTACATCGGCCAACTTCAGCCCCAGTGCCTCGGCGAGTCGTGCCAGCTTGTCGGCCCGAGGTGCCCTGATGCCACCATTTTCTAGTCGAATGATTGTTGATGAATTGACTCCAACCCGCGTCGCCAACTGACTCGCACTGAGCGCAAGTTCGGTGCGTCGTTGTCGGATCATTTGTCCGAGTCGTAGGGCATGTTGTGATTTCATAATGGGCATTTCTCCCGCATTTACCCATTTTACCAGGACTTTTCTCGGAAACCATGAGCGGAATGAAATTGAATTCACCAATAAAGCCTTGGACAGGATGAGGTATCTGATGCCAAATAGCTCGCGTCCTCGTCAAACGTTTATTCATTTCTCGCCTCCTTTCTCATTATTCAATTGGTTAATTGGCAGGGGTTCCCGAGTTGATCGCTAGGTAGCGACCTGTCTCGGGAGACCCCTGCCGGGCGAAGCGTGTGACGGGCGTTAACCCGACGCTTCGTCACCGCCCTTGCTGCGAGCGCTGCGACTGGAGGCTCGGCCTCCGGTGGCATTCGGCTCGCGGGCCGGGGTGTCCTTGTCGCCTAATAGGGCAGCAATGGCACCGCGGCGGGTGGCGGCTTGGTGCTCGATGTCAGCGAGCACGGCTTCAGCACGTTCCCTCAGTTCTGGCCGATTTCTCCGCTCTCCGATCCACTGGTCGATCGCTTGCCGGATGGCATCGATCATGGTCAGGTCTTCGAGCTGGGCGATCATGCTCAGCTGGGCGTGCTGTTCCTCTTCGAGGCGAATCGCCAATGTCTTCACTGGCTCATCTCCCCTGAAGCTGTTCCGTTTCGGTAGTGACGCATAGTCACGTTCCTCCTCGGTGTGGTGCGGCCGGCATTCCGGGCTGGAATTCCTGAAGAAGCCGCAGGCCACCGACGAGTGGCGAACCGTCCGCGGCTCAGGGCGGTTGGAAGAGGTAGACGCCTCCCTCGGAGGCATCTTCGGCGTGGATTGAGCCTTCGATCTCCATGTCGCGTGCCAATGCTTCGACGTTGACTTGCACATACGGCCGCAGTGAAGACGGGATGGCCTCATCGAGCATGTGCTCGAGACCGACAGCGTCGAGCCAGTCCTCTGCGTACGCGGTCGTCGACTCCCAGGGGCCGAGGTAGCTGTCTTCGAAGCTCTCAAACAGCTCGTCCGCATCCAGGCCGACGAAGTTGGCGAACGCCGCGAAGGCCGGACCGTGCTCGGCGATGCCGCGGGCCAACGCTGCAACGTGTTCGATGTTCTCGTACTCGCCCAGTCGCAGCGCCCCGAATCCCTCGAAGTCGTGGATGGCCCACTCCTCGGCCCCCGGCTCCGGTGACGCTGCCAGCATCTCGCTGATCGCGGCTTGCAGGTCCTCGGCAGATTGGTCGGCGTCGATCCAGGCGCCGTGCAGTCGACCGGCGTTGTAGTCGCTGAGACTGGCGACATAGATCGATGGCTTCGGTCGTTGCTGTTCTTCATGCTCCGGCTCATTTCGTGGTTGTTGTTCATTGCTCATGCGCACCTCCTTTCGTTGTTGCTCTTCATCACCCCCTCTCGGGCCGCGGTGATTCGCTCTTCCGCCAGGACCACGAAGTCGCGGTTCAGCTCGATGCCGAGCCAGTCCCGTCCGTGCTGCTGGGCCACGAGCGCCACCGTCCCCGCCCCGAAGAACGGATCGAGCACTAGGCCCGGCTGCCAACCGGCCTGGCAGGTGCAGCTGCATCGCAGCCCGCCGAGCGCGGCCAAGCCACCCTTCACACGTCCCGCCTCGCGTTGCCACGGGGCGCCGCAGTGTCGACAAACCCGTTCGGGACAGGTAGCCAGCAGCGGGCGGGTGACGAACGCTGGCGGGAAGGTGGCGAAGTGCACCCCGCGGAAGTTCGCCGCCGGTAGCGTCCAGACATCGCCGGGGTTCTTGCCCAACGGATGGCCGACTCGCCCCTCGGCTTTCAGGCGAGCAAGGCCGGTGTTGTTCCCGGCCAGCGGACCCGCCCACCTCAGCGGCAGCGAGCTGGCTGGCGGGTACACCTTCCCGGTTCGTCCGGCGTGCCGAGCGGAGCGGTGCGGCACCCGGATGACATCGAGGTCGAAGTAGTAGCGCTCGCTTCGGGTCAGGAAGTAGACGACCTCCCAGCGGCACGACAAGCGGTCGCGCACGCTGTTGGGCATGGTGTTGCTTTTTGCCCAGATGACCTTGGAGCGGATGGTCCAGCCATCTTCGATGAGCTTGAGCGCCAAGCGCTCCGGTCCGAGCAGCAGGCTTTTACGGTTCGCTCCGTATTTCGGATGGCGCGAGTAGCTGTCGCCAAGGTTGAGCCAGACTGAGCCGCTGGGCTTGAGCACGCGGGTGATGCCGCGCATCACAAGGCGCAGCTCGTCCACCCAGTCATCGACACGGTCTTCCAAGCCGATCTGGCCGTGTACTTGGTAGTCCCGCAGTTGGAAGTAGGGCGGTGAGGTGATGACGCAGTCGACCGAGCGCGCTGGCAGGGCAGCCAGCTGCTCCCTCGCGTCACCGAGCAGCACGGTCCGGCGCGGCACGGTGCGGCGGTTCATCCGCTTCCTCCGGTGAGGGTCGGCAGGGCTCGATCAACCGTCGTCACGCTGAACAACTCGGAGGTCAAGCGCCGCTCGCAGCGGATTGCCCGCTGCAGCCGCTCGGCCCGCTCAGCGCTGGGCATCAGCCAGCAGACCCTCGGGAAGACGCCGCTGGCCGATTGCTCTTTGCCCGAACGGAAGTAGGCGTCGTAGACGCGGCACTTACGCAGCAGTGCGGGCAGGTGCTCGGTACCGCGGTCGATCTCCACGAACCAGCGGTGCTCGTAGTCGCCCACCCCGAGCGCGAGGTAGCCGTCTGGTCGCAGCACGGTCAATCCACCGGAGCTGGTGAAGCTCCGCCAGGCCCTCGGCTCGGCCTGAGCGGCCAGCACGTCGAAGACCTTGGTCCTCGAGGTCACGGCGACATCCACCATCAGCTGGCTGACCGCCAAGGTGTGGTCGACGAATGCCGCGCTCGGCTCCCGAAAGTAGCGCCTCGGTCCTTGAAGGTTGAGCAGTCGCTTTCCGACTGCGCCAAGGGCGTAGACGTGTGATGACGATCCGGCCCGGACGCCGCCGATCCGACGTTCCAGCCGCAGCAGTACTCGCTGCCCGACCAACCGGTCGAGGCAGCGGCTGCAGGCCCGCGCCGAGGCCGCGGTGGTGGGGTAGCTCTCCGGTGCGAAATGCACGGCAGCGATCTGGCGACCGCTCATCAGTCGGAGCTCGGTCACCTGTTCAATGACCGCCAAGTCGCGTTCGGACAGCTCGGCCCGTAGTTCCTTGAGCCCCCTTGACCCGAGGTATTCGCGGGCCATCACCTCGGCCCTCCTCTGCGTTGACTCCGCGCTGATGTAGGTGGAATGACAGGTGAGGCCGGGGTGTCAGAGGGCAACGCGACCGGACAGGAGAACCCCCTGGGGCCCTTCTGTGGCCCTCCGGTTTGAACCGGGCCGTCTCCCTGCATGCCAGGAACGAGCGCCAGGACCGGTCGAACTCGTCGGATGGACAACGCACCGCTGGGGGAGAGGGGCCAGGGACGAAGGCCTGGAGATAAGGAAGATGAGCAGTGAAGACGCGAGACAGCCCGCGACCATCTCGCCCCAGAGGTGACCCTTAGCCAGGTGGGTTGTCCAGAAGTGAACAACGCGACCGGACGGGCGATCGGACAGATCACGAGCCACCCCCGTTACGACGCCGAGGAGTCAGATCGCCGAGAACATCGCTACCCGAGTGACGATCGCCGACGGCCAACGCGTGGATCGCAGCTTCGACCTCGGACCGTGGACGCCCAAAGGTGGCCCGAGAGGCGGCCCGGATGACCGCCGGGTCACTGATCGCGTCACCTGGCAAGAGCGAGCGGCCGCTGCACCATGGTTGGACAGTGGCGCTGGCAACTAGTTGGGCGTAGAACTCGTAGGCACCGAGGCTGGCGAAGTCCTCGCTTTCCAGTCCGCTGCCGGTTGTCGCCAGCAGCCGGGCATCCTCGTCAGCCAGCCGGAAGCAGATGCAGTTCTGTACATTGGCGAGCACGGCCGAGCGCATGGGAGCGTCGAGTTGGTGCATGAACTGGTGGGCGAGGGTGAACGAGACGCCGAGCCCGCGGGCTTGGGCGAGCGCTTCGGAGAGATCGAGGGGCAGGCGCAGGTAATCCTGAAACTCGTCGAGGACGACGTTGACAGGATGACGGCGTTCCGGCGCGATGGCGGTGCGACTGAGCATCGCTCGCCACAGCCCGCCGATGACCAGGCTGCCGAGCAACGCTGCCGCTTCTTCGCCGATGGTGCCCTTGGCGAGATCGACCAACACGATCTTGCGCTCGGTGAAAACCTGGCGGAGGTCGAAGCGCGGTTCGGCCTGGCCGAGGATGGTGCGTAGCTGCGGACGAAGGAAGGGTCGGACCTTGTTGAGCACCGGGGCGACGGCCTGGGTCCGTTCGCCGTCGGTCCACTGCTGATCGAAGGTTGCCCAGAACGGCTCTAGGACGGTGTTGATTAAAGCGCCTCTTTGAGGGTGCTCGCGATTTGCCCGCGCACCCACAAGACTGGGTGCATGCAGGGAAGATCGAATCCAGACCGTCAGATGCTCGACGCGGCGGCGTTCTGCCGTGGCCTCGTCGAAGAGGGCACGATCTATGCCTTCCTCGCCGATCACCGCGGCGAGCTCTTCCAGGATGGGGACTTCGCCGACCTCTTCCCGTCGGGCCGCGGGCGGCCCTCGATCCCGGTCGACGTCATCTGCTCGGTGATGGTGCTCCAGGCCTTGGAGGGACTCTCGGACCGTGACGCGATCCGGGCGCTGAGGACGCGGATCGACTGGAAGGTCGCCTGCGGGCTGGCCCTCGACGATCCGGGCTTCGACTTCACGAATCTCACCTATTGGCGCGCCCGGCTCCGCAACTCTGGCCGTCCCGAACGGATCCTCGACGCCGTCCGCCGGGTCGTCGCCGAGACCGGCGTGCTGAGAACGAAGCACCGCCGCGCGCTCGACTCGACGATCCTCGACGACGCGGTCGCCACCCAGGACACCGTCACCCAGATCATCTCGGCGATCCGCCGGGTGCGGGCTGAGATCCCCCGGCTCGAGGCGCTCGAGCTCGGCCAGGACTACTCGACGGGAAAGAAGCCCGTCATCGACTGGTCGGATGCCGAGGTGCGCGACGGGCTCGTCTCGGCGCTCGTTACGGACGCGACGACGCTCCTCGACGCCGTCGATGATGAAGCACTCGACCAGGACCAGGCCGACGCCCTGGGCCTGCTCGCCCTCGTCTCGGCCCAAGACGTCGAGCCCGGCGAGAAAGATGGGACCTGGCGCATCGCCCGTCGGGTGGCCAAGGACCGTCTGATCTCGGTCGTCGACCAAGAGGCCCGTCACGGCCACAAGTCGGTCTCGGTGAGGAAAGACGGGTTCAAGGCGCACCTCTGTGTCGAACCGGACACCGGCCTCGTGACCGGGGCCGCGATCACGCCGGCGAACGCCCCGGACGGGCCGACCGGCGTCGCCCTCCTGGGGGACGAGCCCTCCGGGCTCGAGGTGCTCGCCGACTCCGCTTATGGATCGGGCCCGACGAGGAGAGAACTGAAGCTCCGCCGCCACCGTCTCGTCATCAAGCCGATGCCCTCCCACCCGGCCGTCAAAGGCGGGTTGCGGCGAGACGAGTTCAGCGTCGACCACGAGGCGCGCACCGTCACCTGCCCGGCCGGTCAAGTGGCCCGGTTCTCCCCGACCGGGGTGGCGAAGTTCGCCCCGCACTGTGAGCCCTGCCCGTTGCGTTCCCGCTGCACGACGGCGACGGCGCGCTCGTTCACGATCGGGCCGAACGACGACGAGCTCGTCGCCGCCCGGGCCGCCTGGCGCGACCCCGAGGTGACGGCGACCTACCGGAGACACCGCCCGATGGCCGAGCGCTCGATCTCCTGGCTCGTCGCGAAGGGAAACCGCCGCCTCCGCTATCGGGGGATCGAGCGCAACAACTCCTGGCTCCAGATCCGTGTCGCAGCCCTCAATCTCCGCCGTCTCTTGGCGCTCGGGCTCGCCTTCGAGGAGGGCTGGGTGCTGAACACCACGTAGTGGGCCCTCGGGAGTGACAAAGAGGGACGTCTATGAGGCCAAAGGCCAATCTGCGAGGCCGCTTTTCACCCTCGACCACGGCTCTTCGATCAGGTCATCGTCCCGAGGACCCGATCGAACGCTACGACCCGTCAGCCCCCGGTGAAAGGCCTTTGTCCAACACCGCCCTAGCGGGCAAGGCCCCACGCCGATAGGACCGCGCGCGAGATATGGGCATCGTCATCGTCGGACGGATCTGATGTAGGCCACCTCGTATGTCGGGGCTGCGGTTCGAGCGGGCATGATGATGCCCTCCACCGGGGCGGGCTTCGGCGGCGCGAGACTTAGACATGGACGACGCGGACGTTCGCGAGGTCATTCGGCTTCTTCAAGGGCTCCTCAAGGCCGTAGACAACGGCGAGCTGGATGGCTCGACCCCGAACGCGCGTGCTCTACGTCGCAAGTTGGAAGGCGCGCTGATCGCCTTGGAGCTGATGGTCGCGCCTGGGACCGACACTGAGCTGCTAGTCAACAGCAGTGCGGAGGAGCCTACGCAGCTCGATGAGGCCAACCTGCAAGAAACGCGTTCCGTACATGAAATGGCTTTACATGATACGGACGTTTAGTGTAACGACGGTCTCGTGCTCGCGACGTTTAGCTACGCCCGACGGGCACTTCGAAGCCAGCACGCCGAATGTCACCTACCGGCACTGTGATGACGCGTAGTACGTCTTTGTGACTTCAATGTTCGGGGATACTTCTCGGAATACAGGTCGCAGATTCCGGCGCGGCGCTAGGAGAGGGCGCACGAGTGGTCGCAACACCTTCCAGCCCTGTTGCACGAAATCGGGGCGATATGGTGTGCTTTCGTTCGTCTGAGAGGAGCCTCGATGAGGGGGGTCTCGTCCTTGTCAGCCGTGCCGCCGCGGTTGGTGCGCTGTCCTTGTCAGGAATGACTCTTGCCACTCTGGCAGGGACATCGGCGGTCGGCCCAGCAGGGAGCAGTGCTCCCCATGTTGCTTTGTCGGCGACGGTTGTGAGGCCACTTTCAGGAGTCAAGTCATTGGGTTGGGAGTTCCGCTACGCCGTGGCCATAGCTGTGAGCGGCGACCACGTCTGGGTCGCGAACCTGGCTGGCAACTCGGTCACCGAGCTCTCGGCCTCGACCGGTGCCATTGTCAGGGTGATCCGCGGCTCGAGCTACGGGTTCAACTGGCCCATCGCCGTTGCCTCGGACGGCACCCACGTCTGGGTGGTGAACCAGGATGGCAACTCGGTCACCGAGCTCTCGACCTCGACCGGCGCCCTGGTCAGGGTGATCCGCGGCTCGAGCTACGGGTTCGACGTGCCCGCCGCCGTCGCCTCGGACGGCACCCACGTCTGGGTGACGAACCAGGATGGCAACGCGGTCACCGAGCTCTCGGCCTCGACCGGCGCCCTGGTCAGGGTGATCCGGGGCTCGAGCTACGGGTTCGACCAACCCGCGGGCATCGCTTTAGGCGGCACCCACGTCTGGGTGGCAAACTACCTTGGCAACGCGGTCACCGAGCTCTCGGCCTCGACCGGCGCCCTGGTCAACGTGATCCGAGGCTCGAGCTACGGGTTCGACGAACCCATCGCCGTCGCCTCGAACGGGACCCACGTCTGGGTGGCGAACGGGGGCGGCTCGGTCACCGAGCTCTCGGCCGCGACCGGCGCCCTGATCAGGTTGATCCGGGGCTCGAGCTACGGGTTCGACCAACCCGCGGGCATCGCTTTAGGCGGCTCCCACGTCTGGGTGACGAACTTCGCTGGCAACGCGGTCACCGAGCTCTCGGCCTCGACCGGCGCCCTGGTCAGGGTGATCCGCGGCTCGAGCTACGGGTTTGACGGCCCCCTGGGCATAGCCTCCAGCGGCACCCACGTCTGGGTGGGGAACCAGGAAGGCGAATCGGTCACCGAGCTCTCGGCGTCGACCGGCGCCCTGGTCAGGGTGATCCGCGGCTCGAGCTAAGGATTCGGCGGCCCCTCCGCCATCGCCTCGGACGGCACCTACGTCTGGGTGGCGAACGGGGGTGGCAACTCGGTCACCGAGCTCTCGGCCGCGACCGGCGCCCTGGTCAAGGTGATCAGCGGCCCGAGCTACCGGTTCGCCTTCCTCAACAAGCGCCTCCTGTCGGCCGCCGCCGTCGCCTCGGATGGCTCCCACGTCTGGGTGACGAACTTCGCTGGCAACGCGGTCACCGAGCTCTCGGCCTCGACCGGCGCCCTGGTCAGGGTGATCAGCGGCTCGGGCTACGCGTTCGATGCACCCATGGGCATCATCTCGGACGGCAGCCACGTCTGGGTGGCGAACGAGCGTGCCGACTCGGTCACGGAGTTGCCAGCGTCGTGACCGTAGCCAGGATCGGGAACGGGGGCTGGGGTCGCCGCTCGTTCAGCGCCCTTACATGAAAGTGAAGTATCTACCGGTAGGTAATTAGTGTAAGCTAGGGTGCGTGAGGACGCCCCGGAGGAATACCGCAAGCCCCGCCGCCGTCGTCGGCTACTGCCGGGTCTCGACCGACGAGCAGGGCGACTCTGGCCTTGGCCTAGCGGCCCAGCGTGCGGCCATTCAGGCGGAGTGCGACCGGCGGGGCTGGACGCTTGCTGACGTGTACGAGGACGTGCTGAGCGGCAAGACCCTCAATCGCCCAGGCGTCGCCGCTGCGCTTGCGGTAGTTGAGTCAGGAGCCGCCTCGACGCTCATCGTCGCCAAGCTCGACCGCCTCTCGCGCTCCCTCCTCGACTTCGCGGGGCTGATGAGGCAGGCCCAGGCGAGCGGCTGGAACCTCGTAGCTCTCGACCTCGGCATCGACCTCTCGACGCCCGCAGGCGAGTTCATGGCGAACGTGATGGCCTCTGCGGCCCAGTGGGAGCGCCGCATCATCGGGCAGCGCACACGAGACGCCCTGGCGGTCAAGCGGGGCCAGGGGCAGCGTCTCGGGCGACCCTCGACCATCGCACCGAGTGTCGCCGCCCGTATCCTCGACGCTCATCGCTCAGGAGCTGGCTGGTCTGCCATCGCCAAGGAGCTGAACGAGGACGGTACGCCCACCGCCCGCGGAGGCGACCGCTGGTACCCCTCGACCGTCCGGGCCATCGTGCTCGCTCAGGAGGTTGCGACATGACGAGCCGCAGGCACTTCGGCAGCGTCCGCAAGCTGCCCTCGGGGCGTTACCAGGCGAGCTACTGGCATGATGGCGAGCGCCACGTCGCGCCCGGCACCTGCGCTGTGAAGGCCGACGCCCTCGCCTATCTCGCGAACACAGAGGCCGATCTTCGGCGCGGCCGATGGGTCGACCCAATGGCAGGGAAGGTTGCTCTCTCCGTGTACGCGACCGCATGGCTGAAGGGTCGCAGCGACCTGCGCGAGACCACTCGCGCGAAGTACGACCACCTCCTCAGAAACCACATCTTGCCGAAGCTCGGACCGACCCCGATCTCGGCTCTCGCACCATCCAAGGTCCGGGCCTGGTATCACGATCTCGCGCGGCAACACTCGACTACGGCAGACGACGCCTACCGGCTTCTACCGCGGTCATGAACGTGGCTAAGGCCGACCGCATGATCGGCGAGAACCCCTGCCAAGTGAAAGGCGCGGGACAGGTGCGCTCACCGGAGCGCCCGGTCGCGTCCGTGCGCGATCTCGCGCGCGCTGTCGAGGCCGTCGCGGACCGCTATCGGTTGGCCCTGCTCCTGCCCGCCTGGTGCCAGTTGCGGCGCGGTGAAGTGCTTGCCCTACAGCGTCGGGACGTGGACTTGCTTCACGGCACGATCCGCGTCGAGCGAGCCTGGTCGGCGCCGATGAACGGCAGGCCGATGATCGGACCGCCGAAAACGGAGGCTGGCGTTCGCACGCTGGCGATCCCTCCGAACGTCGTCGGGGCTGTCGAGGATCACCTCACCCGGTTCGTGGGACCGGAGCCGACCGCCTGGCTGTTCGGCACCTCGACCGGGACGGCGCTATCGCCGCGCAACTTCGATCGCGTGTGGAGCAAGGCGAGAGAGAAAGTCGGGCGGACCGACCTCCGCCTGCACGACCTTCGGCACAGCGGGCTCACGTGGGCAGCGGCCACCGGTGCGAGCGTTGCCGAGCTGATGCGCCGCGGTGGTCACGCCAACCCGCGGGCAGCGCTCCGCTACCAACACGCGACCGAGGACCGAGACAAGGCGATCGCCGAGGCATTGGGGCAGCTCGCCGAAAATGCCAACATCGTCGCATTGAGGCCCGATCGAGAGCACAGCCCTCTCGCCCCATCGGGCCAGTAGGTTCTGGCTGTGTCAACCATCGTCTACGTGGACGGCTTCAACCTCTATTACGGCGCGCTCAAAGGATCGAGCCTCAAGTGGCTTGACCTCGAAGCTTTTTGCCGCGCAATGCTTCCGCAAGAGGACATCACCCTGATTCGTTACTTCACCGCTCATGTTTCAGGAAAGGTCGACCCCGACGCGCCGACACGCCAGGAGACCTACCTGCGTGCTCTCGCAACATTGCCCTCGGTGGGGGTTCATTACGGCAATTTCCTTACCAACACGACCCGGATGCCTCTCGCGAACCCACGACCAGGAGGCGCCAAGACTGTCGCCGTGATCAAGACCGAGGAGAAGGGGTCCGACGTGAACCTCGCCTCGCATCTCCTTTGGGATGCCTTCGCGGGCCGTTGCGACTCACAGGTTCTGGTTTCGGACGACTCAGATTTCCGGGAGGCGGTCCGAATCACCCATGACGAGATGGGAATGCGCCTTGGCATAATCAACCCTCATCGGCGCCGCCCTACGAGATCGCTCAGCGCGATCGCTGACTACACCAAGCGAGTGACGATTGCGGCACTTGCGTCGTCTCAGTTCGCCGACCCTCTGATCGCTGTCGGGCACCAACCGATCAGCAAGCCACCTACCTGGTGATTTGAGTCTGCGCCCAGACATGCGAAGAGCCGCCCTTTCGGACGGCTCCCGCGGCCCAGGCGCCTAGGGCGACTGGGAGGGTACTTATGACTATAACGAGACTCGCGCTCAATGCAAGAGCTCTTCGGCGCCTTGCTCACTCGCCCCAGCCCGGTCATCGAAGCAGCCAATCGCGCACGTAGCGCGCACGTCGAAGCAAACTCGCTTCCTCACGCAAAAAGACACCCTCAGAAAAGGGCGCCTTAGCAGGACCTTAGTTGGAGCGGACGACGGGACTCGAACCCGCGACCCTCACCTTGGCAAGGTGATGCTCTACCAACTGAGCCACGTCCGCGTGCACGTCATGATACCCAGCGGCCACGTGAGATGCGCGGCCGCATGGGGCTCCGAAACGACCGCGACAACTCAGCGTCCCGAATGGCCAAAGCCGCCGGGTCCGCGCTCGCTCTCGGGCAGGGTTTCTACGGCGAAGAAGCGGGCGACCTCGACGGCCACGATCACGAGCTGCGCGATCCGGTCGCCGCGGTGCACCGTGTACGGCTCGTGGGGATCGGTGTTGACGAGAACGACCTGGACCTCGCCGCGAAAGCCCGAATCGATGAGCCCCGGGGCGTTGAGGCACGTCACGCCGTGGCGGATCGCCAGCCCGCTGCGGGCGAGCACGAGCCCGGCGAGGCCCTCGGGGATCGCGATCGCGTGGCCCGTCGGGACGAGCGCGCGGCCGCCACGCGGCCCGAGGACGATGTCGTGTGTCGCGACGAGATCGGCTCCTGCGTCGCCGGGATGCGCGTAGGCGGGTGCGGTCGCGCCAGATTCGAGGATCGTGAAGGGAATGTCGAGCATCACGGCAGGGTAGCGCCTCGGCCAGCCAGGACGACGAACGTAGACGAGGTCCGAACTACCATCCACGCCGTGCTCGTTTGGATGGACCTCGAGATGACGGGGCTCGATCCGTCGCGCCACGTCATCGTCGAGATCGCGACGCTTGTCACGGACGACCAGCTCGAGATCATCGCCGAAGGCCCGGACCTCGTCATCGCCGCGACGCCGGGGGACCTCGCGGGGATGGATGACGTCGTCCGCAAGATGCACACGGAATCGGGACTGCTCGAGGCGATCGAAGCCTCGACCCTGACGCTGGCCGAAGCTGCATCCGCGACGCTCGCCTTCATCCGGAGCCACGTGCCTGAGGCGGGTCGCGTGCCGTTGTGCGGGAACTCGATCGGCGTTGACCGTCGTTTCCTCAGTCGGCATCTGCCCGAGATCGAGGAGTACCTGCATTACCGGTCGATCGACGTCTCGACGGTGAAGGAGCTCTGTAAACGCTGGTACCCCTCCCTGTACGGGCATGCGCCGAAGAAAGCCGGTTCCCACCGGGCGCTCGGCGACATCCGCGAGAGCGTCGCCGAGCTCAAGTACTACCGGGACAACTTCTTCAGACTTCCCAACGGCGACGTGCCGGCTGGCGAACGGGCGATCTAACTGGATTGTCCGCCCGCGACAATGCACGTCATGTCGAATGACGTGGCTGTGTCATGCGCGCGACCACATGGGGGAGGAAACTCACGCGAGGACGAATCCTCAGTCCACAAGGTGAGTGATCCACCATGCAGAACGTCGCGGAGGCAGAGGTGCCCGAGAAGGGCATGCGCGCGCTCGATGAGATGCTGCTTGATGACGTCGAATACGTGAACGCGTCGCCGGAGCGTGAGATCATCGGATTTGTGGAACCTTCTGGTGAGGCGAGCCCCCAGAGGGTCGCGGGGGAGCGCATTCGGGTCGGCATCGTCGATGACCACGCCATGGTCGCTGAGGGTCTCGGGGTTCTTCTCAGAGAACAACGTGATCTCGAGATAGTCGGCATCGCCGCGACCGTCGCCGAGGCGATCGAACTCGTGGAACGGCGACACCCGCATGTGCTGCTCCTCGACTACCGGCTTCCGGACGGGGACGGCGCGACGGCGGCGACCGAGATCCTGCGGCGCTGGCCGTCGACGAAGGTCGTCATGCTGTCCGCCGCCGGCGGTGACGAGCTCCTCGCGCGGTCGATCGAAGCGGGTTGCTCGGGATTCCTGCCCAAGGACCGGAGCGGCCAGGAGGTCGTCAGCGCGGTTCGGGCCGCCTACCGGGGCGAGTCGTTGATCCCGACCTCCGTGCTCGTCGGCCTGCTCGATCGTCTGCGTCGGGCACCCCAGGGCAAGGCGGGAGACCTGACGCAACGGGAGTTCGAGGTGTTACGCCTGCTGGCCAAGGGCATGTCGACCGAGGGGATCAGTTCGTTGCTGTTCCTGTCGGAGCACACGGTGCGCAACCACGTGCGCAACATCCTTGCCAAGCTTGGCGCCCACTCGAAGCTCGAAGCCGTCGCCGTAGCGGCACGAGACGGCATCATCTCGCTCGAAGATCGAACCTAACGTGCCCCGCTCCTCCGAGCGGCGCATCACGGTTGTGCTCGCCGATGACCAGCGCGCGATCATCGACGCGCTGACGCGGCTCCTCACCGAGCAGCGCGACATCGAACTCGTCGGGGCGGGTCGCAACGCCGAGGAGGCCCTCAAGCTCTGTATCGAACACGAGCCCGACGTCGCGGTGCTCGACGTCCGCATGCCCCAGGGCGGCGGTGCGGTCGCCGCGATCGAGATCAGAAGTCGCGGCCTCAAAACGCGTGTCGTCGCACTTTCGGCTTTCGACGACCACGCGACGCGGGATCACATGATGGCGGCCGGTGCGGTCTCGTACGTGCTGAAGGACCGGCCGGTGGGCGAGCTGCTCGAGGCGATCCGCCGAGCCGCGGGGCGCGCTTCGCAGGACAAGGGCGTCGCGAGCTAGGAGACGCCGCGCGGGATCCAGGACCGGACCGTCGTGCCCGCGCCCGGTGCCGAGGAGATCTCGAAGCTCCCCCCGGCCCGCTCCGCCCGTTCCCGCATCGACGCGACGCCGAGGTGCCCCGGGACGATCTGGCTGGTGTCGTCCATGCCGATGCCGTCGTCGGCGACCGTGAGCGCGATCCCGCCCTGACTGTCGAGCACGCTGACTGTGACGTTGTGCGCGTCGGCGTGCTTGCGCGAATTCGTCAGCGCCTCGGCGGTGATGCGGAAGAGTGTGATCGCTTCGTCGGCGGTCGGTTCCGTCGCGAGCGAGCTGTCGAAGCGGACCTTGGGGCCACCCGCGCCCTCGTAGCGGCGAATGAACTCGGTCAGCGACTCGGTGAGGCCGCCGAGGTGCAACGCCGGGGGATGGAGCTCGAACAGCAACGTGCGCATCTGCTCGATCGACTGCGCGACGGCCCTTTTCAGGTCTTCGACGACGCTCAGGGCGTTCTTGTCCTTCAGCCTTCCCTCGAGGATCTGCAGCTGGATCGAAAGCGCGATCAGCGTCTGCAAGGGATCGTCGTGGACCTCGTCGGCGATGCGTCGGCGTTCGTTCTCCTGGGCTCGGAGCAACAGCCGGGCGAGTTCGGCGCGCTGCTCGTCGAGGCGGCGCTGTTCGGAGACATCCTGGGCGAGCCCGACGACGAAGCGGGGACCCTCCGACTCGGGAACGATGCTCGCAGCTGTCACGATCGCGTGCACCGTCTCGCCATCAGGTCGCTGATAGCGGCGCTCGAACACCGCCGACGTCGCGCTCCCCGACAGGAGCCCACCGAGGGCGGCGTCCGTCGTCTCAGCGTCAGCCGGGAGGATGAGGTCGTCGAGGTGCCGGCCGATGATTTCTCCTCGTGGCCGGGCGAGCATGCCCGCGAGGGCCGAGTTCACGGCGCGATAACGGCCGTCCGGCCCGACGACCTCAATGCCGATCGAGAGTTCGTTGGCGAGCCGGCCGAGTACGTCGTTGCGTCGGTGCAGCCGGTCGCGCAGCAGGTAGGCGGCGGCGCTAAGCGCGGCGACCACAGCGGCGGTGATGATCCACTCCCGGGCCGCGACCGCTGCGCTGCTGTGCCCGAATCGTCCCGTCGCGCCGTCGATCACCCCGGGGACGAGCGCGGCGTAGCCGCTCTCGAGGAGCGCGGCACGGACGGGTAATAGCGCGAACGACGTCGGCGCGAACCAGCATAGCAAGGCGAGCACGTTCCCTGCGGTGAGCCAGTAGACGTCGGCTCCGATCCAGGAGGTCCCGAGGGCGAAGAGGCACACGAGCGTCAGGTCGTCCAGCGAAGGACGACGTCGGATGAGCACGGCGCCGAGCGCGGCCGCGACGATTCCGGAGACGAGGATCGCGAGGCGATCCCGGGAGGCGAGATCGGGCAGCGCGGCGAGGACCAGGGTGACGAGTGCCGCCGAGACGTAGAGCGCCCCCACGTACCATCCCGGCTCGAACGGCTGCGGATCCCCCGCCTCTCCGACGGCCGAAGTCAACCAGTTCCCCTGCCGACCAACAGAACTCATCGACCAGCTCCAACCGACCGAACCACCGCGCCTCACACCCAGCCCGGGGACGCTTCTTAGCGAACCACGGCAAGACACACGGCACACCGCACCGCGTGAAGACCCTACCGTCTCGTGGCGTGGCAGCCCCGGACCACGCCGGACGAGCAGGCGGTCGTTCGAGGATTCCGGGCGACAAACGCAGGTGCTGACGGGGGATTCGTAGCACTTGCTTCCCGCACGCGGCCGAGGGACGATCCACCCGGAGCATCGTGAGGAGGCCGCAGATGAAGGTTTCTGGCCGGCGGGCGCGTCCTACGGACGCGCCGAATGGGTACCCGGCTGCCTGGGAGGTCGACTCTCTGCTCGTCGACGGCAGGGGCGTCCATCTTCGCCCGATCCTGCCGGATGACGCCGAGCGGCTCGAGCGGTTCCATCGTGGCTTGTCGACGGAGAGCGCCCAGGTGCGGTTGTTCGGCTCCGCGGCCAACCCCACCGCGGTCGATTTCGAGAGACTGGCTCACGCCGACTACGTCGACACGATGGCGCTCATCGCGCTCGTCGGCGATCGGCTGGTCGGGGTCGCGCGCTACTTCCGCCTCGAGCGGTCAGAAGACGCCGACGTCTCGTTCGTCGTCGCCGACGAGTTCCAGGGCCACGGCGTGGGGACGCTGCTCCTCGAGATCCTCGCCGGGTACGCGACGGAGAAGGGGATCGGCCAGTTCCTGGCCGACACGCTGCCGGAGAACTCGGAGATGCTCGACGTGTTCGAGGACGCCGGGATGAGTGAGGCGAGCCGGCTCGTCGAAGGCGTCGTCAGGGTGCGGCTCGATCTCACGCCGACCGCGTCGTATCTTGCCCGTCGCGAGGAGCGCGAACGCGTCGCGACGGCGGCGAGCGTCGCTTCGTTCCTCCGTCCGAGCTCGATCGCGGTGATCGGTGCTGGTCGGCACCCGGGCGGTATCGGCCACGAGATCGTCCGGTCGCTCCTCGCCGGTGATTTCGCCGGGATCGTCTATCCGGTGAACCCCCACGCCCGTTCGATCTGTGGCGTCCGCGCCTATGCCTCGGTGGGCGAGCTACCGCCGCCCGTCGACCTCGGTGTCGTGGCCGTGCCTCCGTCCGCGGTCCTCCAGGTGGTGGAGGAGTCCGCCGCCGCTGGCCTGCGTTCCCTCGTCATCATCACGTCCGGTCTCGGCGAGACGGGACGTGACGGCGCGTCGCTCGAGAACGAGCTGCTCGACGTCGCCCGGCACGCCGGGATGCGGATCGTCGGACCGAACTGCCTCGGCGTGAGCAGCACGGACCCGGACGTCCGCTGCAACGCGACCTTCTCGCCGGTCGCACCAGTGCGCGGGCGGGTCGGACTGTTCACGCAGTCCGGAGCAGTCGGGATCGTCCTGCTCGAAGAGTCCTCCCGCGCCGGTATCGGCGTCTCGAACTTCGTCTCGGTCGGGAACAAGATCGACGTCAGCGGCAACGACCTTCTGTGCTTCTGGGAGGATGACCCCGCCACCGAAGTCATCGCCCTCTACCTTGAGTCGTTCGGTAATCCGAGGAAGTTCCTCCGGACCGCGCGCCGCGTCGCGCGCAAGCAGCCCATCGTCGCTCTGAAAGCAGGGAGGACGGTCGCCGGAGTGCGGGGCGCACGCTCGCACACGGCCGCTGCGGCGACCCCGGCCGTGGCGTCCGATGCGCTCCTCTCGGCGGCCGGCGTCATCGCTGTCGAGGGACTCGACGAGCTGCTCGACGTCGTCGCGCTCGTCGGCGCAGCTCCCCTGCCGCGCGGGCGGCGGGTCGCCCTGGTCGGGAACTCTGGGGGGCCGCTCATCCTCGCGGCTGACGCCTGCACGAAGGCGGGGCTCGTCGTTCCCGAGTTCAGCAAGACGACCCAGCGCGCCCTGCGCGAGGTGTTGAACCCCGCCAGCGCCGTCGCCAATCCTGTGGACACGACGGCAGGGGGCGGGGAAGCCGACCTCGTGTCGGGGCTGCGTGTCGCCCTCGGGGCGGAAGACGTCGACGCGGCGATCGCCGTCGTCACGCCGCTCATCTCGCTGTCGCGCGAACAGACGCTCGACGCCATCGACCGCGTCGCGCGCGAGAGCGACAAGCCGATCATTGCCTGCATCTTCGGCGAACCGATTCCCGCCGAGATCGACCGCCTGTCTTCGTCCCGTTTCACCGTCGTCCCATCGCCGGATCGGGCGGCGGCGGCGATGGAGCGGGCGTCGACGTACGCGGAGTGGCGGTCGCGGCCCGCCTCCCCCCCGGCCGACCCCGCCGGCGTCGACGTCGTCGCGGCTCGTGGGATCGTCACCGAGTTCCTGAGTGATAATCCGGCCGGTGGTTGGCTCGACGCCGGCCGCATGGGCGGCGTGCTCAAGGCGTTCGGGATCGCCTGCGCCGAGATGGTGACGGCCCGCTCGCTCGAACAGGCGCTCGCGGCTGCGCGCCAAGTCGGCTACCCGGTGGCGCTGAAGGCGGAAGGCGCGACCATCCTCCACAAGACCGAGGTCGGGGGGGTCGCGCTCGGGCTGGGCTCGGAGGAGGAACTCGCCGCGGCGTATCGGACGATGGCGGATCGTCTCGGCAGACAGCTCGAAGCTGTCGCTGTCCAGAGGATGATCGCGGCCGGCGTCGAGACGATCGTCGGGCTTTCGGTCGATCCAGACTTCGGCCCGCTGTTGATGTTCGGGCTCGGCGGGATCGTCACCGAGCTGCTCGGCGACCATGAATTCGCCGTTCCTCCGCTCTCCGAGGACGACTCCGCCCGTCTCGTCGCGGCGATCCGTGGGGCGCCGCTCCTCTACGGCTACCGGGGCTCGGAGCCCGTGGCGATCGACCAGCTGAGAGACGTCCTCAACCGGGTGAGCTGCATCGCCGAGAAGCTGCCCGAGGTCGTCGAGCTCGACTTGAACCCCGTGATCGCCACGCCAAGGGAGGCGATCGCCGTCGACTTCCGGTTGCGCGTCGCCCCGCAGCCGTCCGGCCGGGACGCCTACATGCGGATCCTGCGGCGGCGCCCCGTCCAACCCGTCGCCTGACCGCGCCCGTCACATGGCGGAGGACCGCTCGCCGGACGGTGCGGGTCAGGACGTCGGACAGGAGAGTTCCTGACCGCGCTCCTGCGCCCGCCGATCCTTCTAACCTCGAGACGTGCAGCTCTTCTCGTCGCACAAGCAGGAGATGGTTGCTCCCGGCAGCGCCCTTCCGGGTCGCAGCACGCCGATTCTCCGGCCAGGGCTGCACGTCGTCCTGCACACGCCGATCGGAGGTCCGTTCCCGGAGGGGACGGAGCGGGCTGTGTTCGGGCTCGGCTGCTTCTGGGGAGCCGAACGGATCTTCTGGCAGTCCGAAGGGGTGTTCACGACGGCGGTCGGCTACGCGGGCGGGTTCACGCCGAACCCGACCTACGAGGAGGTCTGCTCGGGCAGGACCGGCCATGCCGAGGTCGTCCTCGTCGTGTTCGACCCGGCTCGCACGACCTACGCGGTGCTGCTGCAGCGCTTCTTTGAGGGCCACGACCCGACCCAACGCATGCGCCAGGGGAACGACGTGGGTACCCAGTACCGCTCGGCGATCTACACCTTCACGGTCGCCCAGCACGACGCCGCGGTCGCGACACGTGACCGTTACGCCGAGGCGCTCGCCGGGGCCGGGCTCGGCTCCCCGACGACGGAGATCGCCCCGGCGGGGCCCTTCTACTACGCCGAGGAGCACCACCAGCAGTACCTCGCGAAGAACCCGGGGGGTTACTGCGGCCTGGGAGGCACCGGCATCATGTGCCCGGTCGGTGTCCTCGGCGGCGGGCAATCCTGAGGACCATGACGTCGGTTCATCCGGTGCCTGGAACGAGGCGCGACGTCTCGCGGTGTCCCCGGGCCGCGTCGCTTGCGGCACCGTGAGCCGCCTGGCGCGCGACCGATGCCTGGGGGTCGACTCGTCATACGTGTCGGATCGGACCGGACTCATTTTCATTCTCCCCCTCGTGCGAGGCCCGCGGCGCTGCTCGAGGCGGGTGTGCCGCCCGCCACGACGGCGGTGGACACGCGTCACGGCGCGAGCGACGCCCTCGTGACGCGCAGCACGTCCCGGGACGCGGACCTCTCGCCGACAAGGAGTGGGTGATCAACCGCCCGTCGCCGGGTCGTTGCGCCCGGCGCCGGCGCCGATTGACCGTGGCGCGGTCGCGAAGAGCACGAGCCCGTCCCGGCGGCGCGCGCTACGTGGCTTCGTGTCGCGCGCTCGTGGTGATGCGAAGCGCGTCCCTAGCCCCTCAATCCGGGGCGCGTCGGGTCATTGCTGATGGTCGTCGGTGCCGGCGCCCGTGCCGGTGGCGTTGCGCCTTGCGGCCGTGATCGCCAACTGGTGGAACACCTTCGGCCTGATTTGGCACCTTGTGCGCGCCAGCACGATCCTTCACGACGGGTCCGGACGAGCCGGACGAGAACCCGCGCGTAGCAAACGGGCGGTTGTGATCGGGCCGGACACCTCGTGACGTTTCGGGCCAGGGCGGAGCCGAGGTGACCCGCCTGCGCGCCCCGGGTGCGATCTGTTCGATATCGCCGTCGTGCCACGGGTGCCGGCGCCCGCGTCCCCCGAGCCGGGACGCGGGCGGCGCCGACGGGTCATCCGGGGGTCCCAAGCTGGCGCCGTCGCTGCAGAACGGTCGCGGTCCAAGTCTTGCGGTTTCGTGAACGAGTAGCGGTCTCAGGTGCACGCCCGGCGGACTCGGCGACCAAACACCCAGTTCAGCGGCGGTTGTCGACCGGACCTCGGTGAGCTTGCTTGTCACGCGGCATGTCAGTAACGTGACATCCCGAAGACTCCGTGAAACCAGGTGTCAATGATCTCAGAACTTCCCGTCGAGAGGGAGCGCGGCCGGTGTTCCCCGCTGCCGCGGATCGCCGAATTTGGCGTCTCCGACCTCTCCGGGATGAGCGCTCGTCGAGCTAGCGCAGAGAAGACGCCTCGGGAAGAGATGACGCGTCGCCTCCGGCCAGCGAGGGAGGGGGCGTGTCTCGCCAGGGGGTGGTCCAGCCGCCCCGCAATGAACCATGACGGACGGCGAGCCATCGTCGCAACTTGCCGGGTTCGTTCCGCTGCGACCAGGACGCGCGTGAGCGCCGGCCTGGCGTATTGTCAACAGCCACAAGGAAGAAAAGAAAGGGGGTCGGCATAGGCGGCTTTGTCTGGCGAGCATTTCGCGTTTACGCTGGGCCGGTACGCGGGACCTTAAGGTCTCAGGCATTCCGGTCGAGCCGAGACGAGCTGCGAGAAGGTGCAAGTTGCAATGTCGACTGAAGCCTTCCGACAGCCAGTAGAAGTCAGCCAAGGAGGCTCCGGAAGTCGTAACGTGCAATCACCCATCAGCCAAAGGGGACATGAATATGGCGAAGTTTGAACCCCATGAGGTAGACCCAAAGCAATACGAGATTTCGAGGCGCCGGTTCCTGCGTAACGCAGGCGTGATGGCGGCGTCGGTTCCGTTCCTCGGCGGAATGGCCGAGATTCTGAGCGAACGGGGGGCAGCGGCCGCCACGTACCACGACGAGTCGAACCCACTGTTCGCGAAGCACCCGGCGTACAAGTTCACGTTCGTCAACCACGTGACGACGAACCCGTTCTTCACTGCCACCATCTATGGGACGCAGGACGCCGCGCGCATCCTCGGCATCCCGACGCCGCAGTGGACGGGATCGCAGGTCTCGGCGGTTTCGGACATGGTCAACGCGATCGATGTCGCCATCGCTGGCAAGGTGAACGGCATCGCCACCACGCTCATCGACCCGACGGCGTTCAACAGCCCGGTCGACCGGGCCCTGAAGATCGGCATTCCGGTCATCGCGTACAACGCTGACGAGCCGGGGAACAACCGGATGTGCTACGTCGGACAGAGCAACCTCACGGCAGGTGCCGCGGCCGCGGCGAAGATCGTGGCCACCCTCAAGAAGGGTGACCTCATCGGAATGGTCATCGCGACCCCAGGCACCGGGAACATCCAGCCACGGATCGACGGAGCCCTGCCGACCTTCCACAAGGCCGGGATGGTCACCGCGGTTGTTGCCGGTGGTGCGTTGGTTCCCGCCGAGATCACGGCCGTCCAGGCGTGGTGGGAAGGCCACAAGGACGTGAAGTACATGTACGCGGTCGACAACGGTGACTCAGAGGCCGTCGCCGACTGCATCACGAACAACAAGCTGTTCGGGATCACCCACGGCTCGGGATGGGACGTCAGCCTCCCGGTGCTCCAAGGCGTCAAGAGCGGCGCGCTGGACTTCTCGATCGACCAGCAGGCCTACCTGCAAGGTTTCGTACCGACTATCCAGATGTTCTTGTACAACATCTCGGCTGGTTTGATGAAGCCGTGCGACACCGACACCGGTCTTGGCTTCATAAACAAGGCGAACGTCGCGCCGTACCAGGCGCACGTCACGCGTTTTGAAGGAGCTGGCGCAGCGGCGACGGCGTACCCGCCGCCGAAGACGATCCTGTTCTGATCGGTGCAGCCCCTGGCTCCTGAAGAGGAGGTGCGCGCCCCCGCTCCGCGTTTTGCGGAGCGGGGGCTCGTGCGCCGCGTCTCGGACGTGTTCTTCATCCGACCGGAGTCGACGATCGTCGTCGTCTGCGTCGCGCTCATTGCCTACTTCTCGTGGCGCAACGCGGCGTTCTACTCCTACACGAACATCATCACGATGGCGCAGTACACCGCGCCGATCGCGGTCATCGGCGCGGGCGAGGTCCTGTTGCTCGACCTCGCCGAGATCGACCTGTCCGCGGGCCAGGTCTACCTGACGGCACCGTGGCTCGTCGTGCTCCTCGGACAGCACGGCGTGGCGCTCGGCTGGGGGATTGCCCTGGCGTTGCTCATCTCTTCCCTCATCGGCGCGTTCAGCGGGTCCATCGTGGTCTGGCTCAAGGTCCCGTCGTTCGTCGCGACGCTCGGCGTGAACTACGTGCTTGCGGGGTACGTCCTCGTCTTATCCAGCGACATCACCACCGACATGAGGGGCACGACGGGGGAGTTTGGTGCTGTCATGGGCATCAGCAACTGGGCCGAGGGCCTGTGGGGATTGGGGATCGTCCTCGTCATCTGGGCGCTGCTCAAGGGGACGGTCTTCGGCCTGCACACCACGGCGACGGGCGGCAACGAGCTCGGCGCGGCCGAAGCCGGCGTGCGAACCCGGCAGGTCAAAATTTGGTGTTTCGTCATCATCGCCTTCATCTCCGCCTTGATCGGGATCATCGACTCGATCCGAATCGGCAGCCTTGACCCTGCGGCTCCGGGATTGAACGAGATGCTGGCGGGCGTCACGGCTGCGGTCATCGGTGGAACAGCTCTCACCGGAGGCAAGGCCACGGTCGTCGGGACCTTGATCGGAGCAGTTGTGCTCGGTGTGCTCGAGGACGGATTCAACCTCATCGGCATCAGTGCGAACTGGTTCATCCTCGTGGAAGGTGCCGTGATCCTCCTCGCGATGGCGGTGAACGTCCAGCTCGGACGGGTGACGGCGAAGACGATGCGACGATGAGCGATGATGAGATGAACGAGATGAACGAGATGAACGAGATGAACGAGACGCAGCTTGTCGATACCTCCGGTCCCGGTGACCGTCTCGAGCGAGATGTCCCGCGGCGCGGTGAAGATGCGGAGGTCGGGGACCACGAGCGCGCCATCGAGAGCCAGGACATCATCCTTCGTACAGAAGGGATCACGAAGAGCTTTGGCGCCCTCATCGTCCTCAGGGGCATTGACATCTACTTGAAGCGCGGCGAGGTGCTCGGCCTCGTGGGTGACAACGGCAGCGGCAAGAGCACGTTCGTGAAGATCCTTTGCGGTTTCCACAGGCAGGACGAGGGGAGGATCTTCGTCGAGGGGCAAGAGGTGGCCTTCCACTCGGTGAAGGACGCGCGCCGACACGGCATCGAGACCGTCTACCAGGACCTGGCACTCGTTCCCGCGCTTACCGTCTACCAGAACCTGTTCCTCAATCGCGAGATAACCCGTTTCGGGCATCTTCGATGGCTGTCGAACAAGAAGATGCGCCAGATGGCCCGCCAGTACCTCGACGACATCAACGTCCAGGTCTCGAGCGTGGACGCGCTCATCGAAAGCATGTCCGGCGGCCAGCGACAAGCCGTCGCGCTGGCGAGAGCGACGCACCAGGAGTCGAAGATCCTCCTCCTCGACGAGCCGCTCGCGGCAATGGGCGCGAAGGAGTCCGCGCTCGTCATCGACCTCGTCAAGGACCTCTCGCACAATCGCGGTGTTTCGATGCTCATCATCGACCACAACTACCAGCACTTGTTCGAACTGTGCGACCGGCTGAACGTGCTGCAGGAAGGGCACATCACCCTCGACCTGCGCGTCGAGGACACGACGATGGAGGACGTGACCGCGCTCATGGTCGCGGAGTACCGGCGCCGCATCACGCTGGGCGAGGAGGAGCTGCGGGTTTGACGCAGCCGAGACCGGGCGTTCAGGACGACGGTCGTCGCGTCACCGGTCGATACTCTTGCTAGAGGGGATCCTCTCGGACGGCTGAGGAGGCACCGACATGGAGTACCGCCAGCTTGGCTACACGGGGCTGCGGGTTTCCGCCCTCGCCCTCGGCACGATGACCTTCGGCGGCCGGGGCAAGTTCGCGCTCGTCGGCGAGACCGAAATCGACGAGGCCCGGCGCATCGTCGAGCGGGCGCTCGCCGCCGGGGTCAACTTCATCGACACGGCGGACGTCTACTCGGACGGACGGTCCGAGGAGATCGTCGGCGAGGTGCTGAAGGGCCGGCGCGACGAGGTCGTGCTCGCGACGAAGGCGCGCTTCGCCATGGGGAGCGGCGAGAACGACGCCGGGTTGTCCCGCCGGTACCTCCTGCGGGCGTGCGAGGCGAGCCTGCGCCGCCTGGGAACCGACTACATCGACCTGTACCAGGTGCACCAGCGGGACGGCCTGACCCCGGTGGAGGAGACGCTCGACGCGCTCGACACCCTCGTTCATCAGGGCAAGGTGCGCTACGTCGGCTGCTCGAACCATTCGGCGTGGCACCTCATGCTGGCGCTCGCCGTTTCCGAGCGCCGCGGACTGCAGCGCTACGTCACCCACCAGATCTACTACTCGCTCCTCGACCGGGATGCCGAGTACGAGCTCGTCCCCCTCGCGATCGATCAGCAGCTCGGGATCCTCGTCTGGAGCCCGCTCGCCGGCGGCCTCCTCTCGGGCAAGTACCGGCGGAACGTGGAGCCGCCGGCGGGCTCGCGCCAGACGACGCCCTGGGGCGAGCCACCGGTCTACGACCGGGAGCGGATGTACGACATCGTCGAAGCCCTCGTCGAGGTGGCCGCGGCGCGCGGCGCTTCCCCGGCGCAGACTGCGCTCGCCTGGCTGCTCGGCCGTCCGGCGGTCACGTCGCTGATCATCGGCGCGCGCACCATGGAGCAGCTCGTCGACAATCTCGCTTCGGTCGAGCATCCGCTCGACGACGCGGCGCGGGCCCGGCTCGACGCGGTCAGCGCGCCGAGGCTGATCTACCCGTACTGGCATCAGGCCAGCACCGCCCCGGAGCGTCTCAGCGCCGCCGACGAGTCGCTGCTGCGCCCGTATCACTGAGGGGCCCGGACACACGGCACCGGGCGCGGGAACCGAGATGAGTCACCGCTAGTCAGAGACGATGAGCGCCGTCGCCCATCGGTCCCAGGGGTTCCGACCGGGTCGTGGGATGGACGGGGCGAGTGAGGAGGAAGCGGTAGGTGGGCCAGCCGACGAAGGAAGACAAGTTCTCGTTCGGTTTGTGGACGGTCGGCTGGCGAGCAGGCGACACCTTCGGCGCAGCGACGCGTGCGCCCCTGGACCCCGTGGAGGCGGTCGAGCACCTCGCGGAACTCGGCGCGTACGGCGTCACCTTCCACGACGACGACCTCATTCCCTTCGGGACCGACGAAGCCGAGCGCGAGCAGATCGTCGCACGCTTCCGGCGTGCCGTCGACGCGTGCGGTCTCGTCGTGCCGATGATGACGACGAACCTGTTCTCGCACCCGATGTTCAAAGAGGGCGCCTTCACCGCCAACGACCGTGGTGTCCGTCGCTACGCCCTGCGCAAGGTGATGCGCAACCTCGACCTCGCCGCGCAGCTCGGCGCGGCGATCTATGTGTTCTGGGGGGACGCGAGGGCGCGGAGACCGACGCCGCCAAGGACGTGCGGGCAGCGCTCGATCGCTACCGGGAAGGCATCGACTTCCTCGCCCAGTACGTCATCGACCAGGGTTATCCGATCCGGTTCGCGATCGAACCGAAGCCGAACGAGCCGCGGGGCGACATCATCCTCCCCACGGTCGGCTCCGCGCTCGCGTTCATCTCGACGCTCGCGCACCACGAGATGGTCGGTGTCAATCCCGAGGTCGGCCACGAGCAGATGGCGGGACTGAACTACGTGCACAGCATCTCCCAGGTGCTGTGGCAGGGCAAGTTGTTCCACATCGACCTCAACGGCCAGCGGGGCGTCAAGTTCGACCAGGATCTCGTGTTCGGCCACGGGGATCTCGTCAGCGCCTTCTTCCTCGTCGACCTGCTCGAGAACGGCGCCCCGGGTGGCGGACCCACCTACACCGGCCCGCGGCACTTCGACTTCAAACCGCAGCGCACCGAGGACATGGCGGGGGTTTGGGAAGCGGCCGCCTCGAACATGTCGACGTACCTCCTCTTGAAGGAGCGGGCCGGAGCGTTCCGCGAGGATGCGGAGGTGCGTGCCGCCCTGGCCGCGAGCCAGGTCGACGAGCTCTCCGTCCCGACCCTCGCCGCCGGGGAGGAAGCGGCGACGCTGCGCGGTGACCTCGACGCCTACGAGCGCTACGACGTCGCGGCGGCGGGCGCCCGGGGTTGCGGCTTCGCCCGTCTCGATCAACTGGCGATCGAGCACCTCCTCGGCGCGCGCTGATCGACGAGATCGGATGCGAACCGCCGACGCGACTCGCGTGCTCCTCGGGAGAGGAGCTGGGCGATGACGCTCGTCGCCGGCGTCGACTCGTCCACCCAGTCCTGCAAGGTCGTCGTGTGCGACGGGGCCACGGGCGCGGTCGTGCGGCAGGGGAGCGCGCCGCATCCGGAGGGAACCGAGATCGACCCGGCCTTCTGGCTGACGGCGCTCGACGAGGCGCTCCGTGCGGCCGGGGGCCTGGACGGCGTGGCCGCCATCGCCGTCGCGGCGCAGCAGCACGGGATGGTCTGCCTGGACGAGCACGGCACCGTGGTCCGACCGGCGCTGCTCTGGAACGACACCCGCTCGGCCGCCGCGGCCGTCGAGCTCGTCGACGAACTCGGCGGCCCGGAGAAGGGCGCGCGAGAGTGGGCCGCCGCCGTCGGCAGCGTCCCGACGGCCTCGTTCACCGTGACGAAGCTGCGCTGGCTCGCCGAGCACGAACCGGACCACGCGGCGCGGACGACCGCGGTGTGCCTTCCCCACGACTGGCTGACCTGGCGGCTCGGCGGTGGTCCGGGCGGTCGGCAGCCCGGCGCGATGGCCCTCGCGACGGACCGGGGTGACGCGAGCGGCACCGGCTACTTCTCCCCGGTGACGGGCACCTACCGCCTCGACCTGCTCGCGCGCGCCTTCGGACGGGTGGTCGAGCTGCCCCGGATCCACGCTCCCGCGCAGCCCGCGGGTGACACGCCAGACGGCCTGACGCTCGGATGCGGGACCGGGGACAACGCCGCCGCGGCGCTCGGTGTCCTTGCCTCCTCGGGTGACGTTGTCGTGTCGATCGGGACCTCGGGAACGGTATTCGCGGTCTGCGACCACCCGGTGGCCGACCCGACTGGGACGATCGCCGGCTTCGCCGACGCGACCGGCCGCTTCCTCCCCCTCGTGTGCACGCTCAACGGGGCCCGCGTCTTCCGGGCGACCGCTCGCCTGCTCGGTGTCGGCCTGCGCGAGTTCTCCGCGCTCGCGCTCGCCGCGCCGGCGGGCGCGGACGGCCTCGTCGTCGTCCCGTACCTCGAGGGGGAGCGGACGCCGAACCGGCCGTTCGCCACGGGCGCGGTGCACGGCCTGCGTCTCAAGACCGCGACCCCGGCTCATCTCGCCCGCGCCGCGGTCGAGGGCGTGCTGTGCGGTCTCGCCGCCGGGCTCGACGCCCTGCTCGCCGAGGACGTCCGCGTCGAGCGCGTCATCCTCATCGGGGGGGCGAGTCGTTCGGAAGCCGTGCGGCGGATCGCCCCCGGGATCCTCGGGCGGCCCGTCGCCGTTCCGGTGGCGGCGCAGCACGTCGCGCTGGGCGCGGCGCGCCAGGCGGCCTGGGCGCTCAGCGGCGACGACCTTCCCCCCGCGTGGTCCCCCGGCAGGAGTGCGCTCTTCGAAGCGGAGCCGCTCGACTTCGTCCGGGCCCGCTACGCCGAAGTCTGCGAGATGACCGCGAACCTGCCCGGCAAAGGACCGGTAGCGGGATGAGGCCCACTTCCGACGGCGTGCCCGTCGGCCCGGGCCGGGTGCGCCCGAAAGGGCGTGGATGGCTGGCGCTCCTCGGCCGGGAGCGCGGGACGACGGCGACGTGGCTGACAACGGAACCGGAGTCCCGGTGATGGAGGGTGGGAGATGTCTCTAGACAGGCGCGCCGCGTCCGAGCGGTCCGGCTCGGCAGGCGAGGCGTGAGCGCCGCGGAGCCGGTGCGAGCCCGGCAAGTGGCGATCGGAGTCGACTTCGGGACGGGGTCAGGCCGCGTGCTCCTCCTCGATCTGCGCAGCGGGGAGGAAATCGCGGACGTCGAGGTCAGTTACCCGCACGGTGTCATTGATTCGAAGCTTCCCTCGAACAACGCGGAACTGCCGCCGGACACGGCGCTGCAGGACCCCGCCGACTATCTCGAGGTCCTCTACCGCGGGATCCCGGCGGCGCTGGCGGCCGGCGAGGTGCGGGCCGAGGAGGTGATCGGCCTCGGCATCGACTTCACCGCTTGCACCGTCCTGCCCGTGACCGGGGACGGCACACCGCTCTGCCAGCTCGAGGCGTGGCGGGACCACCTCCACGCTTGGGTCAAGCTCTGGAAGCATCACTCCGCCCAGCCGATCGCCGACCGTCTGAACGAGGTCGCGATCGGGCGTAGTGAGGAGTTTCTCGCCCGTTGTGGCGGGCGCCTGTCGTCCGAGTGGTACTTCCCGAAGCTCATCGAGACCTGGCGGGAGGACCGCGCCGTCTACGACGCGATGAACGCGTTCGTCGAGGCGACCGACTGGATCGTGTGGCAGCTCACCGGCTCGCTCGTCCGCGCGAGCTGCACCGCCGGCTACAAGGCGTGCTGGTCCGCGGACGCGGGCCTGCCGTCCCGCTCGTTCTTCGAGGCGGCCTATCCCGGCTTCCCCGTCCCGAGCGAGAAGCTCGGCACGAGTTTCGCCCCCCCGGGTCAGCGCGCGGGGACCCTGCGACCAGAGGTGGCGGCGCGCCTCGGCCTTAGCCCCGCGGTCGCCGTGGCCGTCGGCAACGTCGACTCGTTCGTCTCGGTCCCGGGGGCCGGTGTCCAGCGTCCCGGTGTGTTCGTGATGGTCGTGGGCACCTCGATCTGCGATCTCGTCATCGACCGACGCGAGGTCCCGATGCCGGGAATCACGGGGGTCGTCGAGAACGGCATCCTGCCAGGTTTCTTCGGCTACGAGGCGGGGCAAGCCGCCGTCGGGGACATGTTTGCCTGGTTCGGGGGGCGGCTCCTCGGCTTCGGGCGCAGCCACTCCGGTCGGGGCGAGGACTGGTACTCGAGCCTCGAGCAGGCGGCGGCGGCGGTCGCACCCGGCGCGAGCGGGCTCGTCGCGCTCGATTGGTGGAACGGCAATCGGACGATCCTCGGCGACGCCGACCTTTCCGGGGTCATCGCTGGCCTCACGCTGGCGACGTCGCCGGCCGAGATCTATCGGGCGCTCCTCGAGTCGGTGGCGTTCGGGACGCGGCGGATCGTCGAGAACTTCGTCGAGCACGGCATCGCCCTCACCGAGGTGGTCGCCTGCGGCGGGATCGCGGAGCGGAGCGCGCTCATGATGCAGCTGCTCGCGGACGTGACCGGGATGTCCGTGACGATCCCGGACTCGAAGCAGATCCCGGCGCGGGGCGCGGCCCTGTTCGGCGCCGTGGCCGCGGGCACAGCCCAGGGGGGCTTCGACGACATCGAGCGGGCCGTCACCGAGCTTCGGCCGGCGACGGCCCGTCGCTACGATCCGTCACCGTCCCATCTCGTGACCTACGACGAGGTCTACTCGGTCTTCCGCGCGCTGCACGACGAGCTCGGCCGGGAGCACGTCGAGTGGCTCCACCGGCTGAAGCAGATCCGCCGGGCCGCCCGGGAGACCCACGACTGAACCCGTGACAGGTCGGTCTCGGGCGCTGTTCGTCGCACGACCGCCCTCGGGGACAGCCAGGTGGCGACGCTAGGGTCGGGCAGGGAGGACACGCGCCCGTGGGCGCGGGCGCGAAGGAGGATCCGATGTTGACGAATGGACGACCGCGCATCGGGATGCTCGGCATCATGCAGGAGCTCTACGACGAGATGATCCCGCGCATCACCGAGCACCAGGCTGAGTTCTCGCGCGCACTCTGCGCCCAGCTCGCTCCCGCCGCTGATGTCGTCTTCACGCGGCCGGCACGCAACCGCGACGACATCGAGGTGATCGTGCGGGACCTCGTGCGTCAGGATCTCGACGGGATCATGATCGTCATGCTCACCTACGGACCCGCGATGCGCACCCTCCGCACGCTCGCGGAGAACCCGCTGCCACTCCTGCTCGCCAACATCCAGCCGGAGCCCGTCGTCAGCGCGTCGTGGACGATGGACGATCTCACGTACAACCAGGGCATCCACGGCGCCCAGGACCAGTCGAACGCGATGCTGCGCGCCGGACTGCCCTACTCGGTCATCACCGAAGATTGGCGCTCGCCAGCGTTCCTGGCGTCCTTCGAGTCCTGGGCGCGAGCCGCGCAGACGGTGACGAAGTTGCGGCGAACGAGGATCGCCCTGTTCGGCTACCCGATGAACGGCATGGAGGACGTCGTATACGACGCGGCGGCTCTGCTCCGCAAGATCGGGCCGATGATCGTCAACGAGAACCTCGGGGACGTGCACCGACGGATGCGAGCCGTGGGCGCCGACGCCGTCGAGGCGGTTCGCCGGCAGCACGCGGCACAGTTCGAGATCGACCCGGAGCTCGCACCGGAGAGCCACGAGTACGCGGTCCGCTTCGAGCTCGCCCTGCGGCAGGTTCTGTCCGAGGGCGGCTACGACGGACTCTCCGTCCACTTCGAACCGGTCGGGCGTGACGGTCGCTTCGAGCAGCTCCCGCTCCTCGCCGCCTCGAACCTCATGGCGGACGGCTACGGCTACGGCGCCGAGGGCGACACGAACGCGGCCGCGCTCGTCTGTGCGGGCCACGCGCTTATCGGCGAGGCGCACTTCAGCGAGATGTACGCGATGGATTACGAGCTCGACTCCGTCCTCATCAGCCACATGGGTGAGGGCAACTGGAGGATCGCGCGTCGTGACCGTCCGGTCCGCCTCATCGACCGTCCGCTCGGGATCGGCGGTCTCGGCAACCCGCCGACGGTCGTGTTCTCCGCCGAGCCGGGCGTCGCGACGGTCGCGACGCTCATCGCCCTCGAAGGCGAGTATTACCGGCTCGCCGTCGCGCGCGGCGAGGTGCTCGACACGCCGGAGCTGCCCCTGGTGCAGATGCCGTACTTCCATTTCCGGCCGAACTCGGGAATGCGCTCGTTCCTGACCTCCTGGTTGCGCAACGGCGGCACGCATCATTTCTGCCTGAACCTGGGCGATCACGTCGAACGCTGGCGGAATCTCGCCGAGCTGCTCGACGTCGACTTCGTCGAGATCTGATCGGAGGCGGTCGAGATGGCTGTCCTGAACGAACTCCGCGAGGCGGTGCTCAAGGCGAACCTCGCCTTGGTGCGGCACGGCCTCGTGACGTTGACGTGGGGGAATGCGAGCGGGATCGACCGCGCCGCCGGGTTGGTGGTGATCAAGCCGAGCGGCGTTCCCTACGAGGAGATGGGTGTCGAGGACCTCGTCGTCGTCGACCTGGCGGGTCGGGTCGTCGAGGGCGCACGGCGGCCCTCGACCGACGTCCCGACCCATCTCCTCCTCTACCGCTCTTTCCCCGCGATCGGCGGAGTCGTCCACACCCACTCCACCTGGGCGACCGCGTGGGCGCAGGCCGGGCGGGAGATACCGCTCTTCGGGACGACCCACGCCGACCTGTGTCCCGGCGCCGTGCCGATCGCGCGCCGTCTGTCCGATGACGAGGTCCGGGGCGCCTACGAGGAGAACACGGGGGTCGTCCTGCGCGAGGTGATCGGCGACCGCGGGATCGACGAGGTTCCCTGCGCCCTCGTCCCCGGCCACGGCCCGTTCACCTGGGGAGCGAGCGTCGCGCAGGCGGTCGAGCGGGCCGTCACGCTCGAAGCGGTCGCACGCATGGCCCTCCTCACCCTGTTCGTCCGTCCGGGGGCCGACCCGCTCCCGGCGGTCGTCGTGGATCGCCACTTCACGAGGAAGCACGGACCCGGCGCCTACTACGGCCAACCCGGCTGAGCGAAGCGCCGGCGCGGCCCGGCCGCCCCGTTCGTGCCGGCCGGCCGAGAGCCGACCGGCCGGCGCGGGGATCTCCCGTCGGCGCGGGCCTGTCCGGCGATCACGCCGGGGCGCCGGACCGCGGGATGGCCGGCGTCACCGGGCGCCGGGCGCCGCCGGGAGGACCGCCTCGATCGCCTCGTCGAGCCGGCCCTGGCCCTCCAGGAAGTCGAGCACGGTGTAACGGGAACGGAGCCGGTTCGCCCAGCGGAAGGTCGTCCTGAGCATGCGGGCGTCGAGGTCGAGGAACCCTGGCTGAGCCGGGATTCCCGCCGCCAAGAGGGCCTTTCCGACGGTCGGGAAGACGCGCCTCGCGTCCGACGTCCGGGTCCGGACCGCCTCCCAGCGCGCCGCGGTCCGCGGCCACGCCGCGGCGTGCTCGCGCAGGAACCGGCGCTTGTCGTCCCGGACGGCGTCCACCTGGGCGTGGTGGCCAGCGAACCACGGTCGCGCCTCTTCGTCGTCGGCGGTGGCCGGGCGCGGCGCGACGAGCTCTGGGACGCCTCCGTCGAGGGCGAACTGCTGGAGGCGCATCGCGAAATGCGTCGCGTAGCCAACCTGGAGGCCGTGCGGCGCGTGCGGTCGTCGGCCTTGTGACGCGAGCAGGTCCCAGAAGTGCGAGAAGTGGTGCTCGCAGCCGCTCGCCGGTCGGGAGCTCCCGACCATGGCCATCGCGATCCCCGACTCGATCAAGCCGCGCAGGAGTCGCGTCACGGCCTCCGCCGACTGGCCGAGCACCTCGTCGACGTGGGTGGCGGCCTCGAGGACGGGTTCGAACACCCGCCGCTCGACCTCCGGGCAGAACGGCTCGCCGTACAGGGCGTGCGACGTCAGCCAGTCGACGCGCGCCGTCGCCTTGCCGAGCAGGTCGCCGAGGCCCGATCGCGTCATCTCCGGCGGGGCGGCGGCGACGGTGGCCGAGTCGGCGAAGATCGCGACGGGGGCCGTGGCGGAGAAGGTCGTCTTCATGCCCCCGAACTCCATCGCGGCGACGCTCGAGGCGTATCCGTCCATCGAGGCGGCGGTGGGAACGCTCACGAATTCACGACCGGCGCGACTCGCGACGTAGCGTGTGATGTCGGTGATCACCCCAGAACCGACGGCGACGAGCACATCGGTTTCGGCCTCGGTCACCGCGTCAGCGAGGCGGGAGACGCCCGTCTCGTCGGCGAGCAGACCGCGACGCTCGGGAAAACAGAAGGTCGCGACGCGGACGTTCCCGTGCGACAGCTCGTCGACGACGCGCCATCCGACGGCCTCCTCGGTGTTCGCGTCCATGACGATGAGCGGTCTCGACCAGCGACGCGTCCCGATGTACGTGCCGAGCTCGTCGATCGCGCTCTCCCCGAGCACGATCACCATGCCCGGGGGGCGGTGGGTCGCGCCGCAGGCGCAACGGTCGCCGGGATCCGGTCCGACCCGGGACGCAGGGGACGGGACGCGCCTCATGCGCGACATCGCGCGCGGCGGGAGGTGGCGCGGGCCCCACCCGCCGCCGGCCGCGCCCGGTCGTCCCGCGGCGGACGGGCCGTCGACGGACGGCCGACGCGCGCCGCGGGAATCTCCGGCGCGGCCCGCCCGAGGGTTGCTGCGGCGATGCGAATGGTCATGGACAAGTTCCCCTGACGAGGTGAGGGTCGCGGTGAGCCGCCGGGCGGCCGTCCCGTGCCAGGGAAGTATGCCGTAGGCGCGCGCGACCGTGCCATCGTCCGGTCGGTCCTGACCGGACGACCTCGGGCGCCCTAGTGTCGGTGGCCGCGAAGGAGGACCGGGCGTGATCCGACGATGGCCGCGAGGCGGGCCGCGCCGCCAGCATCGGGCGGTCGACGGTCGGGCGGCCGCGCGCGCAGGCTGCGCCTCGCCGCTGGCGCGAGGTCGCAGCTGAGCGGGGGAGCGTTGGCGGACGAGCGCGGGCGCGGCCCACGGCGCTCCGGTGTCGTGCCGGCGCTGTTCCCGACGATCCTGCCGTGGCGTCACCGCTCGCTCGGCCCGGAGCTGCTCGCCGGTCTGCTGCTCGCGGCGATCGCCATCCCCGAGCAGATCGCGACGGCGCGGCTCGCGGGGATGCCGGCGACGGCGGGCCTCGCCGCGTTCATCGTCGGCTCGCTCGCGATCGCCGTCTTCGGCTCGACGGGTCCGTTGTCGGTGGGCGCGGACTCCACGATCGCACCCGTCATCGCCGCCAGCGTCTCGTCGATCGCGCTGTCGTCGACGCCGACCTATCGGGCGGACGCCTCGTTGCTCGCGTTGCTGGTCGGGCTCATCGTCATGGTTATCGGGCTTCTGCGGATGGCGTGGATCGCCGACATCTTGTCGGCACCGGTCGTGACGGGCTTCCTCGCCGGGGTCGGCATCGCCATCGTCCTGCGCCAGATCCCGGTCGTGCTCGGCATCACACCGGCGACCGGGCACGGGCCGGTCGAGACGACCTGGCTCGCGCTCCGGTCGATCGGCCAGGCGCACGGCTGGACGGTCGGGATCGCCGGTTTCGTCCTCGTCGGCGTCGGCGCTGCCGAGCGGTGGAGCAAGCGGTTCCCGGGGGCGATCATCGCCCTCATCGCCAGCGCCGTCGCGGTCGCGGCGTTCCACCTGAAAGCGCACGGCGTCGACGTCCTCGGTTTCGTGCCCTCCGGGCTGCCCCACCTCGCCGTGCCCGCCTCGAGCTTCGCGGCACTGCGGTCCCTGCTGTTGCCCGCTCTCGCCATTTCACTCGTCGTGCTCGCCCAGTCGGCCGCGACCGTGCGGGGTCTCGGCGGGGCGAGCTCGGACGAGACCGGGTTCAACCGTGACCTCGTCGGGATCGGTGCCGGATCGCTCCTCGCCGGGTTCGTCGGCTCGTTCGCGCTCGACGCCAGCCCGCCGCGCACCGAGATCGTGGCGGACGCCCGGGGACGGACCCAGCTCGCCGGGCTCAGCGCAGCCGCGATCGTGCTCGTGCTCGTCGCCTTCGCGGCGTCCTGGCTCGACGACGTCCCGCACGCGACACTCGGGGCGATCCTCGCGTTGATCGGCATCCGGCTCGTCCGCGTGCCGGAGCTGCGCGCCATCCTCCGGTTCGACCGGGTCGAGTTCGGCCTCGCCTTCGTGACGATGCTCGTGGTCGCCCTCGTCGACGTGAAGTTGGGCATGGGGCTCGCGGTCACGCTCGCGGTCCTGGACCGGACCCGCCGCACGGCGCGTCCGCGCGACGCCGTCCTCGGCCACCTTCCGGACAGTTCGAACTGGGTGCTGCCGAGCGGCGGGCTCGAGCTCGAACAGCTCCCCGGAGTCGCCGTCTACATGCTCGAGGCGCCGTTGTGGTTCGCCAACGCCGACCACGTCACCGCACGGATCCGCGCCCTCACCGCCCCGGGCTCGGGTGTCGACGCGTTCGTCCTCGACGCCGCGGCGATCTCGGACGTCGACTACACGGCGGGTCGCCAGCTCACCGGGGTGGCGCGCGAACTTGTCGCCGCGCGGGTGCACGTGGCCGTGGCCCGGGCGTCGTCGACGGTCGTGACGGAGCTCGCTCGGATCGGGTTCCTCGACGTCATCGGGGCGACGAGCCTCTACCCGACCGTCGACGCGGCGGTCCAGGCACTCATCGCCGCGCGTCCGGCGACGGGCTCGGCGGGACCGCCACTGCCGTAGGGTTGTCCGTCGCCGCCGCGTGTCGCGACGGCGTGCCCGGCCAGACTGGAGTCGCGATGATCAACGTCTTCCTCCTCGACGATCACGAGGTGGTGCGCGCCGGCCTGCGGGATCTGTTGGAGAACGCCGACGAGAACATCGCCGTCGTCGGTGAGGCCTCGACCGCGGCGGAGGCACTCGCCCGCATCGCCACGATCCGCCCGGACGTCGCGATCCTCGACGTCCGGCTAGGCGAGGGGGAGACCGACGGCATCGCCGTCTGTCGGGAGATCCGTTCGGCGCACCCGGAGATCGCCTGCCTCATGCTCACCTCGTTCGCCGACGACGAGGCCCTGTTCGCGGCGATCATGGCCGGCGCCGCCGGCTATCTCCTGAAAGAGGTGCGCGGACGGGACATCGTCGGCAGCGTGAAACGGGCGGCGCGGGGCGAGTCCCTGCTCGACCCGGCATTGACCCAGAAGCTGATCGACCGGATGAGGACCGGCGGACCCGAGGACGAGCGCCTCGCCCGCCTGACGGCACGGGAGCGGCGAGTGCTCGATCTCGTCGCGGAGGGCAAGACGAACCGGGAGATCGGCGCTGAGCTGTACCTCGCGGAGAAGACCGTGAAGAACTACGTCTCGAACATCCTTTCCAAGCTCGGTATGCAGAGGCGGACCGAGGCGGCGGTCTTCGTGGCGCGCCTCGCCGACAAGGAGCACCGCTTGCGCTAGCCGGCGGTGCCAACCGACGGCGGGCCGTCCGGCTGCTACGCCGTCAGCGGCCGGTCGAAGGCCCTCCAGCGCCGCTTCAGCGTGGCGAGGTCCTTGCCGAGACCGTGGAGCGACCTTGCCGCGGCGAGCCGCTCGATGACGACGAGCTGCCCGGCGATGAAGGCGCATTGGAAACGCTCCCCGGCGACACGCGCGAGGAACGCCTCGGCGAACAGCGCGTCACGGTGGTCGCCGAGCCGGTCCTGTACCGCCGCCGCCGTCGTCGCGAGGCGCGCGGCGCGCTGACCGAACACCCCGGAGGCGAGTTCGGCGGCGTAGCGGAGCTCTTTCGCGCGGATCCGCAGCGCGTGCAGGTTGGCCTCGTTCGGTGACTCGCGTGAACGGCGTGCCGCTTCCCTCACGTTGCGCCACGGGCGCCGGAGAAGGCTGCCGAGGGCGGCCCGTGACTCCTCGTCGGCGCGCGCCGTGAGCGGCGGCTGCAGCGCGACGAGCCGGTCGATGTGGCCGAGGACGGTCTCGTAGCGCGGGAGCGCCCGGGCGCTCGCCAGGCGGAACGTCACGTTGCTGCGCTGCAGGGCGACCGCGGCGAAGAGGCTCTCGAGGGCGTCCGGGTCGGCGTCGGGCTCGGTGTGCAAGGTGATCCGCAGCGCGAGCACGTCGAGGTTGCGGACTTCGCCGAGGAGCTGTGAGAACCAGCCGATGTCGGCGCGTGCCGCGCTCGCCCACCCGGGCTCGACGACGGCGCGGAACGTGCGCAGAAGCGACCGGATCCTGCGGAGCGCGACGCGCGCGGCATGGAGATCCTCGGCGTCGCGGTCCTCGGCGGTCCGGTCGCTGTCGTGCGCGAGGAACGATTCCGCGGCGCGGCGGAGCGCCTCGGCGACGAGGTCCCCGATGTGATCCACGACGGGCGTCGTGGCGGGCACGGCCGCGTCGGTCGCGAAGAAGGCGTCATCTGACGGTTCAGCGGTGAGGTAGGGATCGAACACTCGCCACGATCGTAGGCGGGCGTCGCATCGAGCGTGCCCGGCGGGTGCCGTTCGCCGCCGGACGCGTCACAACTGACGACGCGACGCTCACACTCTTCTCACGGATTCGTCGATCCCTGCTGACAGCGGCGTCGCACGATGGGGGCGTTCCGTTGATTCCCAGTGACTCGACCAAGGAGCGCACGATGAAGTTCCGACACATGGCACCGCTGGTCGCCGGCGCGGCGATGATGGTCGTCGCCTCGCTCGGCGTCGTCTCGACGGCCTCGGCCGACACGACCACGACGACGACACCGGCGTCTCTCTCGCAGATGCAGGCGAAGCTCGAGGCAGAGCTCGCCGCCCGTCAGACCCAGCTCAGCACGCTCACGACCGACGTGTCGAGCTCCAAGACACTGACCGGGTCGGACGCCGCCGCGCTGTCGTCGAGCCTGTCGACCGAGACGTCGAACATCGGCGCGCTCGTCACCAAGGTCCCGACCGACACCACGGTCGCCGAGCTCCGCGTCGACGCGCAGGCGATGTTCCGGGACAACAGGGTCTTCGACGTCATGACTCCGCAGGTGCACCTCACCATCGCGGCGGACTCGGTGCATGCGAACGCCGGCACGATCCTCGCCGACGGTCCCACGATCACCGCGGCGTTGGCGGCCCGCACCAGCGACAAGGGCTATGCCCGCGTCGAGGCGCTGTTCACGTCCCTGACCGCGAAGGCGACCGATGCGCAGTCTGCGCTGACCAGCGTCTCGTCCGACGTGCTGGCACAGACACCCGCCGGGTGGCCGGGCAACGCCCACGTCTTCGTCCAGGCGAAGGTCGAGATCCTGCGTGCCCGCATCGACCTCGCCTATGCCCGGGCCGAGCTCCGGCTCGTCGAGCGCTGGATCAGCCGCTACCCGGTTCCGGCCGGTGCGACCGGCACGAGCACCACCACCACGACCACGGCGAACGGATAGGCCGAACGCGACCTGCATCGCCCGACGTCTTTCGTCGGACCTGAGAGTCTGACGAAGCGGGCGGACGTCGCATCGTTCTTGCGGTCGGCGGCAGGATCGGGGCCCGCTTTCCCCCGCGGCTCCGGTCCTGCTGTCGCGTCCGGGGACCTCCGGATCCTCCCCAGCCGTGGGCACCCGCGCCGTCGCGGGACGCGCGTCGCCTAGCGAAGGTCGCGATGACGACGCAGCCGCTCGGCGCGCAGCGCCCGCTCCTCGTCGTCGGGAAGGGCTTCGAGCCGGCGGCCGGTGGCGAGAGCGAGGAGGAGATCGGCGACGGCCGGGTTGCGGGCGAGGACCGGTCCGTGGAGGTAGGTGCCGAAAACCCTGCCCGCGACGGCCCCGTCGACGGCGCCGAAGCCGTTCCCGATCCCCGCCGTGACGCGCGCGAACGGCCGGAGCTGCGGACCGAGTCGCGTGCGCGCTTGGTGGTTCTCGAAGCCGCTCAGTGTCTCGAGTGGGACCGGCCAGGCCTCGTCGACGAGTGGGACCGCGACGACCTCACCGACGGCGCGGCGTTCGGCGGTGCGCCCGGTCGAGGCGTCGACGAGGCCGACGCCTTCGTGGTCACGTCCGTCAGCTCCGGGAAAGACGGTCCCGACGATCTGGAATCCCGCGCACACCGCGAGCACCGTCGCGCCGCCGGCGACCGCCCGGGCGAGCGCGCCGTCGCGCAGACGCTCGGCGGAGTGGATCTGTGGTCCGTCCTCACCCCCCCCGAGGCAGTAGATGTCGCCCGAGGTCGGCAGGGGCCGATCGGACGGTGCCGCGACGAGCTCGACGGGGAAACCCCGCCACGCGGCCCGGTTCTCGAGCACGCGGCCGTTGCCGTAGTCGCCGTAGGTCCCGAGCAGATCAGGGTGGACGACGACGACCCGCAAGCGGGACTCGCCGGCGCGTCGGCTCGTTGCCGGGCGGGCGGGCGCGACGGGGAGCGGCGGCGGGGGTGCGGCGGCGGGCGTTGGCTCAGCCGGGCGCGCCCGGTGGGCGAGACGGCGCCGCATCACCTGGAAGGCGGTGTAGTTACCGATGTAGTCGACGCGGCCGTCGCCGGCGATCTCGACGGCGCGCAGAGGATCCGCCTCGACGACGTGCCGCGCCCCGGCGTGGCGGAGACGCACCGCGAGGTCGAGCCGGCGATCGCCGCTCGCGACGACGAACCGGTCGCCGATCCGCTCGAACGGGACGTCCCACAGCCAGGAGGGATCGTGGCCGTCGGCGGAACGGGCATTGATGCCGATGACGAGCGGGACGTGGTCGGTTTCGACGAGCCCGAGCAGTTCGGTCCAGCCGGCGGGGTTCTTCGCCAGCAACAGGCGGACCGTGCGACCACGGTGGCCGACGACAGCGAAACGTCCGGCGACCTCCGTGACGCGGCGCGCGGCCTGCAGTGCCTCGGGGATCGTGACACCGAGCGCCGTCGCCGCGAGCGCCGCCATCGCCGCGTTCGCCCGGTTGAAGCGCCCAGGGAGCGAGAGCTCGATCCGGTGCGAGCCCCCGTCGGCGAGGACGAGGTTCTCGCCGACGACGGCCGCGGCGGGATCCGGCCGAGAAAAGCCACAGCTGCAGCGCCACGCCGCGCCGCCGTCGCTGTCGGCCTCGCGCTCGAACGTGATGCGGCCGTCACAGGCCGGACAGTGGTAGGCGTCCTCGTGCCACAGCGAACCGGCCGCGACCCACACGACGTGCCGTGCTTGACCGGCGGCGTAGGCGACGAGCGGGTCGTCGGCGTTCGCCACGACGGTCGCGTCGAGGCCCTCCAAGGTGTGGCGCCAACGCGCCGCGACCATCCGGACCTCGCTCATCCGGTCGAGCTGGTCGCGCGAGAGGTTGAGGAGGACGATCACCGCGGGGTCGAGAACGTGCGCCGCGATCTCGAGATACCGCTCGTCGACCTCGAGAACGGCCGGTGCCCCGGCGGGCGAGTGGGCGAGCGCGCTCACGAGGCCCGCCGGCATGTTCGCCCCGAAGCCTGACGAAGCGACCGTCCCGGGTCCCCCGAGCGCCTCGACGAGGAGTCGCGTCGTCGTCGTCTTGCCGTTCGTCCCGGTGACGAGGGCGACGCGCCTGGCGTGACCGAGCGTGTCGAGGAGGTCGGGGGCGATGAGGAGTCCGACCCGACCGCCGATCGTCGAGCCGCTGCCGAGCCGCAGGGCGCGGGAGAGCCGGCTCGTCGCGCGTAGCGCCCGCGTCGCGACCGCCGCTCGCAGGGGGCTCGTCGCTGGAGAAGTCGCCACGCCAGCTCCCTCTGTCGTCCGGACCGTCCGGCGGTCGCCGAGAAGACGCTAGAGGTTGCGGGCGCGCCGTAGCGACCGGGCGGGCGAGCCGTGGCTTCTCGTCGGACGTGGTGGGCGGGTACGGTCGGTCGGTGCCGGACGTCGTGTTCGTCGGGGTTTCGACGGGGCAATCGCTCGTCCATCGCGTCTGGCCAGTCTGGCAGCCCCTGTTGGGCACGACGTGCGGGGTGCGCGGCACCGACCTCGGCCTCGGCGTCGGCGACGAGGACTACGTGGGGCTCCTCGAGCGCCTCCGGAACGACGAAAGCGCGGCCGGCGCCGTCATCACCGCCCACAAGGTGCGTGTCTACGCGGCCGGCGAGGCCTGCTTCGCGCGCCTCGACCCGCTCTCGCTCGCCTGTCGGGAGGTCAACGCGATCCGTCGCACGACAGGTGGCCTGTGGGGCTGGGCTCGAGACCCGATCTCGGTCGGGCGGGTCGTCGACCGCATCTGGCCGAGCCGGGAAGGACAGGTCGTCTGTCTCGGCGCGGGGGGCACGGCGAGGGCCCTCGCACACCACCTCGCGGCCCGCGCCGAGGTGGAGTTCGTCTGCGCCGACCGGGACCCGGCCGCGGTGGGTGAACTCGTCCGCCGGCTCGCCGGGCGAGCCGTCGGTCATGTCGGCGAAGGACCGTGGGACGACCTCGTCGGCTCGGCGCCACCCGGATCGCTCGTCGTCAACGCCACGGGAATGGGCAAGGACCGTCCGGGCACGCCGATCTCAGACGGGGCGCGTTTCCCGCCCGCGCCGTGGTGTGGGAGCTCAACTACCGGGGGGAGCTCGAGTTCCTCGGGCAGGCCCGCCGCCAGGCCGACGCGACCCGGCTCGAGGTCCACGACGGCTGGCAGCTCTTCTGCCACGGTTGGGCCGCGGCCCTCTCCGTCGTCCTCGACCTCGCCGACGAGGCCGATCTCGGCGACCGCCTGATGCGGGCGGCCGCGGCCTGGCGTCCGCCGGGCGGCGGAGACGAGTGACACGGCCCCGTCGGCCGGTTCGCCGGGCGCGGCGCGCCCTGCAACCGGCGGCGCCCGGTCGCGCCCGGGGCCGCCGGCAATGTCCGGATCCGCCGGCGGCGGGCACTAAGGTCATTTGCCACCGAGGAGGAGCGCGCCCGTGCCGGAGTCTCACCCCGCCAGCCCCGACGTACCCGAGATCGAACCGTCCGAGGCCGTGCAGCTGGTCGGCGCAGGCGCGGTGATCCTCGACGTGCGAGAGACCGACGAGTTCTCCCAGGGCCGCGCCAAGGGCGCGTTCCACATCCCTTTCAGCTCGCTCGCCGATCGCCTCGCGGAGGTTCCGGTCGACCGTCCCGTCATCGTGGTGTGCCGCTCCGGGGGGCGCTCGTATTGGGCGGCGAAGTCGCTCGCGACGCGGGGCTACGTCTCGATGAACCTCGCTGGCGGGATGCACGCCTGGCACGACGAGGGGCTACCGGTCGTGCGCGACGACGGCTCGCCCGGGGTCGTCGCCTAGCGGCGACGAGGCTCGGTCGCGACCGGTGCTCTTGGCAACGGCGGGCCCGGACGGCGGCTCCGTGCGATCTCCCCGCCGCCGAGCGGCAGGTCCCGAGGAGGGTGATGGCGTTTCTCGATGAGGGTTTCGCGGCGCTGCCGTTCGACGCGCTCCGCTCGGCCGCGCTCGAACGGGCGGCGGCGCTCGGCTGTCGTCACGCCGATCTGCGCATCGAGAAGATCCGGACCCAGTCGGTCGTGCTGCGGGACGCGCGCCTCGAGGGAGCCGTCGACGACGTCACGATCGGCATGGGGGTCCGCGTCGTCCTCGACGGGGCGATCGGCTTCGCGGGCACCGTCGAAGTCGACGTCGACGCGGCTGCCAGCCTCGTGGCCCGCGCCGTCGAGGCGGCGAAGGTCACCGCGAAGGCCGGGGGAGAGGCGGTCGAACTGGCCGACGAGCCCGACCACGGCACCGTCGCGTGGACGGCGCCGTACCGGGTCGACCCGACCGCGGTGCCCCTCGCCGACAAGATCGCGCGCCTCGGCGCCTGGAGCGCCGATCTGCTCGCCGCCCCCGGGGTCGACCACGTCACGGCGTCGCTGCTCTGCGTCGCCGAGGACAAGTACCTCGCCAACCTCGCCGGGACGGTCGCGACGCAACGGCGCGTCCGGCTGCAGCCGAGTCTCGAGGCGCTCGCCGTGAACGAGGACTCGTGCTCGTTCGAGACGATGCGGACCGTCGGGCCGCCGGCCGGCCGGGGCTACGAGTACCTCGACGGGGACGGGTGGGACTTCGCGGGCGAGCTCGCCGAGCTCCCGGGGCTCCTCGCCGAGAAGCTGCGCGCCCCCAGCGTCGAACCGGGCCCGTACGACCTCGTGCTCGACCCGACGAACCTCTGGCTCACCGTCCACGAGTCCGTCGGCCACGCCACCGAGCTCGACCGGGCGCTCGGCTACGAGGCCGCCTACGCCGGGACGTCGTTCGCGACGATCGACAAGCTCGGCCACCTCCGCTACGGCTCCGACCTCATGAACGTGACCGGCGACCGGACGGCCCCGTACGGGCTCGCCTCGATCGGCTACGACGACGAGGGCGTCGCCGCCCAGCAGTTCGACCTGGTGTCGCGCGGCGTCCTCGTCGGTTACCAGCTCGACCGGCGCATCGCCGCCTTGACCGGGATCGGCCGCTCCAACGGGTGTGCTTTCGCCGACTCGCCGCTCAACATCCCCGTCCAGCGCATGGCGAACGTCTCGCTCCGTCCCGCCGCCGGCCGGGGACCGACGACGAGCGAACTGATCGGGTCGGTCGAGCGCGGGATCTACGTCGTCGGCGACAAGAGCTGGTCGATCGATATGCAGCGTTACAACTTCCAGTTCACCGGGCAGCGGTTCTTCCTCATCGACCACGGCAGACTCGTCGGACAGCTGCGCGACGTCGCCTATCAGGCGACGACGACCGACTTCTGGGGGTCACTCGCGGCCCTCGGGGGCGAGTCGACGTACCTGCTCGGCGGGGCCTTCAACTGCGGCAAGGGTCAGCCGGGGCAGGTCGCGCCGGTGAGTCACGGCACGCCGAGCGCGCTGTTCACGCAGGTCCGCGTGCTGAATACCCGGGCGGAGTCGGGACGATGACAGCGAAGCCGACGATGGGGCTTCCCGCGGCACCCGACGTCGTGGAGGAGGCGCTCGGCGCTGCGCGCGCCGCCGCGTGCGTCGTCATCGTCGACGAGCTGAGCGACGCCAACGTGCGCTTCGCGAACAACACGACGACGACGAACGGCGTGCGGCGGGACCGCCGGGTGACCGTCGTGAGCTTCGCCGAGACGGCGTCCGGGACGCGGGCGGGGGTAGCCTCAGCGAGCGGCCCGCTCGACGTCGCCGGGCTCGTCGCCGCGGCGGAGGCGGACGCCGCGGGCTCGGCGCCGGCCGACGACGCTTCGCCGCTCGAGCCGACGCGAGTCGACCCGACCTTCGAGACGCCGCCCGAGACGACCGACCTCGGCGTGTTCGCCGGGGTGCTCGAGGACTTGCGGCCGGCGTTCGGGGCCGCCCGGGCCGAGGGGCGCGTGCTCGCCGGCTTCGCGATCCACGAGATGCGCACGACCTACCTCGGCTCGTCGGCGGGAGGACGTCGCCGTTACGTCCAGCCGACGGGTGCCTTCGAGCTCGTCGCCCGCACCGCCGACGGAACGGCGTCGTCGTGGGCGGGATTGGGCACGCCCGACTTCGCCGACGTCTCGCTCGAGCGCCTCGACGCGCAGCTCACGCGCCGGTTGGCGTGGGCCGGACGGCGCATCGACCTCGAGCCCGGCCGCTACGAGGTGATCCTGCCTCCGGACGCCGTCGCCGACCTCGTGTTGGAGCTCGACTTCGCGGCGAGCGGCCGGGAGGTCGAGGACGGCGGCACGGTGTACTCGGCGGGGTCGGGTCGCACCCGGCTCGGCGAGCGACTGACCGGGCTGCCCTTCGACATGTGGAGCGACCCGTCGGCGCCCGGCCTCGAGTGCGCGCCGTTCGTTGTCGCTTCGTCGTCCGGTGTCGACACGTCGGTGTTCGACAACGGCCTGCCGATCGGCGAGGTGCACTGGATCCGCGACGGCGTCCTCGAGCAGCTCCGCTATCACCGTGCCGGGGCGCGGCGCTCGAACGTCGCCTTCGCCCCGCCCGCCGACAACCTGCTGCTCACGCTGCCCGATGCGGACCGCTCCCTGGACGACCTCGTCGCGCACACCGAACGGGGCCTGCTGCTCACGTGCCTGTGGTACATCCGCGAGGTCGACCGGGCGACGCTGCTCTTGACCGGGCTCACCCGCGACGGCGTCTACCTCGTCGAGGGTGGCGAGGTCGTCGGCGCGGTGAACAACTTCCGGTTCAACGAGAGCCCGCTCGACGCGCTCGGGCGGACGATCGAGGCGAGCAGGACCGAGCGGGCGCTCTCGCGGGAGTGGCACGAGTGGGCGAACCGCACGGCGATGCCCGGGCTGCGGGTCGCCGACTTCAACATGAGCTCGGTCAGCCCCGCGAGTTGAGGACCGACGATCGACGCGACCGCGCCACCCGAGGCGGACCTCGGGCATGCTGGGGACATGAACCCCGTCGACCCCGCGCCGGGTGCCGCCCGTTCCCGGCGCAAGCCCGGCGCAAAGGCGTTCGTGCGTGGCGCCGCCCCCGGCGGCGGTCGCGGACCCCGCCGGCGGACGAAGATCGTCGCGACGATCGGCCCGGCCTCGGACGCCGCCGAGACGCTCGTCGGGATGGCGCAGGCGGGGATGGACGTCGCCCGGATCCCGCTCGCCCACTCGTCGATGTCCGAGGGGATCGAACGCATCCGGCGCATTCGAGCCGTCATCCCGCAGGTCGCGGTTCTCGTCGATCTTCCCGGCCCGAAGATCCGTTCCACGCGCTTCGCCGACGGCGGCGTCACCCTCACGGCCGGCGACGAGGTCGTGCTCGCTCCCGGATCGGCGTCGCCGTCGAGCACGGCGACGCGGATCGGCGTCGCCCTCGACGAGGCGGTCGCTGACCTGGAGGAGGGCGACCGCGTCGCGATCGGCGACGGCGGAGTCTCGCTCGTCGTCGTCGGGCGGCACGGCGACGACGCTGTGTGCGCGGTGGTGAGCGGTGGCCGCGTCCAGGGCCAGCCCGGGGTGACGATCCCGGCAAGCCGGATCGCGCTGACGACGCCGACGCCCGAGGACATCGGGCGGATCCATGAGCTCGTCGCCGAGGGCGTCGACCACATCGCGGTCTCCTTCGTGCGCTTCCCGGCCGACATGGAGGCCGCGCGCGCCGCGCTCGAGGGTGACAAGACGATGCTCGTCGCCAAGATCGAGACGCCCGACGGCATCGCGCACCTCGAGGAGATCCTCCGGGCGAGCGACGCGGTCATGGTCGCGCGGGGCGATCTCGGCGTGCGGGTGCCCCTCGAGGACGTGCCGCACCTGCAGAAGCAGATCATCCGCACCGGTGTCCGTCTCGGCCTGCCGGTCATCACGGCCACCCAGATGCTCGAGTCGATGATCAACCTGCCGGTTCCGACCCGTGCCGAGGTGACCGATGTCGCGAACGCCGTCCTCGACGGCACGAGCGCCGTCATGCTCTCGGCGGAGACTGCGATCGGACGGGATCCGGTGCGCGTCTGCGAGACGATGGCGCGCATCGTCCTGCGCACCGAGGAGGACTTCGACTACATGGGTTGGGGATCGCACCTCGACCCCCAGGAGGTCGCCGGCGACGCCTCGGCGCCGGCGCACGTGACCGCGGCGATCACCGCGGCGGGCTGGCGGGCGGCGCTCGAGATGGATGCTGCCGCCATCGTCGCCTGCACGAGATCCGGTGCGACGGCGCGGGCGATCTCCCGCTTCCGGCCGCGCACGCGCATCGTCGCGGCGACGACCTCGAAGCGGGTGCAGCGTCAGCTCGCGCTGAGCTGGGGCGTCGAGACCGTCATCGTCGGCAGCTCGGTGTCGACCGACGACGTCATCCGGCAGGCGGTCGAGGCGAGCGTCGCGGCGGGTGCGGCCGCGTCGGGCGACGTCGTCGTCGTGCTCGCCGGCTCGCCGCACTCGGAGGTGGTCGTGTCGAACACGCTCGAGGTCGTCCGCGTCCCCTGAGAAGGTGCGCGAAGAGTCACCTCCCCGCCGCGAGCTGTCGCGAGGTGCAGAGTCGACTCCAAGGTTGACTCCTCGAATCGTCAGAGCTCGCCCCTCGGGTCGCCAGCCGGGTGGGAGTTCGGAGCGGCCCTCTGTTCGCGAATGTCCCGGTGCGGCGCATGGAGGAGACCCTCAACGCTCATTCGGGGCGCGCGTTCTGGGCACTCGCCGAAGCGCAGATCGCCGGGTCGGGCGCGATCCGAAACTTCGGATCGGCTGTCGTTCTGTGCGGCGCGAACCGACGTGACGGGGCGTTCGACCCTCGGCGTTCGGGGACGCTGTTCTCGGACGGTCCCGTGATCGCTGCCCATGGCGCACTTCGGCGAACACGTTCGGAACCGCGGGAGTCACCTTCTCTGGCCGGGCTGGCTTGACAGCCCGGCCATAAACTGATATCACTTAACTATCAGTCAACCGGGAGGAGCCAGCCATGAGCGACGGCACGTCACAGTCCACCGGCGGGCCCGTGGGGCATCAAGGAGCGCGAGTCGACATCGTCCAGCGCCGGGCCGTCGCCACCAGCGGCTGGCTAGGCCTTGTCGTTCTCGGGGGGGCCATCTACGGGCAGGTGGTGGCCCATGGGGATGGCACGGCGTGGTTCTGGCTGCCGTTCGCCCTCTCGATCCTGGTCCTCACCGGCCTGGACGTCATAACTCCGGGCCAGATGCTGGTGGTTGAGTTCTTTGGCCGTTACATCGGCACCGTGACCGGGCCGGGGTTCTGGTGGGTGGCACCGTTCCACCATCATCGCCGGCGGATCAGCGTCCGGGTGCGCAACTTCGAGACTGCCCATTTGAAGGTCAACGACGCCGACGGGAACCCGGTGGAGATGGCCGCCATCGTTGTCTGGCAGGTAGTGGACACGGCCAAGGCCACCTATGCCGTCGAGAACTACCAGAACTTCGTCACCGTCCAGTCCGAGTCGGCTGTTCGGCACGTGGCCACCGGTCATCCCTACGACGACACCACCGGGGTGGGCACCTCTCTGCGGGGCTCCACCGACGTGGTGGCGGCCCAGCTGGCTCGGGAGGTGGCCGAGCGGGTGGCCGTCGCCGGGGTCGAGATCGTCGAGGTGCGCATCTCCCATCTGGCCTACGCTCCCGAGATCGCCCAGGCCATGCTGCGCCGCCAGCAGGCCAACGCGGTGGTGGCGGCCCGCTCTCGCATCGTCGAGGGCGCCGTGGGGATGGTGGAGATGGCCCTGAAGCGCCTCTCGGAAACGGGCGTGGTCTCCCTCGACGAGGAACGAACCGCAGCCATGGTGAGCAACCTCATGGTCGTGCTCTGCGGTGACCAGCCGCCCTCGCCTGTGGTCAACGCTGGCTCTCTGTATACGTGACCGAGCGGCGGTCGGTCCTGCTGCGCATCGACCCAGCGGTCCACGTTGCGCTGACCCGTTGGGCCAACGACGAGTTCCGCAGCGTCAATGCCCAGATCGAGTTCGTCCTGCGGCGGGCGCTCGCCGAGGCGGGCCGGATGCCAAAGAGGGCGGGACCATTGCCCCGGCGGGGCCGCCCGCCGTCGGTCGAAACGGGATGACCTCCCGGTAGGGCGACCCCGATGAGATCGAAGGACATCTGAGACTTGCGGCGAGGACCGATTCGATTCAGGCCACCGAGGCGCGGGCAGGGGGACGAGTAGCCGGTGCCCGGTTCATCGGGCGACGGTGATGAGGCTGTCCCCCGAATGTTCAGCGCCACCGCCACCCCCTGATGCGCCCCAAGGTGCCGATGAGCGATGCGCAGAACAGGCACGCAGAACAGGCGACGACGAGGTCAGCTGCCGCGCCCGATCGACGGTTTAGCGCTCGATGAGTGAAGACGGTCTATATCGCGCGACCCATCGCTCGTCCGCCGGTTCAGCGGCGTCGAATCCGCAGGACGATGTCGGCGATGTGCGGGTTGTCTGGCGGCGGGTCGATCCGCGGCTCGACCGCGTGCAGCTCGACCGTGAAGTCATCGCCGAGCAGCTGGACGAGGTCGTCCGCACCGACGTAGTCCGCCGGGTCGAAGCCCCGCGACTTCATATGCTCGCGGTGCTCGTCGTCGAGGTCGTGGAAGACGGCGAGCAGCAAGCCCCCGGGGCACACCGTGTCGAGCAACCTCCGCGCGGCGGCTTCGCCAGCGGCCTTGGGCAGCGCCGGGTACTGCATCGAAACGAGGTCGAACGAGCCAGGCGGGAACGATGACTGAAGGGTGTCCCCGCAGACCCACTCGACCGCGGCGCCGACCAATTCTGCGGCCTCGCGCGCCCGGCTCAACGCGACTTCGGAGATATCGATGGCGGTGACCGTCCAACCACTCCGGGCGAGCCAGATCGCGTCGGCGCCTTCGCCACAACCGACGTCGAGTGCCCGGCCCGGGGCGAGGTCGGCGACCTCGGCGAGGAGCCGCCCATTCGGTCGCCCGCTCCACATCGCGCCTTCGCGCTCGCTGTACCTCTCGTCCCATTCGGCTGCCTGCGCCGTCGCGCCGAACCGCTTCTCGCCGTGCTCGTCCTCACGCATGTTCCGCAGGGTAGGCCGATATTCACCGCCAGCCAGAACCCAGCGGTCCAAGCCGGGTTCTGGCGCATCGGTGGTGCCGGTGGCTGGACTACCGCGCCGCTCCGGCGATGAACGCCGAGACGACGTATGTGACGTGCCGGTCGAGAAAGACCCGTGCCCGGTCGCGTGCTGGTCAGGCGCGAGATAACGACGGCTCCGCGTGTTGTTCGCCGGGTGATCAGCCGCACCGAACGCACATCCCGTAACGTTCAGCGCGGCCGTCGACTTCGGTAGCCCAAAGCACCGGGGAGGCGACGCGCGAACGTTGCCGACTGGCGCTTCGGGGCGACGATCCAGCAGTTGGTGCTGGTGGCAGAATCCGAGCAGTGAAGAGGTCGCCGCCGTTTGCTGTGTTTCTTGCTTTCCTGCTGTCGCTGGGTGGAATGACCCTGGGCACGTCGCCTGCCGCTACCCGCTCCCACTCCGCTCAGTGGCCCGAGAAGTTGATCGCCCGGGCCGATTTCTACTTTGGCGTGGTCCAGCAACCAGGAAGTGACGTGGCGTACGGTCTGGTGTCGGCCTCGTCAACGGCGGCGTGGGGTCACCTCGTGAGAGTCAATCTCTCGACTGGGAAGACGACGAATGGCCCGTTCGTCTTTACCGACGCAGAACTTGCGACAGTCGGAAACGCCGTCGCGGTGCTCGAGCCGAGGTCCGTCTCGGTCGCGTCGGATGGGCAACTCGCCCCTTCGACGGTGGAAGGGCTCGAAGAGCTGTACCTGATATCTCCGGGTGCGGCGCAGTTCGGCCGTGGCGTTCTCCTACGCGCGCTCGGGCACGCACAGATGTTCCGAGTGGCGCCGAACAACCCGACGAGTGCCGGAGGCGTGTGGCTGGCGATCGGTCAGACTCCGGTGCTCTTCAGCGCCACGACGGGGAAGATCCTCCGTCGGCTGCAGCCACTTCCAGCTCCGATCACGAGCATGGTTGTCGCGCCAAATGCCCGTCTCCTCTACGCCGAAATCGTCTCGAACGGCAGGCCAGTCGTTCTCAACACCGTCGACGAAATTGACGCCACGAGTGGCCGGGTCCTCGTCAGCCACTCGCTCGGATACGCCGCGGGCGCCGACGTTGAAGCATCAAGTAACTCGGGAGTTTGGGTTGGGATCGGCTACGGCATGGGCGGAACCATGGAGCACCTGAGCGCGTCGGAACTCAGACCGACGCCATTGGGCGGTCCTCGCGGCGAGTCGCTCGGTGGCTCAAACGATGAGTCAGTGACCCTGCTCGGCGGCACGGCCTGGCTGTACTCGACGGCGGGGATTGTTTGCACCGATCCTTCAGGACGGGTGGAGCACGCGGGCGAATGGTTCGCCGGCGTGGTATCCGGTTCTCGTGTCAACCTCGGCGGTGCGACGAACCCGTTCGTACCTCTCGCCGTGTCCCACAAGGTGCTCTATGGCGTGCGCCAGGTCGGACGGGGTACGGCACCATTCGGCATCGTCCGGGTCACGGTGCCGTCGAGCTGCTGGTAGGCGATCTGCGAACCCGTTTCGTGTCGTGCACTCCTCCCGTTCGGCGGTTGGTTTCGCGTGGGGCACGGGGACACTGACTTCTCGTGTCTTCACCCCGGGCAAAGGACGCCTCTGCATCAGCCATACTGTCGGAGCCGTGCTCGCGGCATGGTGACCCGGGGCTCTGGCCCTCCACCTGTCTTCCCTTGCGCGAGCAGTGGGGATCGAACGGACCTCACTGTCCCCGGTTAATAGCTGAGGGGTGGAGAAGACAAACCTTGAGTCTTCGTGCGGAACGGTGAAGAAGTCGATCCCTGAGACGGAGCGAGTTCTCGGTTCGACGTTGCCGATGTCCGCACGAACGTACGACGCGTGGTGGCTCGATAGGAGCGCCGGGACTGCCCACTCACGTCGCAAGGCTTGGCTTGACGCTGGTCGCCCGATCGAGTGGGTGGATCGCAACGCCGGCATCGTGGCTTTCACCGGTGTGCAGACGAGACCGCGATCTGACTCCGCCGCCTGACGCCGGTCCGGCGGGACACGCCACCGGATCGGACGAAGCGATTCCATCACGGACCCCTTCGCTCGTCAGTTCACTGCGCTCGATGACCGAACTGTCCACAGGCTTGCGTCGCCAGCGACCGGTAGAGAAAAAGCGCGTCGGCTCTTCGACACGCGAGAACCCCACGCGCGCAGGAGCGCGAACGATCTTGCCGTCCCCGGTGCGGCGGGACCTCGATTGAACCCCGGCCGCGTCACGGACCGTGTGGCGGTCGGCGGCATCCGTGTTCGCAGGCAATGGAGCGAGGTCGCCGAGAACGCCTTCGCGGCAGGCATCGACGCCGTGACCGACTCCTCGCGCTCGGGCCGCGCGGCCGACGGTTGAGCGCTTCGGTCGAAGCGCGCACCGATCGTGGAGAGACCGGTGTGCTCAGCGCAACGGTGAGGACGTCGTGCCGGCCGGCCAGGTGGACGCGACATCGAACGAGCGCCGCGTGGAGCAGGAGGGCCTACCGCCGATCGCGAGGTTTCGACCCGCGGCGGTTCGCTCGGTGGGAGCGGGCTAGAAGGTCGGCAGTCTCCTCGCCAAGAGTTCGAGCTTCGCAATCGGGACCGCGGCGAACATTTGAACCTGGTAGGTGCCGTCGAGGACGTACAGGTAGTAGTTGGGCGCGAGGCGGTAGTAGTAGGCACCGCTGCGCAGGCCAGGGACGGTGACGACCGTGTGCTGCTTGCTCACCCCCGCCTTGATGCCGGCGAACTGTGCGGGTCTGGCGGGAAGGAAGATGATCGACGCCTGGTTCTTGTACCCACCAACCGCGCCGTAGTACGAGCAGATGAACGATCCCGCGATGGAACCCGCGTGGCGGTTCACCGCGACCGAGGCGATACCGAGCGTGTTGTCGAGGGCGCGAATGGCGATCGTCGAGCAGCTGGGAGCGGGTGCAGCGGCGCCAGCTTCCGGGATTACGAGAGCGGCCACCGCGGCCACGCTGAGCACGAGGCCACTCGCACATACTCGTGTCACAGCCCGGTTCCATGACCTCATGGCTCACGCGCTCCTTCCGAATATGAGGACGCCAAGGCTCGTCGATCGCCAGCGCGAGAAAAGCTAGTCGCGGCGCGCTCGCGAACCGAACCGAAGAACGTGCCCGGTCCCGTTGGACACCGAAGGGATGAGGGCCAGCCTCGTCCCTCTTGAGCATCTCGCCCGCTCTAAGCGGCGCCCCCTCGGATCACGGCCATCTCCGCGGCGAATGCGTCGGAGCCGCCGCCGAACCACATCTCAGAGATGGGCGGGGGCAGGTGGGTGCGCATCTCCTCAAGTAGGTCAGCGGGCATCGCTTCGATCGCAAGTCCGAAGGGAAGCCACAGTCGCGTACCGGAGTACTGCGAGAGCGCGTGCGCCGGGAGCGCCCCCCACTCAGGCGGCGAAATGACTCGCGCCGCGATCGGCAGCACCTCCTCCTCTTCTTGGAGGAGATGTGGCGAGAGCGTCTCGAGGAGCGACCCGCACGCAGCGGCGAGCGCTCGGCCGTCGGCAACCGACCCCGATGCCTCGAAGCGCTTTGCGGCGTGCCGGGCCGCTTCGAGGCTCGACGCCACGGCGACATGTTGGGCATCCATTCGTGAAAGCAGCTCTTGGTGCTCAGGTGCTCGCTCGGCAAGGAGCGGGTACAAGAGTTCGTCCTCGCTGGCGTGATGGACGTGCAGGAGCCAGAGAAGCTCGCCGAGGTAGTCCGCAAGGCGCAGAGCACGTTCGGTGTCTCCGTCGCGCACCGACGCAAGTTGACCCGGTGCGTCACCGAGTCCACGCCTGAACCCGTCGTGGACGGAGTACATGTCGCGGACGTCGGTCAGATTCGTGATGTCAGCAGTCATCGGGTCCCCCCTCCCGAGAGCACAACAACTTCCGTGGCGACGATAACGGCGTCGCGCGCAATCGATGCAGTCGACGGCCTTCGGCGCGAAGGAGTCCGTGTTCCAATCGAGTTACAGGCTGGCATCCCCGATCGCCGGGGCGGGGCATCGCGCGATCGCCACCGACCGTCACCTGAGGGAAACCTGGTTCGCTCGTTCGGGCCCAAGCGCGGAGATACCGGTCAAGATTCCGAACGCCTCACAGGGGCAGACGACCGGTCGTTTGAGTGGTCGGGTCAAACCGCCGGATCCACCACTTCCGGACGATTTCGGCATCGTGGCTGCCGCGCTGTACGTCAAGCTCCAACCGACCCCGTCTCCGCTAGCGCTGCCTGCGGCTGCCGCGACCACACCGGTCGGCCCCCTCGACGGCACGCGGGACGTCGTCGCTGGATTGGTGGCGGGTTTCCGCGTCCAGGAGAACTTCCTCGGTCTGAGCAATGACGTCGTCGGCCGGACGAACGCCGTCTCCGGCGTCTCCCGTCGCGTTCTCCGACTGGGGCATCAAGGGACCAGCTGGCTTCGGCTTCATCGTCTCGCTCGCCAACCACGGGTGGCAGAGTTCTTCGTTGTCCTGCACCGGCGGTGACGATGCCGATCGGAGCGACCGGGTAGAGCCTGCATGCTCTGATCGGCGGCGCCACCACTGCCAGCCGGGCAGAGAACGCCGGACGCCATATCGACGACTCAGCGTGCCGGGTGTTCACCTCACCGGCCCTCGTCCGGCCCGCGCCGGCGCGGGGGACGGCGACGCGGCAGGACGACGATCCCCCCGAGGCCGTCCTCGATGACGCGCAACTCGGCGCCGTAGTGGCGGGCGAGGGTGCGCGCCGTGAGGACCTCGCGGGCCGTGCCGACGGCGATGATCCGCCCGCCGGCGAGGAGCGCGAGGCGGTCGGCGAACTCGCCGGCGAGGGTGAGATCGTGCATCGCGCTCACCACCGTGAGCTGGCGCTCGTCGCGCAGCGCGTCGACGAGCTCGAGGACGTGCTGGCCGTGGCCGACGTCGAGCGCCGCGGTCGGCTCGTCGAGGAGGAGCAACGGGGCCTGCTGGGCGAGCGCGCGCCCGAGCACGGCGCGCTGGGCCTCGCCGCCGGAGAGCGAGCCGAGCTGGCGGCCGGCGAGCGCCGCGAGGTCGAGCCGCTCAAGGACCTCGGCGGCGACGGCCCGGTCGTGGCGGCTCTCCGTGCCGAAGAAGGCGATGTACGGGGTCCGGCCGAGGGCCACGTACTCGGCGACGGACATCGCCGCCGGCAGGACCGGGCGTTGGGGGACGTAGGCGACGAGCCGGGCGAGATGGCGCCGCCTGGCGGCGTCGAGCGGCTCGTCACCGAGTCGAACCTCGCCGGCAAATCCGACGAGCCCGCAGAGCGCGCGCAGCAGCGTCGTCTTTCCACTCCCGTTCGGCCCGATGAGGCAGAGCCAGCCGCCCGACGGGACGGCGAAGGAGATCCCCGACACGACCTCCCGGCCGTCGTAGGCGACGCGGAGGTCCGCGACGGTGACCCTCACGGCGCCCGCCGCGACTGGCGCAGGACGACGAGGAAGAACGGCGCCCCGACGAACGCCGTGACGACGCCGAGCGGCACCTCGGCGGGCGGGAGCACCGACCGGGCGACGAGGTCGGCGAGGATGAGGAACGCCGCGCCGACGAGGATCGACAGCGGCAGGATCCGCCGGTAGCTCGGGCCGACGACGAGGCGGACCGTGTGCGGGACGATGATGCCGACGAAGCCGACGAGCCCGCTCACCGCGACGACGGCCGCCGTGGCGAGCGTCGAGGCGATGACGATGAGGAGCCGCACGCGGCCGGCTTTCACGCCGAGGCTGTCCGCCTCCTCGTCGCCGACCGCCATCACGTCGAGGAGGCGTCGCGAGGCGACGAGCACGGCGCCGCAGACGGCGACGTAGGGGGCGACGAGCTCGACCTCCCGCCAGTCGGCGGTCGACAGGCCCCCCAAGATCCACGAGTAGACCTGCATGAGCGTCGGGGTGTTGCGCTGCTGGGTGTAGGTCTGGATCGCGGTGAAGAACGACCCGACGGCGACGCCGGCGAGGATGAGGCTCGTCGTCGTGCGCTGGCGCTGGCCGGATCGGCCGAGCACGTAGGTGAGGGCGACGGCGACGAGCGCGCCGACGAACGCCGCGAGCGGCACGGGGTCGATTGCCCACGCCGCCGGGTCGGCGACGGCGGCGACGGCGAGCGTCGCTCCGAGCCCGGCCCCGGCCGCCACGCCCAACAGGTACGGGTCGGCGAGGGGGTTCTGGAACACACCCTGGTAGGAGGCCCCCGCCATCGCCAGCGTCGCGCCGACGATTCCCCCGAGCACGACCCGGGGGGCGCGGATCTGCCAGACGATCCCGGCGTCGAGCGCCGAGGCGTGGCTGTGGAAGCCGAGGGGCAGCTTCGACACGAGCACGCCGAGGACCGTGTCCGGCGACAGGTCCGCCGGTCCGATGAGCACCGCGAGGAGCGCCGCGCCGACGAGCACGAGGCAGGCGCCGGCGAAGAGCCAGGCGCCGCGGCGCGTGCGGGCGAGCTCGCCCGCCGGCGCGTCGCGTCGGCCGGTCAGCCGTGGCGGTGCCGTTTGATCCGCCACAGCGCGACCTCGATGTCCCGGGCGAGGATGACGACGCGGGGGCCCCAGCGCGAGGCGATGTCGTCATTGAGGCCCACGACGTCGCCGTCGCGGACCGCCGTTACGGCGCCCCACCCTGGGCGGGCGGCGACGGTGCGCGCCGACTGGTGGCAGCAGATCGTGTCGTCGAGGAAGATGATCTGCGGGTCGGCCCTCACGATGTACTCGTCCGAGAGCTGCGGGTAGCCGCTCGACGAGCCCTGCGCGGTGTCCGCGATGTCCCGGAGCCCGAACATCGACAGCAGCCGGCCGACGAAGGTCGACGACGTGACCGAGTAGAAGTCGGGTTCGAGCTCGTAGTAGTAGGTCGGCGGGGATGCGAACCGCGGCGCCCCGGCGACGGCGGTGGCGATCTCGGCGCGCATCCGCCGCACGAGGGTCGCCGCCGTTCTCTCGTGGCCGGTCACCCTGCCGAGCGACTCGATCTGGGCGTAGGTCCCGGCGAGGTTCGTTGCCGCCGGCTCGAGGAGCACGCGCACGCCGAGCGCACTGAGCGACTTCGCGAATCCCTCGGGGTCGTAGGGGACGACGACGAGGTCGGGGTTGTAACGCGCGATCGCCTCGATGTTCGGATCAAGCCCCGAGAGCTTGGTGCGCGGCGCCGCCGGCGGGTAGTCGGAATCCTCGTCGACGGCGACGACCTGGCGGCCGGCACCGATCGCGAAGAGCATCTCCGTCGCCGTCGGCGAGAGCGAGATGATGCGGTCGGGCGGTCTCGCGCCTCTGGCTCGCCCCGTTGACACGGCGACTGCTCGCGGCGCGGCGACCACAGCGCGCGCCGCGAGGCCTCGTTGGGCCGCGGCGGCCGGCGTCCCGGTGACAGAGAGCGAAGACGCGAGCGCGGCGGCCGCCGCGACGGCGACGAGTCGATGCCGGGCGGCTCCGGCGATCCGTCGGCGTGGCGCGGAACCTGGCCGGCGGCTGGTGGCGATGCGGTCGTACCGGGTCATATCCCACTCCTCCTGGCCGAACGCGCGGCCGATCGGTCGGCCTCACCAGCCTGGAGCGGGACCACCCCCGGAGGTTCCGAGGGCGCTGCACCCCGTGGCCGCTGACCCTGACGCGAGGCTCGACATGTCCTCCCGGGGCAGGTCTCCTGACTCCCGGATCAACGCTTCCCCGTGCCTTCCCAGGACCGGCGTCCCAGTGGCGTCGCTCGGGTTCGCTCCCCGGTCACAGTGGCGCGACCGTGCCGGACTCCCACCGGCTTCCCTTTTCAGCCCCCGGCTCAACGTCGCCGGCGGCCACCTCGGGCGTTACGCAAATCGTGCAGCGGCGTCATTCTGCACGGCAGCCGCGCCTGCCGCAACCGACCTCAGGACGTCCCGCTCGTGGCGGGCGCGGGCGCGGGGTCGTGGCCGGCGGCGAAGCGCCGCGCCCGGGCGTCACGTCGGGAAAGGGCGATGAAGACGGTGACCACCGTGCCGGCGTAGAGGAGGTAGGACATGAGTTGGAGCGCCGTCGGCTGGTCGGCGTAGCCGACGAGGGAGTGGAACACGTCGCCGATCGAGGAGCCCTCGGAGAGCTGGCGGCTCGTGTCCCAGAGGTGCCCCGACAGGACGTGCACCCAGCCGAGTTGCTGCAGGTTCTCGACGGCGTCGGCGACGAGCCCGGCGGCGAAGACCATGAGGAGCGTGCCGACGACGGTGAAGAAGATCCCGAGGTTGATCCGCCGGCCGAGCCGGTAGACGGCGAAGGAGAACCCGAGGGCGCAGACGAGCCCGGCCGCGGCGCCGAGCAGCGTGCCGTGCGTCCCGGTGGCGAAGACGACCGCGAGGGTGAACACCGCCGTCTCGAGGCCCTCCCGGCCGACCGCCTGGAAGGCGAGTAGCCCGAGGCCGTAGCGCTCTCTGCGGCCGAGGGCCCGGTCGGCGCGCGCCGCGAGGTCGCGCGACATCGAGCGCGCGTGGCGGCGCATCCAGAAGGTCATGTAGGTGAGCACGACGACCGCGACCACGTACGTCACCGTCTCGAAGATCGTCTGGACCCGCGAGCCATCGTAGGAATGGATCGTGTAGTAGGCGGTGAAGCCGCCGGCGGTCGCGAGCCCGGCGGCGAGACCGACGCCGAGGAACACGTCGCGGAAGTGGCGGCGCTGCCCGGACCGGTCGAGATACGAGCAGAGGATCGCGACGATGATGCTCGCCTCGGTGCCTTCGCGCAGGAAGATGACGAATGCCGCGAGCACGTTGCCCCCCGTGATCCCAATATCAGGTGTACTTGACAATGTGCTTCCGGTCAACCTGATATTCATGGTTGACCGACTGACCGATTGCCAAGTCGTCGGGCCCGCCTGCCGTCGGCGTAGGGTGGACCGGGCCCGTGGGCCCGGGCGCGGTTCTCAAAGGTGGCCGGCGGTCGAGGAGGGTGGACGTGACGATCGCAGTCGGAGAGCGAATTCCCGATGTCGAGCTCCGCACGATGGGGCACAGCGGTCCGCAGCCGGTGCGCAGCACCGAGGTGCTCGGCCACGGCCGGGTCGTCCTCATCGGCGTGCCGGGTGCCTTCACGCCGACCTGCACGGACTTCCACTTGCCGGGCTTCGTCAGGCGGGCGGGGGAGCTGCGCGCGAAAGGTGTCGACCTGATCGCGTGCGTCGCGGTGAACGACGCCTGGGTGATGGACGCCTGGGGGAGGTACCGCAGGGTCAGCGATGCGGTCCTGATGCTCGCCGACGGCAACGGCGAGTTCACCCGGGCGCTCGGCCTCGAGGAGGACCGCTCGGCGTCCGGGCTGGGCGTGCGGTCGCGGCGCTACGCGGCCGTGCTCGACGACGGTATCGTCACCTACCTCGGCGTCGAGCCCGAGCCTCCCGTGCTCAAGCTGAGCAGTGCCGAGGCGGTGCTCGCCGCCCTGTGAGGGCTCGCCGTGACGGACCGACGGCGGGATGTTGACATGATTGTGAGTGATCACTAACGTAATTGCCGTGACAGTGGTCCCCGACGTCGAGGCACCGGTGCCCAAGCGCAGTGGGCTGCGCATGACCGCCGACGAGAGGCGGGCCGCGGTGCTCGCCGTCGCGCTCCGGATCTTCGCCCGCGACGGGATCAGCGGGGCGTCCACCGAGGAGATCGCGACCGCGGCGGGGATCTCCCAGCCGTACCTGTTCCGGCTGTTTGGGACGAAGCGCGAACTGTTCCTCGAGACCGTCGCGCTCGGCTGCGCCGCGATCATCCGGTCGTTCAAGGAGGCGAGCGAGGGTCTCGAGGGCGCCGAGGCGCTCGAGGCGATGGGGAGGAGCTACCCGGCGCTCATTGCCAATCACGACCTGCTCCTCATCCAGCTGCAGAGCTACGCGGCCTCCGGCGAGCCCGAGATCCGCGCGTTCACGGCGGCGCAGTTCGCGGGCATCGTTCACTACGTCGCGCACCGCACGGCACTCGGGCCGGCGGCGATGCGGGAGTTCTTCGCGACGGGGATGCTCTGCAACCTCGTCGCTGCCCTCGGTCTCGTCGACCTCGACGAGCTCTGGGGTGATCTACGCGACGACCCGGGCGCGATGGACTTCCACGGTCCGTTCTACGCCCGTCCCGGTTGCGATCCGCCGCCGGCGCGCTAGTTCGCAGTGGCCTGGCGGAGTCGCTTTGTGCAAATGAAAACTAGTGACTACTTAGTACCAACGGGGAAGGAGAGCAGTGTGAGGGCCAGTGCCGCAGTTCGACCCCGGATCCGCCGATCCGGCCACACGAGCCGCTCGAGCGTGTTCTGGGCAGTCCTCGTCACCGGCGTGGCGCAGTTCATGGCGGCGCTCGACAACCTCGTCGTCACGACGGCGCTGCCGGTGATCCGGCGCAGCCTCGGCACGGGCCTCGCCGGACTGGAGTGGACGGTCAACGCGTTCACGCTCAGCTTCGCTGTGCTGCTGCTCACGGGGGCCGCGCTCGGGGACCGTTTCGGTCGGCGCCGGATGTTCATCGTCGGGCTCGCACTGTTCACCGCTTCGTCGGCCGCGGCGGCCCTCGCGCCGAGCATCGACGTCCTCGTCGCGGCGCGGGCCCTCCAGGGCGCCGGCGGCGCGCTCATCGTGCCGCTCTCCTTGACCCTTCTCTCGGCGGGGGTGCCCGCGGCGCGTCGCAACGTCGCCCTCGGCATCTGGGGGGCGCTCGGCGGGCTCGCGGTCGCGGTCGGACCCCTCGTCGGCGGTGCCGTCGTCGAGGGGCTTTCCTGGCAGTGGATCTTCTGGATCAACGTGCCGATCGGGATCGCGCTCATCCCACTCGCCCGGTACCGCCTCGCGGAGTCCCACGGCGACCAGCGGCCGTTCGACGTGGCCGGCGTCGCGACGGCGAGCGCGGGACTGTTCGGGGTCGTCTTCGGGCTGGTCCGGGGTGGGGCGGTCGGCTGGACGAGTGTCGAGGTGCTGGCGAGCTTCGCCCTCGGGGTCGTCGCGCTCGGCGCCTTCTGCGCGGTCGAGCGGCGATCGGCGCACCCGATGCTGCCGCTCGGGCTGTTCCGCCGGCGGGGCTTCTCCGTCGTGAACGGCGTCGCCGTGCTGATGAGCTTCGGGATGTTCGGGTCGATCTTCTTCCTCGCCCAGTTCCTCCAGACCGTCCAGCACTACTCGCCGCTCGCTGCTGGGATCCGGACGCTGCCGTGGACGGGCATGCCCGTCGTCGTCGCGCCGCTCGCGGGAGCGCTCGTCGGTCGGCTCGGCGGACGCGCCCTCATCGCGACCGGACTCGCCCTGCAGGCGTTCGGACTCGGGTGGATCGCCGTCGTGCTCACGCCCGCGACGCCGTACGCGGACTTCATCCCCGCCTTCGTCCTCTCGGGCATCGGGATGGCGCTCTTCTTCGTCCCGGTCGCTTCGGTCGTCCTCGGCGAGGTGCCCCGCGCCGCCGAAGGCGTCGCGTCGGGCACGAACAACGCGCTGCGCGAGCTCGGCGGGGTGCTCGGCATCTCGGTGCTCGGTGCGGTGTTTGCGAGCTTCGGCAGCTACGCGAGCGGCGCGACCTTCGTCGCCGGGCTGATGCCGGCGCTGCGCGTCGGCGTCGGCGTCGTCGCCGCCGGCGCGCTCCTGGCGCACCTGCTCCCGGGTCGCCGTCGCCTCGACCCGCTGGCCGCAGTGGCCGCCCTCGAGGCCGCATGACGGGGGCCCCGATCGCGCTGGGGCGCGCACGAGGGCGGGTGCGGCGGACCGATTAGATTCAAGGTATGGCGAGCAAGAGCGAGACGACGGCCAAGACGTCTGCGGGCCGTGTGACGGCGACCAACCGGGTGAAGCGTGGCCTCGCAGAGATGTTGCGGGGCGGCGTGATCATGGACGTCGTCACGCCCGAGCACGCGCGCATCGCCGAGGACGCGGGAGCCGTCGCGGTGATGGCTCTCGAGCGCGTCCCGGCTGACATCCGCCGCGACGGCGGTGTGGCGCGGATGAGTGACCCCGCGCTGATCGAGGCGATCAAGGCCGCGGTCACCATCCCGGTCATGGCCAAGGCGCGCATCGGGCACTTCGCCGAAGCGCAGATCCTCGCCGCGCTCCAGGTCGACTACATCGACGAGAGCGAGGTCCTGACCCCGGCCGACGAGGCGTACCACATCGACAAGTGGGCGTTCGAGGTGCCCTTCGTCTGTGGCGCGACGAACCTCGGTGAGGCGCTGCGGCGGATCTCTGAGGGCGCGGCGATGATCCGCTCGAAAGGGGAGGCCGGGACCGGCAACATCGTCGAGGCGGTTCGGCACCTCCGTTCGATCCTCGGCGACATCGCCAAGATCGCGGCGTGCGACCCGACCGAGCGCTACGGGTGGGCGAAGGCCCTCCAGGCGTCGGTTGGCCTCGTCGAGGAGATCGCCGAGACCGGTCGACTGCCGGTTCCACTCTTCTGCGCCGGCGGCATCGCCACCCCGGCCGACGCCGCGCTCGTCATGCAGCTCGGCGCCGAGGCGGTCTTCGTCGGTTCGGGGATCTTCAAGAGCGAGGACCCCCCGGTGCGGGCGCGGGCGATCGTCGAGGCGACGGCGCATTTCCGCGATCCCGCAATCCTCGCCAAGGTGTCGCGCGGGCTCGGCACGCCGATGAAGGGCGCCGAGATCTCGACGCTCGAGACGAGGCTCGCCGAACGCGGCTGGTGAGATGGCGGCGGAGATGACGGCCGCGGCGCGGGACCGCGCTGTCGCGGACAGCGCGACGCCGGTGATCGGGGTCCTCGCCCTCCAGGGCGACGTCGCCGAGCACGCCGCCGTGCTGAGAGCGCTCGGCGTCGGCGTCGTGGAGATCCGCCTGCCGGCCGACCTCGCGCGCGTCGACGCCCTCGTGCTGCCGGGCGGGGAGTCGACGACGTTGCAGTTGCTCATCGATGCGGCCGGCTTGCGACCGCTGATCGCCGCCCGGATCGCGGCGGGCATGCCCGTTCTCGGGACGTGCGCGGGGATGATCCTGCTCGCGACGACGGTGCTCGACGGCCGGTCGGACCAGTGGAGCTTCGGCGCGATCGACCTCGCGGTACGGCGGAACGCCTTCGGTCGCCAGATCGCGTCCTTTGAGGAGGACCTCGAGCTCGTCGGTGTCGCCGGCGGGCCGTTGCACGCCGTGTTCATCCGGGCGCCCGTCGTCGAGACGGTGGGGCGCGGTGTCGAGGTCATCGCCAGGGTCTCGCTCGCCGGGGACGGCAGCCGTCCGGTCGCCTGCCGGCAGGGGCGGGTGACCGTGACCGCCTTCCATCCGGAGCTGGTCGGCGACCGCCGCTTCCACGAGCTGCTCGTCGCCGACGCGGTGGCGGCCGCGACCAGCTAGCCCCGGGTCGGGATGGGCTGCGCCGGTAGCCTCGGCGACGAGCGATCCAAGGAGATCCGATGGCGGTCAAGGAACTCGGGCATCTCGTCCTGTACGTCCATGACCTCGAGCGTTCCGCCGCGTTCTACCGCGACGTGCTCGGCTGGCACCAGGTCATCGGCCCCGGTGGCGACGCCGCCGCGCCCGGCTCGTTCCCGGTCGCCGTCTTCAGCGGCGGTCACACCCACCACGAGCTGCTGCTGATCGAGGTCGGTCCCGACGCCCCCGGTCCGCTGACCGGGAGGCACGCCGGCCTCTACCACTTCGGTCTGAAAGTCGGCGACTCCGACGACGAGCTGCGCGCGGCCCTCGCCCAGGTGATCGCGGGAGACGGCGAGGTCACCGGTACCGCCGACCACGCGGTCACCCATAGCGTCTACATCCGTGACCCCGACGGGAACGAGGTCGAACTCTTCATCGACGTCCCGGGGGTCGACTGGCGCGATCCCGCGCTCCTCGTCGCTCCGATCCGGCCGCTCCGGCTCTAGGGGTGTCGGCGGGTCGGCTGCGGTCGACCGGTGGCCTCAGATGTCGTTCGCGAGGTAGTTCGGCGCGTCACGCACCCCGGACAGATCGTGCGGGTGGCTCTCCCGGTGTGCTTCGGGGCTCACGCGGATGAACTGCGCCTGCTCACGGAGCTGCGTGATCGTGCGTGCCCCGCAGTAGCCCATCGCCTGGCGCAGACCCCCGACGAGCTGGTGGACGACCCCGCCGAGCGGTCCCCGGAAGGGCACGTAGCCCTCGACGCCCTCGGGCACGACCTTGTCGGGGTCGACGACGAGTTCCTGGGAATAGCGGTCCTTGGCGTACGAGCGGGTCGCCATCGCCGAGAGGCTCCCCATGCCCCGGTAGCGCTTCATCGGCCGGTTGCCGATCATCGTCGTCTCGCCGGGGCTCTCCTCGACGCCGGCGAACAGCCCGCCGATCATCACGGCGTGCGCCCCGGCGCCCACCGCCTTGGCGATGTCGCCCGAGAACCGCACCCCGCCGTCGGCGAGGATCCCGACGCCGCGGAGACGCGCCTCCCCGGCGCATTCGTGGATTGCCGTCCACTGCGGGACGCCGACCCCGGTCACGACCCGGGTCGTGCAGATCGCTCCCGGTCCGAGGCCGACCTTCACGACGTCGGCGCCGGCTGCGGCGAGCGCTCGCGTTGCCGTCGCCGTGCCGACGTTGCCGGCGATGATCACGCCGTCCGGCCAGATCTGGCGGAGCTCGGCGACCGCCTCGATCACGCGCCGGGCGTGGCCGTGCGCCGTGTCGACGCAGATCGCGTCGACCTCAGCGTCGATCAGCAGCTTGGCCCGGGCCAGACCCTCGCTGCCGACGCCGACCGCGGCGGCGACCCGCAGTCGTCCGTCGGCGTCCTTGCAGGCTTGGGGGAAGGCCGCCTGCTTCGTGATGTCCTTCACGGTGATGAGCCCACGCAACCGGTTGCCGTCGTCGACGATCGGGAGCTTCTCGACCTTGGCGGCCTGCAGGATCCGGCGCGCTCCGGCGAGATCCGTGCCGACCGGCGCGGTGACGAGCCCGGTCGAGGTCATCACCTCGGACACGAGCGCCCGGGGATCCTCGTGGAAGCGGAGGTCGCGGTTCGTCACGATCCCGACGAGGTGGTCGTCGGGATCGACGACGGGGATCCCCGAGATGTGGAAACGGCCCATCAGCTCGAGCGCCTCGGCGACGGGACGGTCCGGTCCGATCTTGATCGGGTTGAGCACCATGCCGGCCTCGGAGCGCTTCACCCGGTCGACCTCCTCGGCTTGGCGCTCGATGGACATGTTGCGGTGGACGACCCCGAGCCCGCCGAGCCGAGCCAGCGCGATCGCCAACCGGGACTCGGTGACCGAGTCCATCGCCGCCGACACGAGCGGGATGTTGAGCTCGAGACGGTCGCACAGGCGTGCCGTCGTGTCGACCTCGTGCGGCAGGACGTCGGATTCCTGGGGGACCAACAGGACGTCATCGAAGGTCAAGGCGATGCCGTCGGCGAACTGCGGATCGACGAGCGCCACGACGCACCACCTTCGCTTCGAGCCCGCGACGACAGGGCTGGTGGTGTGAACAGTACCGACTACCCACCCGGGTCGCCGTCGGCCGGACTACAGACCGACGACCTCCGAGCAGACCGGCCACGCCGACCAACCGGCGATGCGCTGCAGGCGAACGGCGGCACGATTCTGGACCACGGGCGGGGCTTCGCTCGGCAGGCCGTCGTAGCCGAGTTCCCACCACGTCGTCGGCGCGAACTGGTAGGCGCCGTAGTAGCCGTTGCCCGTGTCCTCGTCGTATCGGTCGCCCGACTCGCAGTCGCGCAGGGCGTGCCACTGCGCCGCCGTGGCGGCTGGCTCGGTCCCGATGCCGAGGCGGCGCACGGTCGCGACCCGTGGCAACCGGAGGGGTTCTGTGGCGAACAGGTACGGCGACGGGGTGGTTGCGGCGAGATCGTCGAGCAGCGGGCTCGAGGGCCCGACCGGCGCTTCGCCCGCCTGTCGGGTGCGCAACGCGTGCTGGAAGGCTCGGACGGCTTTCAAGTGGCCGGTGACGGTCGAGGTGCGCAGGCTGATCGCGCCGCCGCCGAACACGCCGGCGCCACCGAGGAGAACGATGGCAGAAGTGACCGCGAGCGAAGAGTGTCGTCGCATCGAAGGCCTCCTTGGATTGGGGATGGTCCACGTGGTCCAGGTGGGTCGAGATGCGGGCGAACCGTCTTGTTGCATCCGTCTCGCGGCCCGGTGCCGGCAGGGCCAACGACGGGCCAGGGCGCACAGGGCGCCCGGGCGAGGTGCAGACGGAGTACGCCCTTGGCTGGGTGCTGTGGCTGCTCCTTACTGTCCGGGTAGGACGGTGTGCAGTCGGTCGGCGCAACCGTTGTCCACCGGACGAGGGTTCTTCTGGGACTTCCGCCTGCCGCCGAAGGTCCGGAAAGACGCGCGCCAAAGGACCGGCAGGAGAATCATTCACTTGTAGTTTACCCGCTTGTCACGCAGGTTTTGGTGACTGCAGGCGTTTTACCAACTCACACGGGATGTAAGGCGCCGACGAACGCCAGCCAATCGCAGACGGATGCCACCCAGGCGTCGTCGGATGGTGCGCAGGGGCCCCCGCGGAATGTCTTCGGCGGCGCTTGGCGGGCCGATTTCGGGGTGTCCGAAGCGGGCGTCGAGCTGCGCAACGGTCATCGCGACGACCGCTTGGACCGCTGGGTCGGGATCGGCTGCCGGGAAGGTGATCGCCGTCAGCGTCGCGAAGTCGTCCGCGCCGAGCGCCCAGTCGTCGTCTGCCGCCGTCGCGTGGCCAGGGAAGCCGAAGGACACGCGTACTCGGCGGGACCCGGTTCGCTCCACGTGGAAGACATCTGCCATGTTCAGTTCGGCGCGCCGCACGCCGCGCAGCATGTCGAGTTCGAGATCCGGGACGTTGCAGTTGAGCACCGTGCCGGCCCGCATCGACGCCAGAGGCTCAACGAGAGCCACCGCGACGGCGGCCGCCGTCTCGTAGTGCATCGTTGCTGTCCATCTGCCTCGAAGTCCGACCGCGATGGCGGACCGGCCCTGCTGCGCGGCGGTGAGGGCGGCACCGACCGTGCCCGAATGGAGAATGAAGCGGCCGACGTTGGGGCCCCGGTTGATGCCCGAGACGACGAGGTCGGCGGGAGGCCCGAACGCGCCGGCGAGTGCGAGCGAGACGCAAACCGAGGGTAGCGCACGGACACCAATGGCGCGCGCGCCGGGGGCGGCTGAGAGCTTGACGGCCTTGAAAGAGACGGCACCGATCGAATGGCGCAGAACCGTCGCGGCGCTCGATCCGCTGTGATTCTCGAGCGGCGCCACGACCATGACATCGTGTCCCGCCTCGATGAGCGCGTCCGTCATGACCCCGATGCCTGGCGCGAAGACACCGTCATCGTTCGTCACGAGAATGCGCACATGGACTCCTCGGTGTTCGGTAGGGCTTACCAGATGGCGTAACCGGGATCCTCGGTACACTACCTGCGATGTCCCGCCCTTCTGGCGAGCAGTTCGTCATTGTCGCGGGATCGACGATCGCAACCGTCACCGAGGTCGGCGCGACGCTCCGATCGTTTGCCTGACATCGCCACCGGTCTGTGGCACCGGGTGACGGGCGCGGACACCCACCCGCCGGAATCCACGGGGCGGCAGACGCCGGCACCCGGCTGCGACGGCGTGACGCGAAGCATACGCGGGCGACCCCAGTCGCAGGCGCCGCACGGTCACCGGATCGGGCCGGTCAGGTGGTCTTCGAGCAGGCCTTCGGCGCGGTGCCCTCGAGACTCACGAGGGCACAGAAGCTCGCGTCGCTCACCTTCCAGACCTTGTCCTGGAGCAGCGCCGTGCCGATCGCGTTGGGTTCGGCGGGTGTCGAACCGAGGTAGATCGTGTACGTCACCCGTGCCGTCGTCTTCGACGTGAGCTCCACCTTGGTGACCTTGACGGTCGTCGAGCGCGCCGCCGCGGTCTTGGCCTGAGACGCCAAGAAGGCCGCGAACTCCTTCCCGTTCTGGAGCAGGGTCTCCTTCTTCGCCGCCGAGGTCGTTCCATTGAAGAACATCGTCCAGTTCGCCTTGATCGCGGCCGTCGTGCCGCCGGAGCCGTTCGCGGCGCCGAAGGCGTTCGGAGCAGGCACGCTGATCGCGAGGGCGCCGAGGACCATGAGCGACCCGATCGCGAGGCGCGTGCGGCCACGACCGCTGTTCGAATTGGAGCTGATCATCAACCTCACCTCCGGGGCGGTGCTGAATAGGCGGATTTGCCTGTCGTCATGCCCACGGGACGATGCTAGTTGCCGTCGAACCAGCTGCTTCTGGCGGCATCGCGTCTCGTCCAGCGAGCCGGGCTCGCCCCACCGCGCACTACGTCACCGGCGCCACCGCCGCATTCCTGGAAATCCCCCTTCTCGGTCCTGACGTCCCGCCCCAGGGCCGCCCCGCTAGAATCTCTCATCAGCGGGGATCGCGCGGCCCACGTGTCGGTGCTCGCCGCCGAAAGGGAAGGGCCGATGATTCAACCACAAAGTGGTTCGACGGGTATCCGCCCGGTGCACGCCTTCGTCGTAGTCGGAACGCTCGTCGTGGCGGCCGTCGTCGCCTTTGCCGCGTTGCATTTCATCGTTGGGCTGCTGTGGTTCTTCGTGAAGCTTGTCGTCGTCCTCGCTTTGGTGTACTTCGTCGCGAGGATGGTCCTGCGTCACGCCCGCCGCTAGCGCGGCCCCGTCGTCCGGGATCAGCGAGCCTTGTGCGGTCGCTACGTCCTCGCGACGCCGATCGACGAGCTCGCGAGCTTCTTTGAGGCGCGTCGGGCTCCGAACGTCGACCGGGTATGGGTCGCGAACTACAACATCGCGCCGACGAGAACGGTGCTGTGCCTGTCACCGGATGCCGGGGGTGGCCGCGTCCTCGACGAGTACCGCTGGGGATTGATCCCGTCCTGGGCGAAGGAGCCGGCGATCGGGAGCCGCCTTTTCAACGCGCGAGCCGAGTCCGTCGCCGTGAAGCCGTCGTTTCGTGGCGCGTTCCGGAGCCGGCGCCTCGCCGTTCTCTCGGACGGGTTCTACGAGTGGCGCCAGGGTCCTGGCAGCCGCCGCCGGCCGTTCTTCCTCAGCCGGTCGGATGGCAAGCCGATGGCGTTCGCCGGTCTGTGGGAGTCGTGGCGCGATCCGCAATCCGCCGACGACGAGGCCGTGTGGGTCCGTTCCTGCGCGATCATCACGACGTCCGCGAATCCGGAAGTCGCGCCGATCCACGATCGTATGCCGGTCGTGCTCGAACGCGACGTGCTCGACCGGTGGCTTGACCCGTCGGTTGTCGAGCGAGACGAGCTCGAGGCGCTATTGCACCCGTCGCCCGCCGGCACACTCGCCGTCCGCGCCGTCGACCCGCGGGTCGGCAGCGTGCACAACAACGGTCCGGAACTGATCGCGGAGGTGACGCCCGACGGGAGCTGAATGACGGTTGCGGGTGATCGCCGGCACACCTCGCCAGGTCCGGTTCTCCTGCGGCACGACCGTCGTACCCGGCAGAGCCCTCACAGCCAGTTGTCGCCGTAGAAGATGTCGGCCCGGTCGTAGTCCGGGCGCGCACCGAGCTTCATGCGGAGCTCGACCCGCCCCGACCGGTAGCCGCGCGCGACGAGGCCGTCGATCGTTCGCCAGCTCGATCCCGGCACGCGGACGGAGAGAACCCCGAGGCCGCGTTCGCCACATTCGTGTTCCGCCGCGTCGAGCAGGTCGTCGAAGGCAGGTCGCGACGTCGCGGCGACAAAGGGCACGAAGCCGGTCGCCGAGTCCTCGAAGGTCGGTGCGAAGTGGCAGATGGCGACGCCCCCGTCGGTCACGAAGGTGGTTCCCACACCGAGCGCCGCCGCCACGGCGGCTTCGGTGCGCACGTCGATGCCCTCGTACACGAAGTCGAGACTTGGCAGCCCGCCGTTCGCCGTGACGTGGGCGGGCATCGGCACGGGCGCGATCTTGCGCCGGAACCCGAGGCCAGTCCACGACGGGCGGAACCCGAACTTCGAGTACAGGTGCACGTGGAAGGGGCTTTCGGCGAACGTCTCGAGCCCGACGAGGAGCACCCCACGTTCACGCAGGCCTGCGAGGCAGGCGGCGATCAGGGCTTGGCCCACCCCTCGGCCCTGGGCTTCGGGCGACACGGCGAGCGGGCCGAACCACCCCAACGTGCCGCGCGCGATCGAGAATACGGCGCCGGTGACATCGTTTGATTCACCGATCGCGACGAAACAGCCCGCCGGGTCGGCCGCCAGCCGTGTCGAGAAGAGCAGCCGCGGCATCACCGGCTCGGTCACCTCGCGGCCGGTCATCTGTCCGATGATGCGGCCAAAGGCGACGTCGGTGACGCGAGTCACCTCGGCGAGATCGGACGCTTGCATCGGTCGCACGTGAGCGTGGGTGTCTGGCAACTCAATCCTTTTGTCCCTGCCGCGGTGGAGGGCGAGAGCTCCCGTCCAGCGCTTCAGTCCTTGCGGCCGGTGACGGCGAGCCGCAGACCGATGTCGAGGATGGCGATCCCGCTCAGCCCGCCGACGAGTTCGAGCCGGCGCGGCGTGCGTGTGAGCCACGTCCGCACGCCTCCCGCGGCGATGGCCCAGACGCCGTCGGAGACGAGCGCCATGGCGATGAAGAGCGCCCCGAGGACGAGCAACTGGATCGGGACGCGGCCTGCGGACCGGTTCACGAACTCCGGGAGGATGGCGGCGAAGAAGACGACGGTCTTCGGGTTGGCGACGCCGACGACGAACGCGTCGCGCAGCAGTCGACGGGTAGGCCTCGGCTCGTAGGACGACTGCAGTACCCGCGCGAGGTCGCGGCGGTGCCGGATCGCCTGAATGCCCAACAGGACGAGATACGTGGCACCGACGAACTTGATGGCCGTGAAGACGGCGATCGATCTCTCGACGATCGTCCCGACGCCGAAGGCGACGGCCGCAACCTGCAGGTACACGCCGGCGGCATTGCCGACAACGGTCGCCAACCCGGCGCGGCGGCCGAGCGTGAGGGCGCGGCTGACGACGAAGAGCACGCTCGGACCCGGTATCACGATGAGCACGCCTGCGGTCGCGCAGAAGGCGAGCAGCTGACCGGTCGGCACCATGGTCGCACCCTAACCGAGCCAAACCCCCAGTCGCCCATCCGCCACCGCGTTGGGTGCGTCTACCCACGCGGATCTGCCAGGTGGGCCGATCGCGGGGTCGAGGCCGCGTGCTACCTAGTTCTCGCCGTTCAGCGAGCTGCGGTCCTGTTTGGGGCACGACGCACACAGCGCAGGTCTGTTCCAGCGGTCTGTTACACCCGAACGGCTGGGGCATCCGCGCCCCGTGTCGTAATAGCCTCAAATTCCTGACGGTGCGGAAAGGATGAGGGTGGCCTCTCACGCAGATACCGGCCACGTCACGTTGCGCAGTGGCTTGCAGATGCCGATCATCGGTTTCGGAACCTGGCAGATCCGAGGTGGGCTCGCCCGTGAGGCGGTGTTCTGCGCCTTGCAGGAGGGTTATCGCCACATCGACACCGCCACGCTCTACGGGAACGAACGAGAGGTGGGTCGCGCGCTAATCGACAGCGGACTGTACCGTGAGGAGCTCTTCCTCACCACCAAGCTGCAGCCCAACGAGAAGAGCGTACGACGAGCGATCGAACGGAGCCTTGCCGACCTTCAGGTCGACTACGTGGATCTTTGGCTGATCCACTGGCCCCCTGCAGGGGGAGCCTCGCGGTCGCTGTATCAGGAGATGCTCGCGGTGCGTGACGAGGGTCTCGCCCGCGCGATCGGGGTAAGCAACTACAGCATCGAAGAGATCGATGACCTCACGATTGCGACCGGCGATGCCCCCGAGGTCAATCAGATCCGTTGGAGCCCGTTCCTCCACGATCCCGGGCAGCAGCGCGAACTCGATCATCGCCACATCATCCTCGAGGGATACAGCCCGCTCAAGAACAGCCGCCTCGACGATCCCGTGCTCGTCGAGATTGCCGTGGCAAATAGGGTCACCCCAGCACAGGTTGTGCTCCGTTGGCACGTCGAGCACCGCATTGTCGTCATTCCAAAATCTGTCCAGCCGCAGCGCATCGCGCAGAACTTCGACGTCCTCGGCTTCTCCTTGGATGCCGAATCGATGCGGCGTCTTGATGGACTCTCTGCGCGTTAGCGTCTCGGCCTTGGCCTTGATAGCCAGGCGCAGGCACCTCGAGGCTCAGCAGAGCTGTCCTCCACCGGCGTGCGAAAGCACGCGGCTGCAGCTCACTCGCATCAGATAACGCTGGGTGGGGGTTCACTTCGGGGGACTGACGACGCGGATCTGCGACTGGCGGCTCGACTACTTGAGTCCTTCCACTCGTCGACTAATGAGAGACTTGAGGGCGTGCGAGCTTTCGCCGCCTTGACTGTCAGCGTTCTGATTGTCATCGGCGCCACCGTGGGGTGGCCTTCAGCCACGAAACGGTACGCGACGGGCATTCACGGACAAACTCGAGTCGGCCGCGAAGCGGCCGTTGCTGGCCGCGAGAGAAGACTGACTAGCAGAGTGGAATTTGCATGAGTGGATGGAGGATTTCGCGAGTTGTTTGGCAAGCGTCCGTAGTCATCGTCGCGGTCGTCACCCTTTCCGGCCTTATTGACGTCGCTAGCACCAGTGCCCTTGCTTCGTTCGCGGCGTCGCATAGGCCCGTAAACAAGGAAACGTCCGTCCCGAAGGGACTCGCTCCTGTCGGAGTCGGGCCCGACGCCAGCCCCCCTAGTCCAGGTTGGCAGTACTTCTACGCGAAATCGTACGAGTTGGCGACGACTACAGGTTCATTCGGAACCTTCCTTGTCGAGGACCCGGCAGTTTCGATCGTCGACGGTCACTCCCTTGCGGAAATGAGCGTTGAGTCGAATGACGGGAGTCAGGTCATCGAGGTTGGCTGGACCGTCGACCCGGGACAGTTCGGCGATACGCTTCCGCACCTCTTTGTCTTCCACTGGGTCAATGGTGTGCCCGCTTGCTACGACGGTTGTGGTTTCGTGCAGGTGAGCGCCACCGTGACTCCCGGCAAGGCTTTATCCGCGGGCGAGAGCGATGTCTTTGAGATCGCATACGCGGACTCCAACTGGAACGTCTACTACAACGGCGCCCTCGTCGGGTACTTCCCGGGATCTCTCTGGTCCGGCAGCTTCACGTCGCTCGGACTGACCCAGTGGTTTGGCGAAGTCGCTGCGGGATCGTCGGTGCCCTGCTCGCAGATGGGCAGCGGCGCTTTCGCCGGCGCCGACGGAGCTGACACGATCAACGGAATGGGTTTTGTTGATGGGCCAACAGCCTCCATTACGGTCTTGGCCACGAACGATGCCTATTACAGCGCGGAGGCGACCTCGCCGGATTCCATGAGTTTCGGTGGCCCAGGTGGATGCGCGGCGACCTCTGCGACTATCACGTCGACGTCGTCTTCGACCCCAGTTGTCGGCCAGTCCGTCGACGTCACCGTTTCAGTCGTGGGCCCCTCGACGGCTCCTGGGGCCAACACGCCGACCGGGTCGGTCACGGTCTCCGCCGGTTCCAACTCATGCCAGGCGTCGCTCACCGGATCGAATGGGACAGCAGTCGGCACGTGCTCCATTATCGAGGAAGTCCCGGGCAACTACTCGCTCACTGCCAGCTACTCGGGCGACAGTGCCTTCGACTCCAGCGAGACCTCCATCTCGAAGCCGTTAACCGTCGGGAAGGCGACCTCCAGTACGACCCTCCTGCATTTGACCCCGAAAGTGACTTACGGCGACGAAGAGGCCGAGCAACTCGCTGTCGAGGTTTGGCCCGAGTTCCCTGGCTCGTTGCCGAGTGGGACTGTGAGGTTGAAGGACGCGACGACGATCCTGTGCACGATCGCGCTGTCCAGCTCTTGCAGGCTGTCGGCGAGACGCCTTCCGGTGGGCACCTACGGATTGGTCGCCGCCTACGGCGGGGACAGTGATTTCTATGGCTCGGTTTCGCCAATTCGGACTCTCACGGTCGTGAAAGCAAGCGCGAAGACCTCGCTCAGGCTTTCAACTGCCTATGTGAGCTACGGGGACGAAGGCGCCGAACAACTCGGTGTCGCCGTCTCACCCGAGTTCGCCGGAGCGATGCCTAGCGGGAGGGTTACGGTCAAAGAGTCCAGAACGGTTGTCTGTGAGATCACGCTCTCTTCGGGCAAGGGATCCTGCGACCTGTCCGCGAAGAAGCTCAAGGCAGGCACGTACCGTCTGGTCGCCACCTACGGCGGCAACAGGGAGTTCAATAGCTCAAGTTCGATCAGCAAGACGCTCAACGTCACCGAGTGATTAGCCGACCAGCAGTAATCGAAGCTCCGAGATGGCAGTCCCATTTCCCTCTGTAATGATGCCTCTCACGGAGTGGATCCTCTGTACGGATGGCCGCGGCCACAAGGTGCTTAAACGAGGCGCCTCGAGGCAGTGACGGTTGTCCTGATGGTTCTCAGTAGGTCGACGACCAGGTCGACTCTCCCATTGAGAGCCTCTCGAACCTGATGCCCCGACTCGATCGCCTCTGCTGCCCGCTGCTCCACCGTCGCCGCGACTGACTAATGACCAATCCATCGCGCGTCCATCGCGCGGACGCTGACATTGCGGGTAGTTCGCCAGGGTGTTGATAACGCTATGAGCTGCTGTAACACATCGCCGTAGTTCGCCGAAATACGGCCAAAAGTGGTTTGCAACCAGTCGCAGAACGTTGGTGTCGGAGAAGCGACGCGCTCGATTCTGCTACCGGGCACTGACGACTAAAGCCTTCCGACAACTGAGGCGTTGGAGAGCCATTGGTTTGATGAGCCAACGGGGTCGTCGGGGGCTCGCTTTGTCCAATCCGGGCTCGTGGCCCCAACTCGACCTGCTCAGGGACACCCCGAGGTCCGGCTGCGCCGAACGATACGGGGCGCGTGTTCGGCGCGTCGGGGATGTGAACTTCGAGCGGGCCGAGCTGTTTGGGCGGGTCAGGCCGGCAGCGGGGCTCCGCGCTCGGAGTTTGCAATTTGTTGCCGATGCGCCCTGAATGCACCCTTGAGCATCTCGCGCGTCAAGCATGCTGCCGACTAAAGCAGGAAGGAAAACAATGGTGATCCCGGCGGCACCTGCTCGATCTCGAGCGGACTTTCTGCCATGCGCTGCAGGAGGCCTCCAAGACGACTGGGATGGTCGATTTCGATGCCGACGAGCGCAGGTCCCGTCTCCCGATTGTTCTTCTTCACGTACTCGAAGACGACAATGTCCTCGCCATCTCGCAGTACCTCATCGAGAAAGTGGCGGAGCGCCCCGGGCTCCTGGGGGAAGGTCACGAGGAAGTAGTGACGAAGGCCCTCGTAGAGGAGCGACCGTTCGACAATCTCTGCGTAGCGACTGACGTCATTGTTGCCGCCCGAGACGATGCACACGATCGGACCTTCGGGTGGCTCACTGAGAAAGCGGCGGGTTGCGGCGCTCGCCAGAGCTCCAGCTGGCTCGGCAATGATGCCTTCGGACTGGTAGAGGTCGAGTATCTCCGTGCAGACCGCACCTTCAGGCACTTCCACGATCTCGTCAACCAGATCGCGCACGATCGGATAGGTGAGGTCCCCGACGCACCCGACTGCTGCGCCGTCGACGAAGGCATCGATTGTGGACAATGGAACGGGTGCACCCGCAGCGAGTGCTGCGGTCATGCTCGCCGCGCCCGCAGGCTCGGCCCCGATGATCCGAACCTGAGAAGAACTTTCCTTCAGCCAAGTAGCGATCCCGGCGATGAGTCCTCCGCCGCCAACCGGCACGACGATCGTGGCGAACTGTTGAATCTGCTCGGCGATTTGCACTGCGACGGTGCCCTGGCCAGCGATCGTCCGGGCGTCGTTGAACGGGTGGACGTAGACGGCCCCACTCTTTGTGCCGTCGGCGAGCGCAGCCGCGCTGGCCTCGTCGTAGGAGCTTCCGGCCGCGACGAGCTCGACCCAGCGACCACCGATCGCTCGAATGCGCTCGCGTTTTTGGCGTGGCGTGCTCGTCGGGAGAAAGACCCGACCCTCGATCTCAAGTCGGCGGCAGGCAAAGGCGAGGCCCTGTCCGTGATTGCCCGCGCTCGCGCAGACGACGCCAAGCGAGCGCTCCTCCGGAGCGAGCGAGGAAATGAAATTGTAGGCCCCGCGTACCTTGTAGGAGCGACCAATCTGCAAGTCCTCTCGCTTCAATAGCACGGGAACACCGAGATCCTCCGAGAGTCGATCACTTCGCTCGAGTGGCGTGCGACGGATGACGTCTCGAAGTCGGTCGGCGGCAGCATCAACCTCAGTCGCGTTCACAACGCCGAGTCTCCCATCCCACCTGAACATCGGGTCAGGATTGACCAAGACTGCCGGATCCGCGGTGCGACAGAACGATATCCTGGCTCGGTGGTCACCCCGCAAATATTCGACCATGTGCATCCCCGACTTCGACACGGGCCCTCATGCAGTCGTGACGCCCCCAAAAGCCGGCAACTCAGGACCCAGCCGTCGCCTCACCGGGGTCTGACGGTGGATCGAGGCTTAGTCTGCACTGGGTTGCCTCTTGAAAGCGATGCAACAGGGCACCGCTTCAGCCGCGGTTACTCAAATCGGGATTCTGTGGAGAGGAGCGTCACGGCCCCGTGTAGCTCACAGAGAAACCGTTAGTCGAAGGCAGCGACGGTGTCGAGAGCACGACGCCGTTCTGCACGATCTCCCATCCTTCATCTGATGTCAGGGACCAGGTCGAGAAGCTTGTCATGAGGTCCGAGAACGTGACGGTTCCATAGTCGGCAAACGGAACTTCAGAACCTGAGGCGTTGCTAGGGTCCTCGACGATCCATTCGCACGTGTATCCACCCTCATAGCTGAGGCCAACTGTCGATCCCTGATCAGTGAAAGTTGACGCGGCGTCGGCACCGACGCCCCACGCTTCTCCGGTGATCATCCAACCCGAGATCGCCGTTGTCAGATCGTCGACCCTCGTCACCCACGACCCGTCACTTGCCTGACCGACGCTTGCCTCAATCGAGTCGCCCGGAGATACGGGGAGGCCAGAGAAGCTAAACAACTGATTGGGAATGCTCGGATACGCTTCGAACCAGCCGGTGTCCTGCTGGACGCCGTCGACACAATCGTCCTCAATGCCCGTTTGGAGAAGGACGCCGGATGATCCCCCGGTCGGCCATGCTTCGCCCCCGATGCCAACCCACGTGACCGATCTGGCATTCGGCGTGTCAGCACAGTTCAGTGTTGGCACATTCCATTCACCGCTCACACCGGTGATCAGCGCGCTGCTCGAAGGCACGACGTAGCCCGACCAGTTTTGGTCCTGCTCGAACGAGGGCGCAGGGGGCGTTTGCACCAGGGTTTGGGTGGCGGTCGCCGATTGGCCGCTGGCGTTCGCCGCGGTGAAGGTGAAAGTCCACTGCTGCTCGACTGAAGTCGAAGCGAACGTTATGTCGTACATCCCATAACAACTAACCGTCGCGGGATTGCTGCCCGACCAAAGTGGCGGACTGGATGACAGCGAGCAGATTGAGGCATTCGTTGACGAATAAGTGAGGGTGATCGAGCCGCCCGCGGACGGGATGGTGCTCGCGCTGATGGTGAGCGACGCCGTCGGTATGGTCGTGGTCGTCGTGGATGTTGTGCTCGCGGGGGCGCGATAAACGCACTCGCGATGGCGGACCTCATGGCCTTTCACCTTGTGCTCGCGGAGGATGCTGTGGTAGTCGGTGCGGCAGTGCGCCGCGTGGCCGAGCGGGTAGGCGGGGTGCGTAGCCGCAGCAGTGAGAAGAGGCGCAGCCACAGAGGGGTGAACCGGCGCGGCGGTCGGATCACTCGGTACCGCATAGGGGTGCGTGACAGGGAACGACGGGTCGGCACTCGTTCTGTCGCCCCAGTTCCAATTATTGGAGATGATCGTCGCGTCCGGTGTGTTCGCCTGAGCAAAACCATTTGTCACGACGCTGTTGCCGGTGACTCGCGGGGTGGATAACTGAATCATCGAAGGAGTCGCGGCCGCGACTCCGGCGACGGGGATCGTCACAGCCGCCAGGACAAGCACGACGACGAGGAGGATCTTCCATGCAGTGGCGCGCATTGTCGCCCCTTCCCGCTGCGCCGGGTTCATCATCGCGCCTTTCGTGGGCGAGGCCGAGAGAGCGAAGGGGCAAGCGGGCGGCCAAGGGAAGGGCGAGCGGGACGGCCGGCTGGGCGGCCGGGTGGCGCCCCACCGAGGGGCGAACGCACGGAACGCACGGGCGGCGGGGAGAGGGACCGGCCCCAGCCGGCCCAGGGGGACAGAGCCTTTAGGGCGGGAAGCTTCAGGGCCGGCGGACAGGCGCCCACGTTGGCCCACGTGCCTGGGAGAGGTCCGGGTCGTTCCTTCGGGCGGGATCCAACTCGTCAGGACAGCGTGGCTTCAGTTGGCGACGCCTCGAGGTTCCACACGCTCCTCACGGCGAGGATGGCGACGATCGAGACGATCTCGAGCAGAGCCGAGACTACAAGGACCACGCGGATCCCGACCGCACCAGCAAGCGGCGCAGCGATGGCGAGGCCGATCGGGTAGGCCAACAAGGAGCCGAACCAGTCGTACGCCACCACGCGAGAGAGCAGCTCCTCCGGCACATGTCGCTGGACCGTTGTAAAGAAGAGGCTGTTGAAAGTGACCAACCCGGCACCTCCGAAGCCAGCTGCTAGGACAACGGCGGCCACCGGCAGCCCGGCTCCTATGGCGAGCGGCGGGAGCGAGAAGAAGATGACGAGCGGAAGGGCCACCCGCAACGGATGCTGCGCGCGGATCCTCGTACTGAGGAGGCCTCCGACCACAGATCCCACACCGGCTGCTGTAGCGATGATCGCCCACGACTTCGCCCCCGAGTAGAAGCGGATGCTCGCCACCGGTCCGAGCACGACGTAGACGGCGAACAACATGTTGAAGACTCCAGCTCCGACCACGCTCTTCCAGTACCAGTCCCGTGACCGGAATTCGTCCCAACCTTCGCGCAGATCCGCAAGAAAGCGCCTCCCCTCGCCTCTCTCTAGCCGCGCCATCTTCAGCATCGCAAGCGTTGTCACGCTCACTCCGTAGGAGGCGGCGTCGGCGGCGATCGCCCACCCCGGACCATCGGCGACAACGAGCACACCGGCGATCGCAGGGCCGATGATGGTCGCTGCCGAGGAAGCGGTCTGCAATAAGGAGTTGGCGGCCTGGAGGTGGACATCCTCGACGAGGGCTGGAACGAGGCCTGCCGACGCTGGCATGAAGAGGGCACTTGCCGCCCCCTGTACGAAGACAAGAATGAGGACCACGAGAAGTCTCGGCCGTCCACCAAGGAGGAACGCGGCGAGCATCGCCTCGGCGGCAAACCGCACGGCGTCCGAACCCAGCAGTGCTAAGCGACGCGGGATTCGGTCGGCGACGACTCCACCCGCCAACAGAAAGATCAGCTGGGAGACGGCATAGGCGGTGAGCACGAACCCGAGGTCCGCGGCTGAATGGGTGAGGCGCAGGATCGCAAATGCCAACGCCACAGGCACCATGGCGTTCCCGACGGACGAGGTCGCCTGCCCCACGAAGTAGAGGCGGAAGTTCCGTTCCCGCAACGCTCCCACCCAGCGATGGTGTCATATAGCTGCGACCTCGGTGCAAGGGTGGTGGCACGTGCCCGATCTTGGCCGGACAGGCGCCCACGTTCGCCCACGTGGCGGCGTAGGGGGCGGGTGGCAGAGCGGGTCCCAAAGTAGGCCCTATGCCCGCATGGTCCACCTCTGGTGAACTCGGTCTCAGCCTGGCTAGGGGGAAGCAAGGCCGAAGGAAGCGCGGCGCGTTCCATTCGGGAGACGGATCACCCAGAGGACTTGTTCGCTCTTGTCTCAGAGCGGGGCGCTCAGTCTGTCGTTGACTCGAGATCTCGCAGGCTCGCCACTTCGGCATCGATCCGTCGTGAGGGTGTCTCGCGCCTCTTCGCAGTCTCGATGGCACGCACATGCTCCCGCTTGCGGCAGTACGACGGTCGGTCATACGCGCTGCGAGCGGCTGGATCCGCGTCCAGGGCATCGGCGAAGTCCGTTGGCTCAACCACCACGCGGGGCTCGACATCTAGCTCGACCTCGACCTCGTCGCCGGTTGCGACACCGGCAGCTCTCCGGTTGGCGCTGCTGAGCCCGATCAAGTAGCGGCTACGCATGATCGCGATTCTGCTATTCCAGGCATGCCCGCTGATCGTGATGGTCACTGCTTGACGCTTGCCCCCACCAAGCGCTTGGTCCACTTCTTCTGGCACCTCTGCGATGCACACCGCCGCAGCAGTCGCGACGCCATGATGGGCGACCAATCCCTCTTCACTAGCGCCGCCCAGGTGGAGCGGCTGTGGGAGATCTCTGCTCCCCTGCTCAAGCACCCCCCTCCGGTCGAGCCCTATTCACGGGGATCCTGCAGCCCTTCTTCGGTCGACACGATGATCGCCCCTCACCGCTGGCACCTCACGAGGAGCATTGAGGTGGCACCGAGACACCCGGCACCGGTTGAACGGCGTACGGCCACAATGGTCGCAGCCGCACATCTCGGTAGACCCGAGATGTTGTCGGTGATCGACGAACCCGTGGGGGTACCAGGGCCCGATCAAGTCGTTGTCACCACTCAGGCGATCCATGGGAAGCTGAGGCATGGTTGTCGGCCGTGACCTGGCGGCGGTGGTTGGTGCGCTGCTGATTCTCGCCACCGGATGGAGTGTGATCGGCACGGTCGTCGTCCCCCGCCGGACCCGCAGCCGGCTCCCCAGGACCGTCTCCATCGCCGTCGATGCGACCTTCCATCTCGTCGCCGACCACTTCGACTCCTACGAGCCGCGCGATCGGATTCTGGCGGCCCAGGCCCCGATTCAACTCATCCTGCAGATCGTCGCGTGGCTGGCGGCCTTTGAGGTTGGCTTCGGACTGCTGATGTGGCCGTTCGTGGGCACCGCGGGGCTGTCCGGCGCCTTGGAGCAGGCCGGGTCCGCGCTGTGCACGCTGGGTTACCTGGCGCCTCGCTCCAGCCCTGTGGCAGCACTGGACTCCCTCGCTGCCCTCTCGGGTCTGGGCACGGTGGCCCTCCAGATCGGCTACCTCCCCACGCTCTACGCCGCCTTCAACCGGCGCGAAACGCTTGTGACGTTGCTGGACTCTCGAGCCGGGGTGCCTTCTTGGGGTCCGGAACTACTGGCCCGCACCCACTACGGCGTGGGCACCGGTGTCTCGGCCGTGGGAGAGCTGCCAGAGTTATTTGAGGAGTGGGAACGCTGGTCGGCCGACGTGGCCGAGAGCCACACCACCTACCTGACCCTCGTCAACTTCCGCTCCCCACGAGCGCTCTCCTCCTGGGTGACTGCACAACTGGCCGTGCTCGATGCGGCCGCGCTCTATCTGTCGCTATTGCCCGACGCTCCTAGTGCAGTATCGGCCCGGCTGTGTCTGCGCGGCGGCTTCACTTGCCTGACGGCCGTCGCCCGGGCCCGTGGCTTCGCCATCCCCGATGAGGCCGATCCAAACGACGGCATCACCCTCACCTTCGAGGAATTCGTCGACGCCATCGACCGCTTAGGCAGAGTGGACTTTCCTCTCGAGCGCTCGAGCGAAGAAGCGTGGCTCGACTTCGTGGGTTGGCGGGTCAACTACGAGGCGGCCGCCTACGCCATCGCCCGCGCTGTCGACGCTCCGCCGGCGTTGTGGTCGGGACCTCGTCGGCACCCGATCCCAGTGATCCCGCCGCTTCGGCCAGCGGCCCTACGGGCAGGCAAGCCGCCTCCGAGTGCCCCAGAATAGAACGAGCGAGCTGTTGCTCGCTCATGACATCCGGATACTGGAGACGGGCGGAACGGACGGATTCTTCACCGAGGGCGAGTCGTCAACAGTTCATCTCTTGAGAGCGGACGATTCTCACCGACACAGCGACCACAACACAGCAAGGAGGCTTCATGCCGGCAAAGGGAAGCGCTGAGTGGAAAGGTAACGTGCCCACTGGTACTGGCACGTTTAGCGCGGGTGACACCATCAGCGGCGGCTACACCTACAAGTCCCGTTTCGAGGACGGACCCGGGTCCAACCCAGAGCAGCTGATCGCGGCGGCACACGCCGCCTGCTTCTCGATGGCCCTTGCCGGCCTCCTAGCCAATTCGGGCCATCCACCGGACTCGGTGCACACCGACGCCACGGTCACCCTGAGGCCTGTCGATGGTTCCCCGACGATCACCAAGATCGAACTGGTCACGGTGGGACGGGTGCCGGGCATTGACGAGGCCACCTTCGTGGAGAAGGCCCTGGCCGCCAAGGCGGGCTGTCCAGTGAGCAGGGCCTTGGCCGGGGTGCCAGACATCATCCTCGACGCCTCCCTGGCCCGGTAGGAAGGAACCACCCAATGACCGAGGCATTCATCCTCGGCGGCCAACGAACGCCGGTCGGGCGGACTGCCGGTCAGCAGTGACCGAATCGGCGATTTGTATTCCGAGAAGTGCCCCAGAATATGCAGTCACAACGACGTACCACGCGTCATCAAAGTGCCGCGAGGTGACGCTCGGGTGGCGCGTCGACGATTAGCCGCCAGCAACGAAGGCGACGGCGACGTAGGCGGCGTGTCGGTCGAAGCTCTCCCGACGACGGTCGTAGACCGTCGTCGTCCTTGGATCGGCGTGTCGGGCGGCGATCTGAACGTCGCGCAGCGGAACACCGGCGTCGAGGGCGGCCATGATGAACCCGGCCCAGAGCATGTGGGGGTGGACGGCTCCCAGGCCTGCCCGCTTGCCGATTGAGCGCACCCAACGGTGGGCGGTTCGGCAGTCGAGTCGCTCGCCGTCGCGCCGGCGCAGGATCGGTCCCTCCGACCGTTCCCCGACGGCGAGGTCAATCGTTCTCGCCGTGCGCGGCACGAGCGGGATGACGGCCGGCTTGTTGCCCTTCCCGATGATGCGAAGGGTTCGGTGTCCGCGGTCAAAGCCGAGGTCCTCGATGTTCGTTCCGCACGCCTCGCAACCCGGAGGCCGTTCAGTCCGAGGAGCACCGCCAGTGCGGCGTGATCACGATCGAACCTCTCGGCGGTGAAGAGGAACGTTCCGAGCTCGCCGCGGTCCATGCCCCGACCTTCGCTCGGATACACCTTTGGGCGTCGCACGTACTGAGCCGGGTTGGACGAAATTCTCCCGTCGATATGGGCGAAGCGGTAGAAGCCGCACACCGTCGACAGTCGCCGGTCAATCGTCGAAGCGGCGATGCCCCGCTCCTCGAGCGTTGTGCGGTAGAGCTCGAGGTGCGGTCGCGTCGCATCGAGAACCGGGAGCTTCGCATCGGTCGTCCACTGGAAAAAGGAGCGAAGGTCGAAGCGGCAGGCGTCGAGAGTTCTCCCGCCGTAGCGGGCGAGAAAAGCCACTGCGGCCACGTGTGCTTCGTCAAAGGCAAACTCCCTCCCAGGTGGTTCAAGGGACGCGGTCGTCGGTTGCAGTCCAGGCATCGTCTTCCTCCGTTTGTTGAGGAAGACAGCGAACACCCTGCCAAGGAGTCGGCAATCTGGGGCTCGACCGGTATCCGAAAATGCGCGCCAGAACGAACGCCGAGGACTTGCCCCAATGCCGATCGGGCATGGTTACTTCCGTCGCGCACCGGGGGAATATGGGGCGTATTCAGTGTGGTCTGGGTGCTAAGAGTGCTGCTTTTGCACATCCCAGGCGTGATGGATGGGATCGTGGATCATATAGCGGGCGATAGTGCCAACGGTGAAGGACGCCCCGTCACTTCGACGGCCGGGTCGAAGCCAGGACGGACCAGACACTCCGTCGAGCGCCGACGCCAACGACTCGGCGGCAAAGGCGAGCTCAGCAGCGGCCACCTCGGGAGCTTGTTGCTCGTAGGAATGAGCGATTGCGGCAGCGTCCTGGTCCCAATTCTCAAACAGCGGATCGTCTTCGGTCAGCATGCGTTCGATCCGTGTTCTGTGGAGCCGATAGACGTCGCGCACGTGACATGCGTACTCCAGAGTCGACCACGTTGACTCGTTGGGACGACCTGGTCGAATGGTGCCATTGCGCCGGAATCGTTCCCATACCTGCGCGTTGTCTCGAAGTAGACCGGCGACATCTTCAGCTTCGCACTTGCTGGCGTCAAAGCTGCACTCGGGACAGGCTCGGTCGAGGACCCACATCCAGTCCTTCGTGTCGGGAACAATCACACGAGTCAGCATACGACTACTGACTTTGTCGAAGAGCACCAGTTCGAACGGGCTACTTAACCCACCGACGGACTGAGCTGCCCCGACGTTGGGCTGGAGACTTCGGCGCGATCATTGGACGGGCATCTGCTGCTGCTCCGCCCGGGCGCACAGGTCCGGCAATCGGGGACAGCTTCCGTGGGTGCGACGATTGGTGCCCGTTAAGACTGCTCGGGCGATTCCTCTTCCTCAGGGAAGCTGACGAGCCGAGGACGTGAGCCCGCGACAACGTCGAAGAATGGATTCATTGATGGCGGCGGAGGAGGAAGCCGATTCACCGAAGCCTCCGCGGCACGTAGCTCGGGACTCGATTCGATTTCCTCTAACTCGGAGAGTGCGTCGTTTGCATGAGCATCGCGACGTCTACGGTGAAAAATGCTCATAAATCTCACGATAACTGAGCGGGCCTGGTGCCGCTGCGGACCTGGTGGCGCTGCGGACGCGGCGATCGGGGACATGGTCAGAGTGAGGCGCGTTTCGGGGCATCTACGAAACGTGAAAAGTCGGTTCGGACGAACAGCGCGTCGATCCCCCCAGAGCCGCGCTCTACGCCCGAGTGTGGAGGGCATCGTGCATGAGGACCCGCCGGAGTTTCCAAAACGAGGGTCGGGGCTTTGGAAGCGCGCGGATGGCCGGAATGAACCCGGTGTAGACGACCACGAAGCCAACGAGGTAAACACCCACGCCGACAACCAGAATCGTCAAGCCAGCATCTGTAGACCACACACGGGTGACGAGACCGCCGACGGCGACGAATAGGCCGAGCCCAGCTATCCGGAGCCCTCGAACTGCCAGTTTCCAAGGTGCAGTGGCGCGCAGGTCCGTCACGTCGTCCTTGTCAGCGTGGCCACTGCTTGGCCCCAACAACATGCACCAACTTTAACTTTGCAGCAACGAAAGACCGATGGCACCTACGAATACTTTGTAGGTGTCTCACGGACCCGGCGTTGTGTGACGCTCGGTTCGAACCTTCCCCACGCGAATATGGGACACAGAGCAGGCACCGTGGATGCGTCGCTCGTAGATTTCCCGAGAACGCCCAACGCGAAGTTCCCTCAGCCCTGACGATTGCGTGTCCACGGGGGTCGAGACTTCGGTGGCGGGTAGACATAACGAGCGATCGTCGCCGAAGTCCAACCGATCCACCAGCCCCCGCAAACAGGCAAGACAGCGCGCAACTTCTCCCTCTTGCCCGTTGCCGCAAGGGCCGTCAAGATGACGGCCCAGACAACTGCACAGGCGACGCTGTACGACGTGTAGCTTCCCGGCCGATTTCTCACCTGCGGATCATCGCAGCTCAACGTGGATGTGACAATCAGCAATGCTTTAACAATGCCGCACGAAGCACCCGCAGTCCCATAACGGAAGTGCCGAACTGCGTCGCGCTCAGCCGGCGATCAGTGACACCCTCGCCGCAGTTCGTCGGCTCGCATTCTGGGGCAGTTGACGGAAGCGCTATCCACGTTGAAGGTGCGTTTAGGGGTCGAGTCGAACATGCAAGCGTGTCGTTCACGTACGACCGCTAGGGCCATCTCTTCTCCGAGGTCGATAGCGGGGCCGCGGCGAAGTTGGATGTGGTTCGCACCTTGGGCTTGGGGGGCCGGGAAGGCAAAGAGAGCCACGCCTAACGCCATTGTTTCGAGGCTGAGCGCTCTGCGATAAGACCATGCCGATGGGGCCCTACGAGGTGATCCGCACGTCTTACGCGGCTGGGCGCGAGGATCAACACGACATGCAGCACCAGGGAGTCCACTACGACACGGGAACCGTGTTCCGCGGCCCGGGCTATGCCATCTCGACGCGCCGGACGGCGCTCGAGATGTCGGTGGTGCGGCGCGAGCTCGAGATCGTCCGGGACGACCTCCACGCCAACGCGGTGCGGATCGTGGGCGGCGACGTCGGACGGACCACGGCTGTCGCTGAGATCGCGCTCGGACTCGGGCTCGAGGTGTGGTTCTCCCCGGCCTTCTTCGAGTACTCGCTGGAGGAAACCGCGACGCGACTGGTCGCAGCGGCCGAGGCGGCAACACCGCTGTACGCGGCCCATCCGGGGCGTGTGGTCTTCGTCGCCGGCAGCGAGCTCACGCTCTTCACACCGGGGCTGATCGCCGGCAAGAGCGTGACCAAGCGTCTGCAGCACCTCAAAGGAGACCCGTCGCTGCTCAGCAACGGGAAACTCGACGAGTACCTGGCGACCCTGGTGCCCAGATTGCGCGCCGTGTTCGATGGCCCGCTTACCTACGCCTCGCTCACCTTCGAGGAGGTGGACTGGGGACCTCTCGACTTCGTGGGCGTCGATCACTACCGCGAGGCCCGGACCAAGGACCGCTACGTAGAGATGCTCGAACCCTTCCTGTCAACGGGCAAGCCGGTGATCGTCACCGAGTTCGGGATGCGCACCTTCCGTGGCGCCGAGAGTTCCGGCGCCCTGGGGTTCGGGGTCAGCGACACCACCCGACTGTGGCTCCACACGCGACCGGTGATCGGGCGTTTCGTCCGGCCCCGTCTGAAGGGGACGTTCCAGCGTGACGAAGCCATGCAGGCCCGCGAGCTCGCCGATACCCTCGACGAACTCGAACGCTCAGGGGTGGCCGGCGCCCTACTGTCGACCTTCGTGACACCCGGGGCCTACACCGACGACGATCCTCGCTACGACCTCGACATGGACTCCATGTCACTCGTGAAGTCCTTGCCCGACAGGCGCCACGGGATCGTCTACCCGGACATGCCCTGGGAGCCTAAGGAGGCGTTCGCCGCGGTGGCGTACCACTTCGCCGGTCACTGACCGGGGGTCACGCCGACGCACCTCTCCGGCAGGGGCTTGTCCAGTTACATGGATGCCCCTTCCAACGAGATCTGGGGATGGTCCTTGTTGTCGGCCAGTGACGCTCGGAGCAGACGCGCAGAACATCGCGGGCTATGGAGCAGCTGCCCGCCCACATTGACGGCTCTTCTCCCGAGGTCCATCCGGCTGACGTGACCGATGGATTTGCCAACACGGCGGCTTGTAAAGGACTCATCGCTGGTATGAGGCACGTATTGGGTACGCCGGTCGGAACCGACCTCCCGGCTCGACAGAAGGATCAGCTCAGGACATGAACCGCCCCTCCTCAAGGGGCGCACTCGGCAGCACACCTTATGCACATGAGTCAGCCGCTTGTGAGTGTCCCCAAACGCGCGCTCGATGTAGCGCCGCCGGGTATCCCTGACCTGCCGTACTGCCGCACCTAACTGATGCGATTAGGGGACGCGACAGCGGTACCCGCCCTCGCGCGTGTTATGGGTCGCGCGACCCAGCGCTCGATCTGTCGGTCTGCTCGCCCTGGGGTGCTCCACCCGTAGCGTTCGGTTACACGGCAGAACCGGCTGATCTGCGTCACCTGCCGTGCAGGTCCGCGGCATCGTATGGATGATGCAGGGAAGCGACGTGGAGCCTTCGCCGCGGCGCGGCCGAGCAGGAAGCCGACACCGAGTGATGGGTCCTCGTCCGAGGGTGCCGCCGATGAGCCACCTTCGGCTGCGGAATTGTGGTTAGGTGAGGCCGTGCAAAGGATGCCGCCGGGCGCAGCCGCCGCAGCCGCTGGGCACACAGCCGGGCCGGAACCCTCGAGCACCGACCGGCCCTTCGCCCCCGACGCGTTGCCCGGGCCGGACATCCTGACGCTGCCGGAAACGGTCCGCTACCGGCTGAAGAACGCCCTCCTCGGGCCCCCGCTCGCCACCGAGCGTCAAACGGTGGAACGGCTCGGCAAGATCGCCGGTCTCGGCGTTCTCGCACCCGACATGATCTCGTCGTCGGCCTACGGCACCGAGGAGATGCTCACCCAGCTCGTCCCGTGGTTCGGGGTCGCCGCGTTCGCGCTGTTGGTGCCCGTGACGCTCGTCATCTTGGGCATCCTCGTCTTCGTCACGCTCTCGTACCTCGAGGTGATCAAGGCGTATACGAAAGCGGGCGGATCGTACGTTGTCGCCCGCGACAATTTCGGTCCCCGGACCGCACAGGTGGCGGCGGTGGCGCTGCTCATCGACTACACGGTCACGGTCGCCGTGCAGTGTACGGCCGGTACCGACGCGCTCACCTCGCTCGTCCCGAAGCTCGTCCCCTACACCGTGCCGGTAACGGTCGCGGTGATCATCATCCTGTGTTACGGCAACCTGCGCGGCATCCGCGAGGGGGCGAAGACGTTCGCCCTGCCGACCTATCTGTTCATCCTCGGACTCGGGTCGGTGATCGTCGTCGGAATGATCCGCGAAGCGCTTGGTGATGTGCCGGCCAAGATCTCCCGCCATGCCGGCATGCTGCCTTTCGGCCAACACAGCGGGTTAGTCGCCTTCGCCGCGATCATCGTGATCCTCCGGGGCGTCGCTAACGGCGGCTCGTCCCTTACCGGCCTCGAGGCCATCTCGAACTCCGTCGGCGCCTTCAGACGACCCGAGGCGCGCAACGGCCGGATCACCCTCGTCGTCATGAGCAGCGTGCTCGGTTTCCTCGTGCTCGGGGTCACGCTGCTCGCGCACTGGTCACACGCCTCGCCTTACGCCGCGGGTTCTCCGACGGTTGTCGCGCAGGTGGCGGGGTGGGTGTGCGGCACGCGCGGCGTCGGAATGGCGCTGAGAGACCTCGTGGTGATCGCCACGATGTTGATCCTGTTCACCGGGGGCAACACCAGCTTCAACGGCTTCCCCTACCTGGCGAGCTTCGTCGCCGCGGACTCGTTCCTTCCCCGACAGCTGACGAGGCGCGGGCACCGGCTGGCATTTTCCAACGGCATCATCGTGCTCGCGGTCGTCGGTATCGCCCTCGTGGCCGGCACGGGCGCCAATCTCACAAGCCTCGTGGCGCTCTACGCGATCGGCGTCTTCACCGGCTTCACCATGGCCGGAGCCGGGATGGTGAAGCACCATCGCACGCAGCGCGAGGCAGGTTGGCGTTACCGCCAGGTGATCAACGGCTTTGCCGCCGTGCTTTCGGCCGTCGTCGTCCTCATCTTCGCCGTGTTCAAGTTCACCGAGGGTGCCTGGCTGGTGGTGGTGGCTGGGCCGTTGCTCTACTGGTTGCTTCTCCGCCTCCACCGCCAGTACACAGCGGAGTCCGCCGAGCTGGAGGTCGGGGCAGCACAGGCCTGTGAGGCGCCGGTCATGCGTCGCCATGTCGTGATCCTCCTTGTCGGCCGGCTCGACCTCGCCGCAGCTCGCGCCGTGCAGTACGCGCGCACGCTGATGCCAGATGAGCTGCGGGCGGTGCACTTCGCGGTGGACCCGCGGGAAGCGGCAAAGCTCGAAGCCGAGTGGAGCCGTCTCGGGCTCTCGAGACTGCCGCTCGACCTCGTCGACTGCCCCGACCGCCGCCTCGTACGTGCCGCGCTCGAGCTCGCGGCGCAGATACTCGCCCAGGATGACACCGAGCTCTCGGTCGTGATGCCGCGACGCGCCTTCGCTACGGCATGGCAGCGGATCCTCCACGACCGCACCGCCGACCGGATCGCGGCGGCTGTGTCCCAGCTGCCGCATGCCAACGCGACGATCGTGCCTTTCCAGCTGTCCAATGCCAGCGCGCAGCACCGGGCCAAGGCGCTCCTGGAGCGCATGGGGACCCGCCGTGCCCGCCCCGCGGCCCGGCCCGCTGTCCATCCCGCCGACGAGCTGACCCCCAGGGTTGCCGGCACCACGCCGATATCCGAGGCCCAATGGCGCGCCCGGGTGCGTGTCGCGGGGCGGATCCACTCGGTGCGTGTTCCGGCCGGGGGTGCCACCGCCAACCTGGAATGCACGCTCGTCGATGCCTCGGGAGCGATCCTCCTCGTGTTCCAGGGCCGCCGGCATATTCCCGGAGTCCAGCAGGGAGCTCGTCTCGTCGCCCGAGGCATGGTCGGCGCGTGGCAGGGGCAACTCGCGATTTTGAACCCCGCCTACGAACTCCTCGCCGGGCCAAAGGAGGCCGACGCCCCAGCCTCGCTCTGAGCGGGGATCTTCTTGGGCGCGGCCTTGCCGTGCCGGGACGCGGTCGGATTTCCGCCGGATGGGAGTTGTTCCCCGTCGCCGGGCGGTGTTGCATGGTGGCGGTGCACGTCATCGTCGTCGGCTGTGGGAGGGTGGGTGCCGGGCTCGCTGTCCGCCTCGCCGAGCAGGGCCACGCGGTCTCCGTCATCGACCGGAAGCCGCAGTCCTTCTACCGGCTCCCCGACTCCTGGAGGGGCGAGACGATCGTCGGTTCCGGATTCAGCCTCGAGGACCTGAACGCGGCGGGGGCGAGCTTGGCAGGCGGTCTCGTCGCCGTGACGAACGGCGACAACACGAACATCCTCTCCGCCCGGATCGCCCGGGAGCACTACGGCATCGCCAACGTCGTGGCGCGGATCTACGACCCGCGACGCGCCGTCATCTACGAGCGACTCGGGATACCGACGATCCCGACGGTGACCTGGACGATCGAGCAGGTGATGCGACGGCTCGTGCCCGAGACGGACCTCGGCGCGTGGATGGACCCGACGGGCCGCCTCGTGCTTGTCGAGCGAGTGCTGCCAGAGGCCTGGGCGGGGAGGCCGCTCGACGGTCTCGTAATCGAGAGCAGGGCCAAGGTCGTCGCGGTGATCCGCGCCGGCGAGCCGCGCCTTGATACCGCGGGGCTCATCGGTCAGGAAGGCGACACGCTGCACCTCGTCGTGACGAGGGACGCGCTCGGCGAGCTCGAGCAACTCCTCGCCGGTAAGGTGCCCCTGCCAGCCGACAATGAGGCGGCCGGTCGCCCGTGAAGGTCGCGATTGCGGGCGCGGGGGTCGTCGGCACGGCGATCGCGAGGGATCTCCACACGAACGGGCACGAGGTCCTCCTCATCGAGAAGGATCGCGCCGTCGTCGGGTCCTTGCAGCCGACGCTCGACGTTACGTGGGTCGTCGCCGACGCCTGCGAAATGAGTTCGCTCGACGCCGCCGGCATGTCCGAGGTCGATGTCGCGGTCGCTGTCACAGGAGACGACGAGGACAACCTCGTGATCTCGCTCCTCGCCAAGCAGGAGTTCGCCGTACCACACGTCATCGCGCGCGTGAACACCCCGGAGAACGGGTGGCTCTTCAATGACTCGTGGGGCGTCGACGTGTCGGTCTCGACTCCGGCGTTGCTCACCTCCCTTGTCGAGGAGGCCGTCTCGGTCGGCTCTCTCGTCCCGCTCCTCGAGCTCGGGGGCGGTGACACCTATCTCGTGGAGGTGACGCTCGCCGTCACGTCGCCGGTGGCGGGGACGGCGCTCGCCGACCTCGCGCTTCCGCGGGACGCGGCGGTCGTCGCCGTCAGGCGCAAGAGCCGTGTCCTGCCGCCGCGGGCCGACACGGTGTTCATCGCCGGCGACGAGATCCTTCTGCTGGTGACGAAGGACGCCGAGAACGCGGTCTACCGGCTACTCGTCGGCGCCTAGGAGGCGTCCGCTGGGCTTCCGGAGACCTTTGGCGACCGTGCAGCGTGCCGTAGGCGATCGCGAGGCCATCGAGACGCGAACCGGCATCGGATCGGCTTTGACCTGAGAAGAGGAGGGCTGCGTCGTATCGTGCCGGGAGGCCTCCGGATTGGGCCGGAGGGTCTCGGCCGACGATGGCGGAAAGATCGTGAGTGTGACGAGATCCAGCTTTCGATTGATCGGGGTTCCCGCCCTGGTGTCGGTCCTTGTCGTGCTCGCGGCTTCGGCAACGGCAGGCGCGACCGCTTCCTCAGGCTTGCGACGCTCGTCGGCCGCGCCGGTGACCCGCGCCACGGTCATCGTGCGAGCGCCCATCGCCTCGGTGACCGCTTCCTTGGCTCGGGAGTCACTCAAGACGGCGCGAAGTACTTTTAGGTACCTGTCCGGCTACCCCGATGACTGGGGAACAGCTACAGGGTGCGCCGGAGGCGCACGAGACCTCCGCTTGAGGCGGGCGCTCAAGACCACGTGAAGGAGCCCTCTGGCACCATCGCGCGTCCGCAGAGCGCCCGGAACCCATCGCCAGCGACAACCCGATGGATTCCACCTGTTCTGACCTGCAACGCGTCAGCTCTGAAAGACGCTCGCCAGCGTGCGACCTCCACGTCTCGGACGTGGAGCCAAGCTGGAGAGCCCTCTATCGCGAATCTCGTCGAGGCTCTTTTCGGCGTCAGTTGATGAGGCTGAGAGGGACGCGCCGGTAGTTCGTCTTGGCATCGTGCAGCCCCGACATCTCCTCGAGGAGCTGGCGATGGTTCACGACCTTGCCAGGGTTGCGGGCCAACATCCCCAGGACCTGCCACTCCGTGGCCGTCAGGCGGACGCGCGCCGTCGGCACGCCGAACACGTCTCGTCGCGAGGTCGGTCGTGGTCTTCCTCGGCCGGTCTCGCTTCGGCGCTAGCGACTCTGACCGGTCTGTCTCACCGGCTTCTCACTGGGTGGGGTGCCGGATGCCGGCGAGCACCGCACCGACCTCGTTCGCCAGGGCCGCTGCCACGAATCGACGTTCCAGTGGCACGGCAACTCCGGGATTCGGGACGAGCACGAACCTGCCGTAGATCTGCCCCTGGTACTCCACCGGCAGTTCCACCTGGCTTCCCGGCAGCGTGTTCCAGCTGAACCCGGCGAGCAGCACCTCGCCGTCTTGGGAAATGACGGCCGCGGCCCCGGTCGGTGGTCCTGGGCTGTAGTGACAATTGCGCAACTCGAGCAAGGTCGCGAGCACGCCTTCCACCTGGGTCACGATCACCTCGGGGTCGTCCCCTTCGGCCATCATCCGGGCCACGTCGTGGAGCGCGGTGACGAAGGTCGATTCTTCCGCTGCGACGGCACGGTGGTGGCGGCCGCGAGCCGTGAGCTCGGTCACGGCCAGGCCGACCGCGAAGAGCAACGCCGTGGTCTCGATGTCCTGACGGTGGCTGATAGCGAATCGCTCGTACGGCCGGGTGAGGAAGAAATCGAACCATATGCCGGCAGAGATGGCCGCAAGGGCGCCGGCCAGCCGGTCCCCCCAGGCGGCAACGGCGACGATGACGACGACCATCACGAGTGCCGCCTCGACGCCGGGGAAACTCACCCGGACGGGAACGAGGGCTGCGGCAACGGCGGCGGGGACGGCAAGGGAGGCGAGGCGCACGAGCCACTCGGTGTGTCTAAGAGTCCGGCTCGTCACGGGCTACCCCTTGTCGGCCAGATGGTTGCCTTCCCCATCACCGGCACGGCATTTGTATCGTCCCACAACCGTCGACTGTGGTTTCGCGCCCGTTTGAGGTCTTCCGCTGCCACCCTTGCCGACAACTTCGCGGAGATGACGGCAGGACTCTCGAACGACGAAATCAGGTCGCGAATTGGCCGACTCTGTTCGCCTGTTCAGGGAAGGCGTGACGAGGGATGACGCACAACGCGTACCCAGGATCAACTCTGGCTGGGCAATGTTGTGTTCGCTCCACGAGCGGAAGCGGCGTTGGCACAGTTGGAGAACGGACCGGACATCGTCTCCGTGCAGGATCTTCTGGCCGTCTACACCGGGCTTGCCATCGTGACCTGGCTGCTTCTACAGACGAATTCGATGCCGGTAAGCCGATTCTGGCCTTTGCAGTTCATCGAAGGCGGCTGTCTGCTCGTGCTCTCCGTGCTGCTCATCGCCGCGACCATTTGGCTGGTTCGCCGCCGCGCAGCCTGAAGGGCCGGGCACCCCGGACACGCGTAGGCAGCGAACAGGTGCGTCCTACCGATGCTGTTAAGCCATGCAGAACGAAGCCGAAAACCCACGCGCGGGCCGCGCCAGAGTCGGCGTTACGCGCTTTCGCGAGTGCCACAGAACAATGACAATGCCCCTGAGGGTCACCGCGTCATTCGTTGGTTCTCAATAGTTTCGGGAGCACTGGAGTGTTCAGCCTGACTTGAATTGATGATGACGACGTCAGTTGTCGTCGGCTGAACGCGTCCAGCAACATTGAGACGGCACGTCCCGTTCCGAAGCGAGGGTGATTGGCCCGGCTTGAGCGAACAAGTCGGACGACCGCGTCCACGAGCTCCGCACCGAAGGTGTCATACACACTGACGATCCCGGCCAAAGGCGCGGCGCTGCCGATCGAGGAGATCGGGACCGCCTCAAACGGCGGCAAGGAGATGAATTTGATCTCCAAATGCGGTGAGCACGTCGTTGTGAATGCCCCGACGGCCGGCTCGACAGTTGCCTATTCCAAGATCACAGGCTGAGCAGCCGCCTGACGTTTCCGGACTCGACACGCGCGTACCGCACCCACTCGGGTAGGCACTCGTAGCCGCGAGCCACCCGCCGGTCGCGAACGATGCGGCTCGGACGGAAGGCTTCGCGGTCTGGGGACGGATTCCCGTAGTGCACACAAGCGCGGGCCTCGTGAGCTGATGACGTGAGCGGCAGAGCCGGGCTCCGCTCGCCCCCTCCCTCACCCTTCAGCGCGTGGTGGCTGTTTCTCGGACGAGCGCGTCCAAGAACCGACGTCCCCGATTGCCAATTGGCGGTTGCGGCCGTGGCCCTAGGACCGGGGTTACAGACCCGACTTCAGCGGGTGAACGGCCTTTTGAGGTCTTCGCCGGTGCTTCGCACCTCGTTGACCTGCGCGTTCTTTCGGCGTTTCCCCGATCGGGCGAGCCGTTGTAGTGGCAAATCAATGCTTGAAATGAAAACTACAAGCGGGTAATCTGCTGCTTGTGTACGTGAAGTCGACGACGGTCCGTGCAGGCAAGAAGAGCTACCGCTACTTGACCCTCGTCGAGTCCTTTCGCGATGGGCCCCGCGTCCGCCAACGCGTCGTCGCTCGTCTCGGCGAGGAGTCCGAGCTCATCGCCTCGGGCGAGCTCGACCGCATCGTCGACGCGCTCTCGAACCGTCTCGGGCGAATCGGTGCTTCACCATTGAGCGCCGAGTCCGCACCCGCCTTCGGTGGTGTTGCCGCGGTCTCGGTGTACTTCTCCCGACTGCAGCTCGACGAGCTGTTCAAAGCCGCCGGTGAGAAGCGTCGGGCACGGCTCGTTCCCGACGCGGTCTTGGCGATGGTCGCGAACCGGCTCGTCCTTCCCTCCTCGAAGCGCCGGACGATCACCGACTGGCTCGGGCATGACGTCGCGTTGCCCGACGGTGTTGGTTCTCCCTCGCTCGACCAGTGCTACCGCGCCCTCGACGTCATCGCCGAGCAAAAGGAAGAGATCGAGACCCACTGCTACGAACGACTCACCGATCTCACCAACTTGGACCTCCGTCTTTGCTGTTACGACTTGACCTCGAGCTATCTAGAGGGCGACCCCCGGCTATCGGCGCGCTTTTCGTCGAAGGCCTTCGGCTACTCCCGCGACCACCGCGGGGACCGCCCCCAGGTCGTAATCGGACTCCTCGTCACCGGCGACGGGATCCCCATCGCGCACCACGTCTTTCCCGGCAACACCGCCGACGCACAGACGCTCACCGGCGTGATGGACGACCTCCAGTCGCGCTTTGGAGTCGGGAGGATCGCCCTTGTCTGTGACCGCGGGCTCATCAACGAGGAGAACCTCGCTTCGGTCGTGGCGCACGGCTTCGACCACGTGATGGCGACCCGGCTCCATCGCGACCCCGATGTCGCGGCAGTGCTCGAAGCTGCCACAAGAGACGGGATCACCTGGACCGAGATGACAAGGCCCACGGTCAAGGTCACCGAGGTCGTCCATGAGGGCCGGCGCTACGTCGTCGTCTGTTCGCCCGAGCGCAAGATCCGCGACGACCACCGGCGCGAGGAGCTGCTGGGGCGTGTAGAAGAAGGCCTCATCGCCCTCGCCAGCCGGGTTGCCGAGGGTCGTCTCAAGGACCCCGCAAAGATCGGCGCGGCGGCAGAGCGGATCTTGTCGAGCTCGGGCGTCGCCCGGTGCTTTTCGACGAAGATCTCGAACGGCGTCTTCACCTGGAGCTTCAACCAGACGCAGCTGCGTTATGAAGAAGAGCTCCTCGCCGGTCGCTACGTGCTGTTGACCTCACTGTCAAAAAAGGACGCGTCGAGTGTCGACGTCGTGCGCCACTACCGCTCCCTCGAGCGCGTCGAGCGGCGCTTTCGGGTGCTGAAGGACTTTCTCGGGCTGCGGCCGATCTTCCATTTCACCGAGAAGCGCGTCCGCGGTCACATCGCGCTCTGCGTCCTCGCGGCGGTGATCGAAACGGTGATGGCTCGTGACCTCGAGGCTCACCGTGTCATGGACCCCGATCTACCCGATCAGGTCCTCTCGCCCCGGCGGGCGCTTCGCGAGCTCGGCCGCATTCGCGCCGTCAACCTCGTCGGCACCGACAAGGTCGCGCGTCAGGTGATCACCCGGCCGAGCCCCTTCCAAGCACAGATCCTCGGCGCCTTCGGCGTCGACACCTCGACCTGGCGCTCAAAGCTCACCTGTTGAAACGAGCTTCCAGGGCGATGTAGGGACAAAACGGGTGAAGCGCGACCATGTGACCTGCGACTTCATCGTGCACCCGCTGAAGTCGGGACAGAGGGGCCTGTCTTCTCAACATGAACCGGTCAACGGAGTCCGCGCATCGCGAAACGAGCATCGGGCAGACTTGGCCTATGCCAGGCGACGAGGAGCAGCGGGAGCAGCTAACGGATGCGCCGGTCATCCGGAGCTTCGGGTGGGAGGACATGTTCGTGCCTCCCGACGAGGACCCGCGCAGTCAAGCTCCGTCGGTCGGCGAGCGTGCCACCCTGGTCAACTACCTGCGCGCCTACCGCCAGACGCTCGAGCTCAAGTGCGCAGGCCTCGATGCGAAGGCCCTCGCGTGTCGTTCGGTTCCGCCGTCCGATCTGTCGTTGCTCGGCCTGGTCCGCCACCTCGCAGACGTCGAACGGTATTGGTTCCGCCAGGTGCTCGCAGGCGAGGATGTTGCGGCCATCTTTCGCACCGATGACGACCGGGACGCGACGTTTAGCGGTGCGCTGCCTGAGCGCGCCGTGGTTGCCGAGGCTTGGGCGGCGTGGCGCGATGAAATGGCGTTCGCCGAGCGGTTCGTCGATGAGGCGCCCGACCTGGAAGTCACTGGCACCCTCGGGCGCGGCGGGCAAGACGGGAGTGTCTCGCTTCGCGAAGTGCTCGTCCACATGATCGAGGAGTATGCACGCCACTGCGGCCACGCCGACTTCCTTCGCGAAAGGATCGACGGCAGGATCGGCCAGTAGCGCACGTACTCCTCGGACGGGATGAGCATCTTCAGGCGCGGACGTCCCCAACTTTCGACTGGCGATTGCGTCCGTGGGCGCAAGGCCGGCGTCGGCGGTCCTGCGATCTGGTCGATGGCATGACAAATTGCGGTCCCGACCATGGCACATGTTGGTCACCTTCATCAGCTCATTTGTGTCTGAATCAACCTCATGTCACCCGACCACGTCTAGCGTCTGTCGATTGCACGCGTAGTCGAAGGAACGTGAACTCCTTTAGGAGGTCCGCGATGAGGAACCTCTCTCACCAGCACCCGTGGCGCCAGGCCGGTGTCATTTCGTTAAGTGTCTTCCTCGGCTGCTCATTGCTCTCCGTTGTGGCGGGCGCGTCCTCGGGTCTTGCAGACTCTCCCCTCGCGAGCGCGGCGAGCCAACTGGACGGGACCTGGACGGCGACGTTTACCGTCTACTCCTCGACCATCCCAATCGCTCAGCCTGGGCAGCAATTGACCGGCCTCACCTTCACCGTCGAAGGGTCGCAGATCAGTGGGGACATCAGCGGAACGATCGATCTGAAAACTCAGACCCTTCCTACACTCTCTGGGCAGCTTTACGTCGCCCAAGTCACGTCGAGCGCAATCGGTCAAGGCGTCTCCTGCCAAGGTGAGATCTACTTCACTTCTCAAGGGTCCTCTTATGTTGGCGCCGAATACGAAGACAGCATTAAATGCAATGGGGGCCAAATCACAGGTTCGATCGACGGCTATCGGGTGTCGGGCTCGTCGACGGGAACCTCGTCGACGACGACCACCACGCCGACACCGACCTGCGGCGTTCCGACTGCTCCCTTCCCGGCAACAGGAGTCTTCGTCACGGTAACGGTCACCAACCACACCGGTGAGCCGGTCATCGTCTACGACACTGCGCCAGCCGGTGGTGCGGACCGACGTTCGTCGCTGAGCAACGGCCAGTCCTTCGGCTACGACGAGGAGACTGGTGACTATCTCTTCGTCACGTCCCAGTCCAGCGGCAAGTGCGTGGGCCACTGGCAGATCGAGGCCGGAGGGTCGATCACGCTCCCGAACAAGGGCAGCCCCACCCTAAGCACGACGACACCGGACTCTGCAACGACGACCACCATCGCCGAAACTCCATGCCTCGAGACGGCGACCTGTGTGATTCCACTCCTAAGAGCCCCGACCGTTTCGCACGGTGTCGCCACCCTCGTCAATGCCAAGACGGGCGTGAGCGAATCACTCGCCGACGTTCGATCGCTTGTGCCCTACGACTCGGTACACACGAAGAGCGGTGTCGCCCGCCTGGCGGTGGAAGCGGGGGCGGTGACCGCCGGTGCGTCGGTCGCGCTCGTGATTGGTGCGGGATCGGTCTGGGCGCTTCCTGCGCTCCCAATCGTGGTGCTGTCCGGCACCGTGTTTCAGTTCACTTCCCTGCAGACTCTTGGCGACGTCCTGTATGACGTCACCGGACGCTCTCTCCAGCCAGAGGTGCGGACGTCAGAGATGATCACCCGGGTCAACTACGCCGCCTGTGGCAAGTGCGTTTCCGCCGGACCGATTCCACACGCGGAAACGAATCCGAACGCGAGCTTCAGCGTCGAGATCACTCAGACCTACTCACGGGTCCGCGTCTACGCGGGAGCGGTCACGATACAGAATCTGCGTGGAGCGATGAAGACCGTGACCGTTCAAGCCGGCTTCCAAAGCATCGTAAGACTCGTGGGCCCGCCGACCACCCCAGGCAAATTTGCAATGCCGAAAATTCCATTCTGGCAATGAACCGCCCTTCTGGGTTTGATGGAGACCCTGAGCTGCCCCAGAGTTCTTTACCCCGCTGGCTGCTGAGCTCAGGCGGTCCTCTGGTTCAGCGACATCTCGAACTCGACCGGTGAGACGTAGTCGAGTGCCGAGTGGAGACGTTCGTCGTTCCACCATCCGAGCCTTGGCTATCGAACATATGTTCGCTAACGTTCGGGGATGGCCGTGGCACTTCCCGTCCCCGAGCGATCCGAGCCTGCCCGGGGGATGCCGGGTGCTGGTCAGCGGGTCCGTCCGGCGGTTCCCGGCCTGATCGCGCAACGGATCCGGCCGCTCGTCCTGGCACGCGACGAGCTTTTGCCGGTCGCACCAGGATTCGCCGAACTCCTCGGCACGCCCGGCCTCCGACGGGGGAGCACCCTCGTTATCGCGGCCGACGGCGCCCGGGGGACGACATCGGTTGCGTTCGGTCTTATTGCCGAGGCGAGCTCGCTGGGCGCGTGGTGTGCGGCCGTCGGGCTGGAGGACTTGGGACTTGTCGCCACGAACGAACTCGGCGTCGCGCTTGATCGTCTCGTCCTCGTGCCCCGACCCGCAAGACGTTTCACGACCGTTGTCGCGGCGTTGCTCGACGGGTGCGACATCGTGCTCGCCGCCGCGCCCGAGCTGACCCCGGCCGACCGATGTCGGTTGGGTGTCCGGGCCCGAGAGCGCCGCGCGGTACTCGTCGTCCTCGCCGGTTCGCAGGCGGCCTCCGCGGTGGTCAGTCGACCTTGGCCGGACGGGGTCGACGTCCGCCTCTCGGTGACGGGGGGCTCGTTCACGGGGTTGGGGGTCGGCAGCGGCAGGATGTGCTCGCACCGGGTCGACGTCGTCGCGACCCGGCGTGCCGCGTCTCCGCGCGAGAAGCGCGCGAGTCTTTGGTTCCCGTCGCTGCCCGGGGACATCCCGTTCACGCCCCGGGTTGCCACGGAGGTTGCGGCGGGCTCGGCGGGCACGCGATGAGAGGTCCCATCCCTGAGCGGACGCTCGTTTTGTGGTGCCCCGACTGGCCGGTGAGCGCCGCTGGGCACCGATCCGAAGAGGCGGTCGCTGTCGTCGAAGCCGGCAAGGTGATCGCCGCGTCGGCAGCTGCCCGGCGGTCGGGCGTCCACCCTTTTCAGCGCCGACGTCAAGCGGAGTCGTGCTGTTCTGGGCTCGCGATCGTCTCGCGCGATCCCGGGGCTGAGGTCCGGGCCTTCGAGTCGGTCGTCGTAGCCCTGGAACGCTTCGGGGCGCTTGTTGCCGTCCGCCGTCCCGGGTGGGCCGCCCTCGCGACCCGCGGGCCGGCCCGGTACTTCGGAGGCGAGGAGTCCTTCGCCGTCGACGTGGCAGAGACAGTCGCGGCGCTCGGCGATCGCCTCGGGCTCGGCGGCGTGCCACAACCCGCTGACAAGCGTGCGCCCCTCGTTGGCGACTGGTGGCGGGTCGGGGTCGCCGATGGACCGTTCGCGGCGACGATGGCCGCACAACAAGGCTGCGTTGTTCCCCGGGGCGGAGCCCGGGTGTTTCTCGCGCCGTTCGACATCGAGCACATCGGGAGTGCCGAACTTTCCGATCTCCTCCGGCGTCTCGGGATCACGACCCTCGGTGGCTTCGCCGCGCTCGAGGAGGTCGACGTCCTCGCCCGCTTCGGCCCCGAGGGGACGCGGCTCCACCATCTCGCGCGAGGACTTGACGGACGTTCCCTCGACGTGCGCCCGCGTCCGCGCGATCTCGCCGTCGAGACACTTCTCGAGCCTCCCGCCGTCAACGTCGACACGGCGGCCTTCGTCGCCAAGAGCCTCGCCGAGAAACTCTGCAAGCGGCTCTCGGGCGAAGGGCTCGTCTGCAGCTTCTTGGGAATCGAGGTCGAGACGTCGACGGGGAGCCGGCTCGAGCGCCGCTGGGCGCACGAAGGGGCGTGGACTCCGGCGTTCGTCGCGGAGCGGCTCCGCTGGCAGCTCGAGGCGTGGCTTGCCGGCCCCGACCTTTTCGGGAGCGCGGACGAGACGAGCGAGCAGGTGGGAATCGCGCGCGTCCGACTCGTGCCGACCGACGTCGTGGCCGACACCGGCCGCCAACTCGAGCTGTGGGGACGTCCGCGCACCGACGGCGAACGGGTCGCCCGGGTGTTCGCCCGGGTCCAGGGACTGCTCGGGCCCGAGGCGGTCGTCCGGCCCCTGCTCGTCGGCGGCCGGGGACCGGCCGAGCGGGTCCGTTTCGTCCCGTTCGGCGATCCCATCCCCGCGCGCCCCGTCGACGCCGCGCTGCCATGGCCCGGGCAACTGCCCTGTCCGAATCCGATCGTGGTGCCCCAAGAGCCGTATCCCGCGGAAGTGCTCGACGGTGACGGTCGCCACGTCGGCGTGGACGGGCGTGGCACGCCGAGCGGGGTGCCGGCGAGCGTCGTCGTCGGGGGGCGACCGCCGTCGTCGGTTGTCGCGTGGGCCGGTCCCTGGCCGATCGACGAGCAGTGGTGGGACACGGCCACACATCGGCGGCGCGCCTGGATCCAAGTCGTCACGGCGGACGGGGACGCGCACCTGCTCGCTGTCGATCGGGGTCGCTGGATCGTCGAGGGGAGTTACGACTGACCGGCAGGTCGCACGCCCGTTACCGAGCGACGAGAATCACTTCAACACACGCGGCAGGAAGGCCCGATGGGAAAAGGACCGATCGAGGACCCGCATCCTCAATCCGCACAGCTCGCCCACGCCGACCTCGCGACGCTCCAACAGGCGCTCGACGCCGGCGAGACGACGAGCACCGAGCTGACCGAGACGCTGCTGGCACGGATCGCCGCGATCGACACCGCCGGGCCGCGGCTCCGCGCGGTTCTCGCCGTGGACGCGCAAGCCGTCGGGACCGCGCGGGACCGCGACGCCGAGCGCGCCTCGGGCGCCGTCCGCGGGCCGTTGCACGGCATCCCGGTCCTTATCAAGGACAACCTCGACACGGCGGGACTCGCCTCGACCGCGGGTTCGCTGGCACTCGCGTCTGCACCGCCGGACCGTGACGCCACGGTCGTGCGCGCGCTGCGTGACGCCGGTGTCGTCATCCTCGGCAAGACCAACCTCTCGGAGTGGGCGAACTTCCGGTCGGCGCATTCCTCCTCGGGGTGGAGCGCCGTCGGTGGCCAGACGCGCAATCCCTTCGCGCTCGACCGGAGCCCGAGCGGCTCGTCGTCGGGATCGGGCGCCGCCGTCGCCGCGGGTCTCGCACCGCTCGCGATCGGCACCGAGACCGACGGCTCGATCCTCAGCCCGGCGTCGGTCACCGGGCTCGTCGGCATGAAGCCGACCGTCGGTCTCGTGAGCCGCACGGGAGTCGTGCCGATCGCCGCGAGCCAGGACACGCCGGGGCCGTTGGCGCGCTCGGTGCTCGATGCGGCGACGCTTCTTGGCGCGCTGGTCGGCGCTGATCCCGCCGATCCGGCGTGCGCCCGTCGGCCGGCGGACCTGCCCGACGACTACCGCCCGTGCTGCCGACCCGACGGTCTGGCCGGTGCGAGGATCGGAGTGCCGCGGGTGGCCGCGAGCGAACGGCCACGGTTCCGTTTCTCCGGCTACCACGAGGCGTCGGATGCGTTGTTCGTCGAGGCGGTCGCGGCGATGCGCGACGCCGGTGCGACGGTCGTCGATGCCGTCGAGATCCCTGGCGCCGAGCAGGCGCCGGTCGCCGAGGACGAGCTCGTCGTGCTGTGCTACGAGTTCCACGACGGCGTCGACCGCTATCTCGCGGCCCGCGCCGACGCCGTGGGCGCCGGACCCCGTTCGCTCGCCGAGGTGATCGCCTACAACACCGCCCACGCCGACGCGGAGCTGGCGTTTCTTGGCCAGGAGCTTCTCGAGCGCGCACAAGCGACGGGAGGGCTCGACGACGAGGCGTACCGCGTCGCCCGGGCGCGCTGCGCGGAGTGCTCGACGACCGCGGGGATCGACTTCGCGCTCGCCGGGGGTGGCCTCGACGCGCTCGCGGTGCTCACGACGTCCCCGGCGTGGTGCATCGACCACGTGAACGGTGACGCGTTCCTCGGTGCGGGCTACAGCATCGCCGCGGTGGCGGGCTACCCGTCGATCACGGTCCCGATCGGCACGGTGCACGGACTCCCGGTCGGGCTGGCGTTCCTCGGCCGGGCGTGGAGCGAGGCCGTGCTGTTGCGGCTCGCCGCCGGACTCGAGGCGGCGCTCGGGCTCGCCCTGCATCCGAGCTACCGGCCGGTGAGCACCCTCGCCTAAGGGCGCCAGCCAGCCATGGAAGAGATCGGGGCAGGTGGAGGCCTCTAGCAAATCGAACATATGTTCGATATCGTCATCCGATCAGTTCGTTCAACCCGATCGTTCCCTGGTCCGAGCTCGAGCGTCGCCTCTCGGGACGGCATGACGGGCACACGCCGCCGCGCGCCGCCGTCGCGGGGCGCGGCGGGAGTCACAGAGCCCGTCCTGCACCGGCGGGCCTCGAGCCCTCCCGCGGCGCAGTGCCCTACGCCGAGCTGCACTGCCATTCGAATTTCAGCTTCCTCGACGGCGCCTCCAGCCCCGAGGAGCTCGCCGAGGAAGCGGCACGCCTCGGCCTCGAGGCGCTCGCGCTCACCGACCACGACGGGTGCTACGGCGTCGTCCGCTTCGCCGCCGCCGCCCGGGAGCTCTCGCTGGCGACGGTCTTCGGGGCCGAGCTCTCGCTGCCGACCGGTGGTGCCCGCCAGGTGGAGGCGCGGACCGGCGCGATCGACCCCGAGGCCGTCCACGTCGTCGTGCTGGCGCGGGATCCCGAGGGGTACGCCCGTTTGTCGACGGCGATCGCCCGCGCCCAGCTCGCCGGGGGCGAGAAGGGCCGGCCCGCTTTCGATCTCGGGCTCCTCGCCGGGGCACACGCGGGCCACTGGTGCGTGCTCACCGGTTGCCGGCGCGGCGGCGTGCCCATGGCCCTCTGCGCGCAGGGCCCGACCGCGGCGGCGCGCGAGCTGGCGCGCCTCGTCGAGGCGTTCGGCCGGGACAACGTCATGGTCGAGCTGTTCGACCACGGCACACCGCTCGACGAGGCGCGCAACGACGCCCTCGCGACACTCGGGATCCGCGCCGGCCTCGGCCTCGTCGCGACGACGAACGCCCACTACGCGACACCGTCCCGCTACGCGCTGGCGACGGCGCTCGCCGCGGTCCGGGCCCGGCGCAGTCTCGCGGAGGCGGACGGCTGGCTCCCGGCCTGGGCCGGGTCCTCGCTGCGCTCGGGAGCCGAGCAGGCGCGGCGGTTCCGCCGCTACCCCGGGGCCGTCGCCGCCGCCGCAGAGCTCGGTCGGGCGTGCGCCTTCGACCTCCGCCTCATCGCCCCGGGCCTTCCGCCGTTCCCGGTGCCGGACGGCACCGACGAGGCGGGGTTTCTGCGGACGCTCGTCGAGGCGGGCGGCGCCCGCCGCTACGGCCGGCGTGGCGCGGCACGCGTGCCGGGGGCGTGGGAGGCGATCGACCGGGAACTCGAAATCATCGAGATGCTCGGCTTCCCCGGCTACTTCCTCGTCGTCTGGGACATCGTCGAGTTTTGCCGGCGCGCGAACATCTTCTGTCAGGGGAGGGGATCGGCGGCGAACTCGGCGGTCTGCTTCGCGCTCGGGATCACGAATGCCGACGCCGTCGCCCTGGGGTTGCTGTTCGAGCGGTTCTTGTCGCCCGCCCGCGACGGCCCGCCCGACATCGACCTCGACATCGAGTCCGGTCGGCGTGACGAGGTCATCGCCTACGTCTACGACCGCTACGGCCGGGAGCACGCCGCCCAGGTGGCGAACGTCGTCACCTACCGCCCGCGCTCGGCGGTCCGCGACGTCGGGCGGGCGCTCGGCTACCCACCCGGCGCCATCGACACCTGGTCGGCGGCGGTCGGGACGGCGTTCGTGGCGAGCATCTCGCACCCCGCGCCGGCGGGCACCTGCCCGTCGGCCGCGGCCTCCGAGCTCGGGATCCCCCCGGAGGTAGTGCGTCTCGCGGCCGGGTTCGAGGGTTTGCCGCGGCATCTCGGCATCCACTCCGGCGGGATGGTGATCTGTGACCGGCCGGTGATCGCGGTCTGTCCGATCGAGTGGGCCCGGCGGGAGGGACGGTCGGTGCTCCAGTGGGACAAGGAGGACTGTGCGGCCGTCGGGCTCGTGAAGTTCGACCTCCTGGGGCTCGGCATGCTCGAGGCGCTCCACCGCATGGTCGACCTCGTCGCCGCGCGCCACGGCGAGGCGATCGAGCTCGCGACGATCCCTCAGGAGGACGCCGTTTACGACATGCTTGCCCGCGCCGACTCGATCGGGGTGTTCCAGGTCGAGAGCCGCGCCCAGATGGCGACGTTGCCGCGGCTGCGCCCGCGGGTGTTCTACGACCTCGTCGTCGAGGTCGCGCTGATCCGGCCGGGGCCGATCCAGGGCGGTTCGGTCCACCCGTACCTGCGCCGGCGCAACGGCGAGGAGGAGGTGCGCTACCTCCACCCCCTCTTGCAGGGAGCCCTCGAAAAGACGCTCGGTGTGCCGCTTTTCCAGGAACAGCTGATGCAGATGGCGATCGACGTCGCCGGGTTCAGCGCCGTCGAGGCGGACCAGCTCCGCCAGGCGATGGGCTCGAAGCGCTCGGCGGCGCGCATGGAACGGCTGCGGGGGCGGCTCTACGACGGGATGGCCGAACGCGGGATCACCGGCGAGATCGCCGACACGATCTACGAACAGCTTGCCGCCTTCGCCAACTTCGGCTTCCCCGAGTCCCATTCGGTCTCGTTCGCCTATCTCGTCTACGCCTCGGCGTGGTTCAAGTACCACTACCCCGCGGCGTTCCTCGCCGCGCTGTTGAACTCCCAGCCGATGGGGTTCTGGTCGCCGGCGAGCCTTGTCGCCGACGCGCGGCGTCACGGGGTTACGACGCTCCGCCCCGACGTGAACGAGAGCGCCGTCGCGGCGACGCTCGTCGACGATCCGCGCCGCGCCGGCACGACGGCGGTGCGCCTCGGCCTCGCCCGGGTGCGCGGGATCGGTGCCGAGCTCGCGGCGCGGGTCGCCGCCGCGGCGCCGTATACGAGCATCGATGATCTCGCGCGTCGGGTCAGTCCGAGCAGATCCCAGCTCGAGTCGCTGGCGACGGCGGACGCTCTCACCGGCCTCGGCGCGCTCGCAGGGTCCGACCGGTCCGGTGCCACCACCTCGCGCCGGTCGGCGCTGTGGGCCGCGGGCGCGCTTGCCGGCGGGCGCCCCGAGCGGTTGCCCGGTATGGTCCCCGGGGCGGTCGCGCCCAAGCTGGCGGAGATGAGCGAGGTCGACCAGCTAGCCGCCGACATCTGGGCGACGGGCGTGTCCACCGACAACCACCCCCTCGCGCCGCTGCGGGAATGGCTCGACGGACGCGGCGTGTGTCCGGCGGCCTCGCTCGTCGAGGCGACCGCGCCCGGCAAGGTGCTCGTGGCGGGCGTCGTCACCCACCGCCAGCGTCCGTCGACCGCGGGCGGGACGGTGTTCATCAACCTCGAGGACGAGACCGGGGTCGTCAATGTCATCTGCTCCCCGGGGCTGTGGGCCCACCACCGTGCTGCCGTCGCCTCGGCGCCGGCGCTTGTCGTCCGTGGCAGGCTCGAAGGCGCCGGCGCGGCGCGGTCGGTCGTCGCCGAGCGTCTCGAGGTGCTCGAGCTCGCGATGGCGGTCGGTCGTTCCCGGGACTTCCGCTGACCGCTCGACCCCGCTGACCACTCTCGGTGCGACACGGGGCTAGAAATCTCACTCTTTGTGAGTATTGCGACTGGCTCAACCACTCTTCGCGCTAATGCTGATAGGCCAGCTGGAGCGCATGGAAGTGCTAGACAGACCGCAATTGACCACACTAAGTGGCGAACTTCGTTTTTTTCTTGACGGAGAGTGGCTACGAGTGCCACACTGCGTGGCATGCAGAACACGACAGAGGCGGAACTCATCCAGTCGACCGAGGCCGTGGGCCAAACGGTCCAGATCGGCGAGTGGTTGATCGACGGTGGCACGTTCAGCGAGGAAGGCACCCCCATCGACGAGGTGCTCGCCCACGGCGGAACGTTCTACGGACGCGAGGTCCTCAACGCCTGGCGCTTCCTCCCCCCGACGGGTTGGCGCCTCGTCCACGAGGACCCGGTGAACCGCGTCTACTGTGCGCCGGAGCCCGGCGCCGAGGGCGAATGGGCGGTCGCGCCCTTGAAGCTCGAATCGGGCGTCTGGCGCGCCGGCAGCGCCGGGCGCAACCTGCGACCGATCGCGACCGGCACGTCGCCGACGAAGGACCTCGAGCTGCTCTGGCCGGTCGAGCAGGTCATCGTGCGCGGCTTGGCGCCGCAGCTCTACGCCAAGGTGAAGAACATGAGCAACGAGGTCTGGTCGGCCGACGGCGAGAAACCCCTCGAGGTCGTCGCCTGGCTGCTCGAGCTGCCGTCGAACCGGCGCCTCCTCGCCTCGCGCGATGACGAGTTGACCCCGAGTTCGAACCGTGCTGCCAAGACGATCCTCGTCCCGCCCGGCGCGGCGATCGAGGTTCCCGTCCGGTTGGCGACGATCGCCCCGGAGAGCCTGGTCCCCGGCACCTACGGGATCATCGGCCGCCTCGAGCGGCTCGGCCTGACCTCGTTGACAGGAACGGTCGTCGTCGTCGAGCGCTGATCGCGGCTGGAGTGCCAGAAGAGCCCGGCCATGAGCTGGGCTCTTCTGGCACTCGAGATCCGCGGGCTCAGTCCTCGAGCTTGAAATCTCCCGTGGTCGTCGCGCCCGGGGCAGCCGGCGCGTCGGACGCCGCCGCAGCAGCCTCGGCTTCGGCCTGCGCCTTCTCGTGCTCCTTCAGCGCCGCGACGAGCCGGTCGATCTCCGCCGACGTGCTTGCGTCACCGGTGCCGCTGCGCTGCGCGTAGACGGCCGCGCCGAGGTCGCGGAACATCGCGTCCTGCTCACGCTTGGCCTTCGCCTCGTCGATCTTGGCCTGCCCGGCCTTGGCCGCTTCCTGCGCCTTGTGGGCCGCCTGAGCTGCACCCGCCTTCACTCTGTCGATGAACGGCATCGTTCCTCCTCGTCCGGAACCACTTGATCGTCTAGAGCCTGTCGAGGAGACCGCCGGCGGCGCGCACGCCACGCTTGTCGTCGGTGTTCCTCTCCTCGGTCTCCAGGTTGAAGTGCAATGTCGACTGCAGGATCACGGGTCCGCTGCCCGTGAGGGTGATGAGGCTCAGCCCCTGTCCGCCGAACACGGCGGTCATCATGGTCTGCGCGTTGAGGGCGCCAACGTACTCGATGCCGTACTCGACGGTCTCGGCGAAGGCGACGAGCGCTCCCGCGTGCACCTGGATCTTGTCGCCGTAGTTGGCGGGGTCGAGGTCGATGAGCGTCCCGCCGCCGGCGACGAGCAAGGTCCCCGAACCGGTGAAGTGCTCGAGGATGTAGCCCTCGCCGCTCCGCCGACCGGAGCGGAACTTGGACAGCGCGATCCCGAACTTGACGCTCTCCTCGGCACAGACGAAGGCCTCCTTCTCGGTCAGCCAGCCGGTCGACCCGTCGAGCTCGATGACGCGCATCTGGCCGGGCAGGTTCCCTCCGAACGCGACGAGTCCGGAACCCCCTTCCGGGCGGAACCACTGGAAGGCGAGGCTCTGCCCGCTCAGCACGCGCTTGCCGACGTCGGTTGCCGTCGACAGCGCCTGCTGCAGCAGGCCGCCCTTCTTCGCCGGGGCCCCGGCGGCGGCATCCGCGCCCGGCGGCGTGCTGAGCCGGGTCTCCATCGACACGTTCGTCGTCTTCCAGCGGAACTTGTTCGAGTTCGAGTAGACCGCCTGCCCCGGCTCGAGTTGGCAGGTGATCGACTGGGCGAGCTCTCCGGCGATCTTCATCTTGATCGTCACGACCGACCTCCCTGCAGTGGTGTCGACGCGGTGGCGACATCGACGGTAACGCAATCGGCGGTCGTCGGCCGCGGCGGTCTCGTCGGGTTCACGTCGTGTCTGGCTGTCTCACCGCGCACCATGCTCGCGCGGACGGGCAGGAGCCGCCCGGGCGCGCGCCCCGCGGAACGGGCCGGGCGGCTCCGTCGCCGGCGCGCCCCCCTCGGCGGTCGATGTCTCCCGAGCGAAGAAGCGGCCGTCGTCTCGGCTGCGCCCGGCCCGAGGCAGGACCGGTCCGTCATGACCCGGCCCTGCACCGACGCGGCGTCGGATCGCAGTCGACCCCGGCGGGCCCGGTTCGACCTCGCCGACGGGGTGCGACGCGGCGCGCCGAGCCGAGGGACGCGCAGCGCCTCAGATGGCGGCCGGGTTCGCGCCGGTTCCGGGTCGCTGGGTCGCGGCCTGGGCGAGTAAGGCGATGACCTCCGCGTCGGAGGTCTGCGTGAAGTCCTCGTACCACTCGCCGACCGCGTTGAACCAGGCGGGCGCCGTCAGGCAGACAAGGTCGTCGACCGCATCGGCGAGTTCGGCGAGAGACTCCGCAGGCGCGACGGGGATGGCGAGGACGACTCGCGTGGCACCGGCGGCGCGGGCGACCTGGCAGGCGGCGCGGGTCGTCGCGCCGGTCGCGATGCCGTCGTCGACGACGATGACCGTGCGCTCGGTGAGCGCGACACCCTCTCGCCCGGCGCGGAACAACGTGGCACGCCGCTCGACCTCGACGCGTTCGCGTCGCTCGATCGCGGCAAGCGCCTCGTCGCCGATCCCGGTGGCGGCCGCCACGGCACGGTTGAGGACGCGGACCCCGTGTTCGCCGACCGCGCCCAGCGCGAGCTCGGGTTGGTAGGGCACGCCGAGCTTGCGCACGACGATCACGTCGAGCGCCAGCGCGAGCGCCGTCGCGATCTCGAAGGCGACGGGGACGCCGCCCCGGGGAAGCCCGACGACGACGGCGTCGGTCCCGCGGTACTCCTCCAGGCACGCGGCGAGCTGTCGGCCGGCGTCGACGCGGTCGGTGAACCGTCCGCCGGCCCGACCGCCGTGGGGTCTCATCGCCGTTCCCACCCGGGTCCCTTGCGGGCCGACGGCGTGAGCCCGACGCCGGCGTCGCGGGTCGCGGGCAGGGTCGAGTCGCCGGAGGGGCATCGCGGACCTGACGGCGGGGATGCTCGGCTGCCCGGGGCAGTCACGGTTCCCACGGTAAGGCCTGAGTGGCCAGGTGGAAAGGGCCAACTGGGTCTTGCCTGGCGCTGTCTTGCGCCGACAAGCTCCGACAGCGAGATTGGAGGCGGATTGTCCTAGCCGCTGCGAGGTGAGAGAGACGATGGCTGTACTCGAGCTGTCGGCGGTCGCGCTGGAGTTCCCGGACGAACTCAACGTGATCGTCGGCCAATCGCACTTCATCAAGACCGTTGAAGACCTCCACGAGGTCCTCTTTGGGGCGAGTCCGCAACTGCGATTCGGCGTCGCCTTCTGCGAAGCGTCCGGCAAGCGGCTTGTCCGCACCTCGGGCAACGATGATGAGCTCGTCGCGCTCGCGGCGCGCAACGCCGAGGCGATCGGCGCCGGGCACTCCTTCGTCGTGTTCTTGCGTGAGGGCTACCCGGTGAACGTGCTCAACCAGATCAAGCAGGTCGCCGAGGTCTGCTCGATCTACTGCGCGACGGCGAACCCCGTCGAGGTGATCGTCGCCGAGACCGCCCTCGGGCGGGGGATCCTCGGCGTCGTGGACGGCGCCAAGCCGCTCGGGGTCGAGACGAGCGCGGACGTCGCCGACCGGATGGGCCTCCTGCGGGCGCTCGGCTACAAGTTGGGCGGCTTCTGAGCCTGCCGACGCCGCGCGCCGGCCCGGCGAGATTCCCGGGAACCTGCCCCGCCGGCCGCGGCGGGATCGTCGGTCCGGTCAGTCGCGGCTCCGCAGGCGCTGGCCGATCGTCGACGGGTAGTCGGGGAAGTAGTCGGCGATCTGGTCGAGGCGGAAGCGACGCAGGATCGAGTTCGGCGGCTCGCGCTCGAGGAGGAAGAGGAACGAGGCCTGGATGAGCTGCTCGGTCGGAACGTCGTCGCAGCCGAGCGCGGCCAAATACCCGGCAGGGACGCTGACGACGTGGGTCGTCGCGGATCCGTCGCTGCGCACATCGACCCGAAACGTGCCGTTTGGCTGGGCGACGACGACGATCTCGGTCACCGCTGTGATGCTAGTGACGACGACGACGGACCTGTGACGGAACGGCGCTGGCGGGGCGAGGCGAGATAGCTCCCGAAACGCCTGTAGAACGGACGACACGGCGGTCGGGCGGCAACGGAAGGAGCGAGGCGGGCGATGGTTGCGGCGAGTAGCGAGGCACGACGACCCCGGCGGATCGCGACGGTGCTCTTCGAGGGGTTCGAGCTGCTCGACGTGTTCGGACCGCTCGAGGTCTTCGGCGTGAGCGAGCAATTCGAGGTGAGCCTGGTGGGGCCCGCCGCCGGTCCGGTGCGCAGCGCCCAGGGGCAGCGAGTGGTGGCCGAGGTGGCCTGTCATGACGCGCCCGCGCCAGAGATCGTGCTTTTTCCCGGGGGCATCGGAACGCGTCGCCTGGTCGAGGACGAGCCCTTCCTCTCCTGGCTCGCCGGGTGGTCGCGCGAGGCGTCGTACGTCACGTCGGTGTGCACGGGCTCGGGCGTGCTCGCCAAGGCCGGACTGCTGGACGGCTACCGCGCCACTTCGAACAAGCGGGCGTTCGCCTGGGCCCGCCAGCAGAGCGAGCGTGTCGAGTGGGTCGCCGAGGCCCGCTGGGTCGAGGACCGCGACCGGTGGACCTCGTCGGGCGTGGCCGCCGGCATGGACATGGCCCTCGCCCTGCTCGCACGGCTGTACGGGGAGCCGCACGCCTCCGGTGTGGCAGACAGGATCGAGTTGGCGTGGCACCGCGACGCGACCGTGGATCCGTTCGCCGCGAAGAACGGACTCGTTCCCGGCTGAACCGTGCCCGCGCGGTCCGTCCAGGCGCGTCCGTGGTGGCAGGGCGTGGTAGGCGGGCGCGCGATTGCGGGAGCGGTGGACGGTCGGCCCAGCCGACCGGTCAGAAACTGCGGCCGATCAGTTCGCCGACCCCGTCGACCACGGTGATGTTCGGTCGCCTCTCCGGCAGAGGGCGACCCGCCGAGACCCACGCCGCCGACAGCCCGGCGTCGAGCGCGCCGAGGATGTCGCGCTCCCAGCTGTCGCCGACCATGACCGCCGACGCCGCCTGCGCGCCGAGCCGCGAGAGCGTGAGGGCGAACACGTCCGGGTCCGGCTTGCCGATCCCGACTTCGCCGGAGATGACCACGGCTCCGAAACTCGCCGCGAGCCCCGTGCCGTCGAGCTTGAGCCGCTGGATGTCGGCCGGCCCGTTCGTGAGCAGCCCGAGTCGGCAGCGGCCTTCGAGGAGATGCACGAGCTCCGCGGCCCCCGCGAGGAGCGGGTGCCCACCGTGCTGGTATTCCACGTACGCGTCGGACAGCGTCGTCGCGAGCGCGGGATCGTCGATGCCGAGCTCGGCGAGCGCGGCGCGCCAGACTTCCTGCCGGTAGACGGGAGCCCAGTCGCGGACGTCGTCGAGGACCGAGGGGCTGCCTTCGAACGTGGCCCACAGGCCCTCCCACGACGCGATGCCGAGTCGGTGGCAGAGCGAGTAGTCAGGTCCGGCGCGCCAGATCCGACGGGCGGTCGTCAGCACGACCTCCACAACCTCCGCGGGATCCTTGCCCTGCAGCAGCTCTCCGGCCCGTCGCAGGGAAGACCGCGCCAGCGCCTCCTCGACGATCAACGTGTCGTCGAGATCCAAGATCACCGCCGCAGACGCCACGCCCGCAAACATACCGATGCGCCGACGCCGCAAGCCACCGGGTCAACAGCGCGAGCGCGCAACCCTGTTGGGAACCCCGTCGTCGGTCAGGACGCGGATGGCCGCGTGATGAGACCGACGCGCAAACGCGCCCGATCGACATCGAGGGCCACGAACAACGCTGCACCAGGGTCCGGTGGTTCCCGCTCGAGGAGCCGGAGGAGGACCTCCGGCGCGGTGATCTGCCGGCCGCGCCGGATCGGCTTGCCCGCCTCCTGCAACGCGACCTTGGCGGCGGGTGTCAGGGGAAGACGGCCCTGCCAGACCGCCTTCGGGGTCGGTCTCGGGGGTGGCTCGAACGTCGGCAGCGGCGGAGCACCGAGGTGCGCGCGGACACCGATCGCGCCGAGCGCGTCGCGGTCGAGCGCATCGAGCGCGGCGCGGGCCCGGGGAAGATCGGCTCCGAGAAGCGACCCGATCAGTGGTTCGTGCAGCAACCCGAGAACGAGATGTTCGGTTCCCACCCTCCGGTCACCGCGCACGCGCGCTTCCTCGCGGGCGTAGATGGACGTGGTCCACGGGTGATCGGGGTCGGGCGCGTGCGCCCGCGTCGTCATCGGAGGGTCTTCCCGTACTTGCTGTGAACCGACTGACGAGTGACGCCGAGGGCGTCCCCGATCTGTTGGCAGGACCAGCCCCGGGTGCGGGCGGACGCGACGTGGCGCGCCTCCACGCGTTCTGCCATCCGACTGAGGGCGAGCGCGGCGCGCAGCCCCAGGGTCGGGTCGTCTGAGGGGGCGGTGTCGGTGATCTCGTCAGCGTCCGTGTCGTCAGGGTGCCTTGACGACCCGTGGGTGTCAATCTGGATTGACACCCACGACATGCCGTCGCACGGTGCACGGTGCGACGGCAACCGGGATTCGCGCTGCCCGACCGGGTGCGCGCGATGGTGTTCCCGTGCTCGTCCGGCCCCGCACCGAAGCGGACGTGGAGAAGTGCGTGCGGTTGACCGAGGCTGTGCGCGTTGCCGACGGCTATCCGGCGCACGTGGCCGGTAGCCTCCGGGACTTCCTCGTGTCACGCGATGCGCTCGCCGCCTGGGTCGCGCAACGCGGCGTCGCGATCGTCGGCCACGTGTCGCTGCACAGTCGTAGCGCCGATGCCGTCGTCGCGCTCGCGACCGAGCGGCTGGGCCAGCCCGCGGACCGTCTCGGTGTCGTCGCACGACTGCTCGTGGCTCCAGACGCCCGTCGACGGGGATTGGGCAGAACGCTGCTCAACACCGCGGCGGATGAAGCACGTGCCCGCGGACTTTGGCCGATACTCGACGTGGCGACGACGCACCGTGCCGCGATCAGGTTGTACGAGGCGTGTGGCTGGGTTCGGGCCGGTGTGGTGACAGCGAAGCTGCGCGACGGCGCCGAACTCGAGGAGATCGTCTACCTGAGCCCACCTCCGAGCACGGCCTGATCGGGAGGCGTCCGACAGACGAGTCGTGTCCCGGCTGCGACAGGCGTGACCCGTTCCCGACCAGACAGCCGATCGGTGGTCTCGCGCGCAGCGCGGCACGCCTCGGCGCCAACTCACGCATCCCGTTCTCTTCGTCACCCGGTAGAGGTTGGGGACGGTGCTCAGCTGCGGATTCAGCTCAGCGGAGGCGTGACCTGTTGCGGCGTTCGCGCCGTCGTCTGAGGATGGCGAGGATCCTCCTGAAGATGAAACCCATGCCTGCAACCTACTGCCGATTCTCCGCGGAGCTCAGCCGGGAGTCGTCACCGGCTGCTTCGTGCCCGAGGGCGGGTCCCTCCGGCGGTCTGGCGCCCGTCGCCCGGTCGTCTGCTTGCTCCCTGGGCGATCACGGGAACGACTGTGCGAACGGGGTTCACGCGCGCCCGACCGCAGCCCCGCTGAGCTCCCGGCGGATAGGACGAGATCGGCGTCGACGCCGGTTACGACCTGTCGGCCATCTTCGGTCGCTGTCTCGCCGAGGCGGCTTTCGGCTAGTTTTCGGCGCGTGTCAGACGAGATCGAACCCTCAGGCACAATCGGGAGCTCGGATGAGCCGCAGACGAGCTCGCAGCACGGACCGGCGAGACGAGGTCGCAAGATCATCGTCATCGCTGTCGTGATCTGCCTCATCGGAGCTGGCATCGGTGTCGCGGTCGCCGAGTCGGGCGCTCCAGGCAACGCCTCAACGCCGGCCGCAGCGGTGAACCGGTTGCTCGATGCCGCCGATCACAGCGATCTTCTCGGCGCGATCGACGCGATCGCGCCCGACGAACGGACCGCGATCGCGCCCGGCTTCGTGGGCCTCGTCCATCAACTCGAGCGATTGGACGTGTTGTCTCCCAGTACGAACCTGAGCGACGTCGGCGGTTTGTCCCTCCACTTCGCCGGGGTCAAGACGGCAACCGCGATGCTGAGTCCCACGGTCGCGGCCGTCTCGATCACCGGCGGTTCGGTGACGGGCTCGCTCGACGCCGGGAAGCTGCCGATTGGTTCGTTCGTCAGGGGACTCACCCGGGGTCTTCTGCCACCGGCGTCCCGGACGTCGACGAGCTCGGTCTCGACCGGGCGCGAGGCGATCGTGACCGAGAAGGTCGCCGGGACGTGGTACGTGAGTCTCGGCTACACGATCGCCTACGACGTCCTGCGCTCGGAGGGTATCCCGGGGGTGTCACCGACGGTCAACGCAGCCGTGAGCGCCACCGGGAGCAGCACCCCCGAAGGCGCGGTGCGTGCCCTGCTGAGCGACGCTGCGGCGTTCAACCTGCGCGGACTGCTCAGCGACCTTCCGCCTGGAGAGTTGGGGGCGCTGCAAGGCTACGCAGGACTCTTCCTCGGCAAGGCCGAGGCGGCGGCGAAGGCCCGCTCCCAGGTGAGCGTGAGGATCACGAGCCTCAAGATGTCGAGCTCGGCGGTCGCCGGCGGGACGCTCGTCCAGATCGGCGGCATCGGGCTTGCGGTGAGCTACGACGGTGTCACCTTCAGCTACAAGGGCGGCTGTCTGACGTACGGCTACGAGGGTCGTTCGGTGCGCAGGTGCGCCACGAACGCGACGTCGTCGGCGGAGTTCCGCCGGATCCTCGCGGCCCTCCCGCTGTCGTTGCGGGGACTGGCGACGCGGTTCACGGCGAGCCGGCCCGCGCTCGGTTTCATGACCGTCCAGGAAGGCGGCCGGTGGTTCGTGAGCCCCGTGGCGACGCTGTTCGAGAACGTGAACGCGAGCCTGTCCATCCTGCAGCCGCGGGATCTCGCCGCGATCGCGTCCCTCCTCGAGCATCCGGCGGCGGCGGAGGCTCTCGCCCACTCGCTGGAACAGCTCCTGCTCGGTGCGCTGGCTTCGGGGAGCTCCTCGCTCTGACGGGCTGAGCGCGCCGCGAGCGGGAACGGCAAGCCGCGAGCCGGCTGGCGTTGTCGCGCTGGCTTGAGCGAGACCCGGCCGACGGATCGCGCGGGACGAGCGACCCGCGCCATCGGATTGGTCGCTCGCGTCGCCGCGCGCCGCAGGGATCAGATCGCGGTGCGATGTCTTGGCCCGGGGAGGAGCGCCTTCACCTCGCCGGGCAGGACCATCGTGACGAGGACCCCGAAGACGCGATCCTCGGGCTCTCCCGTGAACTCGACGCCCATTGCCGCGAGCTCGGCCATCGTGGCAGGGACGTCGTCGCAGAGGAACGAGATCTCCTGCGCCGGGGCCCCGGCCGGGTGGACGCCGAGTTCTGCCGGCGGGAGGCGGAAGATCAGCCAACCCGCAGCGTCGTCGTGGGCTCCGACGTGGTCCCAGCCGAAGGCGTCCCGCAGAGCTCGCGAAGATCTTCGGGTTGCGTCGTGTACAGCATGGCGTAGGTGCCGATGACCGTCCAGCCGCGAGCGTCGGGGTCTCCGGGCGACCGGCCGGCGTGTCCGCCGGCCTTGCGGGTCTTGGCCTAGTTCCACCAGGGGAAACGCTTTGACCAGGGAGTTTGAGTCCGATGACACATAGGAGATGCCATGAGCGTCTTATCTATTTGATAGTCGGCTATAGGTTCCCGCTAAGGTGTCATGACAGGTGATAGGTGACTACCACCCCTAGAGAGAGGTCCACAGTGAAGCGGAGCCGGGCAGGCGGCGACGCGTCCCAGCGAGCTTGGGCCGTCGTCCAAGTCGCGACCGGACAGGCTGAGCCTGATCCAGTGAAAGACCCGGTCGCAGTTTCCCGCGGCAGGGCAGGGGGAATTGCAAGAGCAGAGAAGCTGACGGCAGAGCGTCGTCGCGAAATTGCACAATCAGCGGTGGCCGCTCGGAAGCGGTCCGCAAGGTAACTATTTGCCTGATCCTAAAATCCCAGTGATGAAACCTCCCACGCAAGAAGAGACCTCGACTAGTACCACGCTTGTGCGTCGAGTAAGGCCCAGCGGGTACACCCTGCTCTTCGATTGGGTGCCGACGCTTCGGTATTATCAAGATCGGATTTCACCGATACTTCGCTTGGAAGAGAAGGGCCTGATCAAGTCGTTTCTAGTCCAGCCGGAGCGATTAGGGGTTCGGCTCGATGGAACTGAGCTGCAGCTCCGGCCCAGCGGGATGTTGCTAATGACGGCCAGCGAGTTAACTGATCCGTTATGCGTAGGCATCATTTCGGACATTCTTGCAACGTTCCAGCCCAAGGCGTTTCGTCAATTACACGTCATGAATCAATATGTAATCCCTATTCATAAATCCTATGACGCTGCTCGAAGAGATGGTTTAAGCGCCATTAAAGAAGCAGATCTTCAATCTATCGGTGGAACGGATTTTGCATACATGGTTACAGGAGAAAGTCCGAATATCCATTGGATGGTGGAAGCAGGAATTATTTCGAAGGACGAGATTAGGCAGCGTGTCTTGAGGACGGTCGGCGCATTTGAGGGAGGGCCATCGTCGGAGATGCTGCTTAATAATGTTGAGAGTTCTGAGGTTGCGTTTTTCTGTGATTCACAGTGGATCGTTAAGAACCTCGCGCCAACTGGCGGCCCTCGCGATTGGGTGCTAGAAGTATTCGCCGATATTGATCGGCTGGCATCGAAAGTCATGCCGCAGGTGCTTCAAGGGATCGTTCGCGAGTCAGACGAAGGGAGCCAGCGATGAGCAGCGTACCCGCCTGGAAGCTAGATGCAGATGAACTAGAATCTGACGAAAGCTGGAAGCCCGTGAAGCCGCACCTGTGGATTGTTGAGGCCGCTGCTGATGACTCGGCTGATGGATTTGCACTGTTGACCCAGCTGAGTCGTCAGATTTGGGGTCCAGAGGATGCGTCAAACATCCTCTGGTGAGACCCGGTGACCTTTGTAAGGTTGACCTCCCTAATCGTGACCTCGATCTAGCGGATGAACACGCGTTCGGACCCCATCCCGCGCTGATTCTTGTCGAAGGGCCAAGAGGCATAGCAGCGAGCGGAAGACCTGAAGACGAGATTGTCCTGATTGCTCCTATAACCTCCAGTGACGACAGAGTCTTTAGCCCCCTAGAAGGCGACATTCTTCTCGACGAGGAATACCGACGATTGAAGCTTGCTAAACCATCGGTAATCAGGTGCAGACAGATCATGGGGTGGCCGCGGTCCGATATACGAGATATCGGTGAGAACGTTGGGGAAGAGATACTTCTGCGGGCTCTCACCATAGCCAGGGAACTCATTTCGCCTGGAATCTTTGCCTTTACTTTTCGGGAGGCTGATACACCCTCTAAGTAAAGTGTCCAATATGAACAGGCTGAGCACCGAGCGGAGGGCGCAAGTCATTGCCCTGCTCTGTGAAGGCATGAGCATGAGGGCCGTCAGCCGGACGACCGGAGTGGCCCGCCAGACGGTCTCTGACCCGAGTTTGACGACCCCTTTACGTAACTGCAGGTGGGACGGGGCGCGCGCGGGTCGTGTTTCCACTACGGGGCGGACATCTGCCCAGCTCAGGCGATCGTGGCCCTGTCCCAGCTCGAGGTGTCGACACCGAGGGCCTTCAGCACCTTGGCCTGGAGGGCGTTGCGCCGGGTGACGAGTTCGATCTCGCGCCCTGCGGCCTCGATGTGGTGAAGGCGGATCCGGGCGAGTTCGGCGATGGCGCGCCGCGGGGTCATCGTCTGCTCGGGAAGGTCCGGATCGTTGACCTGCGCGCGGGCGAGGTCGTTCCCCATCACAGCCTCGATCACCGCGGCGATGACGCAGAGTGCGACGTGACCGCGCACCCGTTCCTCCGTGAAGTGGTGGACCGGCCGCAGCGAGAGGAAGTCCTTCAGCACACGGAAGCGCCGCTCGACGTTCATGAGGCTCCGGTAGTGGCGGACGACCTGGGCCGTCGAGGCCTCCGCCGGTGACAGCGACGTCGTGATCACGTAGCGACCGGCAAGGGCGTGCTCCTCGTAGTCGAGGGCTTCGTCGTCGAAGGCCCAGGAGAACCGCCCGGGACGGATCGTGGTCGTGAACAGCCGCGTGACGCCCGAGTCACGCAGGATCCGGTCCGCCGCGGCCCCGATCTTCGCCGGGTCGACGAGCTTGCCGGCCCGTACCCGGGCCTCGAGGGCGATCAATCCGTCCTCAGCGCGGGAAAGGAGCTCCTCCCGCCGGTGGTCGTCACGCCGGCGGCGCGGGGGCGAGTCGACGACCACGTAGCGGCGTCCGCCGTGCGCGATCTCACAGGCCGAGGAACGGCCCTCTTCCACCGGGACCCAGGTCACGTCGTCGCGCTGCGCAGACTCGAGGACGGCGGCGACGTCCGCGTCGCGGTGCAGGCGCGTGGCCAAGACGTGGTCGAAGCCGGCCTCGCTCACGGCGTCGAGATTCGCCTCGGTGATGAGCCCCCGGTCGGCAACGAGGGCGATCTTGCCGACGCCGAAGCGGTACTGGAGATCGGCCATGACGCCGGGCAGGGTTGCCGAGTCCTTGGTGTTTCCCGGGAACACGTGGTGCGCGAGCGGGATTCCGTCGCCGGTGACCAAGAGGCCGATCATCACCTGGGGACGGTCGCCCCGGTGGTCGCGGCTGTAGCCGAAGGCCCGGGAAGGGAATGCCGGCGAGTCATGGGTGGTGCTCTCGAAGTAGGTCGAGGTGAGGTCGTAGCAGCAGAGGCGGAGATCGAGGTTGGCGAGGTCCGTGAGACGCCGGTAGAGGTGGGATTCGACGGCGTCCTTCTCCGCGCAGAGCACGTCGAGGGCGCGGTAGCACTGGGCGAGCGAGGGTGGCGCGACGCCGGCGGGGAGCGCCACGTCGGAAAGCCACTCGAGGATCGTCCGGCGCTTGGAGACGGGCCGGAGGAGGCGGTTCGCCAGCAGCACGAGGACGGTGTCCTCGAGATGGCGCGAGCCCCTTGCCGCACCGAGCGACGCGAACAGCTCGTCGAGGCCGAGCCGGGAGAAGTAGGTCCCGACCGCGGCGACCCCGCCGAGAGACGGCGCCCCGGCGGCCTCGAGGGAAGAGGAGGCGACCCAGGACCCCTCGGCGTGGGTGGACAGCGCGGCGATGATCCGGTCGAGTTGGCCGGACTCCCGCAGCTCGCTCACCTCGCCGAGGCGCAGCAGCGTGTTGTGGGTGTTCTTCCCCCCGACCCGCACCGCTTCGACGAGGGAGAGGTACGTGTAGGCCTTGTCGCCCCGTCTGCGTACCGTCGTCTTCACGAACACGTATTGAGACTAGGCGATACGTCAGTGAATGTCGAGTATCTGTCGCCCCTACGCCGAGCATCCGAACGACCGAATTCCGACAAGGACTCCCTGGTCAAGACGTTGTGACAATGAGATTCGAGGCTCAGGTCGTCAAACTCGGGTCTGATGTGATGAAGGAGCGCAGCGCCGCTCTCGCGTGACGGACGTCGTTGGGGCGTCTTCGGGCGCCGGCAGTGGAGCCGATGATGGCGTGCGGTCCAGAAGAGGTCGGGGTCTCACTTCGTCGTGATGGGCCGAGTGTTGACACACTCGAGGTCTCCAGACCAACCCAACCACGACGAAGGAGAACCCCTGTGGAGAAACAGTACGTCGGCATCGACCTGCACCGCCGCCGCTCGCTCATCGTCCGGCGGGATGACACCGGCACCACCCATTCGATGGTCCGCCTCGACAACTCCGATCTCGACGGCATCGTCGCCGAGGTGCGCGCCGCCGGTCCCGAACCGGACGTGATCGTCGAGGCGACCAACGGCTGGTACTGGCTCATCGACCTCCTCCGGGCCGAGGGCGCGCACGTGCACCTCGCGCACCCCCTCGGCAACAACTGGGGGACGCGACGGGTGAAGAACGACGAGCGGGACGCGACCGACCTCGTCGACCTCTACCGTCTCGGACGCCTCGTCGAGTCCTACGTCGCGCCCCCGGAGCTGAGAGAGCAGCGCGAGCTCGTCCGCTACCGCCACAAGCTCGTCGGCTTCCGGACGTCCTGCCGAGAACAGATCCACGCCGTGCTCGCGAAGGAGGGGGTGGCGGTCCCGATGACGGACCTCTTCGGCGTCGCCGGTCTCGAGCTCCTCGACCACGTCCCGCTCGGAGGAGGCTTCGCGATCCGCGTCGAGTCGCTGCGGGACCTGATCGAGCTCATCGACCGCGAGGTCGCGATGCTCGACCGGGAGATCCACCACCGTCTTCGCAACGATCCGCGCTTCGGTGTGCTCCAGCTGCTCCCGGGGATCGGACCGGTGTTCGCGGCGATCCTCGTCACCGAGATCGGCGACATCTCGCGCTTCTCCTCGCCCGAGCGGCTCTGCTCCTGGGCGGGCCTCACGCCTCGCCATCGCGAGTCCGACACGACGGTGCACCGGGGCTCGATCACCAAGCAGGGAAGCCGCCTCGTGCGCTGGGCGGTCGTCGAGGCCGTGCAGCGCCAGGGCCACAGCGGGCTGCTCGGCGAGGCGATGGCCCGCGTCGCCGAGCGCCGCGGGCGCCGGATCGCGAAGGTCGCCGCGGCACGGCGCCTTCTCACCCTTGTCTTCTACGCGCTGAGAGACGGCGAGCTCCGCTGTCTTGCGAGCGCGAGATGACACCGGCCGGACCCGGCCGGACGCGAGCTCGCCGCAGGTCATGGTCCCGAGAAGCGGACCGAGCCTCTGATTGAGCCCGTCCGGCCGGTGCCGAAACGCTCCATGCCGCCATGTCGCGGCGAAGGAATGACTGGCAGCTGACCGCTGCCCTCACGGACCGTCACTGGAGCGATCGCCACGGCACCACAACCCCAAGAGCTTCCACCCACCCGACGGCGCCCGCCGAGTCGGGATCGACGCGTCGCGCCCGATCGCCAAAGCCCTGAACCGTGGTGACGCCGACAACCAGCCGGAACGTGTCGCCCTTCGGGCGACGCTGACTTGACGGGGAGCGCTCCTTCAGGAATGACCTGCTCGAAAACATCGGCCAAGCCTGCTCCGAGTACCAGGACGGGGTACTTCGCAACCTCAATTTAACGGTCATTGAGGCAGATGAGATTTGGTCGTTCGTCGGCTCCAAGCAAAAAAACGTTCCCGAGGGCAAAGAGGAAGACGCTGACTATGGAGATGTCTGGACCTGGACGGCGATTGACGCCCACACGAAGCTCATCCCTTCGTGGCTCGTCGGCGAACGCTCCCTCGCTGACTGCTACACGTTCCTGGCGGACCTCAAGAGTCGCATTAAGCCTGGTCACCGTATCCAACTGACTACCGACGGCCTCGGCCACTACACAGTCGTCGCGGATGCCCTTTGGCGTGACTCGGCAGACTTCGCACAGCTCATAAAGACCTACGGATCGCCGGGCAACGCCGACAATGAGCAGCGATACAGCCCCGCGGTTTGCACCGGAACAGAGGTCCACGTCCGAGCGGGCGATCCCGACCCTCGGCACATCTCGACCAGCTACGTCGAGCGGAACAACCTCACCATGCGGATGGGAATGCGTCGCTTCACCCGGCTCACCAACGCCTATTCAAAGAAGGTCCTGTTTCACGCCCACGCGGTCAGCCTCTTCTTCATGTACTACAACTTCTGCCGCGTCCACTCGTCACTGATGGTCAAGGGTGCGAACGGCAAGCGAATCAAGCGGACTCCGGCTATGGCCGCTGGCGTCGCGACCTTTCCGTGGTCGGTCCAACAGATCGCCACTCTGCTCGATTGAAACTAGGCCAGTACCGCCTTGCGGCGGTCGCGCGAGAATTGGTCGCGTGGGACACCCTTGATCCGGTTCCTTGCCGACGTATCTTGAGCGTCCGGGGAAAGGGGCCCGAGGATGGGTGTCGGACGGGGCGTGCGGGCGCGAAACCGCAGTTGGCGCGCGCGCTCTTTCGAGCGCAAAACCAGCGGGGGCCACCCTGCGTCGCTGGCGCCGATGGCGCTCGTCCTTGTCGTCGCGGCGAGCCTCGTGTTCGCCGGTCCCGTCGCGAAGGCCTCGTCACTCCTGCCGCGGGGCGCGCCGGCAACGGTGCCCGAGACGCGCGCCGAGCGGTTGACAGCCGCGCCGACCGCGCCGTCGCCGCCGAGCTTCGTGCTCGACGCGATCTCCGCGAGGTCGGGGACACAGCCCCGCTACCGGCTGAGGGTTGTCTTCCCCGAGGTCACGGGGTTGTCCGCGGTCGTGGCGGCTCGGATCAACTGGCGGATCGACTCCTTCGTCGGCCACGTGGTGGCGAGCTTCGAGCACGAGACGAAGGCGGCGGGTCCCCCGTATCCGCACGGTCGATCGCCGTCGAGGTTGGTCGGCTCCGTGACGACCGACTTCGACAGCGCGCGCGTCATATCCGTGAGCCTGGCCGAGTACACGTTGCCCGCCGGCGCCGCTCACGGCACCACGGCGGTCACGACGTTCAACTTCGACGCCCGCACCGGACAGCCGTATCGGTTGGCGGATCTCTTCGTGCCGTCCAGCAACTGGCTCGTCGCTCTCTCCAGGGCGAGCCGGCGCGCCTTGCCCAAACTCGTCGGCAGCCTCTCGACGACCCGATGGCTTGATTCGGGCACCGCGCCGAAGGCGTCCAACTTCGCGGCCTGGTCACTCACTCCCTGGGGATTGCAGATCACCTTCGGCGACTACCAGGTGGCGGCGTACGGAGCCGGCATGCCGCAGGTGACCATCCCGTACGCCTCGCTTTCGGGCTTCGCACGCAAGACCGGACCGATCGCGCTCGCCGTCGCCGGGGCCGGCGGAGCCACGAGCGGGCCCGGGCGCATGCCCCTGTTGCCGGCGGTCAGTCCGCCAGCCTCGGGCGAGTGCTACCGGACGCTCTCCTACACGTCAGGGCTGCCGCAGCCGTTCACCTGTCCCGGCGGACGGATCAACGTCGCGGCGTGGGACCGCGTGACCGAGTACGTCGACGGCAAGGGCTTCGCTGGTCTGCGGCTGCTCACGCTCACCGCGAAATCGTCGGTCGGAACCGTGCGCTCCGCGATGTGTTCTGACCTCGGCCCCGGTCCGTACACGGACACCGCGATCGTGGTCGGCGCCGAGCGTCTCGTCGCCGTCTACTACGCCTGGCGGTTCAAGGCCTCGCCGGCGACAGGCTTTCCCAAGTACTGTCACGGCGCCACGTAGGTGGCGGAACGTCTGCATCGGGCCTGCGGGCGACGCCGTTTGACTCGGAGGACGTGGTCGCCGAGACTCAAGACCGAGCCGGGACCTTCGGTGCCGGGAGAACGACGTGGAGAAGCAGCAACTCCTCCTGGGTAGATGAGTGATGACAGCACGGTTCGGCACCGCTCGTCACGCATCTGCCCGGCGGTCCCGGTTTGACCCCCCTCGTCGAGCGCCGAGGTGCTCGACGAGGGTTTCGGGCTCTTCTCCGGGGCATCCGGGACGGCCCGCTGTTGCCGGGAAGCACCATCGGCGCGCCCGAGGTGCGCACGCCGACCACGACGCGCGCCGTCTCGCGAAGCTGTCGAGATAGGAGCCGATCATGCGTATCCGACTCGTCGAGCCCCGCCCGGCCGGCCATAACGTCTACGACCTGGCGCTCCTGCCCCGTCTCGGGCTCCCACTCATGGGGAAGATGCTCACCGACGCCGGCCACGACGTGCGCGTCTACTGCGAGATGCTCGCGCCCGTCGACCTCGAGGATTGCCTGCGCGCCGATCTCGTCGGCATCTCCTCGACGACGGCGACCTCGCCGGACGCCTACCGCCTCGCCGACGTCCTCGCCGACGCAGGGGTCCCGGTCGTGTTCGGCGGCCCGCACGTGACATTCGAACCCGACGAGGCGCTCGGGCACGCGCCGTACGTCGTGCGCGGCGAAGGCGAGGCGACGATGCTCGAACTTGTCACATCGCTCGACCGGGGGATGCCGCTCGAGTCCGTTCGCGGCCTTTCCCATCTGTCCGGTGACAGTGAGCCGCGCCACAATCCCGCCCGGCCCCGCTGCACGCAACAGGAGTTCGAGCGCTTGCCGATCCCGGACCTCACCCTCATCGACGGCTACGGGCGGATGACGAGGAAGCCGATCATGACCCAGTGGGGCTGTCCTTTCGACTGCGAGTTCTGTGGAGTCACGGCGATGTTCTCCCGGGCCGTTCGCCATCGGCGCGCCGACCAGGTGATCGAGGAGCTCGCCGGGCTCGAAGCGGAGCGGGTCTTCTTCCACGACGACAACTTCGTCGTGAACAAGACCCGGACGACCGGGTTGCTCAACGCTATGCTCGAGTCCGGCAACACCCCCGGATGGTTCGCCCAGGTCCGTTCGGAAACTGCGCTGCGGTCGCTTTCCCACCAGGAGGTCGACGACGACTTCCTCAGCCTCATGCGCCGGGCCGGCTGCCAGATGGTGATGATCGGCATCGAGGCGATCACCGACGCGGGCCTCGCCGAGATCGGCAAGCGACAGCGGGTCACGATGATCGAGAAGGCGATTCACGCCTTCCACGATCACCACATCGCCGTGCACGGGATGTTCATCGCCGGGCTCGACTCCGACACGGCGGGCAGCGCCGAGGCGATCGCTTCCTTCGCCCGGCGGCTGCACATCGACACGTTCCAGCTGATGGTGGAGACACCTCTTCCCGGCACGAGACTGTGGGACCGGATCGTCGAGGAGGACCGTCTTCTGAGCGACGACTGGTCGCTTTTCGACGGACACCACGTCGTGATGCAGCCGGCGCAGATGACCCCGCTCGAGCTCCAGCTCGGCGTGCTGAAGGCGATGCGCCGCTTCTACTCCTGGCCGACGATCCTCAACGGGGGACTCGTCGGCGTGCTGCGCCATCTCCCGTCGTTCACCGCCGCCGCCCGGCCGGCGTTCATCCGCCGACTCCCGGTGCTCGCCCGGGCCGCCTGGGCGCGCCGTTGGGACGACGTGGCGCCGACGCTGCGGGCGGCCCTGTCCGAGAAGGTGCGCGTCCGGGTGAGTTCGGCGATGTGGTTGCCGGCGCTCCGCTTCTACGCCCGACGCCAGATCGCGGCCTGGTCCGAGGAGGACCGCTCCCGGGCGTACCTCGCGCTCCTCGCTACCGGGAGGTGACGATCGCCCGCTCGTCGCGCCGGTCGGGCCGCTGGCGCGCGCCATCGTGGCGGATGTCGCCAGTCGGGCGCCAAGCAAACCGGCGGTGAACGCCGTCGAGCCGGTCGTCGTCATGGCCAAGCCCGTCGGGCCGGTGTGCAATTTCGACTGCGGTTACTGCTACTACCTCGGGAAGACGAGCCTGTTCCCTCCGGGCGAGCGCTACCGGATGGACCACGGGGTTCTCGAGGCCTACGTGCGGGCGTTCATTGCTGCGAGCCCCGGTCCGGTCGTGAGCTTCGTCTGGCACGGTGGGGAGCCGACACTCGTGGGGACCTCCTTCTACGCCGAGGCACTGGCGCTCCAGGAGCGGTATCTCCCGGAGGGCTGGACCTGTGAGAACAACCTGCAGACGAACGGCAGCCTGCTCGACGACGCCTGGTGCGCCTTCCTCGCCGAGCACCGCTTCAGCGTCGGGATCAGCATCGACGGCCCGGCGCGCCTGCACGACTCGGGCCGACCTGACCGGCGCGGTCGCCCGACCCACGATCGCGTGATGCGGGGTCTGCGCAATCTGCGCGCCCATGGCATCGAGCCCGACGTGCTCTGCACCCTCAACGCGCAGAACGCCCTCCATCCGACCGAGGTCTACCGGTTCTTCCTCGCCGAGGACGTCCGCTGGCTCCAGTTCCTGCCGGTCGTGAGCCGTGACCCGCAGGGGAGCGTCTCATCCTGGTCGGTGTCACCCGAGGCGATGGGGGAGTTCCTCGGTGCGATCTTCGACGAATGGGTCCGTCACGACGTCGGTCGGATCGACGTGCAGAACTTCCTCGAGAGCCTGCTCGTCGCGACGGGCAAGCGCGCCAACCTCTGCATCGTCGCCGAGACCTGCGGGCGGGTCCTCGCCGTCGAGCACGACGGGGGCGTCTACTCGTGCGACCACTTCGTCGACCCGGCCCATCGCCTCGGCGACGTGGCGTCGGACGGGATCGGCCCGCTCGTGGAGGGAGCGACACAGCGGGCCTTCGGCGACGCGAAGCGCGACTCCCTGCCGGCGTACTGCCGGGCGTGCCCGGTCCTCGCCTTCTGCAACGGGGGCTGCCCGAAGGACCGCTTCGCGGCCACCCCGGACGGCGAGCCGGGTCTCAACTACCTCTGCGCGGGCTATCGCCGCTACTTCGGGCACATCGAGCCGTACCTCGCGCGCATGGCCGCCCTCGCGCACATCGGCCGTTCCCCGGCCACGATCATGGCCGAGCTCGAGCTCGCCGAGCGCGACGAGCGACAGCGCTGGCGCACGACCTCGCGCAACAACCCGTGTCCCTGCGGCAGCGGCGTGAAGTACAAGCACTGCTGCCTGCCGACTCGCCGGAGTTGAAGCGGCGCCGGCGACCCGGGACGGGTACCCACGCCGCGGCGGCTGTCGGCGCGGGAGCCCGTCCATGCCGGATCGGATGCGTCGTGCCCGTCCCGCTAGCATCGACGCTCCGATGCCGGGAACGGTCGCCTTCGTCTGCGCGATGCCGCTGGAGCTCACCCCTCTCAAGCGCAGACTGTCGCTCGAGAAGACCCGTGCCGGATCGCTCGACCTCTACCGCGGCTCGCTCGAGGGCCGGTCCGTGGTGGCGATCGTCACGGGCATGGGGGGCGAGCTCGCCACCAAGGCGGTGCGACACCTGCTCGACGCGCTCGAGGTCGAGCGCGTCGTCGTCGTCGGCATCACCGGTGCCCTCGCCGCGGAGAACGCGATCGGCACGCTCGTGCTGCCCGAGGTGGTCGTCGACGCCGCCACCGGCGCCGAGTACCGGCCGGATCGGCTCGGCGAGGGCCATCCGAGCGGCACGATGTGGACGACGGACGAGCTCATCACGGATCTCGCTGCCATCGCGAGGTTGCGGGCGGACGGTGTCGTCTCTTTGGACATGGAGACGGCCGCCATCGCCGAGGTGTGCGTCGCCCGCGACCTGCCGTGGTCGGTGTTCCGGGCGATCAGCGACCGCGCGACCGACGTCAGTCTCGATGACGAGGTTTTCGGGCTGATCAACCCGGACGGCTCGTTCCGCCCGGGGGCGATCGTCGCGTACTTCGCGCAACACCCGGGTCGCGTGCCGGCGATGATCCGCATGGCGCGGGACGCGAAGCTGGCGGCCGAGCGTGCCGCAGCCGCCGCCGTGGCCGCGGTGGTCAGCTTGCCGCCGACCGGGGCGACGCCGCAGGACACGTAGACGCCTCCAGCCGCCACGGCCTCGCCCGCGGGCCGCGTCACCCCGATACCGGCGCCGGTCGAAGTCGACGAGGAACGGGCCGTGCCCTCGCCGCGGGGAGGCAGGACGACCGGGCGGGCGGTCGTCCTCAGTCGGGTGGTTGTCGCTGTGCGACGGAGTCTTCCGGCGCCTGCGACTCGTGTCGGGGTGCCGCTTTCCGTCGCCGACGCCCGAGACGGTGGGTGAGGAAGTGCCCCTGTGTGCGAACGCGGAGCTGGAGGATGCGCGCCGCGCCGACGAGCACCACGAACAAACCGCCGACGACCGCGGCGAACAGGAGGGCCACACCCTGGGGGAGGTGGCCGTGTACACCGAAGAAGGCGACTCTGGCGGTCTGGCCGTTCTCGAGAATGAAGACGAGCAGAACGAGCAGGACAAGCAGCCCCACGACGACCGAGGCCCAGTAGCCGCTCGTGCGAGTGTGGGCGAACGGGGAGGGCGTCGAGGTGTCGGGTTGCACCTCCGGTTCGATCGGCGTCGCCGGCGAGTCGCCTGACGCGTTCATCTCGGCCGACTTCTCGCTGCCCGTCATATCGTGCCGCCGAGTGTAGGCGCGATCACTTCCGCATCCCGGGGTCGTCGGGCGAGATTCAGGGCGTTGCGCCCCCCGATGGGGAGTCGCCTTCGTTCCCGCCGAGCCAGGCGCTGATGCGGTCGAGCACCGTCGCGAACCCCTCACCCGCCCGCTCGAGCATCGCCGTGAAACGCTCGCGGTAGTGCTCGAGGGCCGCGTCGAACTCCTCGGACGGTGGCGGTTCCTGACCCCGGCGGAGATAACTCCCGGCACGGATCCGGTCGAGCTCGCCGGCGCTCACCCACGTGATCAGTTCCTGCACCCGTCGCACCGGGAAGGGATGGGTCGTCGTGATCTCGGCGAAGAACCGGGAGTAGCGCGCGAAAGGGTCCTTCTCCTCCGCGTACTCGGTCGCCTGGCGGAGGAAGGCGTCGAGGTTGAGGTCCGCCACCGGGCCGCCCGCCATCCGCATCAAGGTCTGGCAGACGACCAGGGGCTCGCCGGTGACGATGGCGCTCGCCCGGTCCGAGGTCAGCTCGGCTGCCCGCGACCACTCGAGCAGGGCGAGGTACAGCGCGACGAGGGGCACGCCGGCGAGCGGCACGGCGCGGATGGCACCGCCCAGGATCATCTGCACGAGCTGCAATGTCGTCGTCAGACCGACGTGGTCGGCGAGCACGTGCCCCATCTCGTGGCCGAGGACCGCCGTCAGCTCGTCATCGGTGTAGGAGCCGACGAGGCCCGAGCTCACCAGTGTGACCGGCTCGTTCGTTCCGATCGTGAGCCCGCTGCCGACCGGTTCCTGGGTCACGTAGAGCTTCGGACAGCGTTCGACGTCGAGCACGTCTGCGCAGTGTCGTTGTGCAGCCCAGAGGCCGGGGAGCTGGTCGTCGCCGAGCCGCACGGCGTTTCCCGTGAGCAGCTGGCGCAACCGGCGCTCGTAGCTGTGCTCGGAGAGGAGCTTCACGACCTTGTCGAGCCCCGGTACCGTGCGGATCGCCGCTGTCGCGGCGCGCTCGGCGGGGTGGGCGAAGCCCTGGGCGCTGATGCCGGGATACCGGGTCGTCGATTCGATCGCCATCGCCGCCGCCTCAGATCGTGTCGCGTACTCCGCTGATTTCGAAGGCCCGTTTCGCCGGACCCTGCAGCTCTGGCGAGCTGCCTTGAGCCCACAGCGCGGCAACAAGTGTCGCAGACAACCGTGAAGGCGTCGTCACCCGCAACCGCGCGCGCAACGAACCGTACCGCGACTCGTGGTCGCAAAGGTCGTCGCGTCCGGCCAAGCGCCGGCGGCAGCGCGCCGCGTTCGTGTTGTCGCCAGAGGTCATCGGGCGACATCCTTCGCCCGCCGACGGAAATTGATGCCGGTTGACCCCTCAGAGCGCAACGGAGAGTCGTGATGGGGTGGTTCTCGGGCTTCCGAGCGGTCTCGTTCGCGGCCGATAGCGGACCCGCAAGGATCGGTCGCCTCGGCACCTCCGTCGAAGACGCAGCTTGGTCCTGCCAGACGATCGCGACGACGCGCGTGTCGCCTGCCGGCCTCGCTTCGCGCCTCGACCTGACGTCAGTTGGCAGACGCCAGTCGCGGGACGCGGAACCTGAAGGGGGGACTGGCGGTGGACTCGATTGCGCCGAGTTGGACGGCGCGTGACCCAGGCGCAGGAGCCAGATGCCGCTGCACCTGGGTTCGCGTGCATCTCAGTGGCGGTGTGCGTCCCCGACCTTGCTGAACCATTCGACGCGCGCGGGCGGGGGTACCTGGGCTTTGGCGAATGCCGGGCCCAGCTGCGAGTGCATGAATGCCTCCTGGTCCGCCTTCGACTCCCATACTTCGACGACGACCAGCTTGTCGCCCGACTCCCCTGCGACGTGACTCAACATGCCCTTTGGCCACTGTTCCCATTCAGGCGTGCCATCCCAGCCGAGGAGATGGTTCACCTTGTTGTAGATGTTGACCGCATCCGGTGCGGAGAATTCGAGAACGATGACGTCGGCCACGAGAGCCCCCCTTGGTCGTTGCTCAGGCGAGAAACCTGCAAGCAGCATGACCTTAACGGCGGTTTCCATTCGATCGGTCGACGAGTCGCGATCGCCGCACGACAGTAATCTCGCCGGAACGGGACAGGACGTTGAACGCGAGTGCGGGGCGCTGCAGTGTGGCGCAGCTCCACGAGGCCCCGGCCCAGCTGAAGACGGCGAGACCCACGCCGTCAGAGACGGGAATCGGGTAGAGGCGGCGCCCAGAATCGCACTGGGTAACTAGCTTTACAGGCTCGGTACTTCGGACTCTTGCGAACGGTGGCGAACCCGGACGCCCCGTTACCTGGCCGTGAGCTGCTGGCGAACACTGGCGGTCATGAGATCCCGGGTTCAAATCACGGCGGCCTGACTGAGTGAGCGCAGTTCACTGACCTTGCCGGACCGTACGAAGCGACGACATCACCGAACGCGACGGTGATTCCGCACGGTAGCTTCACGAAGCCGGCAGCTGCCTTGGCGCGATCCGCCGCGAGGGGTGCTCTCCCTGCCACGGTGGCCCGTTCTTGGTCGGTTGTCTCCGGTGGGAGCTCGACAAACTGCCACCGGCAGGCCAACAGGCGGGGGACCACCGCCTCACTTCAACAAACTCGGGGACAACCGTCGCGCCACTCGGTGGGGTTTTCGGGTCCGCACGAGTCGAGGTGGACTGAAAAAGGATAGGTCGTTATAATGACTCGGCGGGAGACAACCCGCGGTTGAAGGCGGGAGGAGAAGGGGGTTTAGGTACCGACAGTGGCGTTTTGGACGCTCTGACATGGAGGAGTGCATGGAAACACATCTCAGCACAGTTACGTCGGGCGACGAGGGAAACCGTTCGTTGACTCGAGGATCAGGCCGGTTCCATGGGCATCGTCACGATGGAACCAGAGTGACTGGTCGTTCCAGACGGCACGCGGTTCGCCCGTTCGTCATGCTCGGGCTGGCCTCGCTCTGCGCGTTGGTGTTCCTTCCGGCGATGTCATCTGGATCCGGAGCAACTACGAGAGGAAGAAGCGCGGTCATCACGCTCAATTACGCGAACTTCACGGCCGCAACAATTCCTGGCGAGAAGGCCTTGGTCGAGGCATTCCAAGCATCCCACCCAGATATTCACATCAACCTCGAAGAACTTCCACTGGCCAACTACGAGACGAACCTAGAACTTGAGACCCGGGTGCACAAAGCGCCGGACCTATTTGAGGCGATACCTGAGTGGCTCTATGACCTAAAGCACTATCAGGTTCCCTTGGATCTGAGCAAACAATCTCCGGGTCTTACGCAGACGTTCATGCCAGCAGGAAAGGAAACGGTTTCGGTTGCAGGACAAGAATACGGAGCTCCGTTCCGAATTGGTGGGACTGCTGTCTTTATCAATCCAGCGCTCTTCAAGGCTGCCGGTCTGGCGGTTCCAACGACGTGGTCATGGCAGACCTTCGCTGCGGATGCCGCGAAGCTCACGAACTCTTCCACGGGCGTCTATGGATTCGCCGTACCTGTTGCGAGTGCAGAGTCGGACCTTGGCTCGTCGTGGGATTGGTTGACGATGCTGTTCGCCGATGGCGGCCGGATGGAAACTAGCAATGGCAAGGCGGCGTTCGACTCTTCTATCGGTGTAAAGACGCTCGAGAACTACGCCGCAATGTACACCGCAGGCTCCGAGCCGAAGTCCGAGCTCAGTTGGATTACTTCTGACGTCGTGCAGCAGTTCTGTGCAGGCAAGGTTGCAATGTGGATGAACGGTCCGTGGTACATAACCACGATTCAGTCCAGCTGTCCGAAGCTGAAGTTCCAGACTGTTCTCGCGCCCACTGGTACCACTTCCGGAACTGACATCGGAGGTACTTTCATCGGCATCTCTTCCGGGACGTCATACCCGAAGCAGGCGATGGAATTCCTCAACTACATGACAAGCACGTCGGTTCTTGAGAAATGGGCGGCGGATGGTGCGTTCATCGCGCCGGTGGCCGCTGTCTTGCAATCGCCTGCCATAGCGAAGCAGCCGCTGCTTGTTCCTTACGTGAAGGGGCTGAGTGATCCCAATAATCAAAGCGATTCCCTTACGCCTGACAACACGACTCTGTTGGATCTCATCCAGACGGCGATCGCGTCGGTGATGGATGGCTCGTCAAGCGCTTCGAGCGCGCTGAAGCAGGCTGCGAGCGCGTGGAACAGCCAGGTAGCGCACCCATACGGCGGGTGAAGTGGGGATCCTTTGCGGATGATGTAACTGAAGTCGAAGTGGAGTCAAATCTTTACCGTTTCAGGACGCCTCTCGGGTGTGGTTGTCGTGCGAAAGCTCTTCAATAAGCTGACTGGTGTTGTGGTGACAGGGATTCCGACGGGGCGCCTTATTTGTTGGTGGCCAAGCCTGAATGACACCGCAGAACTTGCCGGAACTCGACTGTTTGAGGCAGCGAGTTCCGGCAAGTCGAGCGCACCACTCGTGGGCGCGGCAACGTTGTGAGTGTTGCGGACCTACAAATAGACTCGGCCGGCGCGTTGCTGGAACAGGCGGCACAAGTGAGCCCGTGGAGAAGTCGACGGCGCTACGGCATTCTGACTAGAAGAGCAGCTGGACTGCTGGCGCTACCAGCGTTGGTCGTCGTGTCAGGCGGCACGCTGTATGCGTTAGTGCAAGTGATAAGGCTGTCACTGCTGCATGAGGACTTCCTGAGTGGTGGTGTCGCGAGTTTCGCTGGGTGGAGCAATTTTGCAGCGATACTAGTCAACGGACCGTTCTTGAACGCTCTCGAAAGGAGCGTCTTCTTCACGGTCCCGAGCGTGATCGGTCAGCTCTGCCTAGGCCTGGGCCTGGCAATACTCACGCAGAGTGACTCCCGGTCAATGAAAGTCTGCCGTGCCGCAATCGCTGTTCCGTGGGCTATGCCGCCGATTGTGGTCGCAATAGTCTGGAGATTCCTGTATCTGCCAGGAGCTAGCCCGGTTGCGTCAATCCTTTCGTTCTTCGGACTGCAGCAAGGTGTTCTTGCGGCGCCAGCTTGGGCTCTCGGAGCTCTGGTGCTCGCGAATATTTGGGAGTTCACTCCTTTGTACTTCCTCTTCCTGAGTGCGGGTGTCCAAGGGCTTAGTCCGGCAGTTCTCGAAGCATCACAAGTCGACGGAAGCAGTCGGACACAGCAAATACGGTTCATCATCGTGCCGCAGCTTCGACCGTTGCTTGCGACACTCGCGGCTGTCGACATTCTCAGCTCAATGGCAATCTTCGATCTGATATGGGTTATGACCCAGGGAGGACCCACCGGCGCGACAGAAACGGGAGCGATCTATGTCTACCAACTCGCGTTTCAGGGTTACGAGTTCGGCGAAGCCTCAGCCGCGGTAGTTGTTATGGCACTCGCCAGTCTTGTTCTGGCGGGACTTGCCTACTTCGTGGTGAAGGGGAGGGCGGAGCGGTGAGGTGGCTTCGCGGCGGCGTTCTGCTGCTTGTTCTGTTGCTGGCGTGGGGACCTGTCGTCTTTCTCCTTCTGGCCTCATTCGCTCCAGGGACCGATTTCAATGTGAGCTTTAGCAATCGATCGGTGAACGCTTACACAAGCATCCTGGGACTTAGTGGTGTGGGATCGATACTGTTATTAACGCTGACGGTTACGGTTGCGACTGCAGTGCTAACCGTCGTGATCGCAACCCCGGCTGCGTACGCGTTTGCACGCTATCGCTCGCGAGCGTCGATGCTGGCTGCCAACAGCTTGTTGCTTAGCTGGATCTTGCCACAGAGCCTAATTGCGATCGCGTACTTTCAACTAGTTGCGCAGTTGAACCTGTACGGCAAGCCAGAGATACTGGTGTTTTTTGGTCTTCTGCAGACTGTGCCGCTAAGCGTGTGGGTTTTGCGCAGCGCGTTTGCGAATATCCCGACGGAGTTGGACGAGTCAGCATTTCTTGATGGTGCCGGCATGACGAGATTCTTAACGACGATACTGGTGCCGATTTCGATGCCAAGCATCGCGGCAGTCTGTGGTTACTCATTTCTGCTTGCATGGCAGATGTACCTTTATCCGCTCGTGTTTTTGAGTGGTGCAAAGACTCAGATGGCAACGGTTGGGGTAGTGAACTTCGTTGGTGAGTGGTCGACGAACTATCCGGAAATGATGGCGTTCTCAGTGATTATAACGGTACCGGTCATGGTTGTCTTCATGTTGGTTCAAAGGTATATCGTGACTGGGTTGACGGCAGGAGCGGTCATTGGCTAGATGCGAGGCTTAGTTTGGCAGCGTGCCGACGGGTTGACAGGCGTTTGTATGGGTATTGGTTTTGGTGTTTTCGAGGCCGACAAGGAAAGACTTGGAGGAGACGGTGTCTAGCAGAACAAGCTCAAGCAGTGCACGCGTAGCGGTGGTGACAGGTGCATCGTCCGGCAGTGGGAAGGCGATAGCGCGCCGGTTCTTTTCAGACGGGGCAGCGGTTGTCTTGGTTGATGTCGATGATGCGGGAGGCAGGAGTCTCGCCAGAGAACTTGATCCCGCTGGGACCCGTGCTTTGTTCGTTAATTGTGACGTTTCGCAGCCGAAGAGCGCCGAGATGCTGGGTGCGTTCTGCTCTGAGCGCTTTGCGGCAGTCGACTTTCTTGTGAACAGCGCGGGAATTGGGCTGTGGGGCACGGTGGAAACGATGAGTCTCGAAAATTGGAACCGGATCATGGCCATCAACGTGGGCGGGGTGTTTCTTGTGTCGAAATACCTTGTCGGCCAAATGCGGGGATCGTCCGTCGCATCGATTGTCAACATTGGTTCAGGTGCGGGGTTGATCGGCACGCCCAATTCCGTCGGTTACTGCGCGTCGAAAGGCGCAGTGATCAACATGACCCGAGCGATGGCTCTCGACCTCGCGCCGTTTCAGGTGCGAGTGAACTGTGTCTGCCCGGGTGTCGTGGATACGCCGTTTAATGACAAGGTGCTGCAGACAATGGAGGATCCGGAGCAGACGAAGATCGCCCAGGCGAATGCGCATCCTCTCGGTCGACTTGCGACGCCGAACGATGTGGCCGGCGCGGTCGCATTCCTGTGCTCGGAGGACGCAGGATTTGTGACCGGTTCTGTGGTGATGGTCGATGGCGGCCTGACCGCGCAGTAATGGATCCGTTGACCCGTTCACTCAACATGGTTGAGGTGCTTGACTTGCGATCGATGAATCCGCTCCACGATATGACCAGGAATGGTGTGGTGATCGCCCTGCGTCTTTTGGGCAAATTGTGGTCGTCCAGATCATTGGTTAGCGGTGCGGTGCAGGTGGTGGGATGAGCGTGGCACGTACCTGGCGAGTGGGTATCGATCTCGGAGGAACCGCATTGCGGCTGATTGGTGAGAGTGATGTCGGTGAGCGGACCAAAGTCGCGAGATTGCCGACCCCCCGCGACTACGAGGATCTCCTGCGGCAAATCAAGTCGCTGCTCACATCCGTCGTCAATGGCCCGATTGACTTGATCGCATGTGGGATCTGCGGGACCTCGGAAGGCACGCGCCCGGTGTTTGTGCCTGCTCTTCCGTGGATCGAGGACCGTCCCTTCGAGGATGACCTTGCCGAGCTCGCGGACGCGCCGGCCCTACTCGGCTTCGACGGCCACTACACGCTGCTCGCGGAGGCCGTCGAGGGAGCGGCAATCGGCTACGAGTCTGCAGTACTTGTCACCGCCGGGACCGGCATCGGTGGGGCGATCATGCTCGCTCACAAGATCTGGCGAGGCGCGCGAGGAACCGCCGGATCCTTCGGGTGGTTGAGCGCGTTGGGGGGAAAGGACGATCGGGAGCACGGCCTTTTCGAACAGGTCGCCTCCGGCAGTGCGCTATCCGAGGCCGCCAGCGCGTACCACCCAGGCTGGACGGGTGAAGCCCTCATCACTGCGGCACGTACTGGTGACGCAGGTGCCGCGGCTGTAGCCGATCGGTTCGGGCGGGATTTCGGGCGCGGGCTGGCCGCGCTCGCGAGCGTGCTCGATCCCGAGGCGATCATCGTCGCGGGCGGCCTTTCCGACGCGTTGGACGTGATCGGCCCGTCGATCGATCGGGCGATGCTCGATTGCGCCTCGCCGAACGGGCGACAGGTACCCGTACGTGCCGCCGCGCTCGGATCGCACGCCGGAGTCGTCGGTGCGCTGCTTGCAACGAAGATCGACAGGGAGATCTGGCTCTGATGCCCCAGACCATCGGCGATATCGATCAAGGTGAGCCGTCCTGGGGCGTTCAAAAAGTCGTTGGATACGAATAGGAGGAATTAATGACAACCGAGCGATTCACCGACCGGATCATCGAGCTGCTCGAACGGCTCGTCACGACCCAAGACGAAGTTCTTGACGAGGTGGCGCGCCGTTGTGGCGAGACGCTGTCCTCCGGCGGGCTCGTGCACCTGTTCGGAAGCGGTCACTCGGTCATCCCCACCCTTGATGCGTTCCCCCGCTACGGCAGCTTCGTCGGCTTCCATCCCCTCACCGACCCGCGCCTCATGTGGCACAACGTGCTCGGCCCTGGTGGCGTCCGGGAGCTGCAGTGGCTCGAACGTGTGGAGCATTACATACCGAAATTCCTCGATCATGAGCCGATGAATGTCGGCGACGTGCTCATCGTCTATTCCCACGGCGGTCGGAATTCGGCTGGCATCGAGACGGCCCTCTACGCACACGAACGCGGCATCTTCACCGTCGCGGTCACCTCGGTCGCCAATAGAGAACTTCCTCGAGAACACTCCAGCGGCAAACACCTTTCAGAGGTATGCGACCTCTGCATCGACACGGGTGTGCCGGTGGTGGATGCCGTCGTCACCGTCCCGGGTTGGGACCGACCGGTCGGTGGGTCATCGACGGTGGTGGTGTGTGCCGTGAGCCAGGAGATCATCACGCGCACCGCGAGGGTGCTCGCCGGCCGGGGCGAGATCCTGCCAACGTTCGTCTCGCCAACGGCGCCCGGAGTTTCGCTCGCGACGAATGACGACGTCTTCCTTGCTTATCGCCGCCGTCTGCACGCCGCGGAGGGAAAGGCGCTGCAATGAGCACGGCTTGTTCGTCCGAGACGACCTTGATCGAAGTGAAGGCTGCCTTTGACGGGCAACGCATCGTTCCGGGCTGCGTCGCGCTAGAGGACGGACGCGTGGTCTCGACAGGGATCCAACCGCCCGGCGAGCATTTCCTCGCGGCTCCCGGTCTTGTCGATCTGCAGGTGAACGGCGTCGCCGGAGTCGATTTCCTCGCCGCGTCAACCGCCGACTTCGCCACCGCCAGCCAGACCCTCCTAGCCTTTGGCGTCACCGCGTTCCAGCCGACGCTGATCAGTGCCCCCGAGTTGCAGCTGTGCCGTGCCCTCGAGACCGTTGGTAAGGCGGGTTCGCTCGTCGCAGGAGCCCGGATCCTTCCCGCTCACCTCGAAGGGCCGTTTCTCTCACCGAGCTGGCCGGGCGCGCACGATGCGCGCTACCTGTGCGCACCCGACCATCACCTCCTCGATCGCCTTCTCAGTGCCGGGCCGGTCGGGTACGCGACGATCGCGCCGGAGTCGCCCGGGGGTATCGAGTTACTCGTGCACCTGCGAGAGCGGCGAGTTACCGTTGCGATTGGCCACAGTGACGCGACATTTGATCAAGCCAATACTGCCTTCGACGCGGGAGCGCACGCACTCACTCACGCCTTCAACGCCCATCGTCCGTTGACGGCTCGAGAGCCTGGTCCCGCGGGGGCGGCGCTCGTGCGCGACGACGTCTTCGTCACGTTGATCGCTGATGGGGTCCATCTCGCGGACTCGGTGATCACCATCGTTGATCGCTCTGCATGCGAGCGCGTGATACTGATCACCGATGCGAACCTTGCCGCGGCGCTTGGTGACGGCACCTTCGAATTTGGACCACTTGAGGTAACTGTCGCCAATCGACGTGCCACGCTGTCCGACGGCCGACTCGCCGGGAGCGTTGCGATGCTCGACGCATGTCTTCGACGGCTGGTCGCGACAGGTGTTCCTATTGAAAGGGCATTGCGCGCGGTGACAGCTCGACCGGCCGAGCTGATCGGCCGGGACGATCTCGGTCACCTGCGTCCGGGAGACCGCGGAGATCTCGTGGTGCTCGATGAAAGGCTTGTACCCGTGCAAACCTTCCTCAAGGGTGAACTTGCTTGGCAGGCGGAGGTTCCGTCATGCGAGTGAGAAGTGGGGGTCACAATCCGACTTGGCGAACGAAACAGGTGAATGAAGCCGGCGATGCCTGAGATTGGTTTCGGGGAAGCGACGCCTGCCTGTCCGAGCAGTACCCGTCCCGCGATGAATGCGCTCGACCTTACGATCAAAGACGGCGTGTTCCTCATGCTGGTCGGCCCATCTGGCCGTGACAAGGCGACCGCACCGCGTATGCGCGCCGGGCGCGGAAATGTTGCCGGCAGACACAGCTGTACCGGGGACCGCGGTATCGCCGACCCAGTTCATAAAGCCCGGAACATCGTGATGGTTCTTCAAAACTGCGCCCCATCCTCACGTGGCGGTTACCCAGAACATGTCGTTCGCTCTTCGAACCGAGCATGCGCGAAAAGGAGAGATCGTGCAGCGCGTCGCGCGGACGACCAACATGCTCGACCGATCGGAGTACCGCAAGCGCGGAGCAGAACGGACCGGTTCGCGCAAGGTCGAGGAAGTGGAGAGGTATGCCCGTGTTTCTGGATGGGGCCCTGCCGCCATCGGGAATGCGTTCGATTCGGAATTCATCGTTCTTTCGGCCGGGGGCCTGAGCGCAGCTGTGGACGTACTCCCACAAGGCCGCCATAAGGCACAGGAGAAGTGGGCTTCCCCAGCGACGCGAGATCTGCTCACGGGCTGGGCGATGCTCGATCCGTCTGCTGGAGTCGTTGGGGCTCTGCTCGCGTCGGGTTTGGAGGGGGTCATATATGGCTGCAAAGAACAAGGATGCCGCTGCAGCGGTCTCGCACGTCGACCAAGCTTCCGGAGTGCCGCTGTACCTCCAGGTGGAACGGATCCTCGCGCATCGGATTGAGTCTGGGGAGTGGCACCCAGGCGAGCAGATTCCCAACGAGACCAAGCTGTGCGCGCAGTACGGCCTCAGCCGTGTCACCATGCGCCAGGCCGTCGCGCGACTGGTGTCGCGTGGTTTGCTCGCACGCGAGCAAGGACGGGGCACGTTCGTGCGCGATCCGAGCCTGATTGCTGGGTCGCGGAGAGTCACGTCGTTCACGGCCGAGCTCGAGGAGTTGGGCATTAAAGCAGGTGGGCATGTCCTTTCCCACGAGGTGACGACGGCCACGCGGGCGGACGCCGTCGAACGGTTACGGCTGCCTGACGATGCCAACGTGCTCTCTCTGCGACGTCTCCGCACAGGAAACGGCGCGCCGATTGGACTCCAGACCTGTGTGTTGCCGCTCGACAGATTCCCGGGACTTGAGAATCTGGATTTTGAGGGCCGCTCGCTATATGCGACGTTAGAGGAGATCTACGGAGTCGTCGCTGTGGAGGCGTTCGAGACTTTCACCGTTGGTGGAGCTGGAGCAGTCGACGCGGAGACGCTTCAGGTGCCGTACGGGAGCTACGTATTCAACGTTGAGCGTCTGTCATTCGATTCCACGGGTCCCTTTGAGTATGTCAGAAGCGTGATGCGGGGCGACCGTTACCAGATTCGTCTCGTCCTGCGTCGCCCGTGACGAGCTAGACATTGTCGTTCTTGGACAAGAATGAATCGGATGCCTTCGGCCGAGGAGCTTGGCCCCAAGGCTTATGTCCACAGCCAAACGGGTAGGGTGATCGCGATTCGACCCCGCGAACACTCCGTCGTATCGACGGCCGACAGTCGGTGAGAAGGAACCTGCTCCGGGTTGCGTCGGGACCAGAGAAGTCCAACGTGTCGGTGCCGAGAATGCCATCCTTGCCACCTGAGCTTGACTTTGACGCGACGCCACTGGTGGGGCGAGCATCCGGAATTGGCACTCTCGTTCTTCTACCGGGCGTTCTGCCGCGTCCTGCAACTCATCCGGTTTGCCGATCGTGGCGACACCGACCTCGCCATCGAGGTCGTCACGCTCCGACACGAGGTAGCAGTCCTTCGACGCCAGGCCCACCGCCCGGCGCTCCAGCCCGCCGACCGGGCACTGCTCGCCGGATTGACCCGACTGCTCCCCCGACTCGACTTCAGCGGGTGGAAGGCCCCGGGTTCGACAGTTGAGCGCCCGTTTCGGACGCACGCCGAGACGGAAGTGCTGGTCAGCGCGCTGAGCGACCGTCTGGGGACGCCACCGATCAGCCATCTCGACCCGGCGCGAACGGGAGGAACGGACACGCTGGGCAGCATCATTCACGCGGAACGACTCGTCGTGTGATCACACTCAGACCCGACTTCAGCGGGTGCACGATGAAGTCGCAGGTCACATGGTCGCGCTTCACCCGTTTTGTCCCTACATCGCCCTGGAAGCTCGTTTCAACAGGTGAGCTTTGAGCGCCAGGTCGAGGTGTCGACGCCGAAGGCGCCGAGGATCTGTGCTTGGAAGGGGCTCGGCCGGGTGATCACCTGACGCGCGACCTTGTCGGTGCCGACGAGGTTGACGGCGCGAATGCGGCCGAGCTCGCGAAGCGCCCGCCGGGGCGAGAGGACCTGATCGGGTAGATCGGGGTCCATGACGCGGTGAGCCTCGAGGTCACGAGCCATCACCGTTTCGATCACCGCCGCGAGGACGCAGAGCGCGATGTGACCGCGGACGCGCTTCTCGGTGAAATGGAAGATCGGCCGCAGCCCGAGAAAGTCCTTCAGCACCCGAAAGCGCCGCTCGACGCGCTCGAGGGAGCGGTAGTGGCGCACGACGTCGACACTCGACGCGTCCTTTTTTGACAGTGAGGTCAACAGCACGTAGCGACCGGCGAGGAGCTCTTCTTCATAACGCAGCTGCGTCTGGTTGAAGCTCCAGGTGAAGACGCCGTTCGAGATCTTCGTCGAAAAGCACCGGGCGACGCCCGAGCTCGACAAGATCCGCTCTGCCGCCGCGCCGATCTTTGCGGGGTCCTTGAGACGACCCTCGGCAACCCGGCTGGCGAGGGCGATGAGGCCTTCTTCTACACGCCCCAGCAGCTCCTCGCGCCGGTGGTCGTCGCGGATCTTGCGCTCGGGCGAACAGACGACGACGTAGCGCCGGCCCTCATGGACGACCTCGGTGACCTTGACCGTGGGCCTTGTCATCTCGGTCCAGGTGATCCCGTCTCTTGTGGCAGCTTCGAGCACTGCCGCGACATCGGGGTCGCGATGGAGCCGGGTCGCCATCACGTGGTCGAAGCCGTGCGCCACGACCGAAGCGAGGTTCTCCTCGTTGATGAGCCCGCGGTCACAGACAAGGGCGATCCTCCCGACTCCAAAGCGCGACTGGAGGTCGTCCATCACGCCGGTGAGCGTCTGTGCGTCGGCGGTGTTGCCGGGAAAGACGTGGTGCGCGATGGGGATCCCGTCGCCGGTGACGAGGAGTCCGATTACGACCTGGGGGCGGTCCCCGCGGTGGTCGCGGGAGTAGCCGAAGGCCTTCGACGAAAAGCGCGCCGATAGCCGGGGGTCGCCCTCTAGATAGCTCGAGGTCAAGTCGTAACAGCAAAGACGGAGGTCCAAGTTGGTGAGATCGGTGAGTCGTTCGTAGCAGTGGGTCTCGATCTCTTCCTTTTGCTCGGCGATGACGTCGAGGGCGCGGTAGCACTGGTCGAGCGAGGGAGAACCAACACCGTCGGGCAACGCGACGTCATGCCCGAGCCAGTCGGTGATCGTCCGGCGCTTCGAGGAGGGAAGGACGAGCCGGTTCGCGACCATCGCCAAGACCGCGTCGGGAACGAGCCGTGCCCGACGCTTCTCACCGGCGGCTTTGAACAGCTCGTCGAGCTGCAGTCGGGAGAAGTACACCGAGACCGCGGCAACACCACCGAAGGCGGGTGCGGACTCGGCGCTCAATGGTGAAGCACCGATTCGCCCGAGACGGTTCGAGAGCGCGTCGACGATGCGGTCGAGCTCGCCCGAGGCGATGAGCTCGGACTCCTCGCCGAGACGAGCGACGACGCGTTGGCGGACGCGGGGCCCATCGCGAAAGGACTCGACGAGGGTCAAGTAGCGGTAGCTCTTCTTGCCTGCACGGACCGTCGTCGACTTCACGTACACAAGCAGCAGATTACCCGCTTGTAGTTTTCATTTCAAGCATTGATTTGCCACTACAACGGCTCGCCCGATCGGGGAAACGCCGAAAGAACGCGCAGGTCAACGAGGTGCGAAGCACCGGCGAAGACCTCAAAAGGCCGTTCACCCGCTGAAGTCGGGTCAGACGGGGTTCTTGGCATTCGTGAACCGCCCTGGGTTTCTTGGAGGCTCCATTCTTTGGAAAGGATGGAGTCATGCCAGCACCGAGGAAGTTCCCAGCTGAGCTGAGGGAGCGAGCCGTTCGGCTCGTCTTTGAGACCCGTGAGGAGTCCGGCGAGAAGCGGGGCGCCATCGGCAAGGTCGCGACCCAGCTCGGCCTCAATCCTGAGACGCTCCGCAACTGGGTGAACCAGGCCGAGGTCGACCGAGGTCACCGGGCAGGTCTCACGACCGACGAGCGTCGGCGGATGCGCGAGCTCGAGAAGGAGAACAAAGAGCTCCGTCGGGCGAACGAGATCTTGAAGTCTGCAGCGATTTTCTTCGGGGCGGAGCTCGACCGCCGGCAGCCGAAGTAGTCGCCTACATCGACTCTCGTCGCGACGAGTTCGGGGTCGAGCCGATCTGCAGCGCTGTGCAGTTCGCCCCATCCACCTACTACGCCAGAAAGTCCCGTTCGCCGTCTCGGCGTGCAGTGCGTGACGCCGAGCTCTCGGACAGAATCGTCGAGCTTCACAAGAAGAACCGCTCGGTCTATGGCGTGCGCAAGCTCTGGCGCGCTGCTGTCCGCGACGACATCGATGTCGGACGCGACCACCTCGCGCGCTTGATGAACACCCTGGGCCTCGAGGGTGCAGGAAGAGGGAAGCGCAAGCGCACGACCATCGTCGACGAACAGGCCCCACGGCCCGCCGATCTCGTCGACCGCCACTTCCAGGCCACTGAGCCGAACCGGCTCTGGGTGGCGGACATCACGTACGTGTCGACCTGGTCCGGCTTCTGCTACGTCGCGTTCGTCACCGACGTCTTCTCCCGCATGATCGTCGGCTGGCAGGTGTCGACGACGCTTCGTGCCGAGCTCGCCCTCGACGCCTTGGAGCAGGCGATCTGGCGGCGTGGGCGTGAAGTATCAGGTCTTGTTCACCACAGCGACAGAGGCGGCCAGTACCTTTCGATCCGTTACTCCGAGCGGCTCGCAGCCGAGGGAGCGGTCACTTCGGTCGGATCACGCGGCGACAGCTACGACAACGCGATGGCCGAGTCCGTGAACGGGCTCTACAAGTCCGAGTGCGTCTGGAAGGAGGGACCGTGGCGCGGTCGGTCCGACCTCGAACTGGCGACCGCCTCCTGGGTCAGCTGGTGGAACGACGAGCGCCTTCACTCCGAGTTGTTCTACGTCCCGCCGGCGGAGTTCGAAGAACTCCACTACCGTCAGAAGGCCGTCGCTCTCGTGGTTGGAAACCAATAGCCGGGGTCTCCATCAAACCCAGGGCGGTTCATCGTGCCCGAGAGCACGAGACCGGTCAGGTGACCGTGACCTTCGTCAGTCCGGGAGGGGCGTCTGGGTCCCGTCCGAGTAACCGCGCCAGAAAGAGTGCTAGTTGTTGGCCTCGGATGACGGCGAGGACGGGAGCCAGAACCTCAGGAGCCGCCGGGGACCAGCCGAGCTCGCTACCCTCGACAGGCCCTGCGAGACGAGCGTTGGCGCCGCTCTCTCTCAGCTCGGTGACGAGTTTGACGATGTCGGCGCAGGCCGGTCCCGGGTGGGCGAAGGCGAGCACAGGCGATCCGCCAGAGGCGATCGCGATTGGCCCATGCCGAAGGTCGGCGGCCGAAAAAGCGGCCGTGAACCTCGATGTCGTCTCTTCGACCTTGAGAGCCACCTCGCACGCCGCCCCGTACAGCAAGCCTCTGGCTACTGTCGCCAAGCGATCGGTACTTCGCATCCACTCGGCCAGCGCGATCGCCGGCGCCGGGTCCGCGAGCACGGCGGCGACCTGGCTCGGCAGTTCAGCAGCGGCCTCGTCTTCCAGACCCAGGTCGCCGAGGGCCTGGGCAATTATGGCAAATGCCGTCAACTGGGCCGTGACCGTCTTGGTGGCTGGAACGGCCCGTTCCTGGCCGGCGCCAAGATCGACGACCAGGTCGGCGGCACCTGCCAGTGGGCTTCCCGGGTCGTTCGTCAGGGCGATGGCGCGGGCGCCGTTGGCACGAGCCCGGATCACTACCTCGACGATCTCCGGGGTGCGTCCGGACTGGCTCACGGCAACGAGCAGGTAGCCAGTGAAATCGGTCGGCGCCCGGTACAGGGTGACGATGCTCGGCGAAGTGGACGCAACCGGTCTGCCGGTAGCCATTTCGAGGAAGTAAGCGCCGCATGTGGCCGCGTGATCAGACGACCCCCGCGCGACCAACACGGTGCCGGCCAGTCGGGCTGGGACGAGGGAGCGGATCTCTTGGCTAATTTCGTCGCGCCGTGATAGCAGAGCGGCCAGAGTCTGTGGTTGTTCGGCCATCTCCGAGGCCATCATCCGGCCCAATTGGCTGTGGTCGGATGTTAGTGCTTGAGGATCCACGGCAATTCCTAGCTCCTTACTGCTCGAGCGGTTTCACTTGAGAAGCGATGTGCTGTTTTACGACGAGCGAAGAACCGGCAACGCGGTGCCTCGCAGACCCACCATGAGCCGGGGAAACGCGTGACTCGTAGGCTCGCCCCGTGCCAACGATTCCGGCGCGCGTTTTCAATAGATTCGTCGAAGCCCCAGACCGCCCGCTCAGCCGTCGCATAGACGTTCAGTCTGCTGTCAACCAGCGCTTCTCCGAATCGCCGATGAGGCACGACTTCGCGGCTGATCAATCGTGATTGATCTCAGAGCGACAGGTCACCCGACGCAACTGCAGCGGTTCTGAGATTCCATCGGTCGTTCGACTCTTGTCTGCGGTAACTAATCCGCCGCGAAACGCAAGATGAACAGCGAATGCAAACGCTCCACCCGAGTGTACTGCCGATTGAGCGTCAAACCCCAGCGGGGTGACGCGAGAATGACGCCTTCGCCGCGCGGGTGACGCGAAATCTGGGTCAACACGGGTCAATGCCACTCCGCGCCAGACAGCCGTCAATTGAGCTTGAGCAGCACTTTTGCTGGAGGCGGCGCCCAGAATCGAACTGAGGTACAGGGCTTTGCAGTGCGTTCCCGAGCCTCTGTGCTGTTCAACCCCGTCCATCGAATCGTCCTCCATCTGGACTTTCGTCCACGGGTGCCATCCGAGTGAACTGGACCTGCCCGGAAGTTATGGGACGAATTATGGGACGAGGTCGCTCACCAGTGACCGCGCTTCCGGCCCAGGCACCGGCTTCCGTCGGGGTTCCCTCGAACGTCGACTCACCTGGTTTGACTTACGTGGTCGCGAAAATGCCTTTCTCAGCTGTCAGCGGAGATGTACTATTTCCCGAACACGACGGAACCGAGGCGACCGGGCGTTCGGTTAATCGCCGAGTTCCGTCGCCAGTGGAGAGTACCGGTTTCCAGAACAGCCGAGCGGAAGCAGCCATGGCGGAGCCCGAGGATCCTGAAACCACAGCGGGCGTGCTTCGACGCGGGATGGCGATGCTCGCCGATCGTCTGCCGGCTGAATGGTCAGCCCGGATAGTTGCGACCGAACTCGATCAGGGAATGGACGGCTTGATTGAGCTGGTCGCGCCGGATGGGCAGTCCACCACGTTGATTGTCGAGGCGAAGCGTGTCGTGGAAGCACGCGACGTCAGCGCGATCCGCGAGCAGCTAGAACGCTATGTCCAAACCAAGCGCAACGCGCAGGGCTTGGTGGCTGCCCGCTATCTCTCGCCACCAGTGCGAGCGCGACTCGCCAAAGAAGGACTCTCATACGTGGACGCGACCGGCAACTTGCGCGTCGAAGTCTCATCTCCCGGTCTCTTCTTGTCGGACCGAGGCGCCGACCGAGATCCCTGGCGAGGTCCCGGACGCCCCCGCGGGACATTAAAGGGCGCACCCGCAGCGAGAATTGTCCGTGCAGTTTCAGACTTCCGTGGACCGTGGGCTGTCCGTGAGCTAGTCGACGTAGCGAGGGTTTCGACTGGCGCCGCGTACCGCGTCGTGGATTACCTCGAACGGGAAGATCTAGCCACTCGTCAGCCAGACGGAAAGGTAGCGGTGCCCGACTGGGTCCGGCTTCTCAGGCGATGGAGTGATGACTACGGCTTCGTTCGCGACAGCCGGATTACGCGTTGGATCGCACCACGGGGACTGCCCGGGCTGATGAAGCGCGTAGCGGATACTGGAGGGCCAACTCCGTACGCGGTCTCCGGCACCCTGGCCGCTGCGGAATGGGCCGCCTACGCGCCTGCCCGCCTGGCCATGATCTATGTGGGTCAACCCGAAAAGGCCGCAGAGCCGTGGGGACTGCGGCCCGCTGATGCAGGAGCCAATGTGATGTTGGCTGAGCCGGCGCTCGACGTGGTCTTCGAGCGCTGCCTCACCAACAAGGAAGGCGTGGTGGTAGCTGCGCCTACCCAAGTCGCTGTCGATCTCATGACCGGTCCGGGGCGCAGCCCCAACGAAGCGGAGGAGCTGCTCGATTGGATGAGACGAAATGAACAGTCCTGGCGGAACTGAGGACGATCTCCTCATCCGGTCGCGCTCGGCTTGCTCGATGCTCTCCAGGCACTTGACGCGCAAAGGGATGCGGTAATCGTGATCGGCGCGCAGGCAATCTACCTCAGAACCTCGAGCGCTCCCGTCGCTCTAGCGGAAGCGACAAAGGACAGCGACCTCGCTTTAGATCCGCGCTTGCTTCGGAATGATCCCCTCATCGAGAAAGCGATGAGAGATGCGCATTTCTTGCCCAATCTCGAGTCAGGACAGCCCGGGGCGTGGGTGAATGCCGAGGGAATACCAGTCGACCTCATGGTCCCCGCGCAGCTCGCTGGAGCGGGTCACAAGCATGCGCGAGGCGCACGGATTCCGCCGCATGATCGTCATACAATGCGCCGAGCACGGGTCTGGAGGCGGCGGTGGTCGATAACGAGGTCATGGAGATCCGAGCGCTCGATGCCAACGACACGCGCCGCCTCAACGCGAAAGTCGCAGGACCCGCGGCGCTCCTGATCGCCAAAGCCCACAAGATCGCCGAGCGCGTTGTTTCCTCACCAGATCGGCTTGTTGATAAGGACGCGCACGACCTATACGGGCTCCTCATTGACACCGACACGCAGGAACTTGCATCGACATTTCAAGTTCTCCTGAAGAACGAGGTCTGTGCCGAGATAACAGCGGAAGCGCAGGCATATCTGCGCGATTTGTTCGCGGCTGGGTCCGATGCCACCGGCTCGGTGATGGCCGGACGCGCGGAGGAGGGCATCGGGGAACCTGACACGGTCGCCCGCCAGGTAACAATCCTGGCGGACGACCTCCTCAAGGCAATTGACGCGTTCGAATGAGATCGGCATCGTGACGACCTCGAAACGACTGTTTTCGCGGAGTCCCACCGACGAAGCCATGCCAGTAAGTCGGCGGCCCCAACATCGACTTGCCCACGCCCCGGGGTCTCGGAATGTCTGAGGCACAAGTTACGAACGGTGGCGCAGTCCCGGCGGTGTGGGGCAGTCTGTTCAGATGAACCCGGTAGAGGCAGCTAACCCGTTTGACCCCGAGGCCGTACTTTCCTCGTATTCCGAGGGAGTCTGCGCGATCGAACGAGCCGCTGCCGTGACCGTGGACTGGGAGGCTCCGACCCCCTGTGGCGAATGGCGGGTCGTAGAACTCGTTGGCCATCTCCTTGCCATTGTCCGTTACTACCATCGCCTTCTCGACGCTGCTTCTGCAGGCAGGCCGCTGATCGAATTGCCCCGAGGCGGGCGACTCGCGGCGATGAATGCCGACGATCTCTCCGGTCTTTCCGAAACTGAAGGCGCGGAGCGCAGCCGCCGGTTTGTTCATGAAGCAAGAGGCTACGCAGCGCGCCGTCGCGACATCGACTGGAGCCTGACCCTCGGAGTTTGGTCGGGTCTCGGTCCTCTTTCTGTCGGTGAGCACACAGGGGTGGTTCTCGGAGAATGGCACGTGCATGCCTGGGATCTCGCCCGGTCGGCGGGCATCGACCACCGCCCTAGCGATGCCGAGATGATTGCGAATGAACAACAAGCCGTGCTTCGGGCCGCCGACCCTGGCGGCCCATGGATCGCCGTGCTGCGCGGTTACGGCCGCGATCCCGACTGGTCACGTCCCCCGGGCGGGACTGCATGAAGCACGCCATTTGGATCCAACCGGCGTTCGGAGGCATCCACACGTCAACGCCCAATTCGCTCAGGCCGCGTTGGTGGGCGCCTGCCACTTCGCGACCTCAATTGTCCTGTCGAGGCGCACGGAGTCGAGGAGTCTGCGGTCGTGGCTGATCAAGAGAAGTGTCCCGTTCCATGACTCGAGCGCCTGCTCGAGCTGCTCGATCGCGGGAAGGTCGAGATGGTTAGTCGGTTCGTCGAGAACCAAGCAGTTGACGCCTTTGGCCATGAAGCTCGCCAGAACCGCTCGGCCGCGCTCTCCTGGCGACAGCGTCCAGACCGGGCGGTTGATGTGATCGACGCCAAGACCGAACTTCGCGAGCAACGATCGCATCTCTGAGGCGGCGCGCATGTTGCCGCTGACCTCCGATGCGAACACCCGAATCAGCTCAGCGGCGCCCGAGAAGTGCAGACGGGATTGATCGAACTCGCCGACGATTACTCCCGGACCGACGAAGCGATCGCCAGCCACGAGTTGAAGGCGACCTAGCAGCGCATCGATGAGCGTCGTTTTGCCGCTGCCGTTTGCACCGAGGATCGCCACCCGCTCGGCCCAGTTCACCTCGAGGTCGACGGGACCGAGGAGGAAATCCCCTCGCTCGATGATCGCGTCGGTGAGGCGAAACACGACGTCGCCGCTGCGCGGCGCCGACTCGATCTCGAGGTGAAGTTGCCAGCCCCCCCAGGGCTTTTCAACTGACTCGAGTCGCTCGAGGGCTTTCTCGGTGATGCGGACCTTTTCGGCCTGCTTCTCGGTGCGATTGAGGAAGAAGCCGCGTTGCGCCTTGTCGTTGTCCTTTGGGGCCTTGTCAGCGCGGCGCGATCCCGATATCGCCCATTGCCGCTGCATTCGGGCTCGTTCCTCGAGGTCGGTGCGTTTGGTGCGGTACTCCTCGTAGCTCTCCTCGGCGTGGCGGCGCTCGACGGCTCGTTCCTGCAGGTAGGCGAGCCAGCCACCGTCGAACAACCGGGCGTGATGGCTGTATTCGTCGAGCTCGAGGACTGAGGTGATGGTCCGCTCGAGAAAGGCGCGGTCGTGGGAGACGACGACGATGCCGCCGGAGGACTCGACGACGAAGCGCTCGAGGCGCTCGAGGCCGGCGAAGTCGAGGTTGTTCGTCGGCTCGTCGAGCAAGACGATCTCGAAGCGGGCAAGCAGGATGCTCGCGAGCGACATCCGCGCCGCCTGGCCTCCCGAGAGGGTGGCGGTCGCCTGCCCGAGGACCTCGCGAGACAGACCGAGATCGTCGGCGGTCACACCCACCCGGGCGTCGAAGTCAGCGGCACCCAGGCGCAGCCAGTGATCAAGTGCCATGCCGTAACGATCCTCTGCGCCCGACTCACCGGCGGAAAGAGCCGACGTGGCTGCTTCGAACTCGAGATTCGCATCTGCGACACCGGTTCGGCGGGCGAGCGCCATGAGCACGGTCTCGTCCGGGTGCCGCTCCGGCTCTTGCGGCAGGTACCCGACGGTTCCGCCGGCCGGCGCTCGCGTCACCGAGCCGGCATCGGGGACAACGAGCCCCGCCAAGACC
>CAWDKZ010000012.1:0-272363 GCA_963803025.1 uncultured Acidimicrobiaceae bacterium
ACGTCTTTCACGGCCGCGACCCCGCCTCGATGGCGGACGACAACACCTCGGGCTTCAACTGCCGTCGGGCCGTGGCGCCGGGCCCGCCGCAGTGGTCGGTGCACGCCTACGGCGAGGCGATCGACGTGAACCCCGTCGAGAACCCGTACATCGACGGTGGGGTTGTCATGCCCCCGGCCGGGGCGAGGTTCGTCGACCGGGCCGACGTCCGGCCCGGCATGGCCGTCGCCGGGGGGACGCTCGTCGAGGCCTTCGCCGCGGTCGGCTGGTACTGGGGTGGACGCTGGACGGGCTCTCCGGACTACCAGCACTTCTCGTCGACCGGTGGCTGACCCGATCACGAACGGCCCGCCGAGGCGATGACGGCGACCGCGAGGATACGCCGCGTCGCGGCACGCCTCGCCCTGGCGACGCTGGCGGCGCAGGCCGTCGTCGGCGTCGGCGCGGCGCGGCTCATCGGCGCGGCCGCGGCCACCCGGCCGACCGCCTGTCGCGCGAACCTCGCGGAAGTCTGCGCGCGACGGTGGACGCGGCTCAGCTCGTCCTCGTCGAGGCACCGTCTCTTGCGTCCACGACGGCGACCGCGACCCTCTGGCAGCGGGCGAGCGGGTGCTTCTCCCAAGTCGGCGGCCCGTGGCCGGCGCGGCTCGGCTGGCACGGGCTCTCGAGTCACCACCTCGAGGGCGACGGCACGACCCCGATCGGCGCCTTCGGCATCGGACCGGTGATGTACGGCGTCACGCCCGATCCCGGCGTCGCGTACCGCTACCACCGCCTGGTCTGCGGCGACTGGTGGGACGAGGACCCGACGACGCCGAGCTACAACCGATTCGTCCACGTTCCTTGCCACGCGGACCACCGTTCGGCGGCGGCAGCGAGGCGCTGTGGACCGAGCTCACCGCCTACCGCTACTTCGCCGTGATCGAGTACAACGCCGCGCCGATCATCCCGGGGCGGGGCTCGGCGATCTTCCTCCACGTCTCGACCGGAGGCACGACGAACGGTTGCGTCAGCCTCGGCGAACCTGAGCTCGTCCACACGCTGCGCTGGCTCCGTCCGGCCGAGCGCCCGCTCGTCGTGATCGGCACGGCGGCGACGCTGGAGAACCTCTAGCACGATCCGCGGAGCCGGGGCGCGACCCGCTCGGCGGGGCCAGCGGCGACACTGGTGGGCGCTTCGTCACTGGGGGGAAGACGGAATTCTCGCGTTGCTCGCGATCGGGATCGTCGCCGGGTTGATCACGGGGATCTCGCCGTGCATCCTGCCGGTCCTGCCCGTCGTCCTCGTCGCCGGGGCGACGCCCGCCGCGCCCGATGCGGCGCGCCGGCGGCGGCGCGTCCCGTCGCCGTCGTCACCGGCCTCGTCGTCAGCTTCGCGGCGTTCACGCTCGCCGGCTCGGCGCTGCTCAGCGCGCTCGACCTGCCACAGGACCTGTTCGCGACGCGGGACTCGTCATCCTCGGCCTCGTCGGGCTCGGGCTGCTCGTGCCGGCGCTCGGCGGCCTCGTCGAGCGCCCCTTCGCCCGCCTCGGGACGCGCCCCCCGCAGGGCGCGACGAGCGGTTTCGTCCTCGGGGTCGGGCTCGGACCGCTCTTCGTCCCGTGCGCCGGCCCCGTTCTCGCCGCCATCACCGCCGTGGCGGCGACGCGCCACTTCGGGCCGGGCGCGATCCTGCTCACCCTGGCATTCTCGGCCGGGGCGGCGGTGCCGCTGCTCGCCGTCGCCCTCGCCGGCGACCAACTCGTCGGGCGGGTGCGGGCGCTTCGTCGACGCGGGGCGCTCATCGCCGCGCCGGGGGCGTCATCCTCCTCGCGATGTGCTTCGTCCTGGCGGCCAACCTCACCGACGGCCTGCAACGTCGCGTCCCCGGGTACACGAACGCCCTCCAGAACGACGTCGAGGGAACGACGTTCGCGAGAAACCAGCTCGCCGCTTTGCGAGGCGTGCCGGCGGGGACGCTCGGCGACTGCGCGGCGGACTCGCCCGTCCTCGCGCGTTGCGGTGCGGCTCCGGCGTTCACCGGGATCACCGCCTGGTTGAACACGCCGCACGACGCGCCCTTGTCGCTCGCCGGGCTGCGGGGCAAGGTCGTCCTCGTCGACTTCTGGACCTACTCCTGCATCAACTGCCAGCGCGAGCTGCCACACGTCGAGGCCTGGTATCAGCGCTATCGCCGCGCCGGGCTCGTCGTGGTCGGGGTGCACACCCCCGAGTTCGCCTTCGAACACGTCGTGTCGAACGTCGCCGCCGCGGCACGGCAGCTCCACGTCGACTTCCCGATCGCGCTCGACAACGACTACGCGACCTGGAACGCCTACCGGAACAGCTACTGGCCCGCCGAGTACCTGATCAACGCGCGCGGCGAACTCCGCTACTTCACGTTCGGCGAGGGCAACTACGCCCACACGGAGACGCTCATCCGCGAGCTCCTCGTCGCGGCCAACCCGGCGGTGCACCTCCCGCCGCGCACCGACGTCCCGGACCTCACGCCGGACACGCCGCTCACGCCGGAGACCTACCTCGGTTCGGACTACCTCGGCAACAGCTTCCAGGACAACCTCGACGAGCAGTTCGTCTCGAACGGAGTCCCGACGAGGTACTCGTTCCCGCCGGTCGAGTACCCGTACGGCATCGAGCTCGCGGGCACCTGGACGATCCGCCCCGAGGAGATGACCGCGGGACGCCGTGCCGAGCTGCGCCTCGAGTTCCAGGCCCACGACGTCTACCTCGTGCTCGGCGGTCACGGCACCCTCGGGGTCCAGGTGAACGGCACGCAACGAGAGACGATCGCGGTGAGCGGAATCCCGCGGCTCTACACGCTCGTGTCGGGTCGTTCCTACAAGGAAGACTCGCTCCTCGTCTCGGCGAGCCCGGGAATCCAGGCCTACGACTTCACCTTCGGCTAACTGCGGGACGCGCTTCGCCGCCCGGGCAGGCGGCCGCGGCCACCAGGTGGCCGGACTCGGGAGCGGCGGCGGCAGCGCGCGCCGGTTCGGGCGCCGGCGGTCGCGCGATCTCGATGCGCTCCTCCGCTGGCACGCTCCCCCGCGTGCGCCCTTGGCATCGGCACCTCGCCAGTCGCCGGCATGCCGCGGCGCGACGATGCCGACCGGCGCCGCCATCAGCGGCGACGAGCTCGTGACTACGGCGGGAGTCGCGCCCCTCCGAGCGGGTGGCGGTAGCCTGTCGACGTGCTGATTACCCCCGCTCCCGGCGTCGGTCGTTCCGCATGAGGCTCCGACGCGGCGACCGCACGCCCGCTCGCGAGCGTTCCGACGGCGACACGGCTGGACTCGGGCGGTCGTCCGAGGCGCCGGACGAGTCCGCCGCTCTGCCGTGGAGCGACCTCACGTTCGCGCACTCGTCGCTCGAATTCGACGGGGACGAGAATCTTCCGGGTGAAGGGCTCGGAGAAATCATCCGCCTCGGCGTGCACGACGTCGCGGACAAGGCGACGCTCCGGCTCGGGGACCTCCTCGTCGGTCGTGGTCTCGTCACCGAGTTGCAGGTCAACGAGGCGCTCACCAGGCAGCGCGAGACAGGCGGCCGCCTCGGACAGATCCTCGTCGACATGGGGGTTCTCGGCGAGCGCGGGCTCGTCGACGCTCTCGCCTGGAAGTTCGATATGCCCGAGTGCGACCTACGCACGCAGATCCCGCAGAAGGACGCGCTCGAACTCGTACCCGAGGAGATCGCCCGAGCGCAGCTTGCGCTGCCGATCGCACTGACCGGCAACATCATCTTCGTCGCCGTCGCCGAGCCGAGCTCGGGGCTCCAGGCACTTCTCGAGAAGATCACGAAGCGCGAAGTGCACCTCATGATCGTGCCGGTGAGCGACATCCGCCAGGCGATCGACTCCAACTACGGTGCGCTCGGCGGGGTCACCAACCTCGTCGAGGTGTTCCAGACGATCGAAGGCGGCCGGCGCCGAGCGGCGGAGCCGGCACGACCGGAGGTCATCGCCGACGACGCCCCCGTCGTCCAGGTCGTCAACCGCATTCTCACCCAGGCGTTGCGTGACCGGGCTTCCGATGTCCACATCGAGCCACAGGACAACGGCGTGCGCGTGCGCTACCGCATCGACGGCGTCATGAAAGAAATGCTCGCGCTCCCGGCGGCGATGGGCCTCGGGCTCGTGAACCGCATCAAGATCATGGCGGAGATGAACATCGTCGAGCGCCGTCGGCCCCAGGACGGCCAGTTCACGACGACCGCAGACGGCAAGGCGGTCGACGTGCGCGTCTCGACGATCGCGACGATCTGGGGTGAGAAGTGCGTCATGCGGATCCTCGACAAGACACGGTCGGTGCTGCGCCTGGAGCACCTCGGGATGCCGGCCTCGGTCAGCGAGACCTTCTCGGGGATCATCCGCGCCCCGTTCGGCATGGTCGTCTGCGCGGGGCCGACGGGCAGCGGCAAGACGACGACGCTCTACGCGACGTTGCACGAACTCAACGATCCGACCCGCAACATCATGACGATCGAGGACCCCGTCGAGTACGTCTTCCCGTCGATGAACCAGATCCAGACGAACGAGCAGGCGGGTCTCACGTTCGCGACAGGACTCAAGTCGATCCTGCGCCAGGACCCCGACATCATCCTCGTCGGCGAGATCCGAGACGTCGAGACGGCCCGCATCGCGGTGCAGTCGGCGATGACCGGCCACCTCGTGCTCTCCTCGCTCCACGCGACCGACACCGTCACCGCCTTGCTCCGCTTCGAGGACATGGGAATCGAGCCCTTCCTCATCTCCGCCTCGGTCATCGCCGTCGTGAGCCAGCGCCTCGTGCGCCGCATCTGCCCCGCGTGCAAGACGCGCTACACACCGACGCCGGAGGAGCGTGCCTTTTACGACGAGACGCACGGGCCGGAGAAGGCCACCTTCTACCGGGGCGAGGGATGCAACTTCTGCGCCCACACCGGTTACCAGGACCGCATCGGCGTCTACGAGCTCCTCGAGATCACCTCGCGGATCAAGCACCTCATCATCGCCGCCAGCACACACGACGACCTCCGTGCTGCAGCCCAAGAGCAAGGCATGCGAACCCTGCGTCAACAGGCGATAGACCTCGTTGCTCAGGACGTCACGACCGTGTCAGAAGTCGTCCGCAGCATCTACACGTTGTAGACAGGATTCCCGTGGCCCGATTCTCCTACACAGCAATCGACAAGACCGGCGAGACCGTCTCGGGTGTGGTCGCGTCCGCCAACGCCGGTGCCGCTCACGTCTTGCTGCTGAGCCGTGAGCTCCAGCCCATCTCCCTCGAGGAGAAGACGAGCATCCTCCAGTACGAGGTGACGAAGAAGAAGGTGCCGCGCGAGGAGGTCATGCACTTCTCGCGCCAGCTCGCCGTCTTCGTGAAGGCCGGGATCCCGATCCTCGACGCCCTCGAGATCATCGAGGGCGAGACGACGGACAAGCTGTTCAAGAAGGCCCTGCACCAGATGGTCGAGGCGATCACGGCCGGCGATACCTTCTCGCTGGCGGCCGAGGCCCATCCCGAGGCGTTCCCTCCGTACTACATCGGGATGCTCGGCGCGGCCGAGCTCGCGGGCAACCTCGACACCGTGCTCGCACAGCTCTCCGACTACATGGAGCGTGACGCCGACGCTCGCAGCAAGGTCACCGCGGCGATGATCTACCCCGGAGTCGTCCTCGCGATGTCGATCGTGACGGTCGTCGTGCTCGGCGTGTTCGTCATGCCGAGGTTCAAGACGTTCTTTCAGTCGCTCGGCGCGAAGCTCCCGCTCCCCACGTTGATATTGATCCGAATCACGAACTTCTTCGAGGCCCGTTGGGAAATCATCCTCGCCGTGATCGTCGTCGCCGTGATCGCCTTCGCCATCACCTTCCGCTCGAAAAAGGGTCGGGCGCGCATCGACTCGATCGTTCTGCGCCTTCCAATCGCTGGAGACCTCATTCAGCACATCTTGGTCGAGAGGATCTGCCGGATCCTCTCGTCGATGATCCAGGCCGGCGTCTCGCTCCCTGAGGCATTGATCGTCACCTCGGAATCCGTGTCGAACGACGTGTACAAGCGCGGCCTCGATACGATCCGGGACGAGATGCTCGAGGGACGTGGGCTCGCGGATCCCGTCGCGGGCAGCGACCTGTTTCCCAGCGCGGCCCGACAGATGATGCGCGTCGGCGAAGAGACCGGAACCTTGGAAGAGCAGCTGCAAACTGCGTCCCAGTACTACGCTCGGGAGCTCGATTTCAAGATCAAGCGATTCACCGGTTTGTTCGAGCCCGCGATCATTATCGTCATGGGTCTCGTCGTCGGTTTCGTCGCCATCGCGCTCATCTCGGCGATGTACGGCATCTACCGCCAGGTGAAGGTCACTTAGCTCGACGGCGGATTCAGGCGACGCCCGTCAGTTCGACTTGTCCATCGCCTTCCGTTCACCGCCCGACGCGGTGCGAGACGACCTACGGTTTCTCCACCTCGGTGTCAAGCGGTTTTCCGGCTCTACGCGATCCTGGCAACAATGTGCTCGCGCTGTTGTTGTCGCCTTCGGTGGTCCTGGAATCGCGCGATGCCGTGTCACATTGGCTGGAGGATCCCGGAGCGGCGGTCACGAGAAGGCGACAGCCGAACCGGTTGCGACGACTGACACATCTTGATTAATATTAGTGGCCCATATGGGTGGAATTCGGCGGCTGGATTGCTGAGCAGGCTATCCTTCGCCTGTAGCTCGTTCGAGCCATCGATCTGAGGAAAGGAATCAGCCACCATGCTGAACCGCTACCGCAGGAATCGCAGAACAGACGCTGATCGATTCGGTTACGGAGGCTTCACCCTGATCGAACTCCTCATCGTCATCATCATCATGGGCATCCTTGCCGCCGTAGTCGTCTTCGCCCTCGGCGGCGTCACGGGCACCAGCGCGATCGCCGCGTGCAACACGGACGCAAAGACCGTCGAGGTCGGGGTCCAGGCGTATTACGCGCAGAACAACGCCTACCCGACCACGATCGCAGATCTCGACGCTGGGACCAATCCGGCCCTGCGCAGCTGGCCGAGCAACAACACGTACTACTTCATCGGGCTGGGTGACGGAACGGGCGGAACGGGCATTACGTCCATCGGCACCAACGGTTCGGTGGCGGCTGACGCGACGCCCGCCACGGGTCAGCCCGCAGCGGCCCTCGGTACGGTTTGGGTCGAACCGGTCAAAGTCATCACGGGGGTCGGGGCCACGGCGACCGATTGGTATGACTACGACACCTTTGCCTCTACCGCCTCGCCCTCTACCAACATCTGCGGGACCATTTCCTAAGCCTGGAACCACCGCGCGGATAGGCCCGTGACAAGCGGACTATCCGCGAAAAAGGTGCCTCGATCAGGGAAAATGGGAGTCACCAAACACCCCAGTCCCTCGACCAGAAAGGCACCTTTTCGATGTCATCCTCGCACAGTCCGTCGTGTCTGTCCGTGATGTTCGACGACGACCACGCGGTCGCTGATGCCGGCCTCGCGCTCGTCGGCGTGCTGAGCGCGCGTCTCGGTCTGGAAGCGCTCGCCGAGGAGCTCGTCGACATCGCCCCGTTCCCGGGGCGCCGGGTCGCGACGCTCGTGCACGCCATGGTCGCCGGGGCGGACTGCATCGATGACGCCGACGTGCTGCGCGCCGGGGCGACCGGTGCGGTCCTTCCCCACAAGGTGATGGCACCCTCCACCCTCGGGACCTTCCTGCGGTGCTTCGACTTCGGCCACATCCGTCAGCTCGACCAGCTCGCCGAGGCGATGCTCACACGGGCGTGGTCGGCGGGCGCGGGACCCGGCGCCGGGCCGATGACGGTCGACGTGGACTCGACGATCTGCCCGGTGCACGGCGACGAGAAGCAGGGCGCCGCCTTCGGCTACACCCACGTCCTCGGCTACCACCCGCTGCTCGCGACGAGAGCCGACACGGGCGAGGTCCTCCACGTCCGGTTCCGCAAGGGCTCGGCGGGATCGGGACGGGGTGCGGAGCGCTTCGTCCGAGAGCTCGTCGGACGGTGCCGGCGCGCCGGGGCGGCCGGCCCGCTCACCCTGCGCGCCGACTCGGGCTTCTACTCCCGTCACGTCGTCAAGGCCTGCCGGGACCATGACGTTCGCTACTCGATCACCGCGCCGCAGAATCCAGGAGTGCAGCGGGCGATCGCGGGAATCGACGAGGAGTCCTGGATCCCGATCGACTACACCGAGGGTGGCGAGGCCTGGGTCGCCGAGACCACCTACGGGGACGGGCACCGCCTCGTCGTGCGACGGACGCGCCTCGCCGATCCCCAGCCCGCGCTCTTCCCCGTCTTCCGCTACCACGCCTTCATCACCGACCGGGGCGGCAACGTGGTCGCCCTCGACGCCGACCACCGACGCCACACGGTGATCGAGCTCGCGATCCGGGACCTCAAAGAGGGGTCGGGGCTCGCGCACTGCCCCTCGGGGCGCTTCGGCGCCAACGGTGCCTGGGCCGTGCTCTCGACGATCGCCCACAACCTGCTCCGCTGGGTCGCGGCCCTCGGTCTTCAGATCCGCGGGCCGATCGTCGCGAAGACGGTCCGGCGCCGGTTCCTCGCGCTACCCGGCAGGATCACCCATCGCGCCCGGCACCGTCAGCTTCATCTTCCGGCGAACTGGCCGTGGGCGGAGCAGTGGACTGCCTGCTTCACGCGGCTCTACGCGCTACGGGCCTGAGCCAGAGCCCACGAGATCGCCTGCGGCCCGCCCCGACGGTCTCCAGCACCAGAGCGACGGCAACGATCTGGATCAACACGCGCCGGCAGCCGGCCGCGGCGCTCGGCAAACCACCATGCCGCCAGAAATCGGCAACAGAGTACCGCCGACCGCGCTACCTGGCGTCAGACGGTGGATCCAGGCTAAGAGCGGCACGCTTAGTCCAAACTCAGATCGAGAAGACCAAAGGGTCCGGCGTACCGCCGGACCCTTTGGTCTGTCGTCGCCGACAGCGATGAGGCAGTATTAGACACATGGCGAAACTCGATACCACTCCGATCGATCCATGGCTCCAACTCCTCTGGGACCGCAAGGGTTCCGACCTGCTGCTGTCTGCGGGCTCGGCCCCACGGCTCCGTCTGGACGGGGAGCTCGTCCCCGTCGATGCGGTGCCCAACTTGACGCCGGACCAGGTTGGCCACGTGATCGACTCCCTCCTCCTTCCAGAGCAGTCCGAGTCCTTCGAGAAACAGCGGGATTTCGACTTCTCGTTCTCGTGGAACAACCTCGCCCGGATACGCGGCAACGCATTCCACCAACGCGGGAGCCCTGCCCTCGAGCTCCGCATGATCCCGATGAGGATTCCGACCTTCGAGGAGCTCCTGCTGCCAGCGGTGACGAACTCGATCGCGAGTCTTCCGCGTGGATTCGTCCTCGTCACCGGTCCGACCGGTTCGGGAAAGTCGACGACCCTTGCCTCGGTCGTCGACTACATCAACGAGAACCGCCGGATTCACGTGATCACGATCGAGGATCCCATCGAGTACCTCCATCACCACAAGCGGTCGATCATCGACCAACGCGAGGTGGGAGTCGACAGTCCCTCGTTCGAGCGAGGGCTCCGCGCCGCCCTCCGCGAGGACCCTGACGTCCTGCTCATCGGTGAGATGCGCGATCTTGAATCGATCCAGATCGCCTTGACGATGGCGGAGACCGGCCACCTCGTGTTCGGCACCCTTCACACCTACGACGCGCCACAGGCGATCGACAGGATCATCGACGTGTTCCCCGCGGAACGGAAAGACCTCATTCGCATCCAGCTGGCCGGGTCCCTCGCGGCGGTGATCGCCCAGCGTCTCGTCAACCGAGCCGACGGAGGACGGGTGGCGGCCTTCGAGGTGCTGCTCGGGAACAGCGCCTGTCGGGCGTTGATCCGGGAAGGCAAGACCCACCAGCTTCGCAACGTGATCACCACGAGCAAGTCCGAAGGCATGCAAACGCTCGAAACGAGCCTCATCGAGCTGATCGGCTCGGGAGTGATCGACTACGACACAGCGCTCGAAGTGACGATGTACCCCAAGGATCTCGCCCGGGCGATGGCGGCATAGCAAACCTCGTCGCGCCCATGGCGCCTACGTGGCTCGTCGATAAGGGGCCCTCCAGGCTGTCGCCGAACGGCTACGGGCGAGCGCGTGTGACGTTCCCCGATCTGCCTTGCATGAGTCTGAAGCCACGAACCAAGGCTCGTTCAAACGGAGATCGAACTTGGGCTCTCCGCCGACCGCATTCAGTTCTCCTCCGACCTACTCGCTGGGTCGAGGCCTAAGTATGCGTGAAGATGTCGTCAATGCTGCCATAGGCGCTCGTGCCCTGAGGCGTCGTGGCGGTGACGAAATACGTCCCCGCCGGGGCCGACGGCACGGTGGCATACATTGTGGACGTTCCAGTGACACCGGATTCAGTTACCGTCACGTTGGTGGCCGAGTAGAAGCTACTGCCGGCGACACCATTGGTTTCCTGGACGAGTTTGACGGAAGTGGCTCCGCCGTCGAAACCGGCCCCGGTGATTTCCAGCGACGTTCCCGTCGAGCCTGACGTCGGACTGATGGAGGAAATGGTCGGGACCAATGTCCCGTACGTGAATATGTCGCACTGCGTGCTGAACGGAGGCGGACAGACGTAGGCGCTCGTGCCCGCCGTCAACGAACTGACCGTGACGAAGTATGTTCCCGCCGAGGTCACGGGCGGCGAGACGGCGGTGATAGATGTAGGTCCGGTCAGCGACACATACGTCGCGGCAAGGGTCACTAGCGGCGAGACCGGGGTACCGCCTGACTCCTCGACGAAGTTGACGGTTGCGCCGTTGAAGAACCCGGTCCCCGTGATCGTCACCGCATTACCGCCACCAACCAAACCCGATGTCGGGGTTATGCCCGTGACGACCGGGGCCACCAGCGAGTAGGTGAATATGTCGTTGGAGCCGTACGCGCTGGTCCCGGTCGGCGTCGTGACGGTCACGTAGTACGTTGTCCCCTCCGTCACTGCCGGCGAGGAGGCCGTGATCGACGTCGTCCCGTTCACTGTCACATTCGTGGCCGGAAGGACCACATTGTCGCTGCTGGGGGTGCCGCCGGATTCCTCGATGAAGTTGACGGTGGCGCCGCTGACAAACCCGGTCCCGGTGACGATCACCGGTGTGCCACCGGTGATCGGACCCGAAGTCGAAGGGGGGACCGTGCCCGTGTCGTAGACGCCTGTGACGGTCGGGGCCACTGGCGACCACTGCCAACTATTCAAGCTCATGGTGGAACCGCAATACACGACGCACTCTGCCGAGGTCGGCGCGCTAATCCCTGGAGGGTAGTCGTCAAAAATGACGACAGCCTGGAGCACAGGCTGCAGCGCGCATGCTGCAGCCTGTGCTTGCGCCGGGGCCCCGTTGCCCGGACAAGCCGAGAAGGTCACGACCCGGGTGTCAGCGCGCGTCGGGTTCCAGGCCGTGCTGCACCAGACGGCCATTTCGGGCACGCCGTCGATATTGGCGAGCTCGGATATCGGTCCGTTCCCCCAGCAGTAGCTCGGTGGGCTGGCATTGAGGGTCTGAGACGTCGACAGCAGCGGGGTATAGCGAATGTTCTGGATCGCAAGATCGGTCACGCTTCTCGCCGCGTACTGAAGCGATCGAACCGACTTGAAAGTATTCGAGTTGCTGAGGTCATTCGTGAGCGTGCTCAAGAGTGCGCCGACGACCACGATCCCCACAAGCAGAAAAACGAGTGCCAGAACGAGAACCGCTCCGACTTCGTGATCCTTTCCAACCAACCGCGCTCGTGCAGTGCTGTCGGACCGGCCCTCGACGCCGTACGATCCCGCCTTTCGTATCTCTCTCACCGCGTTGCCCCTCGCGCTGTCGGAATCTCCCAGTCCAATGCTTCTTCGCGATCTCGACCCCTGTCTCCGTGCCGACCCACGCGGTCGCATGGTCCCCAGCGCTGGACCTCCCTGAGCCCATGGCTTCCGACACCACGTCGAGCAAGCCGCCCAAAGACAACGCACGTGTGCAACGCCTCTCTCACCGAGTATCCCGCCGATGTCGCACTCCGGCTCAACTGGGTCATCCGAGCGTCCTAAGAAACCCTGATCGACGGGGACGCGGCGAGGTTGGTGAGCGTGCCGCCGGAGGTGGACTTCTCCTGGCCCTGCCAGGTCTGGGCGCCCCTGGTCGCGGTCGCGGTCGCCCCGGGTCCGGCGCCGGCCGTGCTGCCATAGACGACGGTGAGCGTCGAACCGCCGGTCAAGGTCACGCCCGACACGGTGATCGTCTGGCTCGCGACCGAGACGGTGCCGGTCGAGGCGGTCGTGTAGCCCGCCGCCGTGCCCGTGGTCGACGGCGCGCTCCAGCCCGTCGGCACGGCGATCGTCACCGCGCCGCCCGAGACGCCGCCGCTCGCCGCGGTGTAGGTGAAGGTGATCGTGTTGCCCGTCGAGGAGGCCGACACGGTCGACGTCGGCGTCGTCAGGGTCCCCGAGCCGTTCGCCGCGTAGACGGTGATCGACGGGGACACGGCGAGGTTGGTGAGCGTGCCGCCGGAGGTGGACTTCTCCTGGCCCTGCCAGGTCTGGGCGCCCGTGGTCGCGGTCGCGGTCGCCCCGGGTCCGGCGCCGGCCGTGCTGCCATAGACGACGGTGAGCGTCGAACCGCCGGTCAAGGTCACGCCCGACACGGTGATCGTCTGGCTCGCGACCGAGACGGTGCCGGTCGAGGCGGTCGTGTAGCCCGCCGCCGTGCCCGTGGTCGACGGCGCGCTCCAGCCCGTCGGCACGGCGATCGTCACCGCGCCGCCCGAGACGCCGCCGCTCGCCGCGGTGTAGGTGAAGGTGATCGTGTTGCCCGTCGAGGAGGCCGACACGTTCGCCGTCGGCGTCGTCAGGGTCCCCGAGCCGTCCGCCGCGTAGACGTTGATCGACGGGGACGCGGCGAGGTTGGTGAGCGTGCCGCCGGAGGTGGACTTCTCCTGGCCCTGCCAGGTGGCCGCCCCCGCCGTCGTCGTCGCGGTCGCCCCGGGTCCGGCGCCGGCCGTGCTGCCATAGACGACGGTGAGCGTCGAACCACCGGTCAAGGTCACGCCCGACACGGTGATCGTCTGGCTCGCGACCGAGACGGTGCCGGTCGAGGCGGTCGTGTAGCCCGCCGCCGTGCCCGTGGTCGACGGCGCGCTCCAGCCCGTCGGCACGGCGATCGTCACCGCGCCGCCCGAGACGCCGCCGCTCGCCGCGGTGTAGGTGAAGGTGATCGTGTTGCCCGTCGAGCCGTTCGCCACGTTCGCCGTCGGCGTCGTCAGGGTCCCCGAGCCGTTCGCCGCGTAGACGTTGATCGACGGGGACGCGGCGAGGTTGGTGAGCGTGCCGCCGGAGGTGGACTTCTCCTGGCCCTGCCAGGTGGCCGCCCCCGCCGTCGTCGTCGCGGTCGCCCCGGGTCCGGCGCCGGCCGTGCTGCCATAGACGACGGTGAGCGTCGAACCGCCGGTCAAGGTCACGCCCGACACGGTGATCGTCTGGCTCGCGACCGAGACGGTGCCGGTCGAGGCGGTCGTGTAGCCCGCCGCCGTGCCCGTGGTCGACGGCGCGCTCCAGCCCGTCGGCACGGCGATCGTCACCGCGCCGCCCGAGACGCCGCCGCTCGCCGCGGTGTAGGTGAAGGTGATCGTGTTGCCCGTCGAGCCGTTCGCCACGTTCGCCGTCGGCGTCGTCAGGGTCCCCGAGCCGTTCGCCGCGTAGACGGTGATCGACGGGGACACGGCGAGGTTGGTGAGCGTGCCGCCGGAGGTGGACTTCTCCTGGCCCTGCCAGGTCTGGGCGCCCGTGGTCGCGGTCGCGGTCGCCCCGGGTCCGGCGCCGGCCGTGCTGCCATAGACGACGGTGAGCGTCGAACCGCCGGTCAAGGTCACGCCCGACACGGTGATCGTCTGGCTCGCGACCGAGACGGTGCCGGTCGAGGCGGTCGTGTAGCCCGCCGCCGTGCCCGTGGTCGACGGCGCGCTCCAGCCCGTCGGCACGGCGATCGTCACCGCGCCGCCCGAGACGCCGCCGCTCGCCGCGGTGTAGGTGAAGGTGATCGTGTTGCCCGTCGAGGAGGCCGACACGGTCGACGTCGGCGTCGTCAGGGTCCCCGAGCCGTTCGCCGCGTAGACGGTGATCGACGGGGACACGGCGAGGTTGGTGAGCGTGCCGCCGGAGGTGGACTTCTCCTGGCCCTGCCAGGTCTGGGCGCCCGTGGTCGCGGTCGCGGTCGCCCCGGGTCCGGCGCCGGCCGTGCTGCCATAGACGACGGTGAGCGTCGAACCGCCGGTCAAGGTCACGCCCGACACGGTGATCGTCTGGCTCGCGACCGAGACGGTGCCGGTCGAGGCGGTCGTGTAGCCCGCCGCCGTGCCCGTGGTCGACGGCGCGCTCCAGCCCGTCGGCACGGCGATCGTCACCGCGCCGCCCGAGACGCCGCCGCTCGCCGCGGTGTAGGTGAAGGTGATCGTGTTGCCCGTCGAGGAGGCCGACACGGTCGACGTCGGCGTCGTCAGGGTCCCCGAGCCGTCAGCCGCGTAGACGTTGATCGACGGGGACGCGGCGAGGTTGGTGAGCGTGCCGCCGGAGGTGGACTTCTCCTGGCCCTGCCAGGTGGCCGCCCCCGCCGTCGTCGTCGCGGTCGCCCCGGGTCCGGCGCCGGCCGTGCTGCCATAGACGACGGTGAGCGTCGAACCACCGGTCAAGGTCACGCCCGACACGGTGATCGTCTGGCTCGCGACCGAGACGGTGCCGGTCGAGGCGGTCGTGTAGCCCGCCGCCGTGCCCGTGGTCGACGGCGCGCTCCAGCCCGTCGGCACGGCGATCGTCACCGCGCCGCCCGAGACGCCGCCGCTCGCCGCGGTGTAGGTGAAGGTGATCGTGTTGCCCGTCGAGCCGTTCGCCACGTTCGCCGTCGGCGTCGTCAGGGTCCCCGAGCCGTCAGCCGCGTAGACGGTGGTGGTGGCCACCGCCGAACTGAGTGTGCCGGACGAGACCGTCAACGTGTAGGCGGTGGTGCTCGTCACCGTGTAGGAGCATCCCGTGTAGGTCGCGACGCCGTTCGTCACGCGATGCGGCGTGGTCGTGCACGACCCCCCGCTGCCGCTACTCCACGACAGGCTCAACGCCGTGGTGGAGTCATTCGTCTCGATGTTGCCGTAGGCGTCCTCTTCGGCCACAACCATCGAGAACGTCATCCCGACCGAGACAGTGACAGGCGGAGCTGTGGTGAACACGAGCTGGGTGGCTTGTCCGGGCGAGACCGTGGTCGTGACCGGAGCTGAGGTGAGTACAGTGCCGGACGCAGTCGTCGATGAGGCCGTCAGCGTGTAGGCGGTGGTGCTCGCTACCGTGTAGGAACAGCCGGCGTAGGTGGCAACGCCGTTCGTGTAGCTCCCCGGCGTGGTTGTGCACGACCCCCCGCTGCCGCTACTCCACGACAGGCTCAACGCCGTGGTGGAGTCATTCGTCTCGGTGTTGCCGAAGGCGTCCTCTTCGGTCACAACCATCGAGAACGTCGTCCCGGCGGTGGTCGCGGCGGGCGGGCTCGTGGTGAAAACGAGCTGACTGGCCGGACCCGCCGTGATGTTAAAGGAGCTGGCGTTGGTGGGCGGGGTGAGTAGCCCGTCGGTCGCCGTAAGTGTGTAGCCGTTGCCCGCGGTGTCGATGCTGCAGTTCGAGAAGGTAGTCACGCCATAGAACTCGTTCGCCGTGCAGTTGCTCGACAGGCTCGCTCCGCTCAGGTTGGACGACGGAGTGATCGAAAGGGTGACAGTGGACAAGTCGGTTGTGACCACGTTGCCGTTCGCATCCTCGACCGCGACCACCGGCGGCGGTGAGAAGACCGATCCGGCGACGCCGTTGCCAGGTTGGCTGATGAAGACAAGCTTGGCGGCCGCCTTGGCGGCAGGGACTGGGAGAGCCAACGGATCATCGACAATGACGCTGATTTGATAAACGGCCCCATTAAACGTGACAGAGATGAGGTCGAACTGGGCCGCGTTGGGAATGCACGGCGGAGCCTGGACAAATGCTGAGCCGTTCCAGTATGAGGGGGAAATCTGCGCCATATAGCCTGTAGGAAGACTGAAGGCCACTTGAGACGCGCCGCCACAGTCTCCCCACAGCGTGCTCGACTGCTGTTGGAGTTGGGCCGTGGCTTCTTCAGCAGCGCTCCGGAGCACCGTGTCGATCGTCGCGACATTGCGGTAGTCAGACGAGCCCCAGAGCGACGTGCTGAATCCGAGCATTATGGCGAGTGCGGCAATCCCGATTACAACCAACGCGAGCAGAACCTCGATGAGAGTGTCGCCGGATTCCGAAAGGCGCGGGCGGGCGGAAAGGTCTGTACGCGTCTCACTCCCAACCAGAGGACAGGGAGCCCGTCTCATGCGAGCAGAGCCTCGAACATGGCGATCATCGACAGATCACCCGTGCTGGACTCGAGGAACGTCGACGAAGCCATTCCGCGCTCGCCACGAGCGGTCGCACTGATGCAGACATCACCGACGCCCGACGATCCACGGCTGCCCGGAGTGCACAAAGAGGTGGTTTTGTTCATCATGGCAAGAGCACACCGAGAAAGATCGCCTCGAGGCCGGCCCCGTTCAGGGTAACGGTCAGCGTCGTCGGTGCCGGAGCCTCGAGCATGACGGTGCCGGTCTTGTCCGAACTTACTGATGCCCCACACTCGACCGTCGTCGTACCGACACCTGTCAAGCCAGCGGGGGACGATGAACCGGCACAGGCGTTACCGATCGGGGATGTCGGACTGTCCGGGAGCAAACTCAGATCCTGGTTGGACGTCCATATGAGATCCTCGCCAGTGTCGGTCGACTCAGCATCCCCGGTCACGAGTTCCCAGTTCGTCGCTGCGTTGCCGTTCGAATCCAACAGTTGGATGTTGGTGAAGTAGACATACGAGAGGGAACCCTCTGTGTTCTGATAGAGCGCCGGATCTCCGGGGATGCCTGTGTAGAAGCCGTTGTTGCCCAAGAAGGCTTCACTCTGCTGAGGGTCGAAATAGGTGGGGATGGGGTATGGGATGACCGCACCGGCGGATGACGTCTCGCTGAGGCAGAAGGACAACACGTACGGGGTGTTGGTGATGCCTGCTGTCATGGTCTGGCAACTCTTCGTCGGAGGCGGTGTCACTGGCGAATTAGCCGGATTTGGTGTCATGACGTAATTGGTGTTGGTGTACTGAAAGCCGGGACCCTCCTCATTCTCGCCGAAATCAACGAAGCAGAGGGTCGAAGCGTACGTGCCCGTCCCGGGTGTGGCGAAGCCACAGCTCGTTGTCGACGACGCGGAACCTACGCCCGCAAGCTGCCCCGCCGATGCACTCGCGTTTGGGACCGCGTACAGCGTGTACGGGAACTCACTTCCCGGCTCCGTGATCGCGAATGTCACGCCCGTCACACCCACGGTGGAGGTCCAATTGGCCGAGGCGGCAGCACTCTTGCTGTTCAGGCCGATGGCGATGACCGGGTTCCCCGCCCCAGTGTCGCTGAAGTAGGCGTTCACTGACGAGGTGTCGGCGAGAAGGGTGACGCTCGTGGTCGCGGCGCCACCCGAGCTGGCGGCGAACTCGGCCCCTCTCGACGGGGTGGCCGACAAGAAGAGCGTGATGGGCGAGGCGCTCGTCGTCGGGTTGCCGGAGCTGCTGTCTTCCAGGGTGACGGTGAAGGCGTTCGTGGCCGAGGAGGAGGCCGCAGCGTTGATGGCTGTGGAGGTGATGGCGAACTTGTTCGCGGTCCCGACGGCGATCGTCTCGGTCTGAATGCCCGAGGTAAGTCCGGTGCTCGCGGCGGCGATGACCGGGCTCCCCGGGGCGACGTCGCCGAAGTAGGCAGTCACTGAAGACGTGTTGGCGGGAAGGGTGACGCTCGTGACCGCGGCGCCGCCCGAGCTGGCGGCGAAATCGGCCCCGCTCGAGGGGGTGGCGGAGAGGTTGACCGTGATGGCCGTGTTGCTCGTCGTCGGGTTGCCGTAGCTGTCATCCAGCGTGACGGTAAAGGCGTTCGTAGCCGAGGACGCGGCCGCAGCGTTGAAGGACGAGGAGGTGATGGCGAGACTGTTCGCGGTCCCAGCGGTGATGGTCTCGGTCTGGGTGCCCGAGGTGAATCCGGTGCTCGCGGCTGCGATGACCGGGCTCCCCGGGGCGACGTCGCCGAAGTAGGCAGTCACCGAAGACGTGTTGGCGGGAAGGGTGACACTCGTGGTCGCGGCGCCGCCCGAGCCCGCGGCGAACTCGGCCCCGCTCGAGGGGGTGGCCGAGAGGTTGACCGTGATGGCCGTGTTGCTCGTCGTCGGGTTGCCGTAGCTGTCTTCCAGCGTGACGGTGAAGGCGTTCGTGGCCGAGGAGGAGGCCGTGGCGTTGAAGGACGGGAAGGTGACGGCGAGACCGTTCGCGGTCCCAGCGGTGATCGTCTCGGTCTGAGCGCCCGAGACGAGGCCGGTCCCCGCCACGGTGATGACAGGACTCCCCGTCACGGTATCGCCGAAATAGGCGATCACCGACGACGACCTCGCGGGAAGGGTGACACTCGTGACCGCGCCACCGCCCGAGCTGCCGGCGAATTCGGCCCCGCTCGAGGGCGTAGCCGAGAGGTTGATCGTGGTCGACGAATTGCTCGTTGTCTGGCTGCCGGAGCTCGTTTCCAGCGTGACGGTGAATGCGCTCGTAGCCGAAGAAGACGCCGTAGCGCTGATGGCTGTGGAGGTGATGACGAGCTTGTTCGCGGTCGCGGCGAGGATGGTCTCGGTCTGGGTGCCCGAGGTGAGGGGCGTGGACGAAGCAGTGATTCTCGGGGTGCCCGTGTTGCTATCGCCGTAGTAGGCGGTCACCGACGACTGTCCGGCGGGAAGGGTGACGCTCGAGACTGCAGCGCCGCCCGAGCTGGCGGCGAACTTTGCCCCTCCCGAGGAGGACGACAGGCCGACCGTGATGCGCGAGCCGCTCGTCGTCGGGTTGCCGGAACTGTCTTCCAGCGTGACGGTGAAGGCGTTCGTGGCCGAGGAGGAGGTTGCAGCGCTGATGGCCGGGGAGGTGATGGCGAGCTTGTTCGCGGTCCCGGCGCTGACCGTCTCGGTCTGGGTGGCGGAGGCGAGTCCGTTCCCCGTCACCGTAATAGAAGGGCTCCCCGGCGCGGTATCACCGAAGTCGGCGGTCACCGACGACTTTCCCGAGGGAAGGGTGACGCTCGTGACCGCGGCGCCGCCCGAGCTGGCGGCAAACTCGGCCCCGCTCGAGGGGGTGGCCGAGAGGTTGACCGTGATGGCCGTGTTGCTCGTCGTCGGGTTGCCGTAGCTGTCTTCCAGCGTGACGGTGAACGCGTTCGTGGCCGAGGACGAGGCCGTGGCATTGATGGCCGGGGAGGTGATCGCGAGACCGTTCGCGGTCCCGCCGGTGATCGTCTCGGTCTGCGTGGTCGCGGTGAGGCCAATTCCAGTCACTGTGGGGGGTTGCTGGTTGGCTGGGATATCAGAGGAAAGGGTCGTGGAGCTCGTCGGGAGTGTGGCAGCACCAGATGCGCAGTACTGGCGCACCAGCGAATAGGTCGAACCCCTCTGAATTTCAACGTACGAAACAACGGTATTGGGGCTCCACTCCAACCCGAGCAACTGCGTTCCAGGTCCGCATTGTGTGGCAGTGGCGCTCGTGGTGAGACTCGCCGCGCTATCGACATCCTTCACGTAGTAGGCGGACACAGTCTGGGCATCGGCAGCGTCCGAAATGCGGTTCGCAGTCCCGTTCTGAAGCGAAAGCAGCGAGACGAGAGCGAAAGCGAGTCCGCCAATGATGACAGGGAGGATTAGGCAAACAATAAGTATCTCGATAAGCGTAAAACCATCCTCGGCGTAAGCCAGGGAATCGGCGCCGCAGCTACGCCACGGTGTCGGGGCGGAACCTCTGAACGCGTGACCCCTCATCGCGGGATCACCGGGCTCTGAGCACCACACGCGACCGACCCCTGGGCCGCGACAACGACCCTGTTGCGCACGCCCGAGAACATCAGGGCGATGGCTGCGAACTCACACAGGTTCGTGATGTGCTTCATCCCCCTTCGGGCCCACCATCGTGGTATACAGCGACCACCTCGAATTGCCGGTCCAGCGCCTCCATCCACCCGACATTCCATGTTATCCCCCACCCGAAACTCGGCGCTCACATATGGCACCGAAGTCCTCGTAGCCGCTTGACCTCAATCCCCCATCGTTGGTAAGCCCTGGCCCATCGCCCGACTGCATCTCGTCGGCGACGAGACCACATATTCGATGGATCCTCGATCGTCATGACGACCAGCCGTTCGTCGTTGACCACGGCAGGTCTCACGAGGAGGCTCGTCGTCCTTCTACTCATGTCAGACCGGCGCGCAACACCAAGTCGAGGGGCTCGCCAATGAGCTCGGAAAATGGTGCCTTGCTGTCGCCCAGCACGCCGAAATCCTTGCGACGGCGACGATCACGACTTTGGCGGGTAAAAGATGATTGTCCGGGGCACGCGGCCAATTCGTCGTGGTCTTTTCCACGTTGCGCCCATGCCCGCCACAGGGAGTGTCGCCCAGGTAGAGGCGTCAACCTCGCAGGCGGAAACGGGAGCGACCGACTGCGCTCGATCAGTGATGGACTGGCGCGGTCTGTGGCTCCGACGGCAAGAAGACCCAGACTCGGCGGCGCCCACAGAACGTCCAACGCGGAGACGGAAACTGACCCGAGAGGTCGGGTCCACCACATCTCCTAGCAGGGCCACGGACTGTCGCCGCCTCGGTCGTCGTGACGGGAACGCAGGGCGCGAAGCGGCCGCGGGATCGGCCATCAAGTCGTCGATCGTCCACATTCCGAGGAAGTTCTCTGGCACTCCAACCGCCCGCGACGCGCAACGCTGGAAATCTCTGACATCGAACATAGGCGCTTACCGAACTTCACGCATTGGACGCGAGGCCACACGAAGGTCGGGCCTGGCGTGCAACTCGGTTATGCAACGGATCGCGGAAGCCGCAGGACCAGTTGCGATACCCGCTTGGTCGACAACGAATGGCACGTCGCGACAACGGACGGCGCGAACAAGCCCTCGCCGCCGGGCCGGTGGCAACCCCGGCGCTAGATGCCGTGAAACGGGCTCAGGATCGTCGAGCCGGCGAAAACGACGATCTCTGCGCCGAGAGCGAGAAACGGACCGAAAGACAGTCGTGTCGTGAGTCCCGCCCGCTTCATTGCGATCAGCCTGACCCCGACGACCGCGCCAAGAAGGCTCGCGACGAACAACCCCACGAGGACGTAACCGATGCCAAGCCAACCGAGCGCGAGCCCGAGTACAAACACGAGCCGCACGTCGCCGAAACCGAGCGATCCCGGACTCGCGGCGTGGATCGCGAAGAACACACCAAACCAGACGGCAGCGCATGCAAGCGCGATGAGCAATCGACGCCAATCTCCGTTCACCGCCGCGGCAACTATGAGCAGCGCGGCGACGAGAACAGAAACGACGTAGACGATCTGTCTCGGAAGCACCTGCCGTTCGAGGTCGATCGTCGCCAACGCGACGAGTCCTGCGCCGAGGACCACGAATGCCGGCAGCGACCATGCGAACCCGAAACGTGCGGCCGTCGCGGCAAAAAGACCCGCGGTCAACAGCTCGACAATAGGGTACTGCGCCGATATCGGTCTCTTGCAGCTGCGACACCGACCCCGGAGGACCACGTACGACACAACGGGAATGTTGTCGAACGCGCGCAGGGTTGTGCCGCAAGCCGGGCAGCGCGAGCGCGGCGCGACGATCGATTCACCGCGCGGCACACGGTAGATCACCACGTTGAGGAACGAGCCGACGACCAATCCGAGCAGGCCAAGACCCGCGACGAGAACTGCGAACGCCATCTGTCACGTCCCACGTTTCCGGTCGCACCCACCCGTGCCGAAGTCGCCGCCACCCTGGTCCCTCTGGCATCGGCCCCCGGCATGCCGCGACGGAGGGTTCCGCCTCATCGTGGCGGTCTCATCGGCTGGCCCCACGCCGTTGCCCAGTCGCGTTCGCATGCGCCACCGAGGTTACGCGCGCAATGATCGCCACGTGTTGACCGACGCATCCCTCCCTCTTCCGGCAAAGGTGCGATCTTGGCCGACCAGCCCTATATTCCGGATCGTGCACGCCTGGAACAGTGATGTTGAACGTCTCGCGGAAGACTTGCTCGCCTACGCGAGGGATCGCCTGCAGCTCGACCCGCTTCCCCTTGACAACACCCGTGCGCTCGCCGATCTACAGCGCGAGGCCGGTTCGACGATCACCCCCGCAGGCATCGGTGGTGAGGAGGCGCTGCGGATCTTCGCCGACGTGCTCGCGCCTGCCTGCATCACGTCCAGCCACCCCCGTTTCCTCGCTTTTATCCCGTGCGCGCCGACCCAGGCCTCGATGCTGTTCGACCTCGTCGTCGGCGCCTCTTCGATGTGCGGGAGCAATTGGCTCGAGGCCGCGGGCGCCGTCTACGCCGAGAACCAGGCGCTCCGGTGGATCGCCGACCTCGCGGACTTCCCGCCGGGTGCCGGGGGGACCTTCGTGCAGGGCGGGACCATCGCCAACATCTCGGCGCTCGTCACGGCTCGTCACACGGTGCGCGCCCGGCGGGGCGAACCGCCCGGCCAAGCCCGTCGCTGGGCGATTGCGGTGAGCCCGGACGTGCACTCGTCGCTCGAGGAGGCGGCGGTCGTGATGGACGTCGACCTCGTGGTCGTCGGGGTCGACGACGAGCTGCGCCTGCGCGGGGACGCACTCGCCCGCACTCTCGATCGAGTCGAGTCGCGGGGCGAACAGACCGTCTTCGCGGTCGTCGCATCGGCCGGGACGACGAACCTCGGCATCATCGACGATCTCCGTTCCGTCGGCAGCGTCGCAGCCGAGCGCGGGATCTGGTTCCACGTCGACGGTGCCTACGGGGCGGCGGCCCTCGCGGCGCCGAGCGCGCGCCCCAGTTCGCGGGCATCGAGCTCGCCGACTCGTTCATCGTCGATCCGCACAAGTGGCTCTTCGCGCCGTTCGACTGTGCGGCGCTCATCTACCGCGAGCCTGAGCTCGCCCGCGCGACCCACGCCCAGCACGCGAGCTATCTCGAGCCGCTGGCGCAGACCGGGGAGTGGAACCCGTCCGACTACGCCATCCACCTGACGAGGAGGGCTCGCGGCCTCCCATTCTGGTTCTCACTCGCGACGTACGGGACCGACGCCTACTCGCAGGCGATCGAACGCACGCTCGAGGTCGCGCGCTACGCCGCGAAGGCCGTGCACGACCGCCGCTACCTGACGCTCGTGCGTGAACCGGAGCTCACCGTCGTGTGCTTCACCCGGTCCGGCTGGTCGCGAGGGCAGTACGACCGGTGGTCGAACGAGCTGCGCAACGACGGCATCGCGTTCGTCACGCCGACAACCCATGGCGGCCAGGTCATGGCGCGGGTGGCGATCGTCAACCCCCGAACGAGCGAAGCCGACATCGACACCGTGCTCGACTCGATGGCCTAGGCGCCGACGCCACCGGTGCGGGGTACTTCTCCCAGGCTCGCCGCCCAACTGCAAGATCCCGCTTCAACCTGACGTGACCTGGGCGCGGCGACCGCCCCTCACCGCGCCCGCGGACCCGACACGTGGACGCCGGTCGTCACGATCGCCTGCGGCCCCGCCGCCGTCACGGTGAACGACGCCCACCGGGTCGTCCCCGGGGTGCTGGCCGCGCGCCGCAGCCGACGTCGGCGACGACCTGACGACCCCGGCCGGGCGGCCGGTTCGCCACGAGTCGCCCCATTGCCCGCGGGCGAGTCGCCCGGTCAGTCTTGTGCCGGCGGCTCCAGGCGGGCGCGGACCTCGGGCAACGTGGCGATGCGGCGCGCGAGGTTCACGGCGTGGTCGCCCAGCCGCTCGTAGAAGCGGGCGACGAGGGTCACCTCGGTCGTGACGGGGTTCGACATCTCCGAGGCACCGATCTCGTGGGTGAGCCGCCCGTGGAGGATGTCGAGCTCCTCGTCGGCCTGTTCGAGCGCGCGGGCCCGCGAGTTCCGGTCCAGGTAGGCGTCGGCCGCCGTGCTCCACATCTCGAGGGCGACCTCGCTCATGCGCTGGACGAGCCCGCGGCTCACCGGGGTCATCTCGGCCCCGAGACTGTGGACCGCCCGTTGGGCGATGTGCTCGGCGAGGTCGGCGCTGCGCTCGAGCTCGGGCAGGATCAAGAGCATGCTGACGAACTGCCGGAGCTCGTCGGTCGACGCCGACCCCGCCTCGATCTGCTGCCAGATGATGTCGTCGACCTCGCTCGTCAGCTCGTCGATCACCCGGTCGGCGTCGACGATCGCCTGCCCCGTCTCCGGTTCGAGATCGAGCAGCGACTCCGTCGCCCCGGCGAGCGCCTCTCGCACCAGCGCGAACAGCTGGGCGACACGCTGGTCGACGAGCGAGAGCGGCTGTGTGTTGTCGGTCATGGGTTCAGGCCACCCTACTTAACCACCGCCGGAGAATTCGCGATTCATTCGCGTTCTGTTCACCTGGATGTCACCCTCCAGTCAGAATCCAGCGACATTGTTTAGCCTCGATGTCGTTCGCGCCGCCGCGTCGAGCCCGATGATCGACCCGTCCCTCGCCGAGCAGGCCGTCGGCTCCCCGACGGTGAGCGACCTCCTCAACGAGGCGCCGCGCAGCAGGTTCCACCGTCGGGCGGTCCTTATCTCCGGCGCCGGTTTCTTCACGGACGCCTACGACCTCTTCGTCATCAGCACCGTCGCCGCCCTCGTCACGAAGCAGTGGAACCTGTCGACGACCGAGACGAGCTGGGTGACGGGATCAGCGATCCTCGCGGCGTTCCTCGGCGCGGTCCTCTTCGGCCGGCTCGCCGACGTGCTCGGGCGCAAGCGGGTGTACGTCGTCGTAGCGCTGATCATGATCGCCGGCGCCCTCGCGAGCGCGGCCGCGCCGAGCTTTGTCTGGTTGGTCGTCGCCCGGTTCGTCCTCGGCCTCGGCATCGGCGGCGACTACCCCGTCTCGGCGGTCCTCATGAGCGAGTACTCGAACCGCCGTGACCGGGGAAGGTTCGTCGGTCTGGTGTTCTCCATGCAGGCCCTCGGACTCATCGTCGGCCCCCTCGTCGCCTTGGTCCTCCTCGCCTCGGGGGTCGGCCACGATCTCACCTGGCGACTGCTGCTCGCCTTCGGCGCCCTCCCGGCCGCGGCGGTCATCTACCTCCGCTCGAGGATGCCGGAGTCGCCGCGCTTCCGCGCCCGGGTCCGCGGCGAATCCGCCGAGGCGGCGCTCGACGCCGCCTCGTTCTCCGAGGGCGCGGTCGTCGTCCCGGGCGCGACGTACGAGGGCACGCGGCGGCTATCGCTGCGCCAGTTCCTCAGCCAGCGCCGGATGCTCGTGCTGCTCGCCGGGACGGCGGGGACCTGGTTCCTCTTCGACTACGCCTACTACGGCAACACCCTGTCGCTGCCGGTGATTCTGAAAGACGTCAGCCCGGACGCGACCCTCGTCACGAAGCTCGTCTGGACGCTCGGCATCTTCGTCGTGTTCGCGCTGCCCGGCTACGCCCTCGCCGTCTCCCGCATGGACCGGATCGGGCACCGTCACCTCCAGCACATCGGCTTCGCCGTGATCGCGGTGGCGTTCCTCGTCCTCGGGGCGGTGCACGAACTCACCGCCGCCATCGGGCCGTTCCTCGCCGTGTTCGGCCTCAGCTACTTCTTCATCGAGTTCGGCCCGAACACGACGACGTTCGTGCTCCCCTCCGAGGTCTTCCCCGTCTCGATGCGCACGACCGGGCACGGGGTCGCCGCCGGGGTCGGCAAGCTCGGCGCCTTCACCGGGGTGTTCCTCGTGCCACAGCTCGAAGCCCACATCGGGCTGCGCGGCATGCTCGTCGTCGCCGGAACCGCCGCCGTCGCGGGATACCTGCTCACCTTCGTCCTGCCCGAGCCGGCGCGTCGCACCCTCGAGGCGGTCTCCGGCGAGGACGAGGTCGACGGGCTCTCCGCCCCGGCCCGAGCCTGGCCCGAGGAGGTCTCGCTGCCCCGTGCCTCGGCGGGCGAGCTCGTGACCGAGACCTGACCCCCGCGGTCGGTTCGCGGGACGGAGGTGGGGACGGAGGGGATCGAACCCTCACTGTGAACGTTTTAAGCGCTCTGCCTCTGCCGGTTGGGCTACGTCCCCACGTGTTCGCTGTCTTCGGGAGCGACGAGGGCGACGTCGCGGCGCCGGGCGCCCTCGATTGGACCGTCGACACCGTAGCGGCCGAGGCGTCGCTCCCAGAACTGACGCTCGGACTCGTAGGGGGCGTCGACGAGCCCAGTCCGCGGACCGAACCGCATCGTCGCCCGCCGTGTCGCTTCGTAGCGCGGCCAGCTTCCCGCCAGGTCGTTCGAGGGGTCGCCCGAGCGGGCGAACGCCACCCACGACGCCTGCATCTCGTCCGAGAGCCGGAAGGCGTCCTCCCCGCTGCCGGAGAACAGCCCGATGATCGGCTCGTGCACCGTGCCGAATACGAACGGCAGCTCGACGCCGTGGCAGGCGCCGAGACCGCCCCCGGCGAAGGGCGACGGCCAGTCGAACAGGTAGGCGTACGTCGCCGGCGTGCGGCTCCGGTGCGCCTCGGCGAGGCGGAGCTGGGGGACGCGGAAGATCCAGTCGGTCACGATCGCGTCGAAGAGCGCCCGCGCCGTTGCGGGCTCGCCGCGGTCGTGCCGCGCCCGGCGGTACTCGGCGATCGCGTCGCCGGCGAGCGCCTCGTCCTCGAGTCCCGCGCCCCGCAGGTACCGTCCGACGAGCCGTTCGGCCTCGGCCTCGGAGAGCTCTCTCCGGGCGAGCACGGCGAAGGAGAAGAGCTTGAACTCGTCGCGGTTCGACCCGATGAGCAGCTCGACCCCCGCGGACGATCCCGCGACAACGGCGTCCTCGGGATGGCGGGCGAGCAGGCCCCCGTCGACCACGGGCTGGAACGGAAGCCCGGCCCCGGCGTCGACCTCGGCGTTCACCGCGATCTGCGCGCCGATGAGCTCGTCGGCCGGGACGCCGGCGAGCGCGTCGCGGCTGAACTCGGCGAGGCCGAGCTGGCCGGCCAGGCGCTCGGCGATGCGCGCCGCGGGCGGCGGGTCGATCGCGAGCGCCGCGCCGCTCTCGGCGATGGCGCGGCGGAACAGTCCTCCCGCCGCAGGCGCGGCCAGGAGGTCGCAGATCGACATCGCCCCCGCCGACTCGCCGAACACCGTGACGTTCGACGGATCGCCGCCGAACGCCCCGACGTTGTCGCGCACCCAGCGGAGCACCGCGATCTGGTCGCAGAGCCCCCAGTTGCCGAACCCACCGCTCTCTTCGTCAACGAGAGCCGGGTGCGCCAGGAAACCGAGCGCGCCGAGCCGGTAGTTGAACGTGACGACGACGACCCCGCGAGAGGCCAACCGCTCGGCCCGGTACATGACACTTGAGCCGCTCCCGTTGCAGAACGCCCCGCCGTGGACATACACCATCACCGGCAGCGGCCCGCGCCGCGGCACCGGGGTCCAGACGTTCACCGTCAGGCAGTCCTCGGCTTGTTCGACGGGATCGCCCGGGAAGTAGCTGCCGATCCCCGAGGGCGACTGCGGCGCGACCGAGCCGAACGAGGAGGCGTCGCGCACCCCGGCCCACGCCGGCGCCGGCTGCGGCGGCCGGAAACGGAGATGGCCCACCGGCGCGGCCGCGTACGGGATGGCCCGGTAGGACCACACGCCGTCGGCCTCGATCCCGCGCACCGCGCCAGCGTGCGTCGTGACGACTCCCTTGGACATCTCGACCCTCCCCGGCGTGCGCGGACGACCGCCGGACACGACGCTACCGGACCCGTCGGGCCCTCTCACCTGGCAGTTCACCCGATAGCTTTGACTTTCGCGCTCATTGTGGTCAAAGTTAACGGGTGTTACCGGTGAGGTTGAGGGGGTTCCTCGCGCCCGTCGCAAGCGCGATCGTGCTCGCGGGCGTGGGCGCGGCCCCGGCGGCCGCGGCACCGGGCGCGCCGGGCGGACCGACGAACGCCCAGATCCAGGCGGCGCGCACCAAGGCGGCCCAGCTCTCCGGGCTGATCGCGGCCGACAACGAGAGAGAACAGATCGCCGGCGAGCGCTACGACCAGGCGAACGTCCTGACCGGACTGGCCGAGCGGCGACTCGTCGCGCTGCGCAGCGAGATCCGCCGCGAGAACCGCGCCATCGTGGCCGGCAAGCGCCGGGTGCAGCAAGCCGCCGTCGAGGCCTACATCGACGGCGACAGCGCCGCGGCGCAGTTCGCGGGGTTCTTCGCCTCCTCGTTCGCGAACGCCGAGTCGCTCACCACCTACGCCGGCGTGGCGACGGCCTTTCTCCACTCCGCCGTCGTCCGCCTCGACGAAGAACAGGCCCGCCTGCACGCGAGCGAGGCCGCGGCCCGCCACGAGGTCGCCACGGCCCGCGCCGCGGCGCTGAGCTCGGCGGCGGCGCGCGCCGAGGCGATCGCCGCGCAGCGAACGACCGCCGCGGCGCTGGGCGCGGTCAAGGGACAGATCGCCACCTACATCGAGGAGCAAGCCCTCGCCCGGGCCGAGGCGGAGGCCGCGGCGGCACGGGCCGCGAGGGCCGGCAAGGCCCGCAACCAGGACGCCGCGAGTGCCGCGGCGAACGCCGCCCTGGCCCGCGAGTTCGCCGGGAGCGATCCCGCGGCGGCGGAGGCGGTGGAGGCCGAGGCGGCGCTCGCGAGCGAGGTCGGCCACCCGGCCCTCGTCCCGGCGGGATCCAGCGCGGCGGGCAATCTCGCGGTCCAGACCGCGGAGCAGTACCTCGGCGTCCCCTACGTCTGGGGCGGCGCCGGCCCATTGGCGTTCGACTGCTCCGGGCTCACGATGGTGGCGTGGGCGGCAGCGGGCGTCAGCCTGACCCACAGCGCCTGGTACCAGTACCGGGAGTCGCAGCTGATCCCGCTCTCCGCGCTCGAGCCCGGCGACCTACTCTTCTACTCGTTCCCGAACGACGGCCCCGACCCAGTCACCCATGTCGCGATGTACGTCGGTGCGGGCCCGTACGGCACGGAGACGATCATCCAGGCGCCCGAGACCGGCGAGACTGTGTCGTACTCGCCGATGTACTACTTCGGCTTCGTCGCCGCCGGCCGGCCCTAGGAGGCGGCGGCTCAGGCGCTTCTCGGTCTGATCCAGTCGACCTGGTAGGCCTCCCGTCGTGCGGCCCAGTCCTCGGCCGTGATCGCGTAACGGACGTGGTCCTCCCAGACGCCGTCGATCTCGAGGTAGCCCCGGGCGAGGCCCTCCTCGATCAGACCGAGCTTCTCGACCACCCGTCGGCTCGGGCGGTTGCGCGGGATGACCGCCACCTGGACGCGGTGCAGGTCGAGCTCGTCGAAGGCGAAACCGAACACGACAACGCACGACTCCGGCACGTAGCCTCGGCCGGCGTGCGCCTCGTCGACCCAGTAACCGAGGTAGGCGCTCTGGGAGGCGCCGCGCTGGATCGAGGACAGGTTGATCTCGCCGACGAAGGTCTTGGCGAGGAAGATCCCGAAGCTGTAGGCGGAGCCGAGCTGACGGTCACGCTCGCGCATCGCGCAGCGCGCCGCGAACGAGGAACGGTCCCCGGCGAGGTACGGCCCACCGGTCCGCCGCGGCTCCCAGTGGACGAGCCACTCGCGGGCCCGGGTCCTCACCTCGAGCCAGGCGCGATAGTCGCCGGTCCGGAGCGAGCGCAGGGTCACGCGTCGACCGGACAACTCCCGGCCGAGGTCAGCAGGGTTCACCACGGCTGGCGCGGGTGCCGCCGCCTCAGCGGCGGACGACACCCGAAGGCACCCGGGACGGAGTTGCCCACCGCCCCATCGTGCCAGATCCTTCGTCGTTCCTCACCACCTACACTCAGCCGAGGCCGGGCCGCCGCGGCTGTCGCGACGACGGATCCGGCCGCACCGTGATGACGAACCAGCACCATTACCTTGACAGCGAGGACGAACTCGCCCGCCTCGTCGCGGCCCTCGAACGGGCGGCGCGGGAATTCGACGCGCTCGCCGAGCGAGAGCCGAACCGGACGCCGAAGCACTGGCGCGGGCGCGACCGCGACTACCCGGAGGCCGACGGGGCCCCCGCACGGCCCGAGGACGGATACCCCCTCGACGCCGCCGAGGACCGCCGCGCCTACCACCGCTGGCTCGCCCGGCACGGCGAGCCGACCCGTGTCGGGTCGCCTGGCGGCGGATCCTGCCGCGCGCCGACGACGAGGAGGCCGTGGCGCGTCACGCCCGTCGTCACCGTCGTCGTCGCGGTCGCGACCGACGCCTCGGCCGAGCTCGTGGAACGGTGCGTCGGCTCGGTTTTCGCCCAGTCGTTCGCCAACTGGGAGCTCGTCGTCATCGGCGACACCGCCCGGGCCGCGTCGTCGGACTTCCTCGGCTCGCTGCGCCGCGTCGACCGGCGCGTCCGCGTCGTGGCCGCCTCGACCGGTCCGACGACGGACGCGGTCAACTCGGCGTTCGCCGCCGCGAGAGGTGAGTTCGTCGCCCTCGTCGCGGCGTGCGACGAGCTCGCCTCCGGCGCCCTCGACGTCGTCGCCGAGGCCGCCGCGCAGACGGCCGAGGCCGACGTCGTCTACACCGACGAGGACCGGATCGACCCGGCTGGCGAGCGCTTCGCGCCGAGCCTCAAACCCGCCTGGTCCCCGGAACTCATCCTCGGCTGCGACTACATCGGCCGTCTCGCGGCGATCCGACGCGCGCTCGTCGTGGAGCTCGGCGGGATGCGCGACGGCTTCGGCGCCGCCGCCGAGTACGACCTCGTGCTGCGCGCCACCGAACGGGCGCGCGCGGTGGTGCACGTGCCGTGGGTCGCCTACCACCGCCGCCAGGCGGCGGTGGGCCAGCCCGTCACGTCGGATGACGCCGGAAGCGCGACCGAACGGGTGATCACCGACGCGCTCCGCCGCCGGGGCGAGCAGGCGACGATCGAGGCCGGCCCGGTCGAGGGGCATTTCAATCTCCGCCACGTCTTCGCGGCCCGACCGCTCGTCAGCATCATCATCCCGTTCCGCGACGAGCCGTCGCTCCTGGCGACGTGCGTCACCTCGATCCGGGCCGAGCCGGGCTACGAGCCGATCGAGCTCGTGCTCGTCGACAACGAGAGCGAGCTCCCCGAGACGAAGGCGCTCGTCGAGCGGCTCGTCGCCGAGCCCGGGGTCCGCCTCGTCGACGCACCGGGCTCGTTCAACTGGTCGGCGATCAACAACGCCGCCGTCGGGAAGTGCGCGGGCGAGCTCCTCCTTTTCATGAACAACGACATCGAGGCCCGCAAGCCGCGCTGGCTCGACCCGCTCGTCGGGCATGCCCTGTGCCCGACCGTCGGCGCGGTGGGGGCGCGCCTTTTGTACCCCGACGGTTCGCTCCAGCACGGCGGGGTCGTCTTCGGCCTCGGCGGGCTGGCGGGCCACGTGCTGCGGGGACTGCCCGGCGACCGACCCGGTTACGGCGCGATGGCGGTGCAGACCCGCGACTGCTCCGCGGTCACCGGCGCCTGCATGATGACGCGGCGCGAGGTGTTCGAGGCGGTCGGCGGGTTCGACGAGAAGCTTTCGGTCTCGTTCAACGACGTCGACTTCTGCCTGAAGCTGCGCGAGGCCGGCTACCTCGTCGTGTACACGCCACTCACCGAGCTCGTCCACCACGAGTCTCGCTCTCGGGGACACACCGAGGACGACGACGCCCAGCGTCGGATCCTCGACCGCTGGGGGACGATGCTCGCCGCGGGTGACCCCTACTACAACGCGGCGCTCAGCAAGTGGCGAGACTGGTGCCCGATCTCGACGGTTCAGGAGGACGAACGATGGACGAACTTTCTCAGGACGACGCTCTCGACGCCGGCATCATCGTCGAGCAGCTGAGGTCGCTCGTCGCCGAAGGCCGCAACGAGTACCCGCGCACCTGGATGCCGCGGGCCACCTACGAGGATCTCGTCGTCGACGACGGACGCGAGCCGATCCACCTCCTCGAGAGCCTCCACTACCTCCACCGTCACTGGGACATGGCGAACTCCCGGATCTGCAAGGGCATCGGCTGGGGACCGAAGGCGATCGTCCAGCGCGTGCTCAGCCGGATCGTCAACGGCGCGATGAGCCACTACTTCGCCGAAGAACAGGAATTCCGCTCGAATCTGTGCCGGGCGATCGACGCCATCGCCTACCGCGTCGACAACATCAACTACGCCGACCAACGGGCGCTGCTCGGCGCCGTGCGCGGGGACCTCATCGACCTCGCCCGCCACGTCGAGCACCGGCTCGAGGCCAGCACGAACGGCAGCTGACCGGGGTGGCCGCGATCTCGGTCGCGCCGCAGCCCCGGACCCGCCCCGTCGTCGCGATCGTCACACGCTTTTGGGGCGAGACCCAGAACGAAGCGGCGGCCGCGACCCGCCTGCTCGCCGGGGCGCTCGCCCGCCACGCCGATGTCGCGATCGTCCAGCTCGACGAGGCCGGGCGCGCCACCTACGCCGACAGCGTCTTCGAGGTCCACCGCGTCCCCGTGCGCGGGGCGAACCGGCGGCGCAGCGCCCTGCTGCGCGCCGCCCTTGCCGGGCGGATCGACCCGTCTGGACTGCCGGCCGCCGCGGCGGCGCTCCTCCGCCGGTACGAGGGCAGGGCGCCCGACGTCGTCGGGACCCTCGACGCCATCGCCCCGGACGCCGTCGTCCTCGCCGGCGTCCACCAACCCTGGGACGTCGCGACGCTCGGCGTGCCCGGCGGCGGGCGGCGGCCCCGGGTCGTGACGATCCCGTTCCTCAACGCCGGACGGCCGCTGCCGGCCGAGATCGCCCGCCTCGTCGCCCACGCCGACCTCGTCGGCACCGTCCACCCGGGGGAGCGGGCCCCGCTCGTCTCGCTCGCGCCCGAGCGCGCCCCGGACATCGTCCCCGTCGACCTCGCCATCGGGGTGAACCGCCACGCCACGGCGGACCCGCTCGTCGGCGTCGCCGCCTACGGCGAGTACGTCCTCGTCGTGCGGCGCTTCCCCGCCGGCGGCCCGAGGCTCGTCCGCGCCGTGCGCGCCGAGATGCTCCCGCCGATCCTCCACGGCCTCTCCGTCGCCGAAGTCGACGGCGAAACCTGGCGGATCTGCAACGCCCACAACACGGCCGTGCTGCCGGTGAACCCGAGCCACGTGAACTTCGCCCGGCTCGTCGCCCGAGCCCGGGCGACGATCGACGTCCGGCCGCCGGGCCCGGTCGGGGCGATCGCCATCGAGTCGATGCTGCTCGGCGTGCCCGTCGTCGTGCCCGGCGACTCGGCCGCCCAGGCCCACGTCGCCGCGGCGAGCGGCGGGCTGTGGTACCGCGACGTCGGCGAGCTGTTCGACGCCGTCCGGGTCGTCGTCAGCAGTCCGATCGGCGCGACCCTCGCGAGACAGGGACGCGCCTACGCCCAGGCCAAGCACGGCGACAACGACAGCTTCGTCGCCCGGACGGCCACGCTCGTCCTCGGACCCGCCTTCGCGCCGCCCAAGCCCCGGGGCTGACGCGGCCGGGACGGCTCAGGTCCCGCGCAGTTCGGCCGCGATCCCGTCGAGGATGTCCCGCTCGGAGTGGACGAGCTCGTCGTGGCGAAGTCGCGCCATCACCTCGGCGAGGACGGCGATCCCGCCGACGATCACGTCGGCCCGTCCCGGCTCGATGGCAGCGCGGCTGCGCCGCTGCTCCGCCGTCTCCCGGGACAGCGTCTCGAGCCAACCCTCGACCGCGGCCCGGGAGATCCGGACGAGGTGGACCCGCTCGGAGTCGTAGCGGTCGAGCCCGATCTCGAGGGCGACGAGGGTCGAGATCGTGCCGGCGACGCCGACCATCCGGCCCGGAACGCCGAGAGCGGGCAGGCGGGCGAGCGCCGCGTCGACCACGCCGGCGACGAAGCCGCGGGCGGCCGCCAGCTCGGCGACGCTCGGCGGGTCGCTCCGCAAGAACCGCTCCGTCACCCGCACGCAGCCGACGTCGAGCGAGACGACCGTCGGGGCGCCCCCGCCGGTCGCATCCCCGGCGACGAGCTCGGTCGATCCCCCGCCGAGGTCGACGACGAGGAACGGCCCGTCGCCCTGGTCGAGCTCCGCGGTCGCGCCCCGGTACGCGAGACGGCCCTCCTCCTCGCCGGCGATGAGCTCGGGCCGGACGCCGAGGACCTCGGTCGTGGCGTCGAAGAACACCGCGGCGTTCGCGGCGTCCCGCGCCGCCGAGGTCGCCGTCGCCCGGACGCGCACCACGCCGTGCGCATCGATGAGCCCACGGTACTCGGCGAGGACGACAAGGGTGCGGTCGATCGCCGCGGCAGCGAGCTCGCCGGTGCGGTCGACACCCTCGCCGAGCCGCGTCACGATCATCCGTCGCTCGAGGGTCGCGCCGTCGGGCGCCGTGACGAGCAGGCGGGTCGAATTCGTCCCGCAGTCGATCGCCGCCACGGCACCCGCGAGTCGCGGCGCGAGCTCGTTCGCCACCCAGCGACCGACCGGGTCCCCGCCGCCCGCGAGATACCAGGCGAGATGGGCATGGAGGCACTTCACTCCCACCCGGGTGCCGCCGACCCCGCCGGTCGGGCGCGGGCCGGGATGGCCGGCGGGGATCGCGGCGTCGCGCTCGGCCGCGTAACGGGCGTGCGCCTCGGCGAGCGCCACAGGGTCGACGGCGCGCTCCGCCCGCCGGGCGCCACCGGCGGACTCGAGCCCGCCGACGAGCTCCCGCTCGGCCCGGCCGACGAGCCAGTAGGTGGTCGGCATCGGCGTGCCGTCGTCGAGGAACGGCGCGTTCTTGATGACGACGGGATCGCCGACCGCGTCCCGGACGACGACCTGGAAGCCGCCGGCGGGCGGGCGACCGAGGAGCGCCGTCACGGCGGCGAGATCGGCGGGGGCCACCTCGTCGCCCGCGGGGCGGCCGCCGCCGGCGGGCGGCGGTGCTGCGCGCCCCGGGGCGGTCCCGGGCCCGTCGAGCGAACAGTCGGTGACGAGCTCGGCCCGGGACGCGAACAGCCGGTCGGCCCGCCCGTCGAGGGGGAGGAGCGGCCAGACGCCGGCCGCGAGCCGGACGAGCCCCGCCGGCCGTCGGCCGACCGTGCCGACGACGATCTCGCCCGCCGGCGCGTCCCGAAGCCGGCGCCAGCTCTCCGGGTCGGCGGCGACGCGCCCCGCGGGCCAGGCGTCGCCGAACGCGACGACGAGGGTGTCGGCGCCTGACCGTTGGGCGTAGTCGACCGCCGCCCGCAGCGCCGCCGCCTCGCTCGGCGCGCCGGCGCGGTCGACGATCACCGTGGCGTCCTGTGGCAGGTGGCGCAGCGAGGCCGCCGGCCCGACGACCACGACGACCTCGTCGGGACGGGCGCCCTGCGCCGCCGCGACCACCTCCGCGAGCCGGCCGGGGGCCGCGCCCCGGGGCCGCTCGATCGCGACGACGACGGCGATCGTGCTCATCGTCGCAGCATAGAAGGCCTGCGGTCACCCGGTTCCCGAGGGCATGCGCCCCGGCAGACCGCACCGACGGGGGACGGCGGACCTTGACTAACGTTTCCCTGTGCCTGACGCTGCCAGCGGTGTCGCCCGCTGCCGCGACCTCGAGGGTGGCCCGACGAGGCGACAGGGACTGCGATGACGGGGCGGGTGCGGGGCGCGCTCACCGCCCTCGTCCTCGGTGCCCTCCTCGCCACGACGCCACCCGCCGGGGCCGGGTCCTCGACGACCGGGAGCCTGCAGGCGGAGGCGAGCGCGATCGCGACGAGGCTCGCCCAGGACAACGACGAGCTCAACGCGCTCGGTGAGCGCTACCTCGCCGACCGCTCCGACTACGAGCGGGCGAGCGCCGCGGCCAAGCTCACCTCGGGGGTCGTGCAGCGCACCGCGCGTTCGCTCGATCGGGACCGGGTCGCCGTGGCGGCGGCGGCGATCGGCGCCTACGTCGACGCCGGGAGCACGACGAACCTCGGGAGCTTCCTCGTCGGGAAGCCCGACGAGGTGCAGGTGGAGCAGACCTACCTCCGCTACGCCGAGGGCAGGCTCAGCGGGGCGATCGCGAACTACCAGGGCGCCGAGGCGCGTCTGCAGGCGTCGCTCTCGCTCGAGACGCACGCCGCGGCCGCGGCCCGGCTCGCGCTCGCCCGCACGACCGCGGCGCGCGCCCAGGTCGTGAGCACCCTGCGGCGCGAGCAGGAGCTGTACGACTCGGTCCAGGGCGAGCTCGCGCGGCTCGTCGCCGCCCAGCTCGCGGCGGAGCAGGCCGCCGCCGCCAAGGCCCAGGCGGCGAGCGGCAACGAGACGGGCCCGCCCTCGCTCACCGGGACGAAGGGGATCGGCAGCTCACCGATCCCGGGGGGATCGCTCAACCAGGACTTCGCCGAACTGCGCAACTGCGAGGCGAGCGGCGACTACCAGACGAACACCGGGAACGGCTACTACGGCGCCTACCAGTTCGCCCTCTCCACCTGGCTCGGGCTCGGCGAGACCGGCCTGCCGTGCGACGCGCCGCCCTCCGTCCAGGACGCGGCCGCGTACCTGCTCTACCAACGCGACGGCTGGCATCCCTGGCCCGCCTGCTCGGCGATTCTCGGCCTGTAGGGCTCACTCCGCGCCGAGGAAGCGCGCCATCGCCTGACGAGCCGCGGCGTGCTCGGCCGCGAATCGGGTGAGCTCACGCGCGAACAGCTCCGTCCACTCGGCGAGGGCGACCTGTCTGCGGCTGATCGTCACGCCGCGCACCTCGCGCACCGCCGTGGCGACCACCGCGCCGCGACCCTCGGCGAGCTCGAGGACGACCTCGCCGAAGTGCGCCCGGATCATCCGGATCGCCCCAGGCCTGCCGGCGACACGATCGGCCAACGAGCGCTCGCGGACCACCTCGAGCATCCCCGCGGGCAGCGACTCCTCGAACGCGCCGAGCAGCACCCGCGCGTACGAGCCGAGATCGGCGTCGTCGGCACGGAGCGCCGCGGCGAGCAGTTCGACCGAGCTCGGTTGGCCCGCCGCGGCCGGCTCCTCGGTCACCGGTCGGTGAGCGGCAACACGAGCTTGGGCGCCGCGATCGTGTGGTCGGCGCGCAGCGCGCGCACCGCCGTGCCGATGGCGAAGAACTCCGTCGTGTGCCCGCCCCAACGGTGGGCGAGCGACAGCAGCTGGACGCCGACGATCCCCTCGGCGTGGAGCGCCTCCCCTTCGGCCTGCATCCGGCTCATCGCGAGCTCACGCGCGTCGTAGAGGGCCTCGGTGAAGGTCGGGATCTCGACGTTGCGCCCGAAGTTGCCGAGCGCGTTGCGGCCCCGCTGGTGGGCGATGTGGTAGACGCAGCTCCCCATCACAATGCCGAGCGGCGCGTAGCCCGTCTGAACGAGCGTCCAGAAGTCCTGGCCCGAAAGGTCGGAGGTGAAGGGCTTGCCCTCGTCGTTGCGCCAGGACCCCTCGTCCGCCTTCACGGCGGTTCCGACGGCGATGAACTCGGCGAGGTCGTTGCCGAACTCCTTGAACTCGATCTCGAGCCGGACCCCTACGATCCCGTCGGCGCCGAGCGCGTCGGCCTCGGTCTCCATCCGCGTCATGGCGAGCTCGCGCGCGTGGTACATGGCCTGGCTCAGCCGGTCGAGCTCCATGTTCGAACCCCACCGGCCGACCTGGATGCCGACGTGGTAGATGCTCGACCCGAGCACGAGCCCGACGGGTCGGAAACCCGCCTCGCGCACGAGCAAGAACTCGTTCACCGTCAGGTCCGAGGTGAAAAGCGCCCCCGGTGCACCCGGGCGCATCTCGGCGAGACGGCGCATCGCGTCGTCCGGGATGACCGCGACTACCTCTTCGTTCTCCATTGCTCCCCTTCTCAGTCGAGCGGCACGATCGGCGAGAACACGGGTGCCGTGGTCGGCTCGAAGCGCGCGACCGCCGTCGCCGTCAGCGTCGCCTCGGCGACGTGGTCGCGATGGCTCTCCGTCACCTCGACCTCGTGGATCCGGACCCGCAGCGGCGCGGTGAGGATCGCCCCGTCGGCGCCGAGGGCGTGGCTCTTGTCCGCGAGCACCCGACGAGCGTCCGCCCGCACGTGCGTGACGAGTTCGGTGTAGCCGGGCACCTCGACGTTGCCGGCGAGCAACTGCGCCGCCATAAGCGTCTGGTAGTCGTCGTGCCGGATCCCGGCGGCGATGGCGACGATGACGCCGGCGGGAATCCAGCCGGCGTGCACGAGCTTGGCGACGTCGGACCCGGACAGCTCCGTCGCGAACGGGCGCGCGGCGTGGACCCCGCCCGCGGCGCGCACCGCGGTGCCGAGGGCGGTGAACTCCCGCACGCCGCTCTCGAGGTGGTGCTCGCCGAGTTGCACGCCCACGACACCGTCGCCGCCGAGCGCGGCGCACTCGGTGAGCATCCGGCCGATCGCCCCGTCCCAGCCGGCGTTCAGCGCGTCGACGAACGGCGCGAAGCCGACCACGCCGCCCGCTCCGCTCGTCACGGTGGGGATCGGCCCGCCGACCGTGCGGAAGCCCCCCGAGCCAAAGGGGCCGGGGGTGCCGAAGGCGCCGTAGTAGCCGCAGTTGGCGTAGCCGCGCCAGCCGATGTACTCGACGAAGCAGCCCATCACCTCGCCGACGGAGGCGAAGCCGCAGGCGTCGAGACCGGTCTGGCTCGCCACGGCGAGCAGGCTCGAGCGCACGCCGGAGGAACGGGCGCGCGTGAGGCGCGCGAGAGCCGCGGGTGGCACCCCTTCGCCGTCCCAGCCGATCATCGGACCTCCGCCGGCGCGGACGCTACCACCGGGGTTCCGGCGCGAAGCCCCGAGGTGGTGGGTCAGCTTGATTTCACGCACTTCAAGCAGAGGCGACGCCTTCCCATCCGACAGGTCCGCACCAGACGCCCTCGAAGCGCCACGGCACGCCCAGGCCCGGCGGGAGACCTGGTGGCTGCAAAGAAGGTGCGGGACCGCGGCGCCACCGCAGTCCTCGTCACCCACGACGCGGACGGGGTCGAGCGGCTGTGCGTCCGGCTAGCAGCGATAGACGGCAGGCGAGTCGCGGCCCTCGACACCCCCGCCGGGCTCGAGGCGCAGGAGCTCAGGGTCCAGAGCCACCTTTCAAGTAGCACCATGACGCGCCAGTCGACGCCCGTGCCACATATGCGAACTGGGTGTAACGGTGCCCCTTGGGAAGGACCGCGTTCCCGTTGGTCACGTAGAAGCTCACCTTGTAGAGGCGCTTGAAGTTGGGGCCATTGCCCTTTGGTTCTGATGGGGGCATCGCCATGCGCCGCACCGTAACTGCCCGGACCTTGAACGGTTGGGGTGGGATGACGTACTCCGCCGCCACCGCCGGGTCCGACGAGCATTTCGGCCTCAACCCGGCCGCTGCCACACTCGACAGTGTGGTCAGCGGGAGGTCGGTCGATGCGGAGACCGTGTAGCTGTAATTGATCCTGCTGAACAGCACACCCAGCTTCGTCGATTTCGGTGCGGACAAGGTGAGTTTGCCGGGGTACTTGAGGAACTTTCCCGCCGCACAGGTCGGTGTGCAGTTGTTTTGGACAAAGGTCGCCGTGCCCGCCGCAGAGTGGGCTGTCCAGCTCGTCCAGTCGATGGAGTTGAAATAGGTGTTCGCGTCCGCGCAAGCCAGCACGTAGCTTGATGGCTTGATGGTCGTCTTGCCCGCGCAGGTCAACACCGAGGGGACTGGTGCTTTGTTGGCGGAGGAGACCGGCACATCGGCGGAAGCAAGAACGCTGAGGGCAGCCACAGTGATGACCGCCAGACTCATGATTCTCTTCATTTGGGGCCTTCCGTCGAAAGAGGAACACTGACAGCGTAAACCGGCAGAAGGCCCGAGGCGCCCGCGTCGCGATAGGAACTAAAGGCTCTGGTCGCCGGGGCCAGGCGGACCTATCGCCCCACTGCCTTCTTGAACGAGGGTGCGCCCTTCTGGCCGGTCCTGGCGGCTCCTGTCCGCTGTCCCCAGGACGAAAGCCCTCACCGAGCCAATCGTGCGACAGCCTCTGACCTGGGCAAATACCGCAAAACTGTCCGATGTCCGGCGAAGCTCAAGCAGGATCCCCATCACCCGGGCTTCGCGAGCCAGAAGTACGAAACGATCAAGAACCTCAGTGCGAAGCAAGAACCGATCGGGGAGTCGGACGTGGACAACGACGCGCCCTCCGCGTGGCGCGTCTGGTGGTTCTCCGGACCCGGCCGGGGCGAGATCACCGTCGTGGACTTTGGGCCGCACCCTCAGAGGCCGGTCAGGCCGGGTTCGGTACAACCTGACGCTGCCCACCGCCGGCCTCGACGGCCGCGCCGAGCAGCGGTCAGAAGACCCAGCGCCAGAACTCGAGCTCGTCGAGCGTCCGGCCCCACAGGCTCGTGGGTTTCGCGCCGGCACCGGCGAGCACGGGGGGCGCGAGGGCGGACACGCTCGTCGGCACGAGGTCGGCCGCGGGAATCGGCTGGACGCCGAGCATCCCCGCGCCCACGGCGCGGGCGCCCTTGCCCGGCAAGATGACATAGGCGCGCTGTCCGGGCCGGACGAGCCCGTACTCCTCGCGGGCGATCGCCTCGATCGTCGACGCCTGCTTCAGGCTCGCGATCTCCGAGGTGACCGCGGCGTTGTGCGAGTCGACGACCGCGAGCTGTCGGCTCACCGCGGCGAGCGCGGCCCGCTGGCGGAGGAGCGTCCCCGTCGGGAAGCCCGTCGCCACGACCGCGATCGACAGCACCGCCGCGGCGAGGAGGGCGAGCCGCGCCCGGCCGAGCGGCTTCACGGCGTGCCGGCGCCGGAGGGCCGCGCGAAGGCGGCAGCACCGGGCCACTCGGCGGCCTCGCCGAGCTCGTGCTCGATCCGCAGCAGCTGGTTGTACTTCGCGACCCGGTCCGATCTCGCCGGGGCGCCGGTCTTGATCTGGCCGCAGTTCGTCGCGACGGCGAGATCGGCGATCGTCGTGTCCTCGGTCTCCCCAGAGCGGTGCGAGACGACGCAGCGATAGCCAGCGGCGGCCGCCAGCCGCATCGTCGCCAGCGTCTCGGTGAGCGTGCCGATCTGGTTCACCTTGACGAGCACGGCGTTGGCGACGTGGCTGCGGATGCCGCGCTCGACCCGCTCGACGTTCGTCACGAAAAGGTCGTCGCCCACGAGCTGGACGCGGTCACCGACGGCCTCGGTGAGGACAGCCCACCCCGCCCAGTCGTCCTCGGCCATCCCGTCCTCGATCGAGACGACCGGGTACCGCCCACAGATCTCGGCCCAGTAGCGGGCGAGCTCCGCCGGGGAGAGCGTCCGGCCCTCGCCCGCGAGCACGTACGAGCCGTCGGAGTAGAACTCGGAAGCGGCGGGGTCGAGCGCGAGCGCAATCTCGTCGCCGGGGACGCGGCCCGCCTTCTCGATCGCCGCGACGAGCATCGTCAGCGCTTCCTCGTTCGTCGCCAGGTTCGGCGCGAACCCGCCCTCGTCGCCGACGCCACCGCCGAGGCCGGCCTCGCGCAGCACGCCTCGCAGCGCGTGGTAGGTCTCGACGCCCCACCGCAGGCCCTCGGCGAAGGAGGCCGCGCCGTGGGGCACGATCATGAACTCCTGGAAGTCGACGTTGTTGTCGGCGTGCACCCCGCCGTTCAGCACGTTCATCATCGGCACCGGGAGCACGTGGGCGTCGACCCCACCGAGATAGCGGTAGAGGGGCAGGTCGAGCTCGTCGGCCGCGGCCTTGGCGACGGCGAGCGACACGCCGAGGATCGCGTTCGCGCCGAGCCGTGACTTCGTCGGCGTGCCGTCGAGGTCGACGAGCGCGAGGTCGATCAAACGCTGTTCGAAGGCGTCGAACCCCTCGAGCGCCTCGGCGATCTCGTCGCGCACGTTGCCGACGGCGTCGAGCACGCCTTTGCCGCCGTAGCGGGTGCCGCCGTCGCGCAGCTCGGTCGCCTCGAACTCGCCGGTCGAGGCGCCCGACGGGACGATCGCCCGTCCCGTGGCCCCGCTGTCGAGGATGCAGGTGACCTCGATCGTCGGGTTTCCCCGGGAGTCGAGCAGCTCCTGCGCGTCGAGCTCGACGATATCGCCCACGGCTCTGTTTCTCCTGATCGAGTTGGTGGTCAAGTGAGAGAAGTTCTCAAAGGCTACCAAAGTGGAACCGGGACGGCCGGGTGGGCGTCTCAGGCGGCGCCGGCGGCCCCCCAGTAGGCGCGGCGCGCCTCGACCGTCGCCGCGGCGAGCGTCGTGCCGGCGGCGGCGGCGAGCCGCTCGGCGGCGGCGAAGCGGGTGCGGAAGCGCATGGCCGCGCGCCGCAGCGCCTCCTCGGCGTCGACCCCCCGGTCGGCCGCCAGGCGCGCGAGCGCCAAGAAGAGCTCGCCGAACTCCTCGGCGTCCGCGGCCTGGAGCTCGTCGACGGCCCGGCCGACCGCGCCACCGGTCGCCCCCCAGCCGAGCCCGACCCCGGCCGCCTTGCGCTCGAGCTTGGCGACGAGGACGAGCGACGGCAGTCCCGCCGGGATCCCGTCCATCACGCTTTCCCGGCCCTTCTCCCGTCGCTTCAGCTCCTCCCACTGCGAGAGCACCGCGTCGACCGTGTCCACGCCCTCGATCCCGCCGAAGATGTGGGGGTGGCGGCTGACGAGCTTGTCGTGCACCGTCGTCGCCACGTCGCCGAGCGTGAACAATCCCTCGCGCCGGGCGAGGACCGCGTGGAAGAGGACCTGGCAGAGCACGTCGCCGAGCTCCTCCTCGAGATGCGCCGAAGCCGCGAGGTCCGGCGGCTCGCCGAGCTCCTCGATCGCCTCGATCGCCTCGTAGCACTCCTCGATGAGGTGGTGCACGAGCGAGCGGTGGGTCTGCACGGCATCCCAGGGGCACTCGTCGCGGAGCCGCTCCACGACCTGCTCGAGCCGGGCGAGCTCGATCCCGACCGGCTCGGCGAGCTCTGGCAGGTACAGACAGGTGAGGTGGTCCGGCACGACGCGGTCGATCTCGGCAAAGGCGATCTCCTCGACGTGCTCGTCGGGACAGCCGAGTCGCTGCAGGACGACGGCGCGGGCGGGAGGCGAGGCGACGGCGAGCTTGATCGCCGCGAGGATCGACGGTGACCAGACCCCGGCGACGAGGAGCGGCCCCGTGTCGCGGGCCGCGTCGACCGCGAAGCGCTCGCCGTCGACGAGCCGGACCCGTGACTCGACGGGGTCGACGCCGAGGCGCCGCCAGGCGAGCTCGCAGAAGGACATGCCCTCGACGACCTCGACCGCGACGCGGTCGTCGGCGAGCAGCGCCCGCACGGTCGCCTCGAGGACGGAGGGCGAACCGGGCACGGCGTAGCCGACCCGGCCCCGCCTCGTCGCCGCGGCGACGAGCTCCTCGACGATGCCGGCGTAGGCCGCGGCGAAGGTCGGCGCCGCCTCGTAGTGGCGGTCGAGCGTGACGGCGCCGGCCGCGACGAGCGGCTCGGCCGCCGGATGGCGGGCGGTCCGCACGTACCAGTCCGGCACCGCGGCGAGCGCCGCCTGCGCGGCCACGGTCAGGTACTCGGGGCCCGCCGGGCCGAGACCGACGACGGTGACCGTCGGCCGCGCCGATCGCGCCGGGTCCGGTTCCGCGGCGCGGTCCACCTAGCGACCGAGGCTGCCCGTGATCACCGCGGACGGGTTCGGCACGAGGTCGAGCGGCGGACCGGTCGGCGGACGCACGCTCCAGGTACCGCTGGCCCTCGCCCAGCTCCCGTAGGCGGGGTCGACCGAGACGTGCGCGGCGGCGACGATCGCGGCGAACTGCTTCGCGGCGACGGCGATGCCCGCCTCGACCACCGCGAGCGCCGCCTGACCGAGCGGCGCCACCGGGCGGCGGGTGACCAACAAGAGCAGCCAGTACTTCTCGAAGTGGACCGGCCCGGAGAGTTCACCGAGGGGCAGGCGCGCGACGATCCCGCCGAGCGGCTTCGTGAGGTTGGCTGGCAGGACGCAACCGAGGTTCCCGCCGGCGTCCGCCGACGCGGTGTCGAGCGAGTTCTCCCGGGCGACCTTGGCGAAACTCACGCCGCCTCTGATCGCGATCGCGAGCTGCGCCGCCTTGTCCCACGACGCGACCTCGATCGCGTCGGTGCAGTCGAGGGTCGTCGCGGCGCGGTGGTGCCGCTCGTAGGCGGCGATGCCGGCATTGGAGAACGCGGCGCCGACGGCGTGGGCGGCGATCGCGTCCTCGTCGACCTGGAGCTGGACGAGGGCCCTGCGGTACGGACCCGAGAGGTCGCCGAACACCTGCGCGCCCGTGACGAGGCACGTCGAGTTCGCCTGGGGCGTCAGGTCCGCCGTGATCTGGCGCTGCGCGAGCGTTGTCGCGACCGTCCCCTCCGCGAGCCCGAGCGCTCCGGCGGCGAGGTGGATGGCGTCGGCCTCGATGAGCAACGAGAGCACGCCGGCCGCGAACGTCTCGTTGTACGTCCCCGGCGCGGCGCCGGTCACGTGGACCGCGCCGCCGGAGGCCGCCTCGACGAGGCAGCCGTAGCCCGGGTCGCTCGCCACCGAGTCGAGCGCGGCGTCGAGCGCCGACTGCGAGACGGCGGCGCCGTTCACGCGCGCCGCGAACGGCGTGAACTGCGCGTCGCACACGCCGAGCGCCAACGCGGCGCCGAGGACGACGCAGACGACTGCGGGGATCCTGCGCACGGTGAGTCGATGGTACGGGCAGGCCGGGGGCGGGGCCAACCGGATCACGCCCTCGCCGGCGCGGGCGACTCGGTTGGCACGAGCGCCGCGAGCAGCGCGACGAGGTCGGCGGGGAGCTGCGGTCCCGCCGCGAGCGGCACGACGAGCTGCGGGGGGTCCTCTTTGAGGATCGCCCGGGGCGCGAGCCGGCTGAGACGGACCCGCGCCGAGGCCGGGAGACGGAGCGGCGTGAGACGGGCGAGCGCCTCGCCGGCGCGCCCCGGGCCGAGCGAACCGGGTCGCACGGCGACGACCGTCACCTCCGTCACGCCGACCCGCACGCACTCGGCGCGCAGTCGGGCGATCTCGAGGAGCGACGACGCTGGTGGCGGCAACGGCCCGTAACGGTCGAGCCATTCAGCGCCGATGTCGTCGACCTCGGCCACACCGCGCACCGCGGCGAGCCGGCGGTAGGCCTCGAGGCGGAGGTCCTCCCGGGCGACGTAGCTCGCCGGCAGGTGGGCGTCGAGCGGCACGTCGAGCCGGACCTCGCTCGGCGGGGCGACCTCCTCGCCCTTGAGCTCGGCGACGGCCTCGGCGACCATGCGGACGTAGAGGTCGTAGCCGACGGCCGCGATGTGGCCGGACTGATCGGTCCCGAGCAGGCTGCCGGCGCCACGGATCTCGAGGTCGCGCATCGCGATCTTGAATCCCGAGCCGAGCTCGGTGTGCTCGCCGATCGTGCGCAGCCGCTCGTAGGCCTGCTCCGGCAGGACGCGATCGCGCGGGTGGAACAGGTAGGCGTACGCCCGCGACGACGAGCGGCCGACCCGGCCGCGCAGCTGGTGGAGCTGTCCGAGCCCCAACAGGTCAGCGCGGTCGACGACGAGGGTGTTCACCGCCGGCATGTCGATCCCGGACTCGATGATCGTCGTGCAGACGAGCACGTCGTAGCGCCCCTCGGCGAAGTCGACGACGGTCTTCTCCAGGCTGCCCTCGTCCATCTGGCCGTGGGCGATCGCGACGCGCGCCTCGGGCGCGAGCGCCGAGACGCGGGCCGCGACCCGCTCGATCCCCTCGACGCGGTTGTGCACGAAGAAGACCTGGCCCTCGCGCAGAAGCTCCCGGCGGATCGCCTCGGCGACGGCGCGGTCGTCCTCCTCGCCGACGTAGGTGAGGATCGGCTGGCGTTCCGCCGGGGGCGTATCGATCACCGAGAGGTCGCGGATGCCGGTGAGGCCCATCTCGAGCGTGCGCGGGATCGGGTTGGCGGTGAGCGTCAGTACGTCGACACCGATCGCCAGCTTCTTCATCGCCTCTTTCTGGTTCACACCGAACCGCTGTTCCTCGTCGACGACGAGGAGGCCCAACCGGCGGAAGCGGACGTCGTCGGCGAGGAGGCGGTGGGTGCCGACGACGACGTCGACCACGCCGTCGGCGACGCCGCGCACGACGGCCGCCGCTTCCCCCGCGGTCAAAAAGCGCGAGAGCATCTCGACCCGCACCGGGTAGGGCGCGAAACGGTCGGCGATCGTCTGGTAGTGCTGCCGGGCGAGGATCGTCGTCGGTACAAGCACGGCGACCTGCGCGCCGTCCTGGACTGCCTTGAAGGCGGCACGCAGCGCGACCTCGGTCTTGCCGAATCCGACGTCGCCGCAGACGAGTCGGTCCATCGGGACCGGGCGTTCCATGTCCGCCTTCACCTCGGCGATGGCGCGCAGCTGGTCGGCGGTCTCGGGGTAGGGGAAGGACTGTTCGAGCTCGGCCTGCCAAGGGGTGTCGGGCGCGAAGCCGTGGCCCGGCGAGGCGAGGCGGCGCCGGTAGAGGACGACGAGCTCCTGCGCCACGGCGCGCACCGCCTGGCGGACGCGGGCGCGGCTTCGCTGCCAGTCGCGGCCGTTCAGCCGGCTGAGCGAGGGGTGCTCTCCCCCCGTGTACGGCGTGATCGCGTCAATCTGGTCCGAGGGGACGTAGAGCCGGTCCCCGCCCCGGTACTCCAGGAGGAGGTAGTCGCGCTCGATGCCGGCCACGCCGCGGCGCACCATGCCGCCGTAGCGGGCGACGCCGTGGACGTGGTGGACGACGTAGCTGCCGACGGCGAGGTCGTCGAAGAAGCCCTCGACCGGCCGGGCACGCGGCCGGGGCACGCGGTGCGGGCGGTGGCGCCCGGTGAGGTCGCTCTCGGCGAGCACCGCGACGTGCGCGCTCTCGAGCGCGAACCCCCGGTCCAACGACGCCACGACGACGTGGGTCCCACACCGCCGCAACGCCTGGGCTCGGCCAGCCGGGTCCTCGGGCGCGAGATCGAGCCGGTCGACGGCGACACCGGCTTCATCGAGCACGTCGGCGATGCGGGCGGCGCTCCCCGCCCCCTCGGCGGCGACGGCGACGACGCCGCCGGCGCGCGTGAGCTCGCCGATCCGGCGGGCGAGTGGGGCCACGTCGCCGAACGCCTGTGGCCAGCCGCTCACCCGGATCGTCTCGGTGCGCGGGCTCTCGGCCGTCGCGAGCAGCGAGGCGACCCGGGCCGAGGTCCCAGCGAGCAGCCGGTCGAAGCTCGCGTGCAGAGCCGGGAAGCCCGCCGCCCCGAGCGCTGCCGCCGAGTCGGCCGGCCGCCAGGTCTCGGCGAGCGAGGCCGCCAACGCCGCCTCCTCGTCGAGGATCTCGACGGCGCGGTCGCGCATCCGCCGGGGCTCGACGAGCACGACGCGGTCGGCGTCGCCGAGCAGGTCGGTGACGAGGCGTTCGCCGGGGTCCAACCACGGGAGGAAGGACTCGAGACCGTCGAAGACCTCGCCTGCGGCGATGCGGGCGAACCGCTCCCGGGCGAAGGGCGCGCTGTCGGCGAGTCGCGCCGCGACAGCCCGGCGCGCCTCGGAGATGCGGAGCTCTCGGCAGCCGAACACCTCGACGACGTCGAGGTCGCGCACGCTGCGCTGGTCGACGACGTCGAAATCGGTGAGCCGCTCGACGAGGTCCCCGTAGCAGTCGACCCGCACGCCGTCGTCGCCGGTCGACGGGAACAGATCGACGATCCCGCCCCGCACCGCCACCTCGCCGCGGTGTTCGACCTGGTACTCCCGGCGGTAACCCGCGGCGACGAGCTCCGCCACGAGCGCGGCGGGATCGAGCTCGCCGCCGCGGCGGATCACGACCGGCGCCGCCTCGGCGCCAGTTGCGGCGAGGCGCTGCAGGAGCGCCCGGACGGGCGCGACGACGACGAATGTCGCCTCCGCCACGCGCCGGCCCGCCGCGGCGTCGCGCCGGTGGGCCCGGTCGATCCGCCAGAGCGTCCGCAGGCGGCTGCCCATCGTCTCCGCGGCGGGAGAGACCCGCTCGAACGGCAGCGTCTCCCAGGCGGGCAGGACGGCGACGGTCGCCGGGTCGTGGAAGACGCCGAGATCGTGGGCGATCCGCTCCGCCTCCGCGCCGGTCGGCGTTGCGACGAGCAGGACGGGTGCGTGGCCGAGCGCGCCGAGACCGGCGAGCACGAAGGCACGGGCGGGGTCGGCGACCGCGACGGCCGAGTCACCCCCGGAGAGCAGCTCGGCGAGCGCCGGCTCGGCGCGCAGCAACCCGACGAGCGGCGCGAGCGGTGCGGTCATCCCCCGGCGTTCACCGCACCCATCGCGGCGTCCAGCCCGGAGCCGCAGATGAGCTCGACAGCGTCGGCCGCCCTCTCGACGGCGACGGCGAGAAGCTCGGACTCCGCGGCCGAGGGCCGGCGCAAGACGTAGTCCGCGCCGGGCATCCGCCCGGGCGGCTTGCCGATGCCGATGCGGACGCGGACGAACTCGAGCGTCCCGAGGTGCTGTTCGGCCGATTTCAGGCCGTTGTGGCCGGCGGAGCCGCCACCGCGCTTGACCCGGACGACGCCGACCGGGAGGTCGAGCTCGTCGTGGACGACGACGAGCGAAGACGGGTCGTCGATCCCGTAGCGACGGGTCAGCGCCGCGAGTGCCATCCCGGACTCGTTCATGTAGATGACCGGGATCGCCAGCGCGAGGCGGCGGTCGCCAGCAACGACCGCGGCTGCTCGCGACGAGGTCCCGCGTTCAGCACGCAACACGACGCCGTGGCGCTGGGCGACGAGCGCGACCGCGTCGGCACCGACGTTGTGGCGGGTGTGCGCGAATTCGCTGCCCGGGTTGCCCAGTCCGACCGCGAGGAGGTCGGCCGTGGCACCGGTCCTCGCTCGTGGCGAGCGCCACCCGCGGAGCGCCGTCGTCAGCTCCCGGCGACTGCGTCAGGCGGGACCTCGGTGACGGGTTCGGCCGGGACGGCGCCCTCCTCCTCGACCGGAGCCTCGACGACCTCGACCCGGGCCGCGTGGCCGACGACGACCGGGGACTCGGGATCGGCGTCGAGCGTGACGCCCGGCGGGATCGCCACCGCCGAGAGCCGGATCGAGTCGCCGATGTCGAGATCGCTGATGTCGACCTCGAACGAGCGCGGGATGTCGGCCGGCTTGGCGTGCACGTCGACGGAGAGCAGCAGCTGTTCGACCGTTCCGCCCACGCGGCTGATGGCGAGCGCCTCGCCGACGAGCGTGACGGGGACCTCGGCCGCGACGATCTCGTCCCGGCGCACGACGATGAAGTCGACGTGTGCAACCGTCTGGCGCACCGGGTGACGCTGGAGCTCACGGGCCAGCGCGAGGTGGTGCGTCTTGCCGATCGTCAGGTCGATGAGCGCGTTCGCCCCGGCCTCGGTCGACAACGCACCGTGCAGCGCCCGCTCGTCGACGCTCACGGCGACCGGCTTGACCCCGTGGCCGTAGACGACACCGGGCACCCGACCGCTGACCCGGAGCCGTCGGGTCGCGGGCGAGCCTTTGTCGCGACGGGGTTCGGCGACGAGGGAGATCTCATCCATGTTGACGCGCTCCTCGGGGCTCAAGGCCGGTCGGTCACGGCCGCATCTGCGCCAGGCCGCCACCTGGGCCCGCGACACGGCACCTACCTCGCCGAGTCTAGGCGTCCCGCCATCGGGCCGTAACTGGCGCTGCCGCCGTGCGCCAAGGACCGACGGGGCATCCCGGTCTTGGCGCGCGCTCGAGCACGGCACCCGGATCGCAGGATCGGGTCGCCTCAGGACAGGTTGGTGCCCCCGAAGATGCCGGAGACCGAGGTGTCCTCGAACACCGCGTCGATCGCGGCCGCGATCACCGGCGCCACGGAGAGCACCTCAACCTTGTCGATCAGCCGCTCCTTGGGCAGCGGCAGGGTGTTCGTCACGATGACGCGGCTGATCGTGTCGGCTGACAACCGCTCGAGCGCCGGATCGGAGAGCACGGCGTGCGTCGCGAGCGCCCACACGTCGGTCGCGCCGGCAATCCTCAGTCGTTCGGCGGCCGCGATGACGGTCCCCCCGGTGTCGATGAGGTCGTCGATGATCACACAGCGGCGGTCCTTCACGACACCGATCACCTCCCGTGCCTCGACGCTGTTCGTCGTGCTCGTCAGACGCCGCTTGTGGACGAAGGCGAGGTCGGCGCCGAGCTGCTGGCTGAACCGTTCCGCGACCTTCACCCGGCCGGCGTCCGGCGAGACGATGACGAGCTCGCGGGGATCGTGTTCGGCGAGGTAGCCACAGAGCACCGGCAACGCCGTGAGGTGGTCGACGGGGAAGTTGAAGAAACCCTGGATCTGGCCGGAATGAAGGTCGACGCTGACCACCCGATCCGCCCCCGCGGCCGAGAGCAGGTCCGCGACCAGCTTCGCCGTGATCGGTTCGCGACCCGTCGACTTGCGATCCTGCCGGGAGTAGCCGTAGTAGGGGCAGACGGCCGTGATCCGGTGCGCTGAGGCGCGCTTGGCGGCGTCGATCATGATCAACTGCTCCATGATCGAGTCGTTCACCGGATGGCTGTGGGTCTGGATGATGAACACGTCCGAACCACGGATCGACGCGTCGTAGCGGCAGTGGATCTGGCCGTCGGCGAAATCGTGCAGGTTCGCCTCACCGAGCACGACGCCCAGATTGTCGGCGATCTCCTGGGCGAGCCCGGGGTGCGACCTCCCGCTGAACAACTCGAGGCGCCGGCGCGGCACGAGTTCCATCTTCATCCCCTCCTGCGATCGTCACCCGTGTTCGTCGTCGAACCCGATTATGGCAAACGCACCGGTCACGGCGTGCGCCTCGACGCGGCTCCCCCGCTCCAGAAAGGCGAACGGGCCGACCACGGCCCCCTCGCCAACGCTGGCGTTGCGCGCGACGGTCTGGGCGACTCTCGCCCCGGGCCCGACCGCGCAATCGACCAGGTGGCAGTGCGGCCCGACGATGGCCCCCCGGCCGACCGAGGTCGTGCCCTCGAGGCGCACCCCGGGCTCCAGCACGACCTCCTCGCTGAGTTCGACCCCGGCGTCGACGTAGGTGTGGGCGGGATCGATCATCGTCACGCCGCGTCGCATCCACCGCTCGTTCAGCCGCCCGCGCAGGACGGCCTCAGCGGCGGCGAGCTGGGCCCGGTCGTTCACTCCCGCCGTCTCGTCGGGATCGGGCGCGACCACCGTCACGACCCGGTAGCCCGCGGCGTCGAGAACGGCGATCGTGTCGGTCAGGTAGTACTCGCCCTGCGCGTTGGCAGGCGACAGGCGGCGCAGCGTCGGCGCGAGCACGCCGTGACGGAAGCAGTAGATCGAGGTCGCGACCTCCTCGATCGCCAGTTCGCCCGCGCTCGCGTCCACGTGCTCGACGATCCGGGCGACGTTGCCGCTCTTCGAGCGCACGACGCGGCCGTATCCCGTCGCGTCGGCGATCCGAGCGGTGAGCAACGTCGCCGCCGCGTCGCTGCGCCGATGGGCGCGTACGAGCTCGGCGAGGGTCGCCGGGCGCAGCAGCGGGGTGTCCCCCGGCAGGATCACGAGGTCACCGTCCTTGAGGTCGGCGCCCTCGTCGAAGCCGGTGAGCGCGACCGCGGCGGCGTCGCCCGTCCCGAGCGGCTGGGACTGCTCGACGAACTCGACGCGCAGCTCCGGGGGCGCCTCGGCCTGGACGGCCTTCACGACGTCGACCGAGCGGTAGCCGACGACGACGACGACCCGTTCGATCGGAAGTTCGGCCAGGGCGTCGAGCACGTGCAGCACCATCGGCCGTCCGCAGAGACGGTGGAGGGGTTTCGGAATCGCCGAGCGCATCCGCGTCCCCTCGCCGGCCGCAAGGACGATCGCGGAGAGCGGGCGAGGTGGCACGGGCCTATTCTCGCCGAAGGGACGGGGCCGTGCTGCGCTACAACTGATGACGTGATCGCGCCGCTCCGCCTGCTCGGACCCGACCCGCCCCGTCACGTTGCCGCCGGGCGCGCCCCCTGGCCCCGGGGTGCGCGCGCCCGGGGCGCAGGCGCGCCCGCAGGGCAGCATCTCGTTCCCGACCCTGAAAGGCGGACCCGTTGAACGCCACCGACCTGTCCCGGATCGTGCCCTTCGTCGAGCGGCACTGGGAGGACGACGCGCTCGTCGCGCTGTCCGAGTACGTCGGGATCCCGTGCCTGTCGCCCGAGTTCGACGAGGACTGGGCGAGCAACGGAGCCATCGACCGGGCGGCGGAGTTCCTCGCGGCGTGGGCCGCGCGCCAGGCCCTGGCGAGCGCCACCGCCGAGGTCGTGCGGCTCCCCGGCCGGACGCCGTGCGTGCTCGTCGACGTCGGGTCGACGGCCGGGGGATCCGCGCCGGCCACCCTCGTCTACGGCCACCTCGACAAGCAGCCCCCGCTCGGCGCGTGGCGGGACGGACTCGGCCCGTTCAACGCCGTGCGACGCGACGACCGCCTCTACGGCCGGGGAACCGCCGACGACGGCTACGCCGTGTTCGCGGCGCTCGGCGCGCTCGAGGCCCTCGAGGCGGTGGGCGTGCCACACGGGCGCGTCCTCGTCCTCATCGAGGCGAGCGAGGAGAGCGGCAGCCCCGACCTCGAGCCGTATCTCGACGCGCTCGCCAGCCGCATCGGCCCCTTGGCGCTCGTCGCCAGTCTCGACTCGGGCTGCACGAGCTACGACCGGCTCTGGATCACGACCTCGCTGCGCGGCACGATCAACGCGGTCCTGCGCGTCGACGTGATGACCGAGGGCGTCCACAGCGGCATGGCGGGCGGCATCGTGCCCTCGTCGTTCCGCGTCCTGCGTGAACTGCTCGACCGCGTCGAGAACGCCGCGACCGGCGAGGTGCTCGTGCCGGGTTGCGACGTCGAGATCCCCCTCCGACGGCTGGACGAGATCGCAGAGGTGGCGGCCGAGTTCGGCGACGAGGCGACCGGGCACCTCCCCGTTCTGCCCGGGGTCGAGCTCGCGGGCACCGACGCGACCTCGCGCTCGGTCCGCCTGCTGTGGCGGGCCGCGCTCGAGGTCACCGGCGCGGCGGGCTTGCCGGCGATCGAGGCCGCCGGCAACGTGCTCCGCCCGTCGAGCACCCTGAAGATCTCGCTGCGGACCCCGCCGACGGCCGACACCCCCGCGGTGGCGGAGGCGCTGCGGGCCGCGCTGACGAACGACCCCCCGTCTGGCGCCGTCGTTGCGCTCGAGATCCAGCAGGCGTTCTCCGGTTGGGTCGCGCCCGAGCTTCCCGACTGGCTCGAGGCGGCGATCCGGGGGGCCTCGACCCGCTACTTCGGCCAGCCGCCGCGTTCGTTCGGGATGGGCGGGTCGATCCCCTTCGTGACGTCGCTCGCGCGCCGCTACCCGGCAGCCCGGTTCCTCACCACCGGGGTGCTCGGCCCGGGGTCGAACGCGCACGTGCCCGACGAGTGCCTCCACATCCCGACGGCCAAGGCGGTGACGGCGTGCACGGCCCACGTCGTCGCCGCGCTCGCCGCGACGCGAGACACCGTCACCGCGGTGCCGGGACCGGCCCAGACCTGACCGGCGGCGTCGCCCCTACGGACGCGTCGGACCCTCGCCGGCGCCGATCCGTTCGACCGCGGCGGCGATCTCGGCGAGGTCCTCGCCGCCGAGCGTGAGGCTCGCCGCGGCGAACCACCCGTCGACCTGGGACGGACTGCGGGCGCCGACGATCGCGCCAGAGACGCCCGGCGTCGCGAGCGTCCAGGCGATGGCGACGGCGCCGACGGACGTGGAATACCGAGCGGCGATCGGTCGCAGCGCCTCGGCGAGGGCGAGATTCCGCTCGAGATCGTCACCGGAGAAGTCCTCGCTCCGCCGGCGCCAGTCGTCGGGCGCGAGCGCCGCGGCGCGTGCCGCGCTGAACGTGCCGGAGAGCAGTCCCGCCTGCATCGGGCTGTAGACGATGACCCCGGTCCCGTGCGCCGCGCACCAGGGGATGACGTCCCCACCGGCACGCCGCTTGATGAGTGAGTACGGCGGCTGGACCGAGTCGACGTGACCGAGCACCTCGGCGGCTTCGAGCAGGTCGACGCCGTGGTTCGAGAGACCCGCCGCGGCGATCAGTCCCCTGTCGCGCAGCTCGAGGAATACCTCCCAGTAGGCCTCGAGCGGGGTCCCGTCCTCCGCCGGCCAGTGCATCTGGTAGAGGTCGATGCGCTCGACCCGCAGCCGGCGCAGGCTCGCTTCGACCTCGTGGCGCAGGCTCGCCGGAGCGCCGACATGGCGCGGCGTGGCCATCGGGTCGTCCGGGTCCGGGATCGTGCCGCCCTTCGTGAACACGAACGGGCGGTCGGCGGGCGCGAAACCCTCGAGCGCCGCGGCGACGACCTCCTCGCTGTGGCCAAGGCCGTAGGCCGCGGCGGTGTCGACCCAGTTGACCCCGAGCTCGACCGCGTGGCGGATCGCGGCGATCGAGGCCGCGTCGTCCTGGGGCCCCCAGCCAAACCGCCACCCCCCGCCGCCGGCGGCCCAGGACCCGAAGCCGACCCGGGTGATCTCCATACCGGTGTTCCCCAACGCCCGCGTCGACGGCATCGCCATCACCCCACCCCTTCCCTCTCGCCTCCTTGGACGCTACGACCTCGGCGCGGCCCCTTCAGCCGGAACGGTTCGGCCCGGCCCGCCGCACCGTCATCCTCAGGAGCACCCGGCGGTCCTTCACCATCGTCGCCCGGTAGTCGTCCCAGTCGGGGTGCTCGCCCGAGATCCGTCGGTAGTACTCGACGAGACCTTCCATCGCGTCGGGCAGCGAGACCACCTCGATCTCACCCTCGACCTGCACCCAGCCGCCGAAGAACCGGTCCGTGAAGACGCAGAGCGCGGCGTACGGGTTCCTCCTCACGTTGGCGGTCTTCACCGCGGTCTCCCGCGAACTCACGACGACGCGTCCGTCGCCGTCGACGCCGGCGGTGACCGGTGAGAGCTGGAACCGGCCGTCCGACCGCGTCGTCGCGAGCACGGCGCGGTGATTCTCGGCAACGAACTGCGTCGCTTGGCTGATGTCCACGGGGCGAGCGTAACGACTGGCCGGCCTCGGGCCGCGGGCATCGGCGCTAGGCGGTCACGTCACGGCTGACGAACAGGAAGATCCCGAGCGCCGCCCAGGCGACCAGGTAGAGGGCGATCGTCACGAGCGCGGCGAGGAAACTCGCGTCGGTCGTGCCGCCCCTGGCGACGGCGTCGAGCAGTGAGCCGGGAAGCCAGCGCGCGCTCCCGCTCACGACCGCCGACAAGATGCTCTCGAAGGGCAGCAGGAACACGAGGCCGACGACGATCGACGAGACCGGGGAGCGCATGATGATCCCGAGCACGAACCCGATCGTTCCGTAGCCGAGCGTGCTCAGGACGACGTCGCCGAGACCCTGGCCGAAGTCGTGCAGACCGGTCGACGACGTCCACGCCGTGGTCGGGATCGCGCGCACGTGCGCCATGACGAACGCCGCGACGGTGCCGCAGGCGCAGGCGACGAGGATCGCACCGAGGAGGAAGCTCAGGATCCCGAGGTACTTGCCCGCGAGGACGACGGTGCGACGCGGCTGGCGCACGAGCAGGTTCCGCAGCGTCCCGGAGCTGTACTCGTTGGCGAGCTGCGCCGCCGCGACACAGAGCGCGACCACGCCGAGCAGGCCGGCCGACTGGCCGAAAGCGTGGAGCAGCCCCTCGGGCGAGGCCAGCAAGGCGAGCGAAATGAGGTTGCCACCGCGACCGAAGGCGTGCCCCGCCCGGGCGAACTCGAGCACGGTGATCAGCGCCGCGATCGCGGCGAGTGCGCCGTAGGTCCCGTACAGCAGGGTCGGACGCCGGAGTTTCGTCCACTCGCTCCGCACCGCAGCGAGGATCACATCGGGGGTCATCGGGCGGCGTCCTTCGGGCGCGCGAGCGATCGCGCTTCCCCGGTGTGGGCGAAGAACGCCTCTTCGAGGCTCGCACGGCGGGTGCTCAGGTGCACGAGGGTGATGCCGATCGCCGCGGCGAGGCGGTTGAGTTCGGCGGCGTACTCCTCGGGAGCGGAGACGTGGAGCCACTCGCCTTCCATGCGCGTCGGCCTGTTCGACTCGGCGAGCTTGGCGGCGAGCCGCGGGAGATCCTCTCTGCGTTCGGCGCGGACCAACAGCTCGGGTGACTGCGCCGCGACGAGCGCGTCGATCGGGCCCTGGAAACCGACCCGACCGGACTCGATGATCACGACGTGGTGGCAGATCTGCTCGACCTCGGCGAGGAGGTGGCTCGAGACGAAAACCGTCACCCCGCGGGCCGCAACGGAGAGCAGAAGGTTGCGCATCCCGGCGATCCCCGCGGGGTCCAGGCCATTCGTCGGTTCGTCGAGCACGAGGAGCGACGGATCGGGCAGCAACGCCGCTGCGATGCCGAGCCGCTGTCGCATGCCGTGCGAGTACTCCCGCACGGCGTCGCCGGCCCGATCGGTGAGGTTCACGAGCGCGAGCACCTCTTCCACGCGACGGCTCGGGATCTGACCGAGGCGCGCGAGCGCGCTGAGGTTCGCCCTTCCCGACAGCGGCGCGTAGAAGGCGGGACCCTCGATCATCGCCCCGACGCGCGCGAGGAAGCGCTCTGGCGCAGAGAGCGCTTGGCCGAGCACCGCGCCTCCCCCGGAACTCGGCCGGATGAGACCGAGGAGCATGCGCATCGTCGTCGTCTTGCCGGCGCCGTTCGGACCGACGAAGCCGGAGACGGCCCCCTCGGGGATGGCGAGATCGATCCGGTCGACGGCTACGAGCGCGCCGAAGTTCTTCGTCAGCGCCTTGGTCTCGATCGCGAGATCGCTCACCAACTGATCACCCTCGTTCGACGGGCGCCACGCCGCAGCCGGTCAGCCTCGGTGCAAGGCGCGCCGCCGTCCCGTCGAGCATAAGCGGGCGCCGCCGGCTGGGCGGACAATACGGCTCCGACGCGCCTCGGTCGAACCTGCCTTACGCGGCGGACCCGCCACGTGCGTGGATAGAACAGCTAGTGCACGACCTGACGTTCCGGCGCGATCTTCAAGATGACACGCTCGCTCTCGATCTCATTCGCGTAGGGGGCTCCCGTGTACTTCTCCGCGAGCCGGTCGATATGGGCGCGGGCCTCGGGACCACGCACGCGGTCCACGACACGACCTCGAATCTCCACGTAGTGATAGGGGTTCGACGCGTCCATCACCGTCACGGTCGCGACCGGGTTCAACTCGACATTCCTGAAGTTCGCGCGATGCACCTCGGTGTTGATGAGCACGTGGTCGTCATCGGCGTCAACCCACATGACATGGCTCATCGGTCGGCCGCTCGGCAACATCGTCGTCAGCACGGCAAAGTTCTTCCCCTGGGCAAGTGCCTTCGCAGCAGCATCGATCATCGTCGTCTCCTCGCCATAAGCGATCGTAAGTCCAGACGAGAACGGTTGGACGCGCAACCCCGCCCCGGCGTCACATCCGGGCGAACCGGTGGAAACCGTCCAGTGGCTGCCGACCAGGCAAGCCAGGACCGGGACCCCCAGCGATTCTCCTGAGCATCCGGTCAGCACGACGGATCCCGTAGGATCGGACGAGGTCCTGGTGCGCGAGGTCGCACGGTCGTCGCGTCCGGACGGTTGTCGCGGGCCCAGGCCGGAACCCGCCGTGGTCGCAGCGGTTCTCGTTGGACGGTGTTCACATGACGGTGCAGGTCCTCACGATTGCGGTTCCGTGGAATGGCGCGCTCGACCGCGCCCACGAACCGTGGGCGTGACGTGCGCCATCTCGGTCCGCGCCACTGGACGTGGCAGGCACGCGCCATCCTCCTCAGCGCCATCTGGGGGACGAGCTTCCTATTCATGAAGGAGGGTGACCGCTCGTTCGTCCCCTACGAGGTCACGTCGGGCCGAGTCGCCGTCGGAGCGCTGACCCTCGTCGTCGTCCTCGTCGCCTCCCGCCAACCGCTGCCGCGTGGCCTGCGCCTCTGGGGACACCTCGCCGTGGCGGGGCTGCTGATGAACGCCGTGCCGTTCACCCTGATCGCCTGGGGCGAGCAACGGATCTCCTCGGTGGCCGCGGGGATCTGGAACGCGACGACGCCGCTCTTCGTCGTCCCGGTGGCCCTCTTGCTGCTGCCTGCCGAACGGCCGACCCGGGCCAGGGCTGCCGGTCTTCTCGTCGGCTTCCTCGGGGTCGCCGTCGTGTTCGGCGCGTGGGCCGGGCTCTCGGGGAGCCACCTCTCGGGAGATCTCGGCTGTCTTGGCGCCTCCGCCTGCTACGGCCTCGGCATCCCCTATGCGCGGCGCTTCGTCGCGAAATCCTCCGCGTCGCCAACGGGGCTCGCCGCTGGCCAGCTCATCGCGGCAACCGTCGAATTGACTCTCGTCTCGCCGTTGCTCGCCAAGGTGCCGGCACAGGTGAGCGCGGTGAGCGTCTTGAGCATCGTCGCCCTGGGCGCCTTCGGGACGGGTATCGCCTACGTCCTCAACTACTCGGTCATCCGCGAAGCTGGTGCGACGAACGCTTCGCTCGTCACGTACGTCATCCCGATCTTCTCTACCATCCTCGGGATCACCGTTCTCGGCGAGATCCTCGTCTGGAACGAGCCCGTCGGCGCGGCCGTCATCCTGGTCGGCGTGGCGATCTCCCAGGGTGTCCTCGCCCGCGGCAGGATCAGTTGGGGTCGGGAACGACCGCTCGTCGCGAAGTCAGGAGACCCCCCGCCGGGTGCGAAAGGGGTCCCGTTACCGCTGGCCGCGATCACGACCGGTGAGCTGTCAGCGATCGACGACGGGGGGTCCGATGAGTGACGACGTCGTGCCGGGGATGCTCGCGTCGCGCGATGCACTGCTCGCCGCCGCGGCGGCGCGGGCACGCGCCTATCTCGCGAACATCGGGGAGCGGCGCGTGCCGCCGACGGCCGAAGCGGTCGCGGCGCTCGACGGGTTCGACGCGCCACTGCCCGAACACGGCTTCGACCCGCATCGCACGCTCGCGCTGCTCGACGACGTCGGGTCTCCCGCGACCGTCGCGACGACCGGACCGCGCTATTTCGGCTTCGTCAATGGCGGCGCCCTGCCGATGGCCGTCGCGACCTCCTGGCTTCTCGCCGCCTGGGACCAGAACGCCGCCCTGCAGGTCATGTCTCCGGTCGCGGCGCGGCTCGAGGCCATCGCCCTTGGCTGGTTGACGGAGCTGTTCGGGCTGCCAGCGGGCGCGACGGGAGGCTTCGTCACCGGCGCGACGATGGCGAACGCGACCTGTCTCGCGGCGGCCCGCGACTCGGTTCTTGCTGCGACCGGCTGGGACGCGGCCCGCTTCGGCCTCGTCGGCGCGCCGCCGATCGAGGTCGTCACGAGCGCGGAGTCCCACACGACGGTCGACAAGGCGCTCGGACTCATCGGCCTGGGCCGTGGGCGCGCGACGCGGCTCGGCGTCGACGATGAGGGTCGCGTCCGCCCGACTGCGCTGCCGTCGCTCAGGAAGCCGGCGATCGTCTGTTTGCAGGCCGGTAACGTGAACTCGGGCGCGAGCGATCCCTTCTTCCCCCTCGTCGAGTGGGCGCACGGCGAGGGCGCCTGGATCCACGTCGACGGCGCGTTCGGGTTGTGGGCCGCCTCGTCGCCGAAGCTCTCCGCCCAGGTCGCCGGGGTCGAGGGAGCCGATTCCTGGGCGACCGACGCCCACAAGTGGCTGAACACCACCTACGACTGCGGCATCGCCCTCGTGCGCGACCCCGACGCGCTGCACAGTTCAATGCGGGCGCAGGCCGCCTATCTCGTCGCCGAGGCCGCACACGAGACGATGGAGTTCACGCCGCAGTCGTCACAGAGGGCTCGTGGTGCGGAGGTCTGGGCCGTCCTCGCCACGCTCGGTCGTGCTGGCGTCGCTTCGCTCGTCGAGCGTTCCTGCGCTCTCGCGAGGCGATTCGCGGACGGACTCGCGACATCGGGCGTAAAGGTGCTGAACGATGTCGTCCTCAATCAGGTCGTGGTGGACTTCGGGCATCCTGATCGCACGAACGCGGTGATCGCCGCTGTTCAGGCCGAAGGCACGTGTTGGTGCGGCCCGACGACCTGGCAGGGACGCCGGGCGATGCGCATCAGCATCAGCTGCTGGGCGACGACCGAGGACGACGTCGACCGGAGCGTCGCGTCGGTCGTTCGTAGCGCCGCCCGGTAGCGCGCTTCGCCGCCCGCTGTCCGTCGGCATTGCCGCGCTGCTCGTTCAACCCCGCAATGGTGCGTCGCCGACGGCGGCCGGACCGGCCAGGACGGCCTCGGCCGAGGGGCACTCTCAATGGCGCCTTGGTCGGCCCGACCGGCAAACCGCGGAGTCCGCCTCAGAGCACCTTCGCGAGGAACGAGCGAGTGCGCTCGTTCTGCGGGTTGGCGAGCATCTCCCGCGGCTGGCCGATCTCGACGACGACGCCGGCGTCCATGAAGACGAGGGCGTCCCCGACCTCGCGCGCGAACCCCATCTCGTGCGTGACGACGATCATCGTCATCCCGTCCTCGGCGAGACCACGCATCACGTCGAGCACGTCGCCGACGAGTTCGGGATCGAGCGCCGACGTCGGCTCGTCGAAGAGCATGAGTCCAGGTTCCATGGCGAGCGCCCGCGCGATCGCGATCCGCTGCTGCTGGCCGCCGGAGAGCTGGCTCGGGTAGCTCGCGATCTTGTCGGCGAGCCCGACCCGGTCGAGGAGCTGGCGGGCACGCGTCTCGGCGACAGCCTTCGACTCGTGCTTCACGCATATCGGGCCGAGCGAGACGTTCTCGAGCGCGGTCATGTGCGGGAACAGATTGAAGCGCTGGAAGACCATGCCGATCTTCGCCCGTTTCGCGCAGATCTCCTTGTCCCGCAGTTCGTAGAGCCTGCCGCCGTGCTGGCGATAGCCGACGAGGTCGCCGTCCACCGACAACCGGCCGGCGGTCACCTTCTCGAGGTGGTTGATACACCGGAGCAGCGTGCTCTTGCCTGATCCCGACGGTCCGATGAGGCATGTCACCTGCCCCTTGACGACCTCAAGGTCGATCCCGCGCAAGGCCTCGAAGCGACCGTACGACTTGCGCACGCCCTCCGCCTGCACGGCGAGCTCGCCCGACGCCATCGCTACAGACCCGTTCCGGGTCGGCCGAGCGAGTCGATCTCCAGGATCGTGTTCTCCTGGCGCAAGTCGAACACGGCGACCCGTCTGCGCAGCCGCTGGTACGGCGTGGGCGGGAGCTCCCGCAGGGCGCCCTTCGCGAAGTGACGCTCCACGTAGTACTGGCCGACCGAGAGGATCGTCGTCACGATCAGGTACCAGATGCACGCGACCATGAGGAGCGGCACGATCTGGTAGGTCCGGGCGTAGACCAGCTGCACGGAGAAGAGAAGCTCTGCGACGCCGATGACGCTCGCGAGCGACGACGTCTTCAACATCGAGATCGTCTCGTTGCCCGTCGGCGGGATGATCACGCGCATCGCCTGGGGAAGCACGATGCGGCGCAACGTTTGCCCGCGCGTCATGCCGAGGGCGTGTGCGGCTTCGGTCTGGCCTTCGTCGACCGACAGGATCCCGGCCCGGACGATCTCGGCCATGTAGGCACCCTCGTTGAGGCCGAGAGCGATGACCGCGGCGGAGAACGCTGTCACGACGGTGTTCGCGCTGAAGTGGAAGAACGCGGGTCCAAATGGGACACCGACCGCCAGCTGCGGATACAGGTAGCTGATGAACTCCCAGAAGAACAGTTGGACGAGCACCGGGGTTCCACGGAAGAACCAGATGTACAACCAGCTCGCGCTCGACACGAGCGGGTTCGGCGACAGGCGCATCACCGCGAAGAGGATCCCGAGCGAGATCCCGATCACCATCGCGAGCACGGTGAGCTCGATGGTGATCTCGAGACCCAAGAACACGGGCCTTGTTGCGAAGTACTGGCCGATGACGTTCCACTGAAAGCGCGGTTGGTGCACCCCGCCGCGGTAGGTCCAGGAGAACGCGAGCGTGTGCACGAGCATCGCCGCCAGCAAGACGACGATGGCCCCGGTGACCCAACGCCCCGGGTGGCGGACCGGGACCGCGGTGATCGCGCCACCGGCCGGGCGCGGCTCGTGCGCGCCCGCCGGCTCGAGTGACGTCACGGCCAGCACCTTTCTATCGCGCCCGGCAACCCACGCCGGCAGCTGACGGACCGGCTAGCTCGTCGCGCCGTTGATGGCGGGTTTCGAGATCGCGCCCGACTCGATGCCCCACTTTTCGAGGATCTTGGTGTAGATGCCGTCAGACATCAGCACCTTCACCGCGTCAAGTACGGGCTTGTCCATGCCGTTCTTCGGCAGCGCGATCCCGTACGGAGCAGTCTCGAACGCCTCGCCGGACAGTTTGAACTGCCCCTTGGACTGGGCGACGATGTACGCCGCCACCTGCGAGTCGGCGAAACCGATCTGCTGACGGCCAGAAGAGACGGCGAGGTTGGCCTCGCTCTGGGTCCCATAGATCCCGACGCTGACGTGACACTTCTTCGCCTGTGACTGGGCGTCGGATTGCTCGGTCGTGCCGAGCTCGACGGAGACCGAGTGGCCACAGAGTGACTTCAGGCCGTCCAGCTTGAGCTTGCTGTTGGACGGCACATAGAAGGCTTCGCCAGCTTTGAAGTAGTCGACAAACGTGACCTGCTTCTCACGTGCTTTCGTGTCGGTGAACGACGACATGCCGATGTCGTACCTCCCGGCGAGGATGCCCGTGATGATCGTCCCGAACTCCACGTTCTCGAACGTGACGTGCAACCCGAGCACCTCGGCGATGGCGTTCGTCAGATCAACGTCCATGCCGACGAGCTCTCCGTTGGCAGCAACGAACTCATCGGGGGGGTAAGTCGCGTCCATGGCGACAGCGATCACCGCCTTGGCGCGCACCGAGGCGGGAACCTCTGCGGCGAGCGTCGGGGATTTCGGCGCCGTCGGGATCGTCGTCGCACCGCTGCTCGCCGCAGCTGTCGTCGCGGTCGCTACAAGACAAACTGCAGATAGGAGCGTCGCGCCAAGTGGGAGCACACGACGGGTCGAAAAGAGCCGCACAGTTCACCTCCATGGGGTTGAAATCGAACATTAATACCACGGCAATGTTCGAGACCCGAAGCCGAGCGCGACCCCACACCTTGCCGTTCGCCTGGATCCGAGGGTGGAACCGACCGACGGTTCATCGCGCGCGGACGACGTCCCGCGAGCGACCGACCGTCGCCGGGGACTCGCACTTGGGAGCTGGCCCCTCAGCTCGGTGCCCGATGGGATCACCTGATGGGCTAGGGCAGGAACAGGTACTCGGCGTTCGGCGCGACGCCACGCCCGGTCGTTTGACTGTCCCGCGCCGGGCGAGAGTAGTGGCTCCCCGGATCGCGCCCGGAGCAGGCGCGCGCTCACGCGCGCCGCTCCCATGGCGCAATTCGATGAACCGGCGACGCACGAAGCGTCGTCGGCGTGCTACGCGGTCTTCTTGGCCTGGAGTCCCTTGACGAACGGCATCACGTACGGGGCGACCGCGACAATCGCGGCGATGAGGCCGACAAAGGCCCCGAAGCGCCACCCCGAGGCCGCCGGCTTGACGAGGAATGCAATCAGCACGAGAAGGAAGTTGATCGCTGTCGCGACGAACAAGAGCGTCTCGTGCGGGACCGGCACCTTGAACGGCATCTCCTCGAACAGCGCGCGAACCACCAGATAGATGAGGATGGCGAGGCAGAGGATCAAGTCGATGTAGAGGTACCCATGTGCCGACAGTCCGGAAGCGTTAAAGCTGTAGGGGCCTACGCTCCAACCGAACCACGACAGAAACAGCGATATGAACAGCACCAAGGTGGCGACCCCGACAATGCGGTCGTTCTTGGTCCATCGAGCGGCATCGAATTTGGCTTCGGCCATCGGGCCCCCTTAGTTGTCAGACGACCAATCCCCGCGCACTCCTTGCACCGGGCGTGTCCGAACGGTACACGCGATCGAAGCTGACGCGCCGGGATTCCGGGGCCCGCCTGACCCCGCCGGTGAACCGGGCGCCGCCCTCTCGACCGCCCCGTCGCCGTCGAGCAAGCCGACCTCCGTCCGACCCCGTCATCCACGGCCGGCCGGTTGGGGCGCGGTGCAAATTGGCAGGTGGCGGCCGGTCCACCGGATCGTCTCTTGCGCACGACGATCGAACAGGTGTTCGATAGCGCGCGACATGACCGAAAGGAGTCGGCGATGGGCGTGATGCGCATCTTGGACAGCAGAGGCGACACCGAGGTTCTCTGGGACGTGAGCGACGACGAGGCGCTCGCCAAGGCGGCGCACCTGTTCGACGAGCTCGCCACCAACGGCAAGATCGCGTTCGAACGAAACGCATCGGAGAGAGCGGCCGCGCGAGTCGAGGCGTTCAATCCGGGCGCGGACGAGATCATCTGGGTGCGTCCCATTCAAGGCGGATGACTTGCCTTCGTTGCGCCCGGTGGAGGAGCTGCCCGGAAGCGGTCTCCTCGTCGAGGTCGTCGGTGGCGACCACGACGGGGAGCTCCTCGTCCTCGTCTCCGAACGCAAAGGGGCGCGTTGCCGCCGGGCGGCCGATCTCGTCGGTCCGTGCGAGATCGGCGACGAGCTGCGGGCGACTCTGGCGCTCACCGAAAGGGATCGCGCGCTGCCGCCGCGCGTCGTCGTGCCGAGATCCCGAAGCGGGCGCGCGCCACGACCAGACCGGCCGTCGCGTGCGCGTTCCACGTCGAGCCGTCTCGCGGCGCGGTGGCTCCTCGAGTCGTTGCTCGACGAACGCCAGCTCGCGTCCTGGCGCGACCGCGGTCACTTCGAAGTGCAGCTCGCCGACGGGACGGTCGAGCTCGGCGATCTCTACAACTTGCGCTACCGCCGCGACGACGGTTCCGAGTTCGCGCTCTGTGTCGTGCCGCGCTCGCACTCGACGCTGCCGATCGACGACATCTGGACCAACTTGCTGCTCGTACTGCGCGCCGACCCTGACGAGTTCTTCCGTGTCGCCAACTGGCGCCGATACGGCTCAGGCGATGGGCTCCATCCGGGGCCGGTGCCCCGACGCTGACCACGAGGCGCCGGTTCGGGAGAATCCCGCGTGAGCACGCCGCCCCACGCGGCCAGATCGAGCCGATCCCCGCCCGAAAGGATCCCGCGCGGTCACCGTCCGCGCACCCGGTCGAGTCGGCGACGGTCCCTCTTCGTCGGGCGTCCGCTCGCCGGGTCCCGAACGAACGTCGCCGGTTCGATGACCCCCGGCGCTGGGGCCGGCGTGTGGTCGACGAAGCACGACGCCGCGATCGGTGCCCCGACCCGCTTGTCGATCACCTGGGTGACCTCGAGGATCCGCTCGAGTCCCTGGGCGCGCGCCGCGACGTGATCGCCCACCTTGACGCTGGCGGCCGGCTTCGCCCGCGTGCCGTTCAGCCGCACGTGCCCGCCGCGGCACGCCTCTGTCGCCGCGGTGCGGGACTTGAAGATCCGCACCGCCCAGAGCCAGCGGTCCAGTCTCGTCGACTCCACACGCGCATCGTTGCACGGCACGGCGAAGCGATGGGCGCCCAGGCGAACGGTTCGGCGGGTCGCCCACCCCGGAAGCCGTGGCCCGGACTCGACTCCCGCGCCCGACCCCCGTCGGCCGCCGAGCGCGGGAAGGGGACGCGACGACGTCGACGTGGCGACACAGACAGATCCGCGGCGGAGGAGCCTTCGCCGTGCTGCATGATGGACGGGTCGTTCCTGTGAGGTGATGGTGAGAATCGCGGCGGTTCAGTGCGACATCGTCTGGGAGGACGCCCCGGCCAATTATGGGCGCGTCGCGGAGCGCATCGCCGCGGCAGCCGACGAAGGCGCGCGGCTCGTGCTGCTGCCCGAGATGTTCGCGACGGGTTTCTCCCTGTCGACGGAGCGCATCGCCGAAGCCGAGGACGGTCCGACCGCGAGCTTCCTGTGCGCCCAGGCAGCCGCGAACAACGCCTGGGTCGCAGGCTCGTTCGCGTGCCGGATCGGGCGGTCCCCCAAGCCGACGAATCGTTTCCTTGTCGCCGCGCCCGACGGGAGGACCGCCGTCTACGACAAGGTGCACCCGTTCACCCCCGGCGGCGAAGCGGACCACTACGCCGCCGGCGACCGGTTCGTCACCATCGAGATCGAAGACCTGCGGGTGACGCCGTTCGTCTGCTACGACCTCAGGTTCGCCGACTGGTTCTGGCGGGCCGCGACCGGGACCGACTGCTACGTCGTCGTCGCGAACTGGCCAGCTGAGCGCCAGACCCACTGGGCGGGCCTGCTCCGAGCACGTGCCATCGAGAACGAGGCCTACGTGGTCGGCGTGAACCGCGTGGGGAACGGGGGTGGCACCGCATACGCCGGACGAAGCGTCGCCTTCGAACCTTTCGGGGACCTCGTGGCCGAAGCCGGGTTCGGCGAAGAGATCCTCACCTTCGAGATCGACCCGGATCTGGTCGCTAGGGTCCGGTCCCGCTTTCCGTTCCTCAAAGACAGGTAGGTGAGCATGAACACTCGTCGGCGCTTTGCCATCAAATACGGCCTGTTTAGGCCGCTCATGTCCGTGATGGGCCTCGGTCCTCGCTTCTCGCGTGCCGAGATCGGCGACGACCGCCTGATCGTGAAGATGGGTTGGGCATTCAGCGCTGACCTCCCCCGATCGGCGATCCAGTCGGCCGAGCAAACCCAGGGGTTGGTCGGGGGGATCGGTGTGCACGGATGGAGCGGCCGCTGGCTCGTCAACGGCGCCGCCTCGGGTCTGGTGATGATCCGATTCGAGCCCCGTCCACGGGCCTGGGTCATGGGCTTCCCGGTCAAGCTCGTTTCCTTGCGCCTAAGCCTCGAGGAACCCGAACAGTTCGTGCTCGCGATCGCACCGGCTCCCTAGCGCGCGTCCACTGTCAGCGCAACCAGGTTCTCGGCCTGCGACGGCGGATGGTCGGACGACTCACCAAGCTCCCGCGTCGGCGAACAGGACACGCGGCGGCGAGCGCCGTGAGCGAGGGCCTGTCTCGACGACCACGCGCAGGTCCGGACAGAATCTGGCATGGCGTGGCACCTCACCGACTCGATCGAGATCTACGCCGAGCACGTCTGGGACCTGCTCTCCGTTCGGGCCGACCTCAACACGCTCGCGCTGACCCAGATCGCGAGCGCCGATGCGGACAAACTCTGGGCGGGCGATGAACCCACCTTCGCCTGGTGGAGCCACGCCGGCCGCACCCTCGGAGCCGTCTCGCTAACGCCGCCGTACGAGATGCTCTTGAACGTCGTGCCGGACGAGGCGCTCGAAGATCTCGTGACCGCGCTGCGCCGCAACGGGATCGCGGTTCCCGGCGTCGACGGCGTGCCGGACACGGCTGTCCGCTTCGCCGAGCTGTGGACCGCCGGCACGTCCCAACCGACCGTGCTGACGCGGCGGCTTCGTCTCTACAGCACGGAACAGCCGGTGACCCCGGAACTGCCGGCGGCGGGTCGGGCGCGTCTCGCCGGCGACGACGAGTTCGAACTCATCGTCGGCTGGTACGGGGAGTTCGGCCGGGAGATGGGTGACCGGCCGGTCGGTGCGAGCCGGTTCGTGCGCGAGCGGATCGACGCCGGTCTCGCCTGGCTGTGGGAGGACGAAGAGGGCGCTCCCGTCTCGCTCGCGGCGCGCCATCAGCCGGCCGCGGGAGTTTCCCGGGTCGGGCCCGTCTACACGCCCCCCGAGCACCGGCGGCACGGATTCGGCGCCGCGGTCACCGCCGCCTGCACCCGGCACACGCTCGCCACCGACTCGACGACCGCGGTCCTGTTCACCGACGTCGCCAATCCGACCTCGAACGCCATCTATCAGCGGATCGGCTACCGACCACTCGAAGATCGGGTGGTGCTGAGCTTCGCGCCGTGATCGTTCGCCACGGTCGACGGCTCCATGCGTCGCGGCATCCCGGGACCCTGTCCGCGCACCCCGGGCAGAACCGCCACGCAGTGAGCGGGGAGGGCCGAGGGGCGCGGGCCGGGCTCCGACGCTTGCGTCACCTGCTCGCCAGGGCGGCGCGTTCGCGCTGGCCCATGGAGGGGACTCCGTCGCCGGACCCCGAGGCTCGCCGCCGCGCAAGCGGAGGGCACCGTCCCCCAAACGCCACATCCGTGGCGCGCTCTCGGACGCGTTCCGGCGCGCCTCACGGGACGGCTGTCGAACTGCCGCTCCCCGGGTCGGTCACGTCCGCCCGCTGCCGGCGCGCGCTCGTCGTGAGTGCCAGTAACCCGGTGCGGTAGGGGGCACCCTGACCAGTGGCTGGGCGCAGCATGATGGCAGCGTGCCGAGCACCGTGACCATCGGGCCAGTCTTCGGCTTCGACCACCCCGGGCTGGCGAGATGAGTGCAGCTGCTGGCGGCACGAGCTCCAGGGCGGATCATTGGGACGACGCCTACCGCAATCGCGGGGTCACGGGCGTGAGTTGGTTCCAGTCCGAGCCTGAGTTGTCCTTGGAGTTGATCGACCTTCTCGGGATCAGTCCGAGCACCGCAGTGGTCGATGTCGGTGGTGGGGCATCGTCGCTCGTCGACCGCCTGGTCAAGCGAGGTTTCACCGACATTTCGGTGTTGGACATCTCCGCTGCAGCCCTGGAGGCAGGCCACCGACGCGTCGGCGAATCGGCTCCCGTGCAGTGGCTGCACGAGGACCTCCTCGTCTGGCAACCAGGGCGTCGCTTCGGCTTATGGCACGACCGAGCTGTCTTTCACTTCCTCACCGATGAGGTCGACCGCGAACGCTATCTGGCCGCGTTGGCCTCTGGGCTGGAGCCAGGCGGTGCCCTCGTGATGGCGACGTTTGCTGAGGACGGTCCTGAATTCTGCTCGGGACTGCCCGTCCTCCGGTACTCGTCGGAGGAACTGGTGGACGTTCTCGGCAGGGGATTTCGCGCTGTGGCCACACGTCGAGAGCTACACACCACTCCGAGTGGGGTAGTCCAGCCCTTCACCTGGTTGGCGGCTCGATCCGCGTCGAACTGATTCCGTCAGACATCGCGGACGTCTGATTCCCGAACCGGGACCGGAGCAGAAACAGGGTGATCCGTGCCTGCCCGCCCCGCCGTGCGGCACGACAGCCGACCGCTGCGACTGCCGGACTATTGTCTCTCGGGTCGCGCGTGGGCGACGGGCGTGCCGGGAAGCCTGGTCGGCAAAGAGAGGACCGACCAAGTGACCGTCGCCAGCCGTCGAGCGTGCCGGGGCCGTGCCGTCGCGCGTGCGCTGCCTCACGCCTCTTCGCACCCGTTCCGATGACCGGGCCCGAGCGCGCCGCCGCGGCGCCCGGCGAGGTGCGGGCGCGCCGCCGGCAAGGCCGGCTGCCGAGCTGGCGCTGGGAGGCACTCCGCACCACCTTCTGGCTCGTGCCGACCGTCCTCGTGCTCGTCGCCGGTCTCCTGTTCTTCGCCACGTTCGAGATCGACTGGGCCGTCTACCACAGGCACCTGTCCCTGCCGTTCTGGATCGCGGCAGGCGGTGCGGACGCGGGTCGCGAGGTGCTCATCGGGATCGCTGCGGCCGTCATCACCGTCGTCGGCGTCGTGTTCTCGGTCACGATCGTGGCCCTCACGCTCGCGTCGCAGCAGTTCGGGCCGCGCATGATGCGGAACTTCGTCCGTGACGTCGGCAACCAGGTCACGCTCGGGGTCTTCGTCGCCACGTTCGTCTATTCGATCCTGACGCTCGTCGCGATCACGAACGAACCCCACGGCACGTTCGTCCCGCATCTCTCGATCGCCGTCTCCGAGGCGCTCGTGCTGGTCGACCTCGCGGTGCTGATCTACTTCATCCACCACATCGCGAAGTCCATCCAGCTGCCCGAGGTCATCGCCGGCATCGCCCGGGATCTCGTGGGCGCGATCGACGCGGAGTTCCCCGAGCACGCGCCGGCGGAGCGTCCCGCGCCGGACCGAAGCGGGAAACCCTTGACGGAGCTTTTGCGCCTCGTCGACGAGCAGGGTGCACCGGTCGCAGCCGGGGTGAGCGGCTACCTGCAGTTCGTCGGTTACGCGCAGCTCGTCGAGATCGCGACCCGGACCGACTCGGTCATCCGCCTCGAGCACCGCCCCGGCCACTTCATCGTGGCCGGCCGGCCGCTCGCGATGGTCTGGCCCCGCGAGGCCGCGGGCCGTGTCGCGATCGCGCTCGCCAAAGCACACGTCACCGGACCGCACCGCACGCTGATGCAGGACCCGGTGTTCGCGATCGACCAGCTCGTCGAGATCGCGATCCGCGCGCTCTCGCCCGCGGTCAACGACACGTTCACGGCGCTCACCTGCATCGACTGGCTCACCGCGGGACTCAGCCGCGTCTCGACCCGGGCCCTCGCCGAGGGCGTCTACCGCGACCGCGAGGGACACATCCGCCTCGTCGAGACCGACCCGTCCTACGCCCAGATGGTCAACCGGGCCTTCGACAAGGTCCGCCAAGCAGCACGCGGCATGCCGGCGGTGATCATCCGCCTGATCGACGCGCTCGCCACGATCGGGGACGAGACGAACGCACCCGAGCAGCGTCGGGTGCTCCTGCGCCAAGCGGAGGCGATCCTCCGCAGCGCCGAGGAGTCCGTGTCCGAGCCGAACGACCGAGAGGAGATCGGGGCCCGCTACCGGCGGCTGCTCCGCAAGGCGGCGGCGCGCGACGCGTCCTCGAATCCGGCGCCCGACCGGGGCGAACCCGGGCACGGGATCCTCGGGCCTGCGGTCTGACCCCGTGGACGGCCGAGCGCGCCAAAGCACGATGCAGGTGGGCGACGGAGCCCGGATCCGCGGGTCGTCTCCCCCCTCGTCGGGCCTGACCGCCCGCCGCCGCGTGGCGCGGTGCCGCCCGGCCTTGCCGATCCGATCCCGGTGAGACGCCCGTGTGCTTGTCACGGCACGCGTGGCACCACTAGCTTGCATCGCTAATGTCAGCGGGCAGCTAGCAACGGTGGGAGGGGCGTTGACGCTGGACTTGGCGCGCTGGCAGTTCGCCGTCGTCACCATCTTCCACTTCTTCTTCGTGCCGACGACGATCGGGCTCAGCTTCCTCGTCGCCCTGATGCAGACCCTCGCCTACCGGAGGAGAGACGCCGGCTGGGACCGGCTCAGCCGCTTCTTCGGTCGCCTGTTCCTCATCAACCTCGCCGTCGGCGTCGTCACCGGGATCGTCCTCGAGTTCCAGTTCGGGCTCAACTGGGCCTCGTACTCGGTGTTCGTCGGCAACATCTTCGGCGCGCCTCTCGCAATCGAGGGCCTGCTCGCCTTCTTCATGGAGTCGACCTTCGTCGGGCTGTGGATCTTCGGGCGGGGGCGCCTCTCGCCGCGGCTCCATCTCGCCACCATCTGGCTGGTGAGCGCGGGCACGGTGCTCTCCGTGCTGTTCATCCTGGCCGCCAACGCCTGGATGCAGCACCCCGTCGGCTACAAGGTCGTCCACGGGCAGGCGGTGCTCACGAACTTCTGGCTCATCCTCGGCAACACCACCCTGTGGGCTTCGTTCGCCCACACGGTGCTCGCCGCCTTCGTCACCGGCGGCGCCCTCGTCCTCGGGATCAGCGTCTGGCGGGCTCATCGCGACCGGGACAACCCGGACGACCGCCGCGCCTTCCAGCGCGCCGCCCATCTCGCCGCCGGCTTCCTGTTCGGCACCGCGCTGCTCACCGCGGTGGCAGGCGACCAGCTCGGCCGGCTCATGGACACCCAGGAGCCGATGAAGATGGCCGCGGCCGAGGCCAACTACCACACCGCCGACGGCGCCAGCTTTTCGCTGCTCACGATCGGCAATCTCTCCGATCAGCCGGTGCTCCAGATCGGGGTGCCGCACGTGCTCTCGCTGATCGAGGACCTGAGCTGGAACGGCCAGGTACCGGGGATCGACAACATCCAGGCGGCCGACGCGGCGAGGTACGGACCGGGGAGCTACGTCCCGATGATCTGGCTCACCTACTGGTCGTTCCGGACGATGGTCGGGGTCGGGTTCTTGCTGATCGCGCTCGGCGCCTGGGGCGTGTGGCTCGGCCGCAAGAAGAAACTCGGCGAGAACGCGTGGTTCCGGCGCGCCGCCCTGCTGGGGATCGCCCTGCCGTTCCTGGCGAACACGTCCGGATGGGTCTTGACCGAGGTGGGCCGCCAGCCCTGGATCGTCTACGGCGTGATGCTGACGGCCAGGGGCGTGTCGACCGTCACCGTCGCCGACGTCGCGGCGACGCTCGCCGCGTTCGTCCTCGTCTACACCGCGCTCGGCGTGATCGACGCCGGCCTCATGGTGCGTTCGGCGCGCCGCCCGCTCGACGAGCCGGACGACGCCGCCAAACATCCGCTCGTGCCGAGCCTCGTGTACTGAGAGAACCCGAGATGGCGCCCTTCTCCGATCTCAACACGACCTGGTTCGCCCTCATCGGGCTGCTGTGGACCGGCTACTTCTTCCTCGAGGGATTCGACTTCGGCGTGGCCGTGGTCACGCCCTTCGTCAGCAGGGACGAGACCGACCGTCGGCTCTGCCTCAACACAGTCGGCCCGGTGTGGGACGGGAACGAGGTGTGGCTGCTCGTCGCCGGGGGGGCCATGTTCGCGGCGTTCCCGCTCTGGTACGCGCGACTGTTCAGCGGCTTCTACCTGGCCCTGTTCCTCGTCCTTCTCGCCCTCATCTTCCGGGGGGTGTCGTTCGAGTTCCGGGGGCGCGACGACCGCCCCGGCTGGCGCAAGACCTGGGACGTGGCCAACTTCGTCGGCAGTCTCGTGCCCGCCGTCGTGTGGGGCGTCGCCTTCACCGACCTCGTCCACGGCGTGCCCCTGTCCCCCGGCGGCCACTACTTCGGTGGGCTCCCCGGGCTACTCCACCCGATCGCCCTCGTCGGCGGTCTCGCCAGCCTGGCCGTCTTCGTCCAGCACGGTTCGCTCTTCCTCTCGCTGAAGACGAGTGGCGACGTCGCCGTCCGCGCCCGCCGGGCGGCCGGTTACGCCGGCGTCGTCGCCGTTGCGGCCCTCGGCGGGGTGGTCGCTTGGGTCGCGGCAGACAGCCGGCCGGCGGTCGGCGGATCGGTGACGGCGGTCGTGCCGCTCGTCCTCGGGATCGGCGCCGTGGCCGCCGTGGCAGCCGCCACGGCACTCGCGCTCGCCCACCACGACGGGTGGGCTTTTGCCGCCACGGGGGCGGCCATCGTCGCGGCGATGGGAGCCGTGTTCAGCCGGATGTTCCCCCTCGTCCTGCCGGCAAGCAACCGGGCGGCCAACGCCCTCACGATCGCCGCGTCGGCGTCGCAGCACAACACGCTCGTCGTGATGAGCATCGCGGCCGCCTGCTTCACGCCCTTCGTCCTCGGCTACCAGGCCTGGACGTACTGGGTATTCCGCCAGCGCCTCATCCGCCCGGTCGCCACGGCCGGCACCGCCAGCGCCGACTAGCGATGCCGGGCCGCTTCGGCGTTCGCCGGGGGGCCGAGCGGTCCCGCTCCGCCGTCGACCGCAGGCTGGTGGGCGAGCTGCCCGTCGTGCGACGCACCGTCGCCGCCTCGGTCGCGGTCGGCCTCGTGTCGACCGCCGCCGTGGTGGTGCAGGCCGTCGCGCTGGCCCGCCTGCTCGCCGGGGCGATGCCGGGGGCCCACCCCGGCGACCGGCTGGCGGCGTTCGTCTGGCTGGGGGCCGCGGCGGCGGTGCGCGGCCTCGCCGCGCTCGGCGGAGAAACGCTCGCCTACCGTGGTGCCGCGCGCGCCAAGACAGACCTGCGGGTGCAGCTCGTCGCCCGCGCGCTCGGCCGCGCCCCAACCGGCGGGGCCGGCGGTCCCGGCGACCTCGCCACGGTGGCCGGACGGGGGCTCGACGCGCTCGACGTCTACGTCGGGCGCTGCCTGCCGGATCTCGTCCTCGCCGTCGTGGCGCCGATCGCGCTGGCCGCCGCGGTCGGCGTGCTCGACTGGATCTCGGGCGTCATCGTCCTCGTCGCCATCGCCCTCTTCCCGCTGTTCGGCGCGCTCGTCGGGCGCGCGAGCCTCGCGTTGGCGGGGGACCGCTGGCGCCAGGTCGAGGCGCTCGGCCGCCATATCGCCGACGTCTTCGAGGGACTCCCCGTGCTGCGGGCCTTCGGCCGGACGGCCGAGCAGCGGGCGAAGATCGCGCGGGCCGGCGAGGCGCTGCGGCAAGCCAGCCTGTCGACCCTGCGCGTCGCCTTCCTCTCCGCCCTCGTGCTCGACACGTTGGCGTCCGTCTCCGTCGCGCTGCTGGCCGTGCCCCTCGGGCTGCGGCTCCTCAACGGGAGGGTGAGCCTCTCGGCGGCACTCGCGGTGCTCATCGTGGCGCCCGAGGTCTTCCTGCCCCTCCGGCGCGCCAGCGCCGAGTTCCACGAGAGCACCGAGGGGCTGGCCGCCGTCGCCCGGGCGATGGCGCTGATCGGCCCCGGGCAGCCGGCCGCCGGCGACGCCGCGCCCCCCGGCTCGCCGCCCCGCCCGGCCGGGCGGCGAGCCGGACCTGTCCCCGATCCCTGCCGGGTCCCCGTGGAGCTGCGCGCGGTGTGGTTCGAGGTTCCCGGACGGGCCGAGCCGGTGCTCGCCGGCGCCGACCTCACGATCGCGCCGGGCGAAGTCGTCGTCGTGGTGGGTCCGAACGGTGCCGGCAAGTCGACCGTCGTCTCGCTGCTCCTCGGCTTTTTCACCCCGAGCCGCGGTGCGGTCCTAGCCGGCGGCGAGGATCTGCGCGACCTCGACCTCGCTGCTTGGCGGCGACGCCTCGCCTATCTCCCGGAGCATCCGGCACTGCTCGGGCGGACCCTGGCCGAGAACCTGCGACTCGCCAACCCTTCGGCCGCCGACGACGAGCTGTGCGCAGCCCTCGCCGCCGCCGCGGCGCCGGAGCTGGCCGGGAGCCTTCCCGCCGGGCTCGCGACCCGGCTCGGTGACGGCGGGCGGCCCGTTTCGGCGGGGGAGCTGCAGCGCATCGCCCTCGCCCGGATGCTCCTCCGCCCGGCGTCCTTGTACCTCCTCGACGAACCGACCGTGCATCTCGACGAGGCCTCCGAGGCCGCCGTGATCACGGGTCTCGCCCGCGCGCTCGGAGGACGCAGCGCCCTCGTCGTCTCGCATCGTCCGGCGGTCGCGAGCCTCGCCGACCGCGTCGTGACGCTGCGCGGGGGCAGGTTCGTTCCGGCCGACGCCCCGGCGTTTCCGCCGCGACGGGCGGACGTCCCGTTGCCGGCCGCGGTGGGCGACGGGGAGGGAGCGGTGACTCCGTCGTGACGCCGGCCCCGACGAGCCTCGGGCGCATGCGACGGGCGCAGCGCGAGGTGCCCGGCTTCTCGGCGCGGGGGTTGGGCATCGTGCCGCGCCGGCTCGCCCGGGCAGCCGTTTCCGGCACGGTCGGGGCCGCCTGCGGGATCGGCTTGCTCGCGACCTCGGGATGGCTCATCACGCGGGCCTCGGCTCGTCCGCCGGTGTTCGTGCTGAGCGTCGCGATCGGCCTCGTCCAGGCGTTCGCCCTCGGGCGGGGGCTCGCCCGCTACTTCGAACGGCTCGGCGTCCACGACGTCTCCCTCGACGCGCTCGACCGGCTGCGGCTCAACCTCTACGACACGCTCGAACCGCTCGTTCCCGGCGGACTCGCCGACAATGGAGCGGGCGCCGTGCTGAGCGGATTCGTCGCCGACGCCGAGATCATGGCCACGGCCTTCGCCAAGAAGGTCACCGCCGCGATCGAGGTGACCGCGAGCGTCGTCTTGGGCGCCGCCGTCGCGACCCTCGTCGCGCCCGGCGTCGGGGCCGTGCTGGCCGCCGGTGCCGCCGGGATGGCCGTCGTGACCCTCGCGATCGCGCGCCTGGGCCGGAGCGGGGCCGAGCGCGAGGCCGCGGCGCGCGCCGCCCTCGCCGACACCGTCCTCGAGACGATGCATGCCGCGCGCGAGCTCGTCGCCTACGGGCGCGAGGACCTCGTCGCGCGGCGCATGGACGAGATCCGCCGGCGTTCGATGTCCGGCGCGGCGCGGCGCGCCCTCGTCACCGGGCTCGGTCGCGCCAGCACCACGTGCGTCGCCGGGGCGGCCCTCGTCGCCGTCGTCGCCGCCGGCGTCGCCGCCCACGACGCCGGTCACCTCTCGGGGGTGATGCTCGCCGTCGAGGCCTTCGTCGCGCTCGCCGTGTACGACCAGTGCGCCAACCTCCCCACGGTGCTCGCCGACACCGACGCCGCCCGGGCCGCGGCGCGCCGGCTCGGCCGGCTCGGCCGGCTCGAGGCGCCGGTGCACGAGCCCGGCGCCGACTCGAGCCCGCCCGTCGGCCCGGTCGAGGTCGCCCTCGAGGCCGTCAAGATCACGCACGGTGCGACCGTGGCGCTCGAGGAGCTGTCGCTGCGGGTGACGCCGGGCGGCCGGGTGGCGCTCGTCGGTCCGAGCGGCTCCGGCAAGACGAGCGCGCTCTGGGCGCTCATGCACTTCGTCCCGTGCGCGCACGGTCGCGCCTCGATCGGGGGGGTCGACGTGCAAGACATGAGCCGCGCTGGCATCGCCCGGCACGTCGGGTGGGTGGCCGAGACGACCCACGTCTTTTCCGCGAGCCTCGGCGAGAACCTCCGGATCGCCGACGTGTCGGCCAGCAACGAGCGGTGCGTCGCGGCGCTCGGTCGCGTCGGGCTCGCGCCGTGGTTCGCATCGCTGCCGGACGGCCTGGCGACGGTGCTCGGCGCCGGCGGTCGACCCGTGAGCGCCGGCGAGCGGCAACGGCTCGGGCTCGCGCGCGCGCTCCTCGCCGGCGGAGCGGTGCTCGCGCTCGACGAGCCGACCGCGCACATCGACCCGGCGACGTCGGCCGAGCTGCTCGACGAGCTCGTCGGCGCGACCGGGTCGCGCTCGGTCCTCGTCGTCAGCCACGAACCCGACCTCGCCCGTCTCGTCGACGAGGTCGTCACCCTCGACGGCGGTCGGGTCGTCGCTCGGCGCCGCAGCGACGGTCGGACGGGCCCGCCAGGGCCGTCCGTCACCGAGGCGGGCGCGCCGGTTCCCTGATCCCGGTCGAGGTCGCGCCGAACCGGCGAGCGGGCGCCAGTCGCGCGCCCTGGTCCCGCGCAACCGGCCGGGGAGGGATTCTCCCCGGCCCGCGTGAAACCGGCGCAGAACCGGGAGTCCGCCGTTGCGCCCCGGGTCGGCCCGTTGGTAAAATGTTGATCGAATTAGTCATATTTAGGCCTGGTGACCGCCTCGTCAGGGGAGCACCGCGCGATGCACCAGCGAATCGTCATCGTCGGGGGCGGCACCGCGGGGATCACCGTCGCCGCCCGGCTGCGCCGGGCGGGCGAGCGAGACATCGCGCTCGTCGAGCCCGCCCGGGTCCACTACTACCAGCCGCTGTGGACGCTCGTCGGCGGCGGCGTCGTCGGCATCGAGAAAAGCCGGCGACCCGAGGGCTCCGTCGTGCCAGGCGGCGTCCACTGGATCCGTGAGGCCGTCGTCGAGTTCGACCCCGAACGGCGCGAGGTCGTCACGGCAGGTGGCACCCGCCTCGGCTACGACGTCCTCGTGTGCTGTCCCGGACTCGAGCTCGCCTGGGACCTCGTCCCCGGGCTCGCCGAGGCGATGACGGCACCGAACGCGTCGTCGAACTACACCGCCGAGCTCGCGCCCAAGACCGCCGAGCTCGTCGCCCGCTTCACGGGCGGCGCGGCGTTGTTCTGCGCGCCGGGCACGCCGATCAAGTGCCGGGGCGCGCCGCAAAAGGCCGCCTACCTCGCCTGCGACCGCTGGCGCCGGCGGGGAGTGCTCCCCCGGGCCGAGGTCACCTTCGCGACCGGCACCGACGCCCTCTTCTCGGTGCCGGAGTTCGCGGCCGTGCTCGAGACCGTCGTCGCGCGCTACGGGATCAGGACCAGGTTCTCGACCGAGCTCGTCGAGGTCGACCCCGCCAGGCGTCTCGCGACCCTGGAGACGAGCGGTCCGGCGGGCAGGACCCGGGAGACGGTCGGCTACGACCTGCTGTGCGCCGCGCCGCCCAGCGCGCCCCGGAGTTCGTTCGGCAAAGCCCGCTCGCCGGGCGCGGCCCCTTCGGCTGGGTGCCCGTCGACCGGCACAGCCTCCGCCACGTGACCTACCCCGAGGTCTTCTGCCTCGGCGACGTGAGCGACGCGCCCACCTCGAAGACCGGCGCGGCCGCCCGCGCCCAGGCGTCCGTCGTCGCCGCCAACGTTCTCGCCACGCTGGCCGATCGCGAGCCCACCGCCCGCTACGACGGCTACACCGCCTGCCCGATCGTGACGGCGATCGGCAGGATGGTGCTCGCCGAGTGCGACTACGACTGCCGGCCCCACCCGACGATTCCGTTCATCAACACCCGGCGGGAGCGCTACGACATGTGGCTCCTGAAGCGCTACGGCCTCCCCGCGCTCTACTGGAACGTCATGCTGCGCGGTCGCGGCTGAACCCCGTCCGGCGCCGCGGGCCATGAGCGGCGCCGGGGCGGTCGCCGCTCATGGCCGGTGGCCGCGATCCCCTCCCCACGCCCCCATCGAGAGCAGCCGGTCGCGGAAGCCCGTCTCGTCCATGATCGTGCGCATCTCGGCCGCCGCCTTCTCGGACGGGAACATGCTGCCGAGACCGAGCTCAGCGCGCAGCTCGTCACGGCGTTCGATGAAGCGCCGCCACTTCGGGCCCAGGGCCTCGACCCGGTCACGGAAGAAGACCTGCGGGGTGCCGCCGATCCCCTTGTCGTAGAACTGCTCGGCCCAGGCGGTGAACATCTTCACGTGGCGGATCCCGTAGCCCTGCTCCACCTGGAGCCCGCGGATGATCTGGTTGATGACCGCGACGGAGTTCCCCCGCGGACACCGGCTCTGGCAGGTGTAGCAGTAGAAGCAGAGCCAGACGCTGTCGTCGCTGAGCAGCGTCGGGTCGCCGTCGAGGGCGCGCCGCACGATCTCGCGCGGCGAGTAGTCGCCGAAGCGCGCCGCCGGGCACCCCGAGGTGCAGATGCCGCACTGCAGGCAGGAGAGGAAACCTTCGACGTGACCGTGCATGCGCGGGTCGCTCGCGATCCGCGCGGTGATCTCCTCGTGCACGGGTGGCGGCGCGTGGAAGGTCGACTCGGCGATGACCGAGTACGGGTTCGTGTGCACCTCCTCCTCGGCCACCGTCTGCTCCTCGGCGTCAGGCATCGCGTCCTCCGTCTCGCTTCTCATCTTCTGCGGCCCGGAAAAACTCCGGCCAGAAGTACGCCTCCAGGCGCGCGCCACGGCGCTGCGCGGCGGATCGCACGTTGTCCCGGCACAGCAGGCAGGGCGTGACGATCGGCGCATCCTCGGCGGCGGCGAACGCCACGAGCGCAGCCACCTCCGCGCTCGGTCCCCGGTAGACGCCACCGAGGCCGCCGCAGCAGCCGGCGTGCAGCGCGGGGTAGGCCACGACCGACTGCACCCCGGCGAGCTCGGCCGCCTCGGCGAGGGCCGCCAGCGCCTCGTCCCGGTCGGCGAGGCACCCGACATAGGGGACGAAGCGCGGCGCCACCGCCTCGAGCTTGCGGCCGGCCGCGCGGGCACCGGCGACGAGCACCTGCCAAAGCGGTGTGGTCCCGACCCCGGCGGCGCCGAGCGCCCGGTCACAGGCCGGGCAGGCGGTCACGACCGAACCCGCGGCGACGAGACACGCCGGCGGGGAGCCGGCGGACGGGTGGCCGCAGCATCCGGCCGACGCCGGTTCGGCGAGGATGACGTCGAGGTCGGCGGCGAACGCGCGCGTCCTGGCGTGGAGGACCGGGTCCTGCGCCAGCGCGCAACCGGCGTAGAAAGGCGTCGTCCCGGCGGCGGGGGCGGCCGGCTTCGCCGTCCGCCGCAGGTGGCGCGCGACGCGGTGCACGCCCTGGGAGGCCGCCTCGACGAGATCGGCGGGGAGGAAGCCTCGCGCCGCCATCGCGGCGCCGAAGGCGACGGCGTCGATCGTCGGTTTCCGCTCCAGCCGTCGCGCCGCGACCCCGACGGCGCCGCGCTCGGGACAGCGGGGGCCGCCGAAGGCCCGCTGCAGGTCGCGCACCGCGGCCATCACGGCGGCGACGTCGACCTGCATCGGGCAGGCCTTCGTGCAGGCGTCGCAACCGCTGCAGCGCCACACGTCCTCGCTACCGAGCAGCCGCTCGACGTCCCCCGCCAGCACGAAGCCGATCACCCGGCGCGGTCCCTCGGCCATGTCCTGGCCCTGCGGGCAGGCGCTGCGGCACTGCCCGCAACCGAAGCACGGCCGACAGCGTTCCGCCAACGCCGCGACGGCCATGCCGGGGTCTGTTGTCGCCGCGATCGTCACGACGAAACCTCCCCGTCGCCCGAGGCCACGAGCGCGGCCTCGGTCGCACGCTCGCCGGCCTGCTTCTCCGCGTGGGCGCAGAAGAGCCGGAGCCGGCGCCCGACGGTGTGCCGTTCGGCGGCACACAGGTGCCAGAGCTCGAGCGGCAACGGGCGTCCTGCCTCGCCGAGAAGTTCGGCGGCCACGGCGATCTGTTCGACGGCGCTTGCGTCGCCGCGCCGGTACTGGCAGCGGTCCTCGGCGCAGCCGGCGAGGAAGATCCCGGCGGCGCCGAGCTGCGCCGCCTCGACGAGGTGCAGGGCGCTCACCCGGCCGAGGCAGGGCAGCTCGACGAGGCGCACGTTCTCCGGGTACCGGTCGCGGCGCAGCCCGCTCAGCGTGAAGGCCGCGCCGGCGCACTCGGCGCAGACGAAGCCGACGACGGGCCGGTCCGCGCCTGCGACGAGCGTGCGCACCCGACCGAGCAGGGTCTCGTCGTCGAGGCTCGGCGCGATCGCCAGCTCCGGGCAGTGGGCGGCACAGATCCCGCAGGCGCGGCAGACCTTCTCGTCGATCACCGCCAGCATCGCGTCGGCGCGCAGGCCCGCGGGACGGACCGCGCCTTCTGGTCGCGGGACGAGGCCCGTCGCACCGAAGGGACAGGCGCCGGTGCAGACGTCGCAGCCGACACAGCGCGCCGCGTCGACGCGGGGGGCCGCGGCGCGGCGACGGGCGGTCGAGATGAGGTAGCGGTGGACCTGGCCGGCCGTCGCCGAGGCCTCGGTCGAGCACTCGACGAGCGACTTCGGACCCGAGGCCGAGCCGCAGACGAAGACGCCCTCGGCCGAGGTCTCGGTGGCCCGGTTCTTGGCGTCGAGGACGGCGAGGAAGCCGGCGTCGTCGAGCCGGGCGCCGAGCACGCCGGCGATCCGCGCGGTATCGGTCGCGGGCACGAAGCCCGTCGACAGCACGACGAGATCTGGGCGCAGGACGCGCTTCACCCCGGCGGCGACGTCCTCGACCTCGAGGACGGGCCGGTTGTCGGCGTCGAGCTCGACCCGGGGCGGCGAGCCCCGCAGGAACTCGACGCCGGCGAGGCGCGCCGCGCGGTACCAGTTCTCGCCCTCGGCCCCGAGGGTGCGCAGTTCCAGGTAGCAGACGGTCACCCGTGTCCCGGGGAAGAGCTTGCGCAGCCGGATGGCGTGCTTGAGGGCGATGGTGCAGCAAAGCCGCGAGCAGTACGGCAGCCGGCGCAGGTCGCGCGACCCGGCGCACTGGATCATGACGACGTCCCCGACCGGCGGCCGGTCCAGCCACAGCCGCTCCTCCCACTCGTCGAGCAGCAGCGCGAACTCGACCTGGGTGAGCACCCGCTCGGCCGGGTAGCCGAGGTGCGCGACGAGCTCGCCCGGCGCCGGGTCGCAGCCGGTGGCGGCGACGATGGCGCCGGCCCGGAGCCTGGCGAGGGTGGGCGACTGGGTGAAGTCGATCGCCTCGACAGGACAGGCCTCGGCGCAGGCGCCGCAGAAGGTGCAGCTGTCGAGGTCGACCGCCCAGCGGACGCGTCCGTCGAACACCTCGCTGTAGATCGCCTGGTGCTCACCGTCCGGTCCGCTGACCGGGCACGCCTTCTCGCACAGGCCGCAGTCGACGCAGTCCGCGGTCACCATGTTCGGCAGCTGGCGCAGGGTGACCTCGAACTCGCCCGGATCCCCGGACACCGACTCCACTTCGGTGCGACGCCAGATCGACAGGTTCGGGTGGTCGACGGCGGCGTTGCGGTAGAGGCACTTGCGCACCCCCGACTGCTCCTCGACGGTCGGCAGGCACGCCCCACAGTCGTTCGTCGGATAGACGGTGCCGATGCGGGTGGCGTAGCCGCCGAGGAAGGGCTGGCGTTCGACGAGGTCGACGTGATGGCCGAGGCGCGCGAGCTCGGTTGCCGTCGCGATGCCGGCGACGCCGCCGCCGACGACGACGACGGAGTCGACGCGCACACCTCCCGCCGCGGCAGGCTGCCGGGCGACGGGGAACCGCGCCACCGCCCGGGCGATGCGCAGGGCCTTGTCGGTGACCGCGGCGCGGTCGTCGCCGTGGACCCAGGAGCAACCCTCGCGCACGTCGGCCACCTCGAGCTCGAGATCTTGGGCGAGAAGCCGACCGAAGCGCTGCGCGACGGAGTCGGCCGAGCATCCGACGAACACGAGACGCTCGTCGGATTCGTCCTCGCTGAGCTCCGCCAGGCGGGCCTGGCCCTCGGCGCCGCACCAGACCCGGCGCCGTTCGACGACGCCGCCGTCAGCGGCGAGGCCGCGCTCGAGCAGGTTGAAATCGACGTTGGCCGCCATCGTCCCGGCGCATTCGCAGACGAGGACGCGCGTCGCCGCGGCCACGCCGGTGGGGGTCCTCGTCACGCCGGCACCGGCGAGGCGAGTTCGGGTGACAGCACGGTCCCGCCCGCCTCGCGCCCGTCGACGGGCCGCGCCTTCACGGCGCCGGTCGGGCAGGCGCGCGTGCACGCCCCGCAACCGAGACAGCGTGTGCGGTCGAACTCGATCGTCCGGAAGGTCCGGACGCGGGGCGGAACCTCGAACGAGCCGTTCGGCTCGTGACGCGCGATCCGCCGCAGAGCGGCGCCGAGAGCGCCACGCGTCGTCCCGGCGGGCGCACGGTAGAGCTGGACCGGATCGAATCGCGAGCTCTCCGCGATGGCGGCGCTCGGACAGGCCTTGACGCAGCGACCGCAACCGATGCAGAGCTCGTCGCGCCGGACGATCTCGCAGCCGATCCCGTCGGTCGTGGTCGTCGGCGCCACCCCGGGGAGCGATCCCAGGATCTCCCGGCCCCGCGCGGTGAGCGGCATCGCCTACAGCCTTCGCAGTCGGGGCAGAGCCGAGATCGTCGCGTGCATGCGGCGCGTCGCGGCGACCAAGCGTGGCGAGTCGGCCGCGCTCATCGTGAACATCTGGACCCGCTCCGGCTCGACGCCCACGGAATCGAGCAGTCGCTGCACGAAGGCGACGCGGTCGAGCGCGGACAGGTTGCCCTCGCGGTGATGGCACTGACCTTCGAGGCAGCCCGCGAGCAGGACACCGTCAGCCCCCTCGGCGAGCGCGCTCATCACGTGCAGGGGCCCGACACGGCCGGTGCACGGCACGAGGACGCTGCGGACGGTGGTGGGCAGCGGGGTACGGGCGTTCCCCGTCGCGTCGGCGGCGGCGTAGGCGCACTCCCGGCAGAAAAAGCCGATGATCGTGCGCTCGCCGTCCTCGGCGGCGCGCCCGCCCGCCGCTTCCGCGGCGATCGGCACGGCCGCTTCCCCAGCCGCCTTGGCGGCACCCGCACTAGGCACGAGCCGTCACCTCGGCGAGGATCTCGGCGTCGGAGAAGCCCCCGAGCGTCATCGCGCCCGACGGGCACTCGGCGACACAGATGCCGCAGCCCCGGCAGCTCTCCGCTTCGACCACGGCGTGCGCGAGGCCGCCGTCGACGACGTGCACCGCGCCCTGGGGACAGACGTTCTCGCAGACGCCACAGCCGATGCAGATCTCGGGATCCGCCCAGGCCACCTCGGCCGGTGTCATCAGGAAGCCGCTGGAGAGCATGGACATCACCCGTGCCGCCGCCGCCTTCGCCTGGGCGATCGTGTCCGGAATGCTCTTCGGGCCCTGGGCAGTCCCGGCGACGAAGATGCCGGCACGCTGGGTGTCGACCGGACGGAGCTTCGGGTGGTACTCCTTCAGGAAGCCTGCCGCGTCCTGCTGGAGTCCCGCGACGCGCGCGATCTGCGCCGTGCCGTCCGAGCCCTCGAGCCCGGCGGACAGCACCACCAGGTCGAACAGCTCCTCGGACTTTGTGCCCGTCACCGTGTCCTCGAAGCGGACCCGGAGCCTCTTGTCGCGCTCCTCGATCAGCTCGCCGACGCGGGTGCGCACGTAGCGGACGCCACGGGTCGCGACCAGCCGGAAGTACTCCTCGTGCGCCTTGCCCGGGGCCCGCAGGTCCGTGTAGCCGATCGTCACCTCGCAGTCCGGATGGTCCTGCTTGATGAGCGACGCGTGCGCCGTGGCGAACAGACAGCAGATCGCCGAGCAGTGCGTGTTGCCCCGCGAGGTCTGGTCGCGCGAGCCGACGCACTGCAGCATGAAGATCCGCTTCGGCACCTCGCCGTCCGAAGGCCGCCGCAGCTCCCCGCCCGTCGGTCCCGAGGCGGAGACGAGGCGCGCGAGCTGGCTCTGGGTGATGACGTTGGCGTAGCGGCCGTAGCCGAGCGGCGGTTTGCGCCGGGCGTCGAACTCGCGGTGCCCGGTGGCGACGACCATGGCGCCGACGACGAGCTCCTCTTCCCACGGCTCCTGGTCGAGATCGATGGCGTGGGCGGGGCAGACCGTCTCGCAGCAACGGCACTCGGCGCAGCCGCCGCAGGCGAGACAGCGGCGGGCCTCGGCGACCGCATCGTCCTCACCGAACCCGAGACGCACCTCCGCCCAGGATCTGGCGCGCTCGGCCACCGGCACGAGGGGCATCGGCCGACGGGGGTCCGGCCCGCCGGAGGGGAGGTCGGCGTCAGCCACCTCGGCGCGGGCCCGCCCGGGCTCCCAGACCTCGGCCCAGTCCTCACCGCGCAGGTAGTTGTGGATCGCCCGGGCCGCGCGCCTGCCGGCCGCGATCGCCTCGATCGGCGTCGCCGGCCCCGTGGCGGCGGCGTCCCCGGCGGCGAACACGCCCCTGCGGTCCGTCATCATCGTCGCCCGGTCGACGACGATCTGGCCGCCAGCCAGCTGGACGCCCGCTGCGCCCGCCAGGAACTCCTCGTCGAGCTCGCGCCCGCCCGCCAGGACGACGAGGTCCGCGGCGAACTCGACCGCCTCGTCGGTCGCCCCGCGCCGGAACCGCACCGCGGTGACGGTGTCCGTGCCGACGAGCTCGAGCGGCGACCGCGCGTCGGCGACCTCGACCCCCTCCTCGCGGGCATCTGCCACGAGCTCCGACTGCGCCGGGGGCCGAGAGGCATCCTCGGCGCAGACGACGGCCACCGACTCCGCGCCGAGACGCAGGCAGCTGCGGGCGGCGTCGAAGGCGATGTCGCCGCCCCCGACGACCACAACGCGCCGTCCCGTCGCCGTCGGCTGGCCCCGAGCCCGTGACCGCAACAGCTCGACCGCCGAGACGATGCCGCGCCGGTCCGGCCCGGCGAACGGCGCCGAACCCGCCCGCTGCAGCCCGACGGCGAGGAGCACCGCCTGGTAGCCGGAATCGAGCAGGGAATCCACGGTGAAGTCCGTGCCGCACCGCGCCCCGGTGCGGAGCTCGACCCCGTGGGCGAGCACGCGCCCGACCTCCCCGGCGAGGAGCTCGCGGGGCAGGCGGAACTCCGGGATGAGATAGCGCAGCGTGCCGCCCGCCTCGGGCTGGGACTCGAAGACCGTGACGTGGTAGCCGAGCCGGGCGAGCTCACGCGCCGCGGTCAGGCCCGCCGGGCCGGCGCCCACGACGGCCGCCTTCTCGGAGTACACGGTCGACGGCGCCACGACCGGTGGGGCCGACGCCACCCGGTCGGCGATGAATCGGCCGATCCCCGCGATCGCGACGGGATCGTCCACACGACCGCGCGTGCACTCCGTCTCGCAGTCGTGGTGACAGATCCGACCGCAGACGCTGGGGAAGGGGTTCTCCCGGCTCGCCAGTTCGTACGCCTCGCCGGTGCGTCCCTGGGCGACGAGCGCCAGGCAACCCTGGGCCGCGGTGTGCACCGGGCAGACCGACGTGCAGGGCGCCCAGCCGCGGTGGTCGATCGCGAATCCCGCCGGGACGGCGTTGGCGAACGGCCTGCCGATCGCCTTGCGCTTGGCCATGCCGAAGTCGAAGGCGCTCTCCAGCTCGACGGGGCACGCCGCGGTGCACCTCCCGCAGGCGACGCAGCGCTCGCTCACGAAGCTCGGCCGGTGGAGCACCCGCACCCGCAGCTCCCCGGGCGGTCCGCTCACGGCGGTCACCTCCGCCAGCGTGTGCACGTGGATGCGCGAGTCGGTCGCGGCGTTCGCGAGTCGCGGCGCCAGCGAGCACATCGCGCAGTCCTCCGTCGGGAAGGTCTTCGACAGACGGGCCATGTAGCCGCCGAGCGACTGCTGACGTTCGACGATGTGTACCTCGATGCCCGCGTCGGCGAGCTCCTCGGCTGCGGACATCCCGCCGATCCCGCCACCCACCACGACCGCCGACCGGTGCAGGAAGGTGCGGGAGCGCTTCAGGTCGGACTGCTGGGCTGCCCGCGCCACGGCGGCGGCGAGGATCGTCTCGGCCTTCTTCTGGGCCTTCTCCGGCTCGTCGCGGTGGACGAACGAGCAGCCTTCTCGCAGGTTGGCGAAGGCGACGGCGTTCTCACCGAGACGCAGCTCGCGGGCGATCCGTTCGAAGGTCGGGCCCTGGACACGCCGCGAGCAGGCGCCGATCACGACGCGGTCGAGCCCGCGCGACTGCACGGCGCGCTCGATCCGCCGCCGGCCCTCGGTGCCGCACATGAACTGGCTCACCGAGACGTTGACGACGCCGGGCAGCGCGTGTCCGCCGGCGGCCAGGGACCGGAGGTCCAGGACGTCGGAGATGTTGCCGCCACACTCGCAGAGGAACACTCCGCAGCGCGTCAGGTGCTCCCTTCCTCGCGAGCCGGGGCGCGCGCGCCCTGGCGGGCGCCGATGCGCTCGAGCAGCGGCTCCAGGTTCTGGGAGTGCGACTCCACGCCGCAGACGGTGTCCGGGTCGGCGCCGAGCGCGAGCGCCACGAGCTGCTGCACGTGGAGGTGGACGAAGGGGTACTCCTCGCCGGTCGACTGCGAGATGGCGTCGTGGTAGCGGTCGAACTGGACCGAACAGTTCGGGCACATGTGCACGAGCACGTCGATCTTCTCCTCGGCCAGGCGCTTCAGCTTCTCCCGGGTGACGGCGAGCGAGCGCGATGGGTTGACGAAGATCTGGCGGAAGCCGGCGCCGCAGTGGGTCGTCTTCTCCGCGTAGTTGCCGGTCTTCACGACACCCGCCGGCTCGAGCAGGTCCTCGGGCAGCATGAAGTTCTCGCTGTCGCCGAGGACTTCGTCGGGAAAGACCTTGCAGTAGTGACAGGCCGGGTGGGTGGCGACCTTGATGCCGGACAACCTTCGCCGGATGAGAGCGGGGATCTGCCGGTGCCGGCTCCAGAGGATCTCGAGGCTGTGCCGGTGCTGGATCGTGCGAGCGACGCCGTCGTCGTAACGGCGGCCGATCTTCACGAGCGTCTCGTTCGCCTGCTCGCGGTACTCGGGGACCTCGAGCACGTCGCGCGACTTCTTGTTGATGGCGTAGCAGGTCGAGCAGAGATAGGCCTGGATCGGATGACCCGCGTCGACCGCCACGCAGGCGTTGCGCGCCGCGACGGCGAGGGTCGTCTGGAACGGCATGAGGTCGGAGTAGTAGCCGAGACCGGTGCAGCAGGTCTGGTCGGTGTTGACCGTGTACTCGACGTCGAGCCGTTCGAAGAGCCACTTCGTGGCGGCCTCGACCCCGGGGTACTCGGTCGAAACGAGGCAGCTCCGGAAGAGCTGTACCCCTCCGCTGATGGGGTCAATGTCAGGCGTGGTGTGGGGTATGCGTCTTACTTAATCAAGTCAATGGAACTTGTCAAGTTAATGGAGGTGTCGGTGCTGTTGCAATTCCTCCTGTCCGCGACCTACCAGGACCTTCGCGGGCGGTCGGCGACGCCCGGCCCGAGAGCCGGAGGCAGTCACCGCTCGCTCGGCGTGATGTTCGCCGACGTGGGCGATCAGCGGGTCCGCCCTCGCCGGGGCTCCCTCGTCTCGCCGTGGCCCGGCGTCCGCAACGCCCAGTCATCGTCCCGTGGAGGGACGGATCCGCCGGGGGCGGCGGGGTGCGCGACCTCCGCCCTTTTCGACAGGTCGGCGCCCCTTCGGCCCGGACCATTGGGCCTTTCGGGCCCTCGCGATATCTCTTGGACCACGGACCGGACGGTCGGTCGTCGCTCGCCGGTCTTCCCGCCTCCCGCACGCCCGGCGAGCCGCCTGACAAGACCAGGCAGAGACCCGGGAAGGCGCGCCGCGCGCCGCGGTGGAACCCGCCGCGGCAAAAGGGCCACGGTAGGGTTCCTCCTCGGCGGGACATCCGCAGCTATGGCACGCGGGCCGTCGGGGTCGCCCCGATCCCGGCAGCAAAGGAGGAGCCGTGCACTACGGGTTCTTCGACGACGAACGCCGGGAGTACGTCATCACCCAGCCGGATACGCCGCTCCCCTGGATCAACTACCTCGGCACCGAGGAGTACTTCGCCTTCGTCTCGAACACCGAGGGCGGCTGCTCGTTCTACCGCGACGCCCGCCTGCGACGGCTCATCCGCTACCGCCACAACAACGTGCCCGCGGACTTTGGCGGCCGCTACGTCTACCTGCGCGACGACGCCGACGGCGACTTCTGGTCGCCGTCGTGGCAGCCGACGAGGAGCCAGCTCGACACCTACGAGTGCCGGCACGGGATGTCCTACACGTCGATCGGCTCGTCGCGGAGCGGCATCCACGCCGAGACGCTCTACTACGTCCCCCTCGGCGAGAACCTCGAGGTCTGGCGGCTCCGGGTGACGAACGAGCGCAGGCGACCGGCGCAACTCTCGGTCTTCTCCTCGGTCGAGTTCTGCCTCTGGGACGCGTTGGACGACATGACGAACTTCCAGCGCAACCTCAACGTCGGTGAGGTCGAAGTCGTCGACGGCGTGATCTATCACAAGAGCGAGTACCGCGAACGCCGTGACCACTTCGCCTACTTCGCCTGTTCCGAACCGCTCGCCGGCTTCGACACCCAGCGGGCCGTCTTCCTCGGCGCCGATCGGGGATGGGACTTGCCCTTGGCCGTCGAGCGCGGGAGTTGTTTCGACTCCGTTGCGCACGGCTGGGCGCCGATCGGCTCGCACCACGTCCGGCTCTCGCTCGCGACCGGCGAGACGCACGAGATTGTCTTCGTCCTCGGCTACTCCGAGAACCCACCGGATGCCAAGTTCGACCCGCCCGGCTCCCAGACCATCGACAAGAGACGGGTCCGACCGGTGATCAAGCGCTGGCTCCAACCGGAGACGGTGGAGCAGGGCCTCGCGGCGCTCCGGTGCTCCTGGGACGAACTGCTCTCCGTGCTCCACGTCGAGACACCCGACGCGGACACCAACCGGATGGTGAACATCTGGAACCCCTACCAGTGCATGGTGACGTTCAACCTCAGCCGGTCGATGTCGAGCTACGAGTCCGGCGTCGCCAGGGGCATGGGATTCCGCGACTCGAGCCAGGACCTCCTCGGCTGCACGAGCGAGGTCCCCGGAAGGGCGCGCCAGAGGATCCTCGACCTCGCCGCGACCCAGCTCGCCACGGGCGGCGCCTACCACCAGTACCAGCCGCTCACCAAACGGGGCAACGACGCGGTGGGCTCGGGATTCAACGACGACCCGCTCTGGTTGATCCTCGCCGCCGGCGCCTACCTGAGAGAGACCGGCGAAACGGCGATCCTCGACGAACCCGTGCCGTACGATCTCGCCCCGGGCAGCGAGACCCTGCTCTACGAGCACCTCCAGCGTTGCGTGCGCTACACCCTCGACCGGCTCGGGCCGCATGGGCTGCCCCTCATCGGTCACGCCGACTGGAACGACTGCCTCAACCTCAACTGCTTCTCGGACACCCCCGGTGAGTCCTTCCAGACGACCGGGAACAAAGAGGGAGGCGTCGCGGAGTCGGTGTTCATCGGCGGTCAGTTCGTGCTCGCCGCGAGAGAGCTCGCCGGCATCGCACGCCGGCGCGGCCTCGTCAACGAGGCGGCCTCCTACGAGTCGGAAGCAAGCCGGATGGCCGCCGTGGTGGAAGAACACGGCTGGGACGGCGAGTGGTACCTCCGGGCGTACGACTACTTCGGCCAGGTTGTCGGCTCGTGTCGCAACGAGGAAGGCCAGATCTTCCTCGAATCACAGGGCATCTGCGCGATGGCGGGAATCGGGGCGCCGGAAGGCAAGCCGGCGACCGCGCTCGCGAGCGTGCGGGAGCGGCTCGCCACCGAGCACGGGATCATGCTGGTGCAGCCCCCCTACACGCGATACCACCCAGAGATCGGCGAGATCACCTCGTATCCCCCCGGCTACAAGGAGAACGGCAGCGTCTTCTGTCACGTCAACCCTTGGATCATGATCGGCGAGGCGATGCTCGGAGACGGCGACGCCGCGTTCGACTACTACCGCAGGACGAATCCCTCGGCGCGCGCCCCGATCAGCGACATCCACCGTTGCGAGCCGTACGTCTACGCGCAGACGATCGCCGGCCGTGACGCCGCGACGTTCGGCGAGGCGAAGAACTCCTGGCTCACGGGATCCGCGTCGTGGCACCTTACGGCGATATCCCAGTGGATCCTCGGCGTGCGTCCCGAGTTCGACGGCCTGCGCGTCGACCCGGTGCTGCCGTCGTCCTGGGGCGGGTTCACCGCCCGGCGGCGCTGGCGGGGGGCAAACTACGAGATCACCGTCCGCAAACAAGCCGGGGTCGCGGGACGTGTCCGGGAGCTGCTCGTCGACGGCGCCCGCGTCGCGGGCACCCTGGTCGCCCCCGCGCCCGCCGGGACGACCGTCAAGGTCGAAGCGACCTGTGGGGGCGCGCCGGCGACCCGGTAGGGCGACGCCCCCTGCCGCCGGCGACGCGGCGACCCGGCTCGGCAAGGGTCATCTCACGTCCGGCGCCGGGCTCCGGCGAGATAGGCGCGAGGCGCCACCCGCGATCCTCGAGGTTCCCCGCGGCCGCGTCCGGGCGCGAACGACGGAACGTGCCGCGCCCAGGCCCGAGGAGAGGCACCGCGCCCAAAGGTGAACCCGCGTCCTTGACGCGCGGTCGACGCGAAGCCGGCCGAGGCGTCGTTGACGGGTCCGACCGGCGGCTGTTGCCGGCTCAGCCTCGCACGGCGCGAGCGGCGTCGGCCACGGTCGGCACGGTCTCGAGCGCGTTCGCGGCGATGACGTCTCGCAACCAGTAGGCGCTCGTCTTCGGGATCCGTTCCTGGGTCCGGTAGTCGACGAACACGACGCCGAAACGCTGCGAGTAGCCGTCGGCCCATTCGAAGTTGTCGAGCAGTGACCAGACCGAGTAGCCGCGGACATCGACGCCCTGGGAGATCGCGGCGTGCGCCGCGGCGAAGTGGCCGGCGAGGAACTCGACCCGCTCGGGGTCCTTCACGTTGCCTTCCGGATCGACGTAGTCCGGGAAGGCGGCCCCGTTCTCCGTGACGTAGAGGGGCACGTCGCCGTAGTCCTCCCGGAGGCGCAGGAGGAGCTCGGTCAGCCCGTCGGGCTCGATCGTCCACCCCTTCGAGGTGCGCGGGACGTCCCCTCGGCGCACGTCGCTCACTCCCAGCCAGCGCTCGTAGCTGGGACCGCCTTCCTGGCCGGTCCCGGCTCCCGCCTGCGCCCCGGCCGTAGTCGCCGCGACCCGCCGTCGTTCGTAGAAGTTGACGCCGAGGAAGTCGATGTCGGCCCGGATGGTCTCGAGGTCGCCGTCGCGGAGGAAGTCGCCCCCGACGAACGGCAGGTACTCGGCGAGCAGCTCCTCCGGGTAGCTGCCTCTCAGGACGGGATCGAGGAACCAGCGGTTGAGATGGCCGTCGAACCGGCGCGCCGCGGCGACGTCTCCCGCACCCGACGTCACGGGGGACACCGGTGCCAGGTTGAGCGAGATCCCGACCCGCAACGACGGCCCCGCCGCTTCGGCCAGCGCCCGAGCGGCCAAGCCGTGCCCGAGCAGCAGGTGGTGCGACGCCTTCACCGCCGCGCCGAGGTCCCGGATCCCGGGCGCGAGTCTTCCCGTGGCGTACCCGGCGAAGGCCGACACCCACGGTTCGTTCACCGTCGTCCAAAGAGTCACCTGACCGCCGAGCGCGGACCCGACGATGCCGGCGTACTCCGCGAAGCGGAACGCCGTGTCGCGGTCGGCCCAGCCGCCACCGTCCTGGAGCGCCTGGGGCAGATCCCAGTGGTAGAGCGTGACCAGCGCCTCGATGCCGCGTCGGCGCAGCAGCTCCACCAGCCGCCGGTAGTGGTCGAGACCCGCCGCGTTCACGGGACCGCGGCCGTCGGGCTGGACCCGCGGCCAGGAGATCGAGAAGCGGTAGGCGGGGATCCCGAGCTCCACCATGAGTTCGACGTCGGTCTCGATGCGGCGGTACTGATCGCACGCGATGTCGCCGTTGTCGCCGTGCAGAACGGTCCCGGCGCGGTGGCTGAACGTGTCCCAGATCGAAGGGCCCTTGCCATCGGCGTCGGCGGCCCCCTCGACCTGGTAGGAAGCGGTCCCGACGCTCCAGAGGAACCCTTCGGGGAAGGCGAGCCGGGGGCTCATCGCGTCCTCACGTCGCTGCCCGCGTCGACGCAATCGCGCGCGGCGTGCGGTCGCGATCCCGAGTCATGGGACACCCGAGGTAGCCGTGACGGGGAACCATCCAGGGCCGGGACGGCACGAGCCGCGCCCGACCCGCGGGCGGTGCCGACGACCCGCACCTCGCGAACGGCCGTGTCCAGGCGCCGGATCGCACGCACGTCAGGTCGACCCTGGCGCGGCGCGGGGCGAAGTTCGTGCCAGCGGCTGGGACAGGGCCGCGAAATGGTCCTCCTCCACCTCGACGAGCGGGGTTACCTCCTCGACGAGGCGCAGGTCCATCTCCCGACGGCGTTCCGCCGTCAGAGCAGGGGAACCCGCCGGGCCCGCCGCGTACGCTCGCCCGGGTCGCCCGGCAAGCGGGTGGAGCGAGGACCTCGAGTACCGCTTCTCGGTCTCCTCGGCGACAGGGACGGGGGGCGGGGTGCTGCCTGCCGACGCACCCGGCGAACCGCCCGTCGGCTCGACACCGGGCAGTGGCTCCCACTTGTGGTGCAGCTGCGGCACCGAAGCGAGCAGCATCTTCGTGTAGGGGTGCTGGGGATTGCTGAAGACCTTGTCGGTCGCGCCCATCTCGAGCACGATCCCGCGCCGCAGGATGATGGCACGTTCGCTGATGTAGTTACCGAGCGACAGGTCGTGGGTGATGAAGAGGATCCCGAGCCCCCGGCTCTTCAGATCGGCGAGCAGGTTGAGCACGTCGATGCGCGTCGAGGCGTCGAGCATGGAGATGATCTCGTCGGCGATGAGCAGCTTGATGTCGAGGAGCAGGGCACGGGCGATCAACAGGCGCTGCAGCTGCCCGCCCGACAGCTGGTGGGTGAACTTGTTGAGCACGTCGGCCGGGTTGAGACCCACGGCCTCGACGACGTCCGCCACTTTCTTGCTCCACTCCGAGGCGCTGACGTCCGGGAAGTACCCCTCCTTCACCATCTGGAACACGCGGTCGGCCCGGAAGATGGGGTTGTAGGAGCTGAAGGGGTCCTGGAAGACACCCTGCACGTGGCGGTAGTACTCGCGCAGCTCCCGCCCCTTCAGGTGGGAGATGTCACGTCCGTCGAAGATGATCGAACCCGACGACACGCTCTCGAGTCTCAGGATCATCTTGCCGAGGGTCGTCTTGCCGCTCCCGCTCTCCCCGATGAGCGCCGTCACCTGGCCGGGCAGGATCTCGAAGTTCACCCGACGGACGGCGGGGAAGACATCGCCGGCGAAGGTGCCGGTACGGAACAGCTTGGTGACGTTCTCGAGCTTCAGCATCGCTCAGCCGGTCCCGCCGACCACCACGGGGACGGTGGCTGCGCCGTCGTTGGCGACCGCGGACTTCGTCTGCAACCAGCAGGCCACGAAGTGTCCCGGAGCCACCTCCTCGAACGGCGGCTCCTCGCGGCAGCGCTCGAAGGCAAAGGGACAGCGGTCATGGAAGCGACAGCCGGCCGGTGGATCCAAGAGCGACGGTGGCGTGCCGGCGATGCCGGCAAGCACCCGGTCCTCGTAGCGGACCCCGACCTCGGGGAGGGAGGAGATGAGCAGCTGGGTGTAGGGGTGCAGCGGGTCGTTGATGATCGTGTCCGCCGGGGCCCGCTCGGCGAGCTTGCCGGCATACATCACGAGGATCGTGTCGGAGATCTGGGCCAGGATGGAAAGGTCGTGGGTGATGACGATGATGCTCTTCACAAAGCCGCGGTCCCGGAACTCGACGAGCATCTCCCCGACCGCCCGCTGGGTCGAGACGTCGAGCGCCGAGGTGATCTCGTCGGCGATCAAGAGCGAAGGGTTGAGCAGGGTGGAGATCACCATGACCGCCCGCTGCTTCATGCCGCCGGAGAGCTCGATCGGGTACTGGCGCAGAACGTCCTCGGACAGACCGACGACCTCGAGGCGGCGCCGGAACTCCTCGAGTTCCGTGCGGTAGCGGACCTTCTTCGTCTTCAATAGGTCGCGCGTGATCCGCCTGATCCTTCGGGTGGGGTTGAGCGCGCTCATGGCGTACTGGGGGATGATGGAGAGTTCCCTGTAGCGGAGGCGGTTCATCGCGCGCTCGTCGCCGATCGGCAGCTCCTCGCCGTCGAGCTTCACCTGCCCACCCATCATGCGCATCCGGCCGTCGAGGCGGATGAGCCCGTTGCCGAGCGTCGACTTGCCACACCCCGACTCACCGGCCAGCCCCATGATCTCGCCGTCCTCGAGGAAGAAGGACACGTTGTCGACCGCCTTCACGTCGCCGTAAAGGGTGCGGTAGTAAATCTTCAGTCCTTCGACCCGCAGGCTCATCGCTACAGCGCCCTCAGCTTGGGGTTGAACACCTCGTCCAGCCCGGCGTTCATCAGGTAGAGCCCGCCAACGATGCAGGTGATGCAGGCGCCGGGTGGGATGAACCACCACCAGACGTGCAGCAGAAGGGCGTTCCAGAAGAAGGCCTCGTTCATCATCGTCCCGAGCGTCACCGTCCCGCTCGGGCCGAGCCCGACGAAGTCGACGAACGAGGCGATGAGGATGGCGCCGCCAAAGAGCAGGATGAATGTGAGGAAGAGGTACGAGCTCATGTTCGGGGCGATCTCGCGCGTGATGATCTTGGCGCTGCGCTCACCCGACAGACGGGCGAGACCCACGAACTCCCGCGACTTCAGCGTGAAGGTCTGGGCGCGAATCGCCCTCGCGGCCCAGGGCCAGGAGATCAGGCCGATCAGTAGTGCTTCGTCGAACACGCTGAGACCTTTGAGGTAGCCGCCGATGATCAGCAGGATGGCGAACAGCGGGATGCAGATGACCACGTTCGTGAAGAGGTTGAGGATCTCATCCACCAACCCGCCCCGGTAACCGGCGGCAAAGCCGATCGTCATCCCGATGATCACGGCGAAGACCCCGCCGAGGAGGCCAACTTCGAAACTCGCCCGGGTGCCGTAGACGAGCTGGGCGAAGACATCCTCGCCGAAATAGGTCGTCCCCAGCCAGTGTTGCGCCGAGGGCGGCCGGGACGCGGCACTGCTCACCGCGAGCGGCGCGTAGTCGGTGAGCAACGGACCGAACACCGCGACGAGCACGAACAGCATGACGACGCTGAACCCCACCAGCAGCTTCTTGTTGCGCACCGCGAAGTACACGAACTCGTGGCGGTGGCGCGCGGAGGTACCCACCTGCAACACGATCCCCGGCACGACGGCCACGGCCCGCGTGCCCGACCGTGCCACGAGCACGTCCGCGGCAGGCGCGCCGGCGGAGGGCTTGTCGTGGCGGTCGGAGGAATCAGTCATCGTCGCGACCGCTTCGGAGCCGGTCACCTTGTCTTCCCCGTGCGGGGTGCGCCTTGGACAGGCGCGGATCGACCTCGGTCACACCACGGCTCCCATCATGCTCACCCTCGTCCTCGGGTCGACAAGGACGTAGACGATGTCGATCGCGAAGTTGGCGACCAGGACGCCGATGATGAGGATGAGGAAGACGCCCTGCATCAGGAACACGTCGGAGTTGGTGATCGCGTTGTAGAACACGAGTCCGAGCCCAGGGTAGTTGAAGACGACCTCGGTGACGATCTGGCCAGCGACAAAGGTGCCGAGCGCCATGGCCAAGCCGGTCAGCTGGGGCAGGGCTGCATTGCGATAGGCATATCGGCGCACGAGGCGGGGCGGGCTGCCGAGCGCCTGCAACCAGTGGGCGTAGTCGGACTCCAGCTCGTAGATGATGAGGTTCCTCATCCCGATCGCCCAACCTCCGAGCTGAATGAAGAAGAGGCTGAGGAACGGAAGAATCCAGTGCTGGGCGAAATCCCAGATGAAGGTCCACGTCCAGGTCGGGCTCGTGCCGAACGCGAAGGCGTTGGACTGCGGCAGGAGGTGCCACACCCCGCCGACAAAGAAGCCGAGCAGCATCGCGAACCACTGGTAGGGCGTGGCGCTGATCACGTAACTGCTCGGCAGGACGGAGTTGTCGAGCAGGCGGCGCCGGGCGGCCATCGCCCCGAGACGGTTGCCGACGAAGTAGGCGAGGACGATCGCCGGAACGAGCAGCCCTGCGGTGTAGAGGATGTGCTGACCGATCACGGACGTCACGGACTCGGGGAAGTAGTACATGCTCGTCCCGAGGTTCCAGTGGAAGATGGCGTCCCAGTAGTACAGGTACTGCTTCCACAGTGGTTCGTTGAAGCCGAACGCCTTGAAGAAGTAGCCGTACTCGTAATGCGCGGCCCCTGGTTGGAGGTCGAACTTGCTGAGGAAGCCAAGAATCGGATCCCCCGGCATCATCCGGGGAATTCCCCAGTCGATCGACACCGCCACGACGAACGTGACGAGGTAGACGGAGATCTTCTTCATGAAGTAGCGGCGCATCTGGCTACCTGCGTTGTCGGGTGCAGCGGGCCGCCCCCCACCCTTGGTAGGTGGGGGGCGGCGTCACCGCTACCAATCAGTTGCTTTCAATCAAGCTCTAAACGGGCTTGAGAGCAGCAAGGGCGAGCACAGTGGTCATGTTGCCAAGCCAACCCCTCCACGTAACCGGGGTGTAGTCGTCGGCAATGCCCGAGTGCGGCCAATTGCTCCAGTGTGCCGTGTTGTACTGCGCCCAAGCGCCGTTGTACCACAACGGGATTTCGGGCAGCGTCTGCAGCTCGATCGTTTCGAGCTGGTTGAAGATCGTCTGACGAGCTGACTTGTCGCTCATCGGCGTCGCGTTGAGCTTCTGCACGAGCGCCCACGCCGCGGGGTTGGCGTCCCGCTCCCAGTTGTCCTGAGCGGTCTGCTGCTTCAAGATCGGAAGACGGAACTCCCGATAGAAGTAGTTGTAGGGGTCCGCGGCAATCGACGCGTTGTTGTCCAGCGCGAAGTTGTACGTACCGTCCGTCAGGTCGGTGGTCCGGGCCGTGTAGCTGGGGAAGGTCGCGACTGCGTTGATGCCGACGGCCTTCAGGTTCTGGGCGATGAGATCCTCAGCAGCCATCCAGTCAGTCCAGCCGGTCGGGCACTCGATGGTGACCTTCTGCCCCTTGTAACCGGACTTTGCCAGGTCCGCCTTGGCCAGCTTCGGGTTGTAGCTGTACCCGTACGCCTTGACCGCGGCGGTGTCGAGGTAGGAGCTCTGGCTCGGCATCAGGCCGGTCGGGTTGGCCGCGTCGACGAGGTCCGAGTAGTCCACGCTGACGATCGTCTGCTCGTTGATGGCCTCGGCGACCGCCTTGCGGAACCAGAGGTTGCTCGTCGGGAACTTCGACAGGTTCGGCTCGAGCCACGTGGTGTTCGCGGACAGCATGTACGGAGTCTTCGTGTAGTAGGTCGACAGGAAGCCGCCGTAGCCGCCCTTGCCGCCGAGGTTGCCGGTGGAGGCCGGCGAGCTGATCAGCGACGCGATGCCCGGCAGGAAGTTGTTCGACAGGGTGAGCTCACCGGCGAGCATGTCCTCCAGCTCGACGTTGTTCGAGCTGTTCAACTCGTCGCACAGGTACGTGAACTTGAATTTCAGGCCGAGAGCGGCGGTGGCCCACCAGCTCGGGTTGTTGTAGTAGCAGACCTGGGTCAGGTTGGAGAGCGAGTCGTCCACCAGCATCGGTCCCGAACCGACAGGATCGGGGTTGCTGCCGGTGTTCATCTCCGTGTTCGACCAGGTTCCCATGATGTGCTGCGGCAGGATCGGGTCCTGGTACAGGAAGCTCTGCCAGTCCTCTGCCGACACGTGCTTGAAGCTGACCGTCACCGTCAGGGGGTTGTTCACCGTGACGCTGGCGATGTCAGCGGCCAGGTTGCTGTAGTAGATCCCCGGATCGGTCTTTGCCAGGTCGATCGTGAAAGCCACGTCGGTCGCCGTCAACGGCGTGCCGTCGGACCACTTGACGCCGGACCGCAGCAAGATCCTGTAGCTAGTCGGGCTCGTCCAGACCCCGCCCTTCGCGAGCCACGGAATGTAGTCGTTCTTGACCGGGTCGTAGAGCCACAGCGTCTCGTACACCAACCCCTCGGTTCCGGTGGCGTAGCTGCCCGACTCGTTCGGGTTGAACACGTTGGGCGGCCCGTACATCGTGCCGCTCGTGTAGATCGTGTTCGACTGCGAAGGCGTCGCCGTTGGCGGCGCTGGGAGCGCGTGCGACACTCTGGTCGTCGCGGTTGCCGAGCTGATCGCAAGCAAAGGAACGATCATCGCTCCTGCTAGGACGACGGCCATTGCGCCGACTAAGCCCTTCTTCTTACCTGTGAACATGATCCCTTCTTTCCTGGGTGATCGGTACTTGACAACGATGTCGCGTTATCATACGGGACCACGACTCTGGCGTCACCAGACGCGAACGCGCCTCAAACCACCAAGCGACCCAGATGCCTGACCCCGACCGGCGTCCCCTTTCGGTCTCACAAAATCGCGCCGTCCGGCCGGCTTCCCCGCGACTCGGGTCTGCGCGCCGCGGGCTCATCTTAGACACTTCGTTACGAAAACGTCATGTGTCCGAATCACGGTCATTGACCAGCTCAGCGGCCTTCCGGTGCCGCGGGGACCTGCACAGGCCGCATTTTCGAATCTCGGAGCACGGACCCGTGACCACGACGGCGCAGTCGCGTCCCGACTCCTCCCCGTCGGCCGACAGGACGATGGTCACTGGCGACGGCGGCCATCGGACGCGCCCGGGATCCGTCGTCGAGCCCAGCCGGCGGCGTACCCTCGGTCGAGATCCAGGTCCAAGCGACAATTCTGCCGTCCGACCCCGCCCGACCGGCTCGCCGAAGATCGCCCGCATGGCGCTCGGGCAGGCCCCGGTGCGGTCGGGCGCGACGCCGCCGGAGAGGATCCCGGCGCGTCCGCTCCCCGCCCGGACGCGGCAGTGGACCTGCAGAGCCGGGACCACCCGGCGACCTTGCAACCGATGACTCTGTTCAAGGGCTTTCTTACGGGATCGAACTGCGGCTTCCTGGCCTGCACGCGAAACGCATCGCCCACGGCCCCAGGTGAGCGCCGCGAGCCATCCCATCAGCGCTCAGAGTCGGCGACCGCGCCCAGCCGTGTCTTTCCGGAGCACGACGACTTCGAACGGCGGAAGCAGAAGCGGCTCGGTCAGGGGTCGAGAGGACTGCTCGTGTGCCGCGCTGTCGAGGGCGAGCACGGCGACGTCCGATCCAGACAACCCGGCTTCGACCGCATCGGGTGAGGAGTTGATCACGAGGACGGTCTCCCCTTCCCCGGCGACCAGGCGGCCGACCACGACCCGACCGTCGTCGACGGTCACGGGGCGGCCCACCCCGGCCAGCGAGGCGAGCGCCGCGTACAGTCGCCAGGTGCTCTCCGGGTTGACGCGCGGCGTGCACGCCGCCATGTGCTCAAGAGGGTACGTGCACAGCACGGCCTGGCCGCGGCCGACGCGCCGCCGGAGCAGTGCCGGGGAGCCGAGCTGGTCGACGGCGAGCACCTCGGCGCCGTCGGCCTCCACGGGGAGGTACGAGCGCGAACTTGCGGTTCCCCCGACTCGGAAGCGGAGTCGGGCACCCCGCTCCAGCCCGCCGCAGGCAGCGACGAACTCGAGCACGAGCTCGTCGTCCTCGATCGGGTCGACAGCCCCGTAGCGCAGACGCTGGCGCACGCCGAAGATCTCCTCCAGCCAGGGGAACCACGGCCCTCGCTGGGCCTCCGTGCTGCCTGCGAAGTACGAGGCGTAGAGGGTCGACCCATCCTCGACGAGCTCGCGCAACCGGGCGACGCCGGGCGCGGTGATCAGCTTGGCGCACGGTAGGAGATAGAGCCGGGCGCCGTTGGGCAGTCCGTCGCGCTCACGGGCCGTGGCTACCGGCAGGTCAGCCTCGCGAGCGGCGATGTAGGACTGGAAGAGGTTCCCGCGGATCTCCGCACGCTGCTCGGGAGTCGTGAACGGAACGGTGCGTTCGAAGTGCTCGGGAACCACGATCAGCACCTCGGCAGGCACCGGCGCGAATCCGTTCGCCTCCAGCTCGGAGACGAGCCGAGCAAAACGTGCCAGCTCCGCGAGCTGCGGCTTCGGACGCCCGTGCCGATCGGTGAGCCCGAAGTGCATCTCGTGAGGGTGGTGGCGGTAGGGGTCCTGTTCGAACAGCTCGTCGTAGTCGCAGTTGTTCCAGGCGATCCATCCGCGCGCCCCGGCGAGCAGCGTCGTGTGGAGCACCTGCCGGTAGTAGTGGGCGGCGTTCTCCCCCGAGGCGAAATCGGAGGAAGCGCCAAATTCCTCGAGCACGACGGGACGGTCGAACGAACCGCACAGCTCGCAGACGAACGCAGCAGTGAAGGATTGCCGGACGGGATCGTCGGTCATCGGGTACACGTGCGGGCCGATGAAGTCGACGAGGGGCGCGAGGTCGCGCAGCGAGTAGCCGTTGTCCCTGCCCGAAACCTCGATACCCCACACGCCATCACCCGTCGAGATCGGCTGGGTGACACCCGTCAAGCGCACAGCCTGAACGAGGATGCGCGCCCAGGCGGTGATCTCCTCGACGCTCGCCGCCCCGCCGTAGTTGGGCATCTCGTTCGATAGGAGCCAGCCGACGACCGCAGGGTGGCCGCCGAAGCGTCGGGCGATTTCTGCGCAGAACCATGCCTGCTGGGACACGAACCAGACATCCCGATAGGGATCCCGTCCGCCACGCCAGGAGGGGTCCCAGTTCTGACCCGACATGTGACCGACGATGAACGTCGGAATCGTGCCGAGACCGAGCTCGCGATGGGCTTCGAGGAAGTCGGCGAAACGTGCACAGACCTCCGCGTCAAGTCGCTCCGGCGACGGGACGAAGTCGGGCCAGTAGCAGAAGGAGCGGGTGATGTTGCAGCCGTTCTCGGCGAGGACGGCGAGCTCCTCGCGCACGAGGCGTCCGTCGTAGCGCGCCCACATCCGGGGCCCGCCGGCTCGCGACCAGAAGTTGGCACCAATCCAGACCGGCACCGCAGCAGTGTTGGCCATCGGGCCTCCTGTCGCCGTGTGCTGCAAGCGACCGCGCACGTCCCCGTCCTTCGATGGCCGTCGCGCATCGGATCAGCTCATCACGTAGCAAGAGTGGACTACCCCAGCGTTTCAGTGTCAAGAACGCATCGATCCAGAAGACGCCGCGGATGCGCGTTCGGTCGCCGCCGTCGTCGACAGCCTCGACCCAGGCTTCCACATATCCCGTGGCCGAACCTCGCCGATCGTTTGCCGGCGCGACCAAAGGAGAGTCACACAGGCGGGGAACCGCCGCCCGAGAGCCAGCCGAAGCCTCGATCGGTTCGCTTCGTCCACGAGCTCCTCCGTTCGCCGACGCGACGAGCCTGCTGCCTGAGCAACGAACGGGAGAACGACGTTCCGCCAGCACAGGTCTGGCGCAGACGGTGAGCGATTGTCGCGGTCTTGCCGCCTGGGCCTTCACGAAGGCCACCACGCCGCGGGCGCCGAGCAGCGTCACCCCCGGAGGCAGAGGAACGTCAGCGCCCACCCCGGGAGAAGCCGAACGAGCCGGTCCTTGAGTTCCAAGACCGGTCCGGACAGGCTCGTCAGCATGCCGGGCACGGTGCACGCGGGTGGGGCAGAAACCGCGGGGTGCGCCGTTCTTCCGTCTTGTCGCGAACGTGTCCCGTTGCGGAATCGTTCCGCGGTGTCCGACGATTCGCCCATTCCCGGCGGGCAGCGCCGCCCTACACGATGCGAGACCCTTAGGAGCGCCGGGTTGGCAACGGCGCGGCGACACCGCGCGAGCCTCGCCCGGCAGAAGAAGCGCAACCATCTCGCTACAGAGGGTGCAACCATGTCGACGTGCGCGACAGAGCAGGAGAGAGGAACCATGGCGAACGAAACGGTGTTCGTGCGCTATCCGGGGAACCCCATCGTCACGGCGAGCGCGGTCCCGCGGGCGAACAGCATCCACAATTCGGCGATCGTGAAGCGCGCCATTGGCGACTACGCCGGCGTGTTCCGAGTCGACGAGATCAGCATGCACTTCACCCTGCACGTGGGTTTCAGCGGCGACGGCATCAATTGGAAGATCGATCCCGCGCCGCTCGCCATGCAGAGCGACGACGCCGAGGTGTTCGTCACCGACCAGAGCTACGACCCCCGCCTCACGAGGATCGACGACACCTACTACCTGACCTGGTGCAACGCCTCTCCGCAGGGACCGGCGATCGGGCTGGCGACGACCACCGACTTCCGGCACTTCTCCCAGTGGGACAACCCGCTTCCGCCGGCGAATCGCAACTGCGTCCTCTTCCCACGCAAGATCGGCGGCGACTACGCCATCTATCACCGGCCTTCTGACCGCGGCCACACGCCGTTCGGCGACATCTTCTTCGCGAGGAGCCCCGATCTCGTCCACTGGGGCCGTCACCGCTTCGTCTTCGGCCCGGCAAGCGGCTGGCAATCGCTGAAGGTCGGTCCCGGACCGCACCCGATCGAGACCGCCGAAGGGTGGCTGCTCATCTACCACGGAGCCTGGCGGAGCTGTAGCGGCTACCTGTACTACGTGGGTGGGACCCTCCTCGACCTCGAGGAGCCCTGGAAGGTTCGCTACCGCACGCGGGACTACCTACTTGGGCCCAGCGAGATCTACGAACGGGTCGGCGACGTGCCCAACGTCTGCTTCCCGAGCTCAGCGGTGATGGAGGGCGACCACGTCCGGCTCTACTACGGCTGCGCCGACACTTGCATCTCGATGGCCGAGGCCCCGCTGGCGGACCTCCTCGACTTCGTGAAAAAGCACAGCCTGCAACCAGAAAACGCGACCGTGTGGCGGTGACGCGAACACGCTTCCGCTGGCACGCCCGTCTCTTCGGCGACGGAGGGACGAGCGGAACGGCTGCTCGGCGCCCCCGACTCCTTGGACCGACGGCAGCTGGCGCCTCTCGCTACCGCGCCGAGCCGGCAATCTCTCGAGGCCTCTCAGCCGTATCCCCTCCGTAAGGTCAGAACGAACCAGCCCGACAGGAGGCCCGATGGAAGGATTCACGACGAACGAGCGGGGAGTCGCGGGCGGCTCACCCACGACACGCCGTCGGCGAACGTTCGCCAGCACGGCCGCGGTTATCGCCGCGGCCGCCCTCACTCTCGTCGCGACGAGCGCCGGAGCTGCGGTGCGGGGACCAGCGCTGCAGCGTCACCTGGAGCGTCACACGACCTCTCCGGTGATCATCGACTCGGCCAAGCGCGGCGCGTTCGGCGCGATTCTCGTCACCAGGCGCGGCTACACCCTCTACTACGACAAGTCCGACACCGCGACGAAGATCGCCTGTGTCGGCGGATGCGCCCAGATCTGGCCGCCCGTCCTGCTGCCGAGCGGTGTCCACTCCGCCACGGCGGGTCCCGGCGTCTCGCGGAGCGCTCTCGGCGTCGTGCACCGACCGGGAGGCGGCATCCAGGTGACCTATGCCGGACACCCGCTCTACAGCTACGTGGGGGACAGCGCCCCCGGCCAAACGAAGGGCGAGGGCGTCGGAGGGTTCTACGTGGTGAAGGCGTCCGCGAGCAAAGCACCGAGCACCCCGACAACGACGACGCCATCCGGCGGCGGGTATGGCGGGTATTGAGCGACACCGACGGCCGCGCCTCGTCCCGGCCGTAGCGTGAATTCTTGATGAGGTCGCGCGCGGTGGATTCGGGTGGACCATCCGACGAGGCGCTCCTCGCCGGCGTGGCGCACGGCGACGAGTGGGCCACGGTCGCCTTCGTCCGCCGCTACCAGCGCAGGGTCTACGGTCTGGCGTACGCCATGCTCAGCGACAAGGGCATGGCTGAGAACGTCGCTCAGGAAGCCCTCACCCGCGCCTGGCAGCACGCGCAGATCTTCGACGCCCGGCGCGGCTCGGTCGCGACCTGGATCCTCACCATCACGCGCAACCTCGCGATCGACGCGCTGCGGGTTCGGCGATCCCTCCCGATGAGCGCCGCGGAGCTGATGCGCGTGCAGGAGCTGGACCTGCAAACGGATCCGACCGATGCGGTCGATACGACCGCAGAGGTCCGCCGCGCCCTCTCGACGTTGCCCACCGGTCAGCGCCGGGCGGTCGTTTTGGCCGCGCTCTACGGGTACACCGCGGCCGAGGTCGCCGAGGCGGAGCAGATCCCGCTCGGGACGGCGAAGACCCGCATCAGAAGCGCCCTTACCAAGTTGCGCGACGCGCTCGTCGAGGCGGGTGACCTGCCGTGAACGAACCCCGTCTCGACTGCGCGCGCTTTGCAGACGACCTCGTCGAGCTCGCGCTCGGGACCATCGCCGGACGCGCCCGCGCCGATCTGATCGCCCACGCCGCCGACTGTCCCCACTGCTCGAGCGAGCTCGAGGCGCTCTCCGGGGCGACCGACCGTCTGTTGCAGCTCGTCCCCGAGAAGGAGCCGCCGCTCGGTTTCGAGGTCCGGGTGCTCACGCGGATCCGCGAGCTGCGGCGCGCCCGGCTGGCCTCGTGGCGGCGTCGGACGGCGGTGCTCATCACCGCCGCGGCCGTCGTCACCGGAGTCGTCGGCTTCGTCGCCGGACACGGCTTCGGTTCCGCACGACCCCCGCGAGCCGCGAACGAGGTCACGGCGGTCATCCACACGGCCTCGCGCGCCGTCGGCGAACTCTCCGTGCCGACGGGGCGGACCCCACGGCTCGTCGTGAAGATCACCGGTCTCGGCACGAACGGGCCGGTCACCTGCCGCGTGACCGGGACGAACGGTCGGACCGCGACGATCGGCGTCTTCTGGCTCTACCACGGGTCGGGCTCCTGGACCGCCGCGCTCCCCTTCCCGGTGAAGGATCTGCGCGGCGCCACGATCACCGCGGCGAACGGCTCAGTGCTCGCACGAGCCTCGGTCGGCTAGGGGCCGCGCGCTGCGCCCGAGGCGGCTTTCGAGCCGGCCCGGTCGCGCCCGGCGAGGTCGGTGAGGACGCGGCTTTCCCGATCGGCGGGGTGCCCCGCAGGACTTGAACCCAGCCATTCTCTGAGATCCCGATCGGCTGGCGTCGACGAGTGGCGCTAGCTAGTGACCTGATTCAGAGATGACTCGCGTTTAGTCATCGAACACTCTACGCTTGTCCCATGGCCACGCGTGGACGTCCCCTCACCCCGATCACGGTGTCCGACGAGGACCGGGAAGTGCTGCTCCGGCTGTCCAAACGCCCGACCGCGCCGCATGGGATCGCGACGCGTGCCCGCATCGTCTTGCTTTCTTCTGAAGGGCTCCCGAACATCGAGGTCGCAAAGCGGGTCGGCGTCGATCAGGAGACGGTGCGCAAGTGGCGGGAGCGCTATCGCAAGGGCGGTGTCGATTCGCTCTCCGACGAGCCGCGTCCGGGGGTGCCCCGCACCTTCGGCGACGACGCGATCGAAGCGCTCGTCGTGAAGACCCTCACGGAGAAACCGGCGAACGCGACGCACTGGTCGACGAGAGACATGGCGAAGGCGACCGGCATGAGCCAGCCGACCGTCAGCCGCATCTGGAAGGCGTTCGGGTTGAAGCCGTGGGCGACCGACACCTTCAAACTCTCCGAGGACCCGTTCTTCATCGAGAAGGTGCGAGACGTCGTCGGTCTCTACCTGAACCCGCCCGAGCACGCGGCGGTGGTCTGTGTGGATGAGAAGACCGGGATCCAGGCACTCGACCGCACCCAGCCGACCCTGCCGATGCGACCGGGCCAGGTCGAACGCCACACGCACGACTACGTGCGCAACGGCATAACCGACCTCTTCGCCGCACTCGACGTCGCGACCGGCCAGGTGATCTCGAGAACGCGTCGCCGGCACCGAGCCGAGGAGTTCAAGGCGTTCTTGGACGAGATCGACCGCAACGTCCCGGCAGATCTCGAGGTGCATCTCGTGCTCGACAACTCCTCGACGCACAAGACACCGGCCATCCACACCTGGCTTCTTCGTCACCCGCGCTTCCATCTGCACTTCACACCGACAAGCTCGAGCTGGCTCAACCTCGTCGAGCGATGGTTCGCCGAGCTCACCCGCAAGCTCCTGCAGCGATCCGCCCATCGCAGCGTCCAGGCGCTCGAGAAGGACCTGCGAACCTGGGCCGCGATGTGGAACGAGAACCCGAGGCCCTTTGTCTGGCGGAAGACCGCAGACGAGATCCTCGAATCGCTCGGTCGATATTGCGCAACTATCTCTGAATCAGGTCACTAGTTCTGCGGCACGGGGGCCGGCGCGGGATCTCGTCGCGTCGACCGCGGGCCCGGGTGCCTGACGTAGCCGGACGCCCGACGACGGATGCCCCGTTCCAGGCGCTCGACCTGGGTGAAGGCGGGTCGCGGACTCCGGGCGTGCGGGAGGTGGTAGAAGCGCGTCTTCGCCAGCTCGACGAGCACCAGGTAGACGACGACCATGGCGAACAGCCACAAGAAGAAGGTCGCCGGCAGCGGCTTGAAGCCCAACAACCTGGCGAGCCCGGTGAAGGGCAGGATCGCGCCGATGAGTGCCGCGCCGGTCGGAACCAAGAGCATGGCGAGGCTGGGCCGGCTCTTGAAGAACGGGATCCTGCGGGTGCGGATCACGTAGATGACGAGCGTCTGGGTGGCGATCGACTCGACGAACCAACCAGACCGGAACTCGACATGGCCGGCGTGGAGCAACCAGAGCATCACCCCGAAGGTGACGAAGTCGAAGATCGAGCTGACGGGGCCGAACACAGACATGAAGCGCCGGATGAACTTCATGTCCCACGCTGCCGGGCGGGCGAGCGCCTCCGGGTCGACGCGGTCGGTCGGGATCACGAGCTGTCCCGCGTTGTAAAGGAGGTTGTTGAGGAGTATCTGCGAGGGCAGCATCGGCAGGAACGACAAAAAGATTGACGCGCCCGCCGCGCTGAACATGTTGCCGAAGTTCGAGGACGTCGCCATGAGCACGTACTTCATGGTGTTCGCGAAGATGCGGCGGCCTTCCATCACGCCCTCCGCCAGCACGCCGAGGTCCTTGTCGAGGAGCACGACGTCGGCGGCTTCCTTTGCCACGTCGGTCCCCGAGTCCACCGAGATGCCGACGTCGGCGTGGTGCAACGCCACGGCGTCGTTCACCCCGTCGCCGAGGAACGCCACGTCCTTGCCGGTGCGGCGCGCCGCCTTGATGATGCGCGACTTCTCGTCGGGACCAATCCGGGCGAACACCGTCGTCGTCCGGATCGCCGCCTCGAGCTGGGAGTCGTCGAGAGCTGCGACCTCCGCGCCACTGAGTACCCCCGTGCAGGCGAGACCGATCTCCGAGCAGACCTTGGCGGCGACCAGTCCGTTGTCGCCGGTGATGACCTTCACCTCCACGCCCAGCCGTTCGAGCTGGGCGATGGAGCTCCCGGCGTCGGCCTTCGGGCGGTCGGCGAAGGTCAAGAAACCCTCGAACGTCAGCCCCTGCTCGTCCGCGACGCCCGGCGGTTGCGCGGAATCGGCCGGGCGCGAAGCGACGGCGACCACCCGGGCCCCTTCGTTGAACAGCGCCTCGAGGGTTCGGCGAGCCGCGTCCGGGACCTTCGCGCACCGATCCAGCACGACCTCGGGCGCGCCCTTCGTGACGAGGAGCGCCTTGCCGCCCGGGTCCTCCGCCAGAACGGAGGCGAGCTGGCGCTCGTGGTCGAACGGAAGCACGCCGATTCTGCGGAAGGTAGCCGCCGCGATGGCGACCGGCCCGCTCGCCGCCGCCCCCGGAGCCGACCACAGGGCTTGGTCCAGCGCATTTCCGCCGACGGGCCCGTCGGCCGTGACGGCCGCCTCGTTGCACACGAGCCCGAGAAGCAGCGGACGCTCGCCCGCCTGCCCGTCGGCGACGAGGGCCCGCTCAAAGGTGATCACCCCCTCGGTCAGGGTGCCGGTCTTGTCGGTGAAGAGGATCTCGATGTTGCCGAGGTCCTCGATGGCGACGAGCCGCTTCACCAGCACCTTCTTCGCCGTCAGGGCCTTGGAGCCGGCGGCGAGGCTGACCGTCACGATGGCCGGCATCATCTCCGGCGCAATGCCGACGGCGATGGCGAGTGAGAAGAGCAGTGCGTCGATCAGGGGTCGGGCAAGCGCCACGTTGATGACGAAGATGAAGCCGGTCAACACGGCCGCCACGATGAACAGGAAACGTGAGAAGCGCGACAGGCCGACCTCGAAAGCCGTCTGTGCGTGCTTCTCGGCGAGCCCCGCGGCAATCTGCCCGAAGGAGGTGCGATTCCCGGTCTGGACGACCACGCCCATGCCCGATCCCTGATGCACGATCGTTCCCATGAAGGCGCAACCCGGCTGATCCTGTGCCTCGTGACCAGTGACGGCCGAAATCGACTTGGCCACCGGCATCGATTCGCCGGTCAGCACACCTTCGTCGCATTCGAGCTCATCAACCTCGAGGAGGCGGAGGTCGGCCGGCACGAGTCCACCGATTCGGAGCGACACGACATCGCCGGGCACGAGGTCGGTCACGGGCACCCGGCTCGTCTTGCCGTCACGGCGGACCTCTGCTTCCTGGCGGATCTTGGCGCGCAGCGCAGCCATCGCCATCTCCGCGCGGTACTCGTTGAGGAAGCCCAGGCCGACGCTCAACGCGACGATCACCGCAATGATCACCGCATTCGTGCCGCCGCCGGTCAATCCCGAGACCAGCGCCGCGCCGAGGAGGAGGAGGAGGATCGGATTCCGGATCTGACGGACAAGGACAGCGGTCGGACGCACGCGATGCGTGCCGATTGCGTTCGCCCCAAACTGCCGCAAGCGATCAGCTGCGTCGTCGGACGAGAGCCCCTGCGGGCCACTCCCGAGACGCGAGAGCACTTCGTCGGGGGCGAGTGCGGCGGCGTCGACGAGTTGCAAGCCCGCGCTCGGGTCGCGCGTCACCACGGCCATGGCGGCAGTCTTGCCGTTAGACGGCGACCGCAAAAGGCCTATCCCTCGGATCGAGCCGTGACGCGCGATTTCCGACCGGCGGAGCCACCGAGACCGCTAACACCCGAACGGGCGCGTCTCGATGGATTCCTCGACCGCACCGCCGCCGGCGTCTCGTCGCACGCGCCAGGCCCGGGCACCGCCGGCCTCGCTAAGGACCTCTGCGAGGTCGCTGTCGACGAAGTGAGCGGTGACGCCGTTTTCGCAGGCAAGTCCCGCTGGGAGAGCGCCACTCGCGATCACCTCGTGGAACCGTGCCCGACGGGGCACCTCGTCGTAGTGGGGGCAGTAGCTGCCGGCCAGGATACCGAGACCGTCCAGGAGCGCGGCGAGCGCGGGCCCGAACGAGTCGGTCAACCCGCCTTCGAACCAGCAGATGGCCCCGGCGCTCCACCCGCCGAGGACCACCCCGTTCTCCCAGGCGCGGCGAAGGAGACCGTCGATGCCGTGCACCCGCCAGATGGCCAGCATGTTCGCGGTACTCCCCCCGCCGACGAAGATGGCATCCGAACTCAGCAGCAGCTCCGCGGGATCCTCCACGTTCGGCATGGGGAACAGACGGAGGTCGGACACCGCGACGGCGGAGCCCGCGAGGAGCCGTTGCACCCTTGCGATGAAGGTCAGATCGGTTTCATCGGCGGTGGGCACGAAGCACAACCTCGGTCGCTCGACCCCGGTCTGGTCCAGCATCGCCGTGACCACCGACGGGATTCCCTCCCGCGAGAGCGATCCACCGCTCGCGAACACGTGACGTCGACCATCGGATGCCATCGACCCGAAAGCTACCCGACGGACTCCGAGACGGGAATCGCTCGACACCCCGGGTTTCGCCCACGGGGGTGCCGCGCGACGAATCGGAGTCGGGCGCACCGCAGGGTTCGTCCTCGATGTCGCGGCCGCGCGACGGCGCCCCGGTCGGTACGGTTGGGCTGCCGGGCACGTGAGCCGCGGGAGGCGAGGCGCGGTGACCATCATCGGGTTCCGCCGGCGCAGCAGGAAGCTCGGCGTCGTCGCGTCACCGTGTGGGAACTGCGTCTCCGGGCAGCTCGCCCTTCACAAGGTGGCGAGGTGGTTCACGCTCTTCGCCATCCCGTTGTTTCCGGTGCACTTCCGGTACGTCACGGTCTGTCCGAATTGCAAGGCCCGACGGGACGTGCCGAGGGACGAACTGGACCACGTGAGGAGCCTCCTGCCGAGGATCGACTGACCGCACCCGAACGACCTTCGTCTCACGGGCGCGCGAGGTCGGATGAACGTCGAGTACGCCGCCTCCTGCAGATCCCGATGGACCGGCGAAGGCTCCGGGCTCTCGAACATCCTCTGCGTCAGGACGACGACCGTGAGGTCGCGCCCGGGGTCGACGAGCCACGACGTCCCGAAGCCACCGTCCCAGCCGTAGGCGCCGGCGCGCGCGCCCGCGTTGATCACCGACAGGCAGTACCCCCAGCTGCGGTCGTCAAAGGAGCGCGCGCTCAACCCTCCGTGGGCCTTCTGCGCCCCCGCCAACTGGTCCCGGGTCATCTCCGCGACGGCTTCTCTCGCGAGAATCGGGCCGCCGCCACGCAGCAGCACGCGCGCGAACGCCCAGAGGTCGTCCGCCGAGGACACGAGCCCCGCCGACCCGTCACCGAAGGCCGGCGGATGGCTCCAGGTCCCGCTTGGTTCGTCCCAGACGACGAGGCCGTCGGGACTCGGGCGGTACGCGGTCGCGAGCCGATCGGTGTCCGAGGTCCAGAACGCCGTGTCGCGCATGCCCAGTGGTTCGAAGATCCTCGACCTGAGAACGTCGGCGAACGGCTCGCCCGCGGCGCGCGCGACGAGGACGCCGAGCACCGATGCCCCGGTGCTGTAGAGCCAGCGCTCGCCCGGCTGGGCGAGCAGAGGCAACGATCCGAGCCCGGCCATCCACGTGTCCGGGTCGGGCTGTTCGTCCGGGTTCGGCGGTCCGACCGTGCTGAGGTGCAAGTCATTCGCGGCCAGCACCACCGGCCACGGTTCGGACGCGGCGAACATCTCCCGCGTCGCGCCAAAACCGAAGGTGAAGTTCAGAAGTTCGCGCACGATGATCGGGCGGTCCGCCGGCACCGTCTCGTCGAGCGGTCCGTCCATCCGCCGCAGCACCCGCCGCTCGGCGAGCTCGGGAAGGAGCCGATCGACCGGCTCGTCGAGTCGTAGACGGCCCTCACGAACGAGGGCGAGCGCCGCGACGGCGGTCATCGGCTTCGTCATCGACGAGATCCGGAAGAGCGAGTCCCAACGCACCGGCGGTCCGCCGACCGACAGCGAGCCGAGCGCCTCAACATGTGCCTCCCCGCCACGGGCGACGAGCGCCACGAGACCCGGCACCTGTTCGTCGCCGACCCCGCAGTGGAGAGGGAGGAGGGTTGTCTCTCAGATCACCGGCGATCTCGCCAGATCGTCGCCCAGCACGTCAGCGACGAAAGCCCGCACTACTGGGGCGCAGCCCCAGCCCCCGTCCCGCAATCCGAAGGAAACCCCCATGCCGTTTGCAGGTGCTGTGATACAGGGAGCGCACCCGACACCGCTGTCTTACGATTAGGACGCGGCCATCACAACAAGCCGGTTCGAATCCTCGCGGCGAAACCCCTCGTTTACGACGATGGAACCTTCGGAGGTAGTTGCACTGGAACCACCTCCATCACGATGTTGCCGACAGACTCGTTGGCCGCCAGTACCTCCCACTCATAGCGGGCAGGAGTGTCGAACGTCAGCATCTGAAACGCAAAAACCATCGGAATCTGTGCCGGAGCTCCCAGCTTTGTGCGAGGCGGATGACCGACACTCAGCATCCCTTGCACGCGCGGGCCCACTGGCTCGCCGTCTTTCAGCAACACCACTTCGACGGTGTGATTCTGCAACGCCTCGCCGTAATCGACTTCCAATACCAACACAACCGCCATCTTTGGGTGTGTCGCCGGAAACGTCTGAGAAAGGACACGCGTCCACGCGCCCCCGTGGATGTACAACTTGCCGTTGCTCGCAACGAACGCATCATCTGCCAGCATCGCAGTGGTCAGTTTCATGTGCTACAGTGTAGCACATGCGGCGAACGAGGTTTGACTACAACCTCCTCGACGACAAGCATCCCTTTGAGCTCGATGAAGAAAACCGCCCCCATCTGGTCAAGCACGAAACATTTAGCGAAGACGACCTGTGGGACGTATGGACAAGCGATCCGGTGTTCCTCCCTGCGGCCGCTGACGGGGATGCGGATTGGCTCATGGTGGCCGAGGTGGCTGGAAACGTACTCGTAGTCCCTCTAGCGCCACCCGATAGCGGAGACGTAACGAAGGCACGGCCGATTGGCATCGATTTGCTTAAGAACCCCGTTACCCTGGACCAATACTTCCAACTAAGGTGATCTCCATGAGCGCAAGAAAACAAACTGACGAAGAGGCTGCTGAGTTCTACTCGCGGCCGGAGAATCAAGCCGCCGAACCGGGCGGTGGGAAACGCGCACGACCGAACCTCACTGAGCACGTGCCGATCCGATTTCGACCTGAAATGCTCGAACAGGTCCGCACGTGTGCGGACTACGACGGGGTCACTGTCAGCACTTGGATTCGGAACGCGGTGGCACGGGCCGCTGCGATTCGTCTCGCGCAGATTGCCCCAAGCGAGACAGCCCCGCAAGAAAACATTCTGAGTCTCCGATGGAAGGCGGACAAGTCTCCAGTTCTGTTCACTGCTGGCGACGCCAAAGAGGACGAGCGCGAGGAGGCTTTCGCTTAGTACTCCTCCAAGCGGAGCGAGGATTTTGCACGATGCTGTTGTGGGCTGCCTATCTAACTCATTGAATCTCCGATAGGTCAGAGGCGACCTCGCACCATTGCTTCAGCCTCCAGTCGCAGATCCGTGAGGTCGGTTCTCCGACGCCAACCCCCCACACCCAGGTACTGGCGACATTAAGAACTTGTCGCTGACGTGCGCGACCGCCGCGTCCCGGAACGGCGCGAGCGACCGGGCCGCCAGAGATTACGACACCGACAGACACTCCTCAGGAGGAACGCTGCGTGACGGCGTACCAGTTGCCCGAGTCGTCCCGGAGGACCGCCTCGATCCCGTAGGGGCGCTCCTCGGGCGGCTGCGTGAACTCGACGCCCCGAGCCACGAGCGCCCGGTGGTCCGCCCGACAGTCCGTCGTGGCCATTACCCCCGGACTGAGCGCCCCCTTCGCGACGAGGGCGCGGACCTGTTCCGCCGTCTCGTCATCGAGCATCGAGTGCGCGGGGTCCATAAGCAACAGCTCCTGATCGGTGCCCCCCGACGGACGCACCGCCAACCAGCGCATCCCGTTGTCCATCGTGACGTCGTTCGTGCATTCGAAACCGAGCCGCTCGGTGTAGAAGCTCCTCGCCGAATCCTGGTCGAGCACCCAGACCGTCACGATGCCGATTCCGGTGATTATCGCGTTGCCCCCTTCTCGCTCTCGCCGCGGAAATCTGATCCCTGTTCCCAGGGCGCGCCAGGTCCCGGGTCACCGCCCAGACGACTCGGGCAACCTTGGCCGGGTCCGAGGCGCTCGTCGCCACCTCGGCCCGACGCCGGAACCGGCGCCTTCGTGCCGGACGTGATCACCCGGCGGGACGCCGCGTCACGGCTGCACGTCTTCCGGGGACACGTCGCGGATGTGTTGTGCAAAATGCCACAAGTGGCCTTCCGGGTCTTCGGCTGCGTAGGTGCGATCGCCGTAGGACTGGTCGGCGAGCTCGTGCACGATGTGGGCACCGGCCGCCTTGGACGTGTCGTGGTGGCGATCGATGTCGTCGACGTACACGTAGACCGTCGCGGTCGCGCCACCAAGGCGCTTCGGATTCCGGTAGTCGGCACCCGGAGCGCCCACCATGACCACGCTGTCGCCGAGCCGGACCTCGGCGTGCACCGACCTGGCTCCGGGACCGGCCATCCGATAGCGCTCCGTGAAGCCGAAGGCACCGGTCAGGAAGTCGACGGCGCCGTCAACATCTTCGTAGAGCACGTACGGGCTGATCCGGGGATAGCCCTTAGGCGGGTTCTGGACCACGACGACCCTTCTTTGTTGTTTGCCACCTACGGGGTTGCGAGTTCCGGTGCAGGGCTTCCGGGCGTCCGCAGCAGGTCAACACGTGCGAGATGGCGCTCGGGTCACGGCCGCGCGGTCTCGGCCACGGGCGGTGGTCCCGAGGACCCGGCGGCAGCTTCCAGCCCGGCGATGTCGATCTTCACCATCCTCAGCAACGCCTGCATGACCCGGTTCGCGCGCGCCGGGTCGAGATCACCGAGCAGTTCGCCCAACCTGGCCGGTACCACCTGCCAGGACACGCCGAAGCGGTCGGTGAGCCAGCCGCACTGCATCGGCTCGCCTCCTTCGAGGAGACTCTTCCAGTAGCGGTCGACTTCCTCTTGGGTCGCGCAGCCGATGACAAAGGAGATGGCGGGCGTGAATTGGAAGTTCGGCCCGCCGTTCAGCGCCATGAACTGCTTCCCGTCGAGCTCGAAGGTCACCGCCATGGTTGAGCCCTCTTCGCCCGGCGCGTCAGGACCGAACTTGCTGTCGGCGAGTCGCCTCGAATTCGGGAAGATCGTCAGGTAATGGTCCACGGCGGCGTCAGCGTTGCCGTCAAACCACAGGCAGGGCACGATCGCGGTCATCCTGAAAGAGTACGGGGGCGGCACAAGAATCATGCCGCGCAGACGCGACCGGCCCAACGTTCGCCCATGCGCGAGCACCGGGGAGTGCGGGGTCGCCCGCACCCCGGGACCCGCTGAAGGCGGGGGATGGCCGCGGGCGCGTTCTGGGGGCCCGTACCCGAGTCCGGCCGCGCGACCGGGCACAATGGCGGCGTGGCCAGGACCTACCGGCTCGGAACCGCCCGCCGCGCGACGAACATCGTCGTGACGGCACTGCTTCGCCACGGTATCGGGGGCAAATCGAGTTACCTGCTCACGACCACCGGACGCCACAGCGGCGTCAGCAGGACGACACCCGCGATCCTCGTGGAGTCCGGCAGCGATCATTGGCTCGTCGCGCCGTACGGAGACGTCGGTTGGGTGCACAACGTGCGCGCGTCACGGCGAGCGACACTGCGGCGGGGCAAGTCGGTCGAGGTGGTACTCGCCGAGGAGCTCGGACCCGAGGATGCCGGTCCGGTGCTGCGAAGCTATCTTCGCGACGTGCGCGTGACGGCGCCGTACTTCGACGCCAAGGCCACCGACCCGGTGGAGCGATTCGTGGCCGAAGCGCGACGCCACCCCGTGTTCAAGCTCAGCACCGATCCCTCGCCAGGCTGACGACGGGCCACCTCGAAGCGACGGTGACGCGGCGCGAGCCCAGCGACACCCCCGGGCTACCTGCGAAGGATCGGCTCGCCCGGCTCCTGGGGTGAGCCGTCTCGCGGTCATCGGGGTACCCGACGCAACGGTTGGACGTTGCGATGTAGGCCCGCGGGGACTATCCCTGGCAAGGATCCCGTGCAGGCGAATCCCGGCACGTGAAGAGCGATCAGCGACGGAGAGGAGGCAGGTGGGCGCGCCGCGGCGACCGGATCGAGCCCTACGACACGCGGGTTCGGCGTGGCCGGCGCGAGCTGCCGTGATCGTCGCGGTCGTCGCAGCATTCCCCGCTGCTTCGCCGGCGTCGTGGCAATCCTCTTCCTCGCCGGCATTCGCCGCGTCTACTCGGGGCGCCGGCCGCTCCGCCGGGGTGACGGTGCTCGACGGCGCGGCAAGCTCCACCACGACGACGCCCTTCCATCACGTGCCACCGGGAAAACCGTCGGATCTGCGACAGCTGACCCTCGTCGACACCATCGGCGGAGACATCTCGCCGAAGTCGGTGGACGCCTCTGACACGGGACTCGTCTTCGCCCAGAACATGATGTACCGGCACACGGTCACCGTCTACGCCAGCGACGGGCGCCTCGTGCGGACGATCCCGGACACGGTTGACATGGCGCAGTTCGGCTTCCCGGGACACCCCGGCATCACCCACGGGGCCCCCGTCGAGGCCGCGTTCTCCCCGGACGCGCGGTACGTCTACGTCTCGAACTACTCCATGTACGGCGTCGGGTTCGGGCCGGAGGGCAGCGACACCTGCACCCCCACCTCGGCCGAGGCGGCCGGCGACACGAACAGCTACGTCTACCGGATCGACACGCGCACGCTGAGGATCGACCAGGTGATCGAGGTCGGCCTCGTGCCGAAGTTCCTCGCGGTGACGCCGAACGACCGCTACCTCCTCGTCTCCAACTGGTGCTCGTTCAATCTGAGCGTCGTGGATGTGGCGACGCATCGCGAGGTGCGCGTGCTTCCGATGGGCGCCTACCCTCGCGGCATCGCGATCTCGCCCGACTCCTCGACCGCCTACGTCGCGATCATGGGGAGCGACGTTGTCGTCAAGGTCGACCTGAGCACGCTCTCGGTCGAGGGCTCCTTCTACGTCGGGGACAATCCGCGGCACCTCGTGATGAGTCCGGACGGGCGCTACCTCTACGTCTCGCTGAACCAGCCCGGCGAGGTCGTAAAGGTCGACCTGCGCGACGACCGGGTCGTCGCCGAGGTGCACACCGGAGCGGACTGCCGGTCGTTGGCGATCTCGACCGACGGCTTGTCGCTCTACGTCGTCAACTACTTGTCCGACACGATGACCGAGCTGCGCGCGTCGGACCTGGCCGTGCTCCAGACGGTGTCGACGGGCGTGAATCCGGTGGGGGTGACCTACGACGCCACGACCGGGGACGTCTGGGTGGCCGTCTACACCGGCGAGATCCTCGTCTACGCCGACCGCTGAGCCCGCAAAGTTGCCACGACCACCGCGCACCGCCCCTTGACGGGAGATTCGCCGGTGGACGCGGGAGCAGCCGGACTGCCATCTTCCATCAACCAGAAAGAGCGGGACCCAGGTATGGTCGGGTGGTGAACGGAGCTCTGGTGACGACGGATCGACCGACGAAGGTCGGGATCGTGGGCCTCGGTCGGATCTACGACCTCAACATCACCGCCTACCGCGACTTCCCAGAAGTCGAGGTCGTGGCGCTGTGTGACCGCGACGAGGCGAAGGTCGCCGCCCGCGGGGCAGAGTGGCCGGACGCCGGTCGCTACACGGACCTGCAGGGATTCCTCGCGCATGAGATGGACGTCGTGGAGGTGCTCGTGCCGTCGCCGCTCCACTGCGAAGTCGCCTGTGCCGCCCTCGGCGCTGGATTCCACGTGAACCTGCAGAAGCCGATGGCCGCGAACCTGGCCGAGGCCGACGAGATGATCCGTGCGGCGACGAGCGCCGGACGCGTCCTGCGGGTGATGGAGAACTACATCTTCTACGAACCGCTGCGCGTGCTGCGCAAGATAGTGGAATCAGGCGAGATCGGGGAACCGACGGGCTTCCACATGAAGATGGTGGCCACGGGCAAGGGCGGCTGGGACGTCCCGTTCGAAACCTGGCTCTGGCAGTTCGAGCAGGCGAAGGACGTCGGCGGGATCCTCGTGTACGACGACGGCTGGCACAAGTTTTCGGTCGCACTCTGGTTGTTCGGTCCCGTCCGCGAGGTCATGGCGTGGATCGGAGAGACCGAGATCGGTCCGGGCTTCACGATCGACGCGCCGACGACGGTGATGTGGAACCACGAGAGCGGGCTGCGAGGGGTCTGGGACGTCACCTTCGGGATCGACATGCTCACCCCGTCGAAGTACTACTCGAGCGACGAGCGGTTCGAGGTCCAGGGGAGCAAGGGCTTCGCTCGGGTCAACCGCTGCACGGCCCGCGTCCGCCAGGAGCCCTCGGTCGAGGTCTACGTCGACGGCGAGGCCCGGGCGTATCACGCCCTCGACGACGACTGGGGATCGTCCTTCCGTGACTCCAGCCGTCAATTCATCCGCTGGCTGCGCGGTGATCCCGGAGGGGAGCTCCTCTGGTCAGCCGACGAAGCCCGCGCCGTGATGCAGTTCCTGACCGCGGCGCGCGAGTCCTCACGTCGGAACATGCCGGTCCGCATCGAGGACGTGGGTTAGCAGCGCCTGGCCGCGACTCGGCCGCGACTGCGACCACCGTCGTCGCGCCGACGTCGGAACTTCGCACGTTGACATGAACCGGCACTCCTCAAGCAAGGGCACATAACATCCCCGCGTCCGATCTGGCCCAGAGCTCGGGTTCTCGGCCAGATCTGTCTGTATCACCCGTGGCCCGTGATGCGACTCACCACGCGTCTCCGTCGACTCAACCCAGGGACGAGGCTGCGCGAGCTGACGACGGCCGCGGGCATGATGTAGTCATGGAGACCCACCTACCGCACAGTCTCGGCGAGCGCGACCGCCAGCATCTCGGAACAGAGCTGGCGAAGACGCTGCGTGGCGAAGTTTGGTTTGACGGCGCCCGGCGCGGCATCTACGCCACGGATTCGTCCAACTACCGCCATCTGCCTCTCGGAATCGTCTGCCCACGCGACGAGCAGGAGGTCGCAGAGGTGCTCAGGCTGTGCGGCGAGGCTGGCGCGCCGGTGATGGCACGAGGTGCTGGGACGAGTCTGGCGGGCCAGGCCTGCAACGTGGCGGTCGTCATCGACATGAGCCGACACCTCAATGCCGTCATCGAGATCGATCCTGTCGCTCGCACCGCTCGCGTGCAGCCAGGAGTCGTTCTGGACGACTTGCGCGCTGCGACGGAGCGCCACGGGCTCACCTTTGGACCTGACCCCGCTACGCACGCCTGGTGCACGATCGGGGGGATGATCGGGAACAATGCCTGCGGCACGCATGCCCTCTATGCGGGCAAGACTGTCGACAACGTCGAGCGGCTCACCGTCCTCACGTACGGCGGCACACGTGTCGAGATCGGGAGCTTCACCGCCCGCGAGCTCTCCGAGGTCGTACTGACGGGAGGTGAGGTGGGCCGGATCCTGACCGCGCTGCAACGGATCCCAGAGCGCTACGGGGAGCTCATCCGCGCCCGCTACCCGAAGATCCCAAGGCGGGTATCCGGATACAACCTCGACGAGTTGCTTCCCGAACAAGGGTTTCACGTCGCGCGTTCCCTCGTCGGCACGGAATCAACCTGTGCGCTCATTGTCGAGGCTGTGATCTCGCTGGCGGAGAGCCCCCGCCACCGTCGCCTCGTCGTCCTTGGCTACAACGATGTCTACACCGCGGCAGACCATGTCCCCGCCTTGCTCGAACACGACCTCCTCGGGCTTGAGGGCTTCGACGAAACCTTGATTGAGCAGATGCGAGCCGCCAGATTGAACATCGCCGATCTCGAGCTCTTGCCCCCGGGCGGTGGCTGGTTGATCGCCGAAGTCGGCGCTGCTGACGAAACCGAGGCTGAGGTGCGCGCTGCTGCCCTGTCGACATCGGCTTCGGGCGCAGCGAGCGTGGCGCAGTTCTCCGATGCTGCCGAGCAGCAGGCAATCTGGCGAATCCGCGAGTCGGCGCTCGGCGCGACGGCGCGACCTCCGGGGCGGCCTCCCAACTACGAGGGGTGGGAGGATGCCGCCGTGGCGCCTGATCGCCTCGGCGAGTACCTGCGCGGGATACGCGACCTCTGGGTGCACTACGGCTACTCCGGCGTGTGGTATGGGCACTTCGGGCAGGGTTGTGTCCACACTCGGAATGACTTCGACTTTCGGACTGACGATGGTGTGGCGCGCTATCGATCGTTCATCGAACAGGCGGCGGAACTCTGCCTCGGGCTCGGTGGCTCGCTCTCCGGCGAGCATGGCGACGGTCAAGCGCGCGGTGAGCTGCTCGAGAAGATGTTTGGGTCGGAGCTCATAGAGGCGTTCCACGACTACAAGGCGGCGTGGGACCCGACCGGACACATGAACCCCGGCAAGGTCCTCGATGCTCGGCCGCTCGATGCCGATCTGCATTACGGCCCCACCTACCGGGAGGTCACTCTCTCACCGACCCGCTTCCCGTTCCACCTCGACCACGCCAGTCTCCAGATCGCCACGGAACGCTGCGTCGGCGTGGGTCGATGCCGTCGCGACGACACCGGCGTGATGTGCCCTTCGTTCCGGGCGACGCGTGACGAGAAGCATTCGACCCGGGGGCGAGCCAGATTGCTCGTCGAGATGTTTCAGGGGGAGGCGACGCCCTCGACCTGGCGCAATCACGACGTGCGCGACGCGCTCGACTTGTGCTTGTCGTGCAAAGGTTGCGTGGTCGACTGCCCAACGCACGTTGACATGGCAACCTACAAGGCGGAGTTCCTCTCGCACTACTACGAGCGCCGATTGCGGCCTCGAGCAATGTACGCCTTAGGGCTAATTCCCTGGACCGCGCGCATCGCCACGAGGTTCCCGTCGCTTGCGAACGCTGTGATCTCCGCACCTCTGGTCGGAAGCGGGTTTCGGAGGATCGCTGGCCTGACGACGAGTCGACCGGCGCCTCGGTTCGCCCCGAGATCGTTTCGGCGCGGCAAACCATGGACATCGCCCGGCGCACAGCAAGAGGCCTCGGTCGTGATCTGGCCCGACACCTTCAGCGATGCATACCGGCCTGAGATGCTCGATGACCTGGCGGTTGTGCTGGAAACAGCCGGCGAGCGCGTCGCGGTCCCTTCGGCGTGGGCGTGTTGTGCACGGCCCCTCTACGACATGGGAATGCTGGATCTGGCTCGCCGTACATTGCGGCATCTCGTCGAAGTTCTCGACCCTTGGACATCGCAGGGAATTCCCGTCGTCGTAATCGAACCAAGCTGCCTTGCCGCGTTTCGCGACGAGCTGCCGGGGCTACTTGCAGATGACCCTCGTGCAGCCGTTGTTGCGTCCTTGACGCGCAGCCCCGCCGAGCATCTCATCGCGAGCGGAAGTCTCGAGCGCATGCTTCGACGGGCGAAGTCGTTTCCGGCGCCTGGCCACCTCGTGGTTCATCCGCACTGTCACCAACGCGCGACCGGTAACACCCATGCTGATGTCGAGATGCTGGAGCGACTTGGCTACAGAGTCGACGTTCTCGACGCGGGTTGCTGCGGGCTTGCCGGGTCGTTTGGATTCCGCGCGGAGCACGCGGATCTATCTCGCAGCATTGGCGAGGATCTCTGGCTACCGAAGGTCCGAGCCGCATGCGCCGCGCATGATCCTCCTGCCGAGCTCGTGATGGACGGGTTCAGCTGTGCGATGCAGCTCGCACACCTTGAGGGCGTCCTGCCTGTCTCCTCCGTATCGATCGTGCGTCGCTGGATCAACACGGCACTGGCATGACGGGGAGCAGAGCCACCGGACAGACTGTCCGCCCTTCATCGAGGGCGGCAAGAATCCGAACCGGTCGTCACACAGGACCAGGCGATCCTGGCCCGCCCGACACCGCGCAGAAGTTGCCCTCCTCTGCGGGAGCAGCCGACGACCTCAGGCGTCCCGGGCGAGGACGACCGAGTACCTGAGGTGGTGGGGTGAATCAGGGTCGAGCCCCAGGGAGCGGGCGAGGCCGACCGCCACTCGATGGACGACGATGAGCTCAACGACGGGTTCGAACGGGGATGCGACGAAAGTCGCCCCGGTGGCGAGGACTTCTGCAGCCAGGCGATCGGGAGGTGGACCGAGCGACCAGACGAGGCTTCCGGGCCCGGCGACCGCGATCGGGCCGTGTCGATACTCCATCGCCGGGTACGACTCCACCCATACCTGGGCCGACTCCCGCAGTTTCAGAGCCGCCTCGTGCGCCACACCGACCCCAGCTCCGCGTCCAAGGAACGTGTACTGCCGGGCCGAGAGGGCATGCTCTGGCTACCTACACCCTGTGCTCTGCGCCGCCGCATTGGAGGTCGACTTCACGGACCTCTCCCTGTACACCTGGCTTCGCGAGAACTGCGAACTGCACGTCATGGGTGGAACACGCACGGTCCGGGCGGTCTCCGCGAGTCGCCGCGAGGCCTCGCTGCTTGAACTACCTGCAGGAGCACCGCTGCTCTACGTCGAAGCAGTCTCCGTCAGCGACACCCAAGGGCCATTCGAGTGCTACCAGGCTTGGCATCGGGGCGATCTGGCGTCGTTCAGGGTTGTGGTCGGCGCTGGAGTCTGAATGCGAATTCAACGAGTATTGCCCCGATTGCCGAATACTTCCCGCGATCGCTCGGTTCCTCGTCAGCAAGATGGGTGGATCCGATGTGGACTTCCGACGCTCAGGGTGACAGCGACGAAATTCGCTTGATCCGCCAATCGACGACCTGCCGAACGAATCTCGGAGCCGCCACCTCGGGTGGAGCCGACGCTCAATGAAGGAATCGCGGCACTTGGCACATCGCGATGACGAGGCGGCGCAAGACTTCGAAGGTAGTCGAAACACTGGAGTCGATCTCGCCTGTCAGACACTTGACCTGAGCAGCACTCCTGACCTGATCACCGACGTCCGAGAATCCTCATGATCTGATCCATCGAACGACACGCGCGTGCGTCCTTGTCATGCCCTGCAGCGGCCCAGCGCACGCTGGTCACAACTGCTCCAGGGATTGCGAAGTGGGGAGATGTGACCTCGATCCGAGGAGCGCCGCTTCTGTGTTCACCGGAGGAAATCTCGTAACGGCCGGCACGTGCATCTCTCACCTGCGAATCAGCTCCCAATTGAGAGCACCCTCAGGTCGTCGATCAGCAAGCACGTTCAGCACGGAACGAACCGCAGCTTCGTTCATCCGTCTTGCTGCCTTGTCGCTCAATCCTGCGTTGTGCGGGGAGAGCAGTACGTTCGGGAGCTCCAGCAGAGCCGAACCGACGGGAGGTTCCTCCTCGAACACGTCAAGTCCCGCACCGCGGAGTGCGCCGCTGGAGAGCGCCGCGACAAGGGCGTCCTCGTCGACAACGCCACCCCGGCTCGTGTTGATGAGAATTGCCTCAGGCCGCATCAAAGCAAGCTCGCGGGCGCCGATCAAGTGGCGCGTCTCGCTGCTGAGAGGAAGGTGCAGCGTGACGGCGTCCACCCGGGGAAGAAGCTCATCAAGGGGGCAACTGGATTCAAGCGCGGGATCGCTCACGATTACCGTGGCACCGAAGGCCTCGACACGGCGCGCGACAGCCCGACCGATCCGACCGAAGCCCACGATCCCGACCGTGCTGGCGTGAAGCTCCGTCGGCAAGTCGGATGAGCTCCGTTTCCACTCCCCGCGACGCACCGAGCTGTTCAACTCGACGAGGCGCCGCACGATCCCTAGAAGCAACGCCAACGTATGGTCCGCGACCGATTCCTCGTTGGCCCCAGGTGTCGTCGTCACGACGATCCCGGCACGCGTCGCCGCTTCGAGGTCAATGCTGTCAAAGCCGACTCCGGTGCGGGCGATGACGCGGAGCCGCTGGCACTCCTCGAGGAGGGCTGAGTCGAACCGTTCGCTGCTGACGATGGCACCCACAACATCCCGCAACAGTTCGCGTAGTTCGTCGGACGGACGTGGCCCACGCTTGGGGGCCACTCGAAGGGTCAAGCCGGCCGACCTGAGCCGCCCGGCAGTCGACGCATCATGTTCGTCGAATGCAACAGACGTGACGAGCACGATGTCTTCGCTCATCTTGGCGGCAAGGTTCCTCTGGCGGATCGGAGGACGCGGCCCATGTCATCCAGGAACCGAAGATCCGTCCGGATCAGGCTCTGCCTGATTCGGTACTGCGACTGGGCATTGTAGAGAGAATCTCCAAGTCTTGCCGGCTGCGTGTCTCCTATGCCGGCTCCGGACGCACAAGTGGTTCATGAGCCCCGAGCAGGGCCGCGCTGAACACCTTGGTCCTCAACCTTCCTGTGGCGCGGCGGACGATCTCGAAGATCGCCCTGGTCAAACAGCAGCGCAGTCCCGCAGCAGAGCTGCCCCATGACCTCGCCCACCGCCGATCGCCCGGCACATGGCGTCATTCGGGTTGGAGCACCATTCATGCGCGTCAGATCCTGGTGGGCCAGGCACACGGATGCGCGACCGACCGCCCCGATCTCGAATGCCCGCCGGCACTCGAGGAACATCCCGGAGTCGTCACGGCCCAGTTGCAACGGCCGCATCGACGCGAGGGGGGGGTCTGAAGCAAGTTCCAGCTACCTGGTGCCGGCACCACGGCTCCGTTGCCGTGTCGTCGGCGAGCACTCACCAGTCCTTCGATCTCTCATCGCGTCGTCTACAAGTTCAAGCTGGATCTGTCGACTCCGGTCCTCGGACACCGCGTCGGTGACGTAATCTCCCCGATCGCGGGACTGCGCCGGCTTCTCTGACGAGTCCTCCGACGAGATTCCGCGCAACTTCGTCTGACACAACTTCTCGGGCGTCGATCGTGGACCCGGTGTACCCGTCGCGGGCGTCCGGCAGTCAGTGCACCGCTGACCGGATCGGTGCGCGCGCGAGCCTCGCCGCGTTGAACCAGAGGTCGACACCACCTTCGGCCCTCGGCTTGCCGAGGGCTCGCTCGAACAGGAGAAGCACCGCGGCGGGGGCCATTCCGAGCCGGTCGAAGACGACCGTGTCGACACCGTAGCGGCGGATGTAGAGGCGCAGCTCGGCGACGAGCCGTCCGTTGAGCGCTGGCGGTTTCGCCCCGTGGAGACCGCGCCGGCCCATGGCCTTCCAGGCGAGAAACACCTGCACCGCGCGCGGCGGGAGAGCCGGGGGCCGGAAAGTGGCCCTTCCGCTCGGTTTCGGAGCGAGGGCGTAGCCACCGACGAGCTTCCAGCGGAAATCGTCCGTCTCCTGCCAGAGCATCGGCTGATTCTCTGGGCTCACGTCGAAGGGGTAGGTCAGCACGATGCTTCCTGCGGGGATCTCGTTCGAGAGCGAGGAGGTGAAGAACGCCGGCAGCGCGGTGCTCACCGGGGTCGTCGGTGTCGGCCAGTTCGGGACGAGCGAAGCGACTGCGACAAGACCGACGACCACGACCGACAGCTGCGCGACCGTCCCCGGACGTGAGTGCCGCCTCCTCGGCCGCGCTTGCATGCCGGGGCTGCTGGCTGACGCGGCGGGGAGCGCCCCCTCGCCCGATCCGTGCGCGAGACCGAGCGCGACGATGACGGCGATGAAGAACTGCTCGTAGACCGAGAACCGGGACGGGAGGACGTCCTCGAGCAACGGCAGGCGACCGAGCGCGTCGAAGGGGAGCGGTATCGCGGTCAGGTGATGGGCGATCATGAGCTTGGGCCCGAGCGCGAGCACGTAGGCCACCACAGCCAGGGCTCCGGCAAGAACGATCCCCCGGTCGTGCCGGTAGCGAACGACGAGCCACAGCACGAGGAGCAACAGCGCGATGCCGAGGTAGCTGCCGTTCTCGCCGAATCCGCCGGAGAACTTGTCGCCGAGACTCACAAGGGCGCTCGGCGCGAAGCGCTGTGCCGACGTCGGGACGATCGCACCGAGCAGGTCGACCCGGAACGGGTTGTTGATCCCCTTTCCCTGCACCGGCCCGTGAAAGCGTCGCGGCCCGGCGAAGAAGTAGTAGATCGGATAGCCGAGCAGGACCACCGAGATGAGCGCACCGGGAACGAGCGCACGACGGATGTGGACCAACCGGCGGCGGTCGATCGCACGACGCCGGGTCACGAGCACGATCACAAGGGCCAAGAAGGCGACGACGAGCGTTGTCGCGAGGACTTCGGGTGAAATGAGGTACTGCGCAGTCACGAGCAGACCCAGCGCGGCGCCCCAGCGCCTCGGGCGCGAACGTTGGTCGACGACCACCTCGTAGAGCGCCATGAAGATGAGCGGCGGCAGCGGCACGAACGACAGGTTCAAGTGCTGGAAGCCCTGGCCGACGATGTACGGGGAGAAGCCGTAGAGCAAGCCGCCGCAGACGGAGGCCACGTTCGAACGTGTCCAACGCCGAAGTACGAAGAAGGCCGCCGTCGCGGACGACGGGAAAGCGAGCCAGATGAGGAAGCTGAAACTCGCAACCGACCCCGCCGCGAAGGTGATCGGCGCGGCGAGCAACCCGAGCAGGGGCATCTCGGTGTTGACACCGAGGTTCGCGCCGATCGGGTAGTCGATCCAGTTCGTGAACAGCGGATTGTGACCGTGCAGCAACGCCCACGGCATCCAGCCGAGGAACCACGACTGCTGGACCGGATCGCCACAAACACACTGGTAGCCGACGAGACGGCCCGGATCCCCCGGCCACGCCGGTAGATAGGCGACGAGGCTGAGGGCGACGTAGCCGAGGATCGTCGCGAGGGCGAACCTCCCCGGCGCGACACGGTCGACTCGGCTGAGCACCCGCCGCAGGTCAAACGACCACCTGGCGTTGCCTGGAGGGGCCGGACGGAGAAGACCGGCTGGACCGGGCTCAGCGCTCTCGCCCATCTCCGCCCTCCCGGTCTGCGCATCCCTGGAGCGTCCGGGGAAGCGGCTCAGACAAGCCGTGACACGACACCGAGCCCTCGACCCCGTAGACGCGCGGGTTCGCCAATGTCTCCGCCCCGCTCCTTCCCGGTGGTCGCGTGACCCGTGGGACCGCGACGGTCAGCGACGCCGACCCCGACAATTATCCCTTGCCCAGCTGACGACGACAGCTCCGAACGTCACGAGAGCCGCGACGTCACTGAACCGTTTCGCGAGGGTGGGGGCACCCGCCTTCGTCCGTGCAGCGCTCGCGGAGAAGATGGGCGCGATCGAGCTCGACTCCGTGCCACCTGCGGCTGCCCGGCACCTCGACGGCGAGCTCAGTCACCGGGTTGTCTGCTCGTCTCCTCGTGGCGGGCCACGGTGAAGGCAATCACGGTCGGTACGTCGACCGCGAAGACGGCCAGCGACAACAGGAGCACTGCCAACGTGCTCCCGCTTGTGTGGTCGTGGATGAAGACGAACGCCCCCACTCCCGAGATGACGACGTAGGTCAACAACGTCTACAGGACCACGAGGAAGAACGTCCGCCATGCAAAGGACCGGATTCGGCTGAGCAACACAACTGCTGCGGCCGTAAGGAGTGCGCCGCCCACGAGCAATCCGATGACTCGCCCCAGTGGCGGATGTCCGGGCAGGTGCGCCGCCAGATAGACGCCACCCGCGAGCACGAGCGTGAGTGACGCCACCGTCAGTTCTGCGACGGGCGGCAGGCGGCGCGCGAGGACCGATGGCGAGGTTGGTTCGACGCTCGTCATGAGGTGGCGACCCTGGGCATGATCACGAGCGTGGCCACCTGCAAGCCCCCGGTCGCCCCGGCGGTCAGGATGAAGCGGCGCATCAGCCGGTGATGACCTCGCCGTTGGGTTGGGACTTCCTCAGCTCGAAGAGCACTGCGACGTTGGCAGGCTCGAGCAGCCTGACGGCGATCATGGCCATGATCGCCACGACGACAAAGGCTGCCACGAGCCAAGCGTGCTCCGGATAGGTGCTCACCAGATCGCCGAGGTGGCGAGCGAGCTGCCACCCGGCCACCGGGGTGCAGACGACGAGGGTCGGCATGATCAGGACCATCTTCGGCAGGAGACGGGTCGTGAACTCGACCCGGGCCGGCATCGAGAGCCGGCCGAGTATCGGGCCGATCACGAACCCGAGGAAGAGCTCGAGTGCGGTCCACATCCCGCACCGACGACGTGGAACAAGTCGATGCCCCACAACGTGTTCGTGGCGATCACGGCCACGAGCCCAGCAAGGGCGGCCGCCACGATCGGCAGTCCCTTGATCGGCACGATCTGGAAGCTGCGAACGGGAGGGAGATCCACGTGGCCCGGCACCACACCGACAGACATCGGCCTGGCAAATGGCTCATGCGCGACGTCAGCCGTGATCCAACCTCCCTCGTCATGACCCTGGTGCGGTGATGCTGCCCTCGTGCCTGGCGGTCTCTCGTGCCGGCCCATCGCGACCTTCCGACCGGTCGTTGCGCTGGTGGAGCAGAAGCGATGGTGCCGAGGAACTGGCAACCGGTGCCAGGCGCGCGTTCGAGACGCGGGCCGTTCGCCTCACCCTCACTGGGATCGGGCGCCCGGGACCTCCACGGTCTCGAGGGCGGTCCGTCACAATCAATCTTTGCTCTTGCCCACCTGCACGGTTCGCGGGCAGGCGTCGCCTTGGGCTTCTGGTGGCCTGCGGCGCCGACCGGTGACCATTCTTCGCGGAGCGTCTTCGCAGACGGGCTACGTTAGCGGGGTGGATCTCTTCGCCCGACCGAATATTCTGCGTCTCGCTCGCGCACTCGGGTTCGCAACTGCCGCACTCGTCGTGCCAATCGCTCTCAGCGCAGCGGCAACTGCGACCACCCAGACGCCCAGCTCCGTTCTGACGGCTGCAAAGGCGGCGATCGCCGAACAGTCGGGCGTCCACCTGGTGGTCACTGTAAAACCCAGCTCGTCCTCAGCCACCGAGACGGTGGTCGGTGACTGGGGGAAGACGAGCGGCATGGAGTCGTTCTCGATGGGAAAGACGACCATGACGCTCGAGGCGACTCCGACCTACGGCTACCTCAGCGGAAATTCCGCGGGGTTGACCTCGATGTTTGGACTGACCACCGCGCAGGCGAAGAAGGTCGGGAAGGATTGGGTTTCGTTCAAGGCCGGAACGAGCGAGTACTCCGATGTCGCGGCTGGCCTTACGATGTCCTCGGCCAAGAACATACTCCCCAAGGCCAAGGGAACGAAACTGTCCACCGAGGTCGCCAAGGGCACCAAGCTGTACGTCCTCACGTGGTCGGTCGCGGCGACGAGCTCCACGCCGAAGCTGTCGTACGCGCTGACCGTCTCGGCCGTAGGGAAGGCTCTGCCCGTCGAGGAGATCGCGACCGCCTCGGGCGGTGGCAAGGAGACGGTCATGTTCTCGAGATGGGGCGAGCACGTCGTTGTGAGCGCCCCGCCCGCCAGCTCGACGATCGCGTATCCCAAGATCTCAGGATGAGAGTCCGCGACCTTGGGGTCACGCTCGCGGCCGAATGACCCTGTCGCCAGACCGGTGACCGAACGATCTGACCGCGCGGGTGCCCAACGATCACTGAAGCAATCCGACGGCCGTCCGTTGCCGGAGGCCGCCGACTGAGCCTCCGCTCGCTGGGCCTCTCTCCGTCGCCCAGCCGGCTGCCCTGGCTCTCCCCGCCCGGGTCCGTCCGGCCCCCGAGCGGGCCGTCGTGCGGCGGTCACGCCACCGACCCCGACGCCTTCGTAGAAGCCGACTTCCCTCCCGAATCGGGTGAGGAGGACCTTCGTGCCGGAGGCGGGACCCATCCGTCCTCAAGACCTCCGTGCGGGTCGCCGGGAGTCAGGACGAGGAACGACGGATTATGCGGCGAAGGCCTTTCCGCTCTCAGCAGCCGTCACGCTCGTCAGAGATCCCGCTTCCGGTCGACGAGCCAGAGGTCGCGACCCGATCGCTGGCCAGTGCCGAGACGACTACTTCGTCGCCAAGGCCGCCTGGAGGATGACCGAGTAGAGACGGTGCCACTCCAGCACGCGGAAATCAGCCGCGAGGAGGAGCCGGGTCGCGCCTCGTTTGGTGCGAGCTTTGCCACGATGCCCGACAAGAAGTGTCGGCACGAGATACCAGGAGAAGAGATCAGTGAGCACGAACTGGCCTCCTGGCGCCAGGACTCGCGCACACTCGGCCAGGCCAGCCCGCTGGTCCGCCCAGTGATCGAACGACGTCGTGCTCACGACGAGATCGAAGTATCCGTCAGGGTAGCGATGCCGTTCAGCGACTCCGGTCGCGAACCGCAGGCGCGCGTCGGCGGCCAGGGCTTCAGCCGTCTTGACCATCGTCGGCGCAGGATCGATGCCGACCAACTCCGTCGCATCAGGCGCGCGCGAGGCGACCTGGCGGAGCAGATAACCCGTCCCGCACCCGACGTCGAGAACACGGCACGGTTCTGGATGGCGGCTCATGGCGAGATCCACGGTGCGGTTGGCGATATCGCGGTGCCACCTGCCGCGTCGATCGATCTCGTATCCCGTCGCACGCCGGTCGAACACGATGATGTCTCGATGGGGATTCCCTGTCGGTGTCGCCATCACCTCAGCGCGCCTCGTTCCATTGGGATCTGCTCCCCCAGCTTTGCAAGTGCCGCATCCTTGTAGACATACTCGACCGCATACATGCTGGCGGTTCCTTCGTATCCAGGAAACCGAGCAGTGAGTTCCGCCGTCACCGCGGATGCATCGGCGTCCTCGACGCCAAGGAACCGTTTGGCGAGGATCTTCTTGTTCCACACGTCGATGCCTATCGCCGACGGATCGCGCACGGCGTGACTGGCGATGACGGCTGCCGTGTACGGTCCGACGCCTTTGACCATCTGGAATTCGTCCATCAGGTCGGCCTTGTTCGGCTGCTCGGTGTCTGGATCGTGGGTCCTGAAGAACTCGGCGAATCGCTCGAGGTATCTCGCGCGGTAGCCCAGCCGGTCGCGCTCACGGAACACGGCCTCTCCCACACCCAAGATGTCTTGGGGCGTGAAGAAGCTCTTGAGCCGGAAGCCTGGGAGTTCGACCGTCAGCCCGTAGTGATCCAAGAGATTGCTCATCATCTGCGTGCTGCGCTGCACGGTCGAATTCTGCAGGACAAGGGAGATGACGGCGATCTCAAACAAGTTCTCCGGACAGCTCTGGCGCATGCCCAGCAAGGCGGCCAGAGGCTCCCGCATGGCCGAATCCTTCCTGGCAAGCGCGAGGAATCCTGACGGGTCCTCGCCGAGTCCGTAGGCGTGAGTCAGGCGGCTGGCAAGCCGCTCGCTCGCGTCCGCTGTCCAGCTGGCATCGCTGAACACGTCAGCGCGCAGTGTCCGCCGCGCCGTCCATCTGCATGTGCACCCCACAGACCAGCGAACCGATCCGGAACGTCCGCCAACTCTCGTCCCGGCTATGAAGCTCCAGCTCCGTCGCGAAATGCGAAGGTTTCCAAAGCGTGAAGCGGAAGTTAAACGGCTGAGTTACCGGCAATCGCAGGCTATCGATCAATCGCATGTGAGGGAATCGTCGGTCGTGGGTCACTGTCGGGAAGGCCTTCGGGGCCGCGTACGAACACGCAGGCACGTTCGTAATACCGGTCGCCGCGGTGGCGGGTGGTGGTGGGTGACGCGAATGCAGAAGAGGCTGGGGGTGGCGGTTTTAGTGGAATCGTTTATCCGCTCAGTGTCTATGTGATTCGAGACGGCGACACGCGTTTCGTGCCCAGTTGCAATGCGACGCGACTCATCGCGGGTGCTCTCGTGTTGCTTCGTCTGCTGGTCAAGGGGATCCGACACGCGTAGAGCGCGCGAGTCATCAAAAGACGACGACCCCGAGTGCTCCGCTCGCCGGTCGGTTCTCCGCCCCCTTCTTCCGGAAATGCAATCGCCGGCCGCTGATGGCCGACCGCGACCCACGATTTCATGACATGTCTTCGTCATTTCTGCTGAGCAAAGTTGACCCATCACCAAGACTCTGTTGACGACCATAATTACCCTACTTGAGTGGCCCTATTCCAAGCGTCGCCTCGCAGCGGCCAGTCACTCCATGCCCGCCCCCCGCACCGGATGAAGCGACACGCCGGCTCATCGGAGCATTTGGCCGAACAGGACGATGCGGCGACCGACCGAGTCGGCTCGAGCTCCCTCTTGCCAGGTGCCGAGCGCTCGCGAGAGGAGCTGGCGCGACTGTGCATGCACAACCTGCTCGAGAACTCCGGCGAACGCGTCTATTTCAAGGATCTCGCGAGCCGTTTTCTTCTTTTCAGCAGGGGATTCCTCCTCGCCGAAGCGCCAGGGATTTCAGAGTCGGAACTGATCGGCAGGACGGACTTCGATATCTTCAGCGAGCCGCACGCTATTGAAGCCTTCGAGGACGAGCAGCGCATCATCCGAACCGGCGAACCGTTGCTGGGGAAGATTGAGCGCGAAACCTACCGTGATGGTCCGGATCGCTGGGCGTCGACGACCAAGGTTGCCTTGCGCGACGACGAAGGACGCATCATCGGTACGTTCGGCATCTCACGCGACGTAACCCCCCAGGTCATCGCGGAGCAGGCCCTCGCCTACCAATCGCTACACGACCCGGCGACCGGCCTGACCAACCGGACTGCCCTGCTCGACCGTCTCTCCCAGGCCTTGGCTGCCCTCGAACGCCAGCCCGGCCGCGTCGGTCTTCTGCTTGTCGACCTCGACAACTTCAAAGCCATCAACGACTCATTCGGACATGAGGCCGGAGACAAGGTGCTCGTCGAAATCGCCAGAAGGCTCTCGCGCGTCTCGAGGCGGGCCGACACCGTCGCCCGGCTCGGCGAGGACGAGTTCGTCGTGCTCTGCACCCTGCGCGGCGATGACGACGCACGTCTGCTCGGTGACCGGGTCGTCCGAGCGATCGGTCGGCCCATCGCCAGGCACGGCCTCGACCTGACGGTGACGGCCAGCGTCGGCGTCGTCGTCACCAGTGATCCGAACGCCGGGCCTGGAGAGCTCCTACAAGACGCCGACATCGCCATGTACCGGGCGAAGGACGCGGGAAAGAACTGCTTCAAGATCTTCACACCCGCACAGCGGGCGCGCGTCGCCACGAAGCACCCGCTCGAGAACGAACTCGAAAAGGCTCTCGATGCCTCGGAACTGTTCCTCCTCTACCAGCCACTCTTCTCGATCAGGGACGGTTCCTTTTGCGGTGTCGAGGCCCTCGTCCGCTGGCACCACCCGACGCGGGGCATCGTCCCTCCCGGCGAATTCATCCCGCTCGCCGAGGAAACGGGGCTCATCGGGAGGATCGACCACTTCGTTCTGGATGAGGCCTGTCGCCAACTTGCCACGTGGTTGGCCGAGCGCGGCTGGCCGAGTGGCTTCACGATGGCGGTGAACGTCTCTGGCAGTGAGCTCAACGATGCGAGCTTCGCCGCGCACGTCGTCAAGGTGATGGCGCAGCACGGCCTGGAACCGTCTCAGCTCTGCCTGGAGATCACCGAGACCGCATTCATCGACGAGGACGGCAGCGCCAAAGAGACGCCCCCGGCACTGTCGGCCATCGGGGTGCGACTCGCCCTCGACGACTTCGGGACCGGGTACTCGACTCTGATGCGCCTCCAGCATCTTCCGGTCAACGTCTTGAAGATCGATCGCACCTTCGTCGAGCAGGTCGGCCGGAGTGCTCGCGACCGCCAGATCATCGGCGCCCTCACGGCGATGGCCCATGCGCTCGACATGTCGGTCGTGGCCGAGGGGATCGAGACTGACGAGCAGCTCGACGAGCTTGCCTCGCTCGGCTGTGACGTGGGCCAAGGCTTCCTCTACGCCCGTCCGCTCCCGGCTGAAGCTGTTGCCGAGTTCCGAGGCGGCACACCAGACGTGCGCAGCCGTCATTCAAGTCCGGTCACAATGCGTGCCTTGACAGCAGGGCAGACCGTCAACGCGGCCACGAGCTCCAGCGCCGCACCCGCCGGCCGGTGAACGGCGACGTCCGTCTTCCGGCACCGTCAGTCGCCGCAGCTTGCAGCCCACCCCTTCGATCGAGGCCGACCCACGAGCGGGCATCCGTCTAGGAAGTCGAACATCCGGTCGTACTCCGAGCTTCATTCATGAACGCCGTCTATCCCTCGCTCGTGCTCGCGGTGTTCGTCTTCATCACCCTCCAGTTCCTGCGCTTGTGCTGCAGGGCGTTCGTCGCAGGAGTCCATCGCGCCGCCGACCGCTGGCGCGTCGGACCAAACTGGTCGAAGGGGCAATTTCACGAACCGGATCGAGGTTCGAGTCCAATCTCCTGCGGTGCAGACACGCACCCGGACTCATCTGGTCTAGCAATGGACACTGACGTCAATTTCGGCACCGACGCGACCGAACGTGCACCCACTCGCGACAGATCCACCCCATACTGAGGGGAAGTGGCGGTGGAACCGTGGAGCTCGGCTCGGTCACCTACTTCGCCCGCTCGCCAGAGCCACGATTCGAGCGATCCAGGGTGTCACAATCCAATGCCCCCGGACGTAGTCCGGAGTCTCCACCGCCTACGTCCGCCCCCTGGTGGCGACGAACGCGGCACAGCGAACACGAGCATTCAGTGACTAATATCGCCGCGCATGCGAAATGGTTCGGTGAAACGTCCCCTAACAGTCGGTCTTATCGTCGGAAACCGCGGTTTCTTCCCGAGCAAGCTCTGCCGCGAAGGCCGCTCCGAGATACTCAAGGTGCTCGAAGCCTCGGGTTTCGAGGTTGTCGCGCTCGGACCGGAGGACACGGAGCACGGCTCGGTGGAGTCGCTGGACGACGCGGCGAAGTGCGCGCGCCTGTTCCGCGACCACGCCGAAGAGATCGACGGGATCGTCGTCACGCTCCCCAACTTCGGGGACGAGCGGGCTGTCGCGAACTCGATCCGCGGCTCTCGGCTCGGAGTCCCCGTGCTCGTCCATGCCTTTCCCGACGAGGCGGAGAAGCTCCAGATCACGCACCGGCGTGACAGTTTCTGCGGGAAGCTTTCGGTCTGCAACAACCTGACGCAATACGGGATCCCGTTCTCACTCACGTCGCTCCACACCTGCTCGCCACAGTCGCCAGAATTCGCGGCCGACCTCGACCGCTTCGCCCGCGTTTGCCGGGTGGTGAGGTCCGTGAAGGGGATGCGGGTAGGGGCAATGGGCGCCCGACCGTCCAACTTCAACACCGTGCGTTTCAGCGAGAAGCTGCTCGAGCAAGCAGGGATCTCCGTCGTCACGCTCGACCTCTCCGAGGTGCTGGGACGCATCGGGCGTCTGGCGGACGACGACCCAGCGGTGGTGGAGAAGGGCGAGGCGATCTCTGCCTACACCTCCACTGCGGGCGTGCCCGACGTGGCGCTGTTGAAGATGGCGAAGCTCGGCGCGGTCGTCGACGACTGGATGGAGTCAGAGCAACTTGACGGCTCTTCGATCCAGTGCTGGACCGCGTTGCAGGAGTTCTACGGCATCGTCCCGTGCACAATCATGAGCATGTTGAGCGACAGTCTGAGGCCCAGCGCATGCGAGCTGGACGTCACCGGAGTCGTCTCGATGTTGATACTCCAAGCGGCCGCCGGGACACCGAGCGCCATTCTCGACTGGAACAACAACTTCGGCGGCGAGCCGGAAAAGGCCGTCGTCTTCCACTGCAGCAACCTGCCGAGCCAATTCCTCGAGTCAACCAGCATGAATTTCCAAGAAATCATCGCCGGCACGGTGGGGAAGGAACGCACCTACGGCACCCTCTACGGCCGGATCAAGAGCGGTCCAGCAACTTACCTGCGCGTGAGCACGGACGACGCCTCAGGGCAGATCAAGGTGTATCTCGGTGAAGGACGGTTCACGGACGACACGGTTCGCACCTTCGGCGCCCACGGCGTCATCGAAGTCCCGCGGCTTCAGGCTCTTCTCCAATACATGTGCCGAAACGGCTTCGAGCACCACGTCGTGATGAGCCTCTCGCAGACCGCGGCGGCCGTGCAAGAGGCACTCGAGACGTACTTGGGTTGGAACGTTCATCGCCACGAGTAGACGTCGATTCTGACCTCCCGCACGTGACAGCCGCGTGGCCGACACCGAAGCAGCGATGGCCCCCTTTCGGTCGACCGGCAACCGTTGTCGAGACACACGGCCTCCGGAACTCGACCGAACCGACCAAGACGCCCGGCGTCGGCACCGCCGCGTCTGCGAGGCTGTTCCCGTGAGCGACCCGCCCGAGGACCGTATCCTCGCCGTCACGAACGCGGCGTCGTGCGTCCCGAATCTCGCGCGGCGCCCGGTGCCGCCTGCCGACACCGAGGTAGGTGGCCTTTTCGGTGCGTGAGGGCCTTCTCGTCGGCATCGACATCGGCTCGACCCTCGTCAAGGCGCTCGTCGTCGACCTTGCCGGACGCGAGTTGTCCGACGGTCGTGTCGAAACGCCCTGGCGGGTCACCTCCTCGGGAGCCGAGGCGATGTTGGAGGATCTCTACGCCGCGTCGCTGACGGCGACGTCGGCTGCCCTCGGCAAGGCCCCCGCGGGGCAGGTCGTCGGCGTCGGCGTGACGGGAATGGCGGAGGCCCTCGCGCTCCTCGGAGGGAGGGGCCAAGCCGTGGCGCCGGCGATCGCCTGGTACGACGCGCGGGGCGGTCAGGAGCAGACGGAGTTAGAGGAGCAGTTTGGCGCGGCGCGGTTCACGGCACTCACCGGTCTGCCGGTCTCGAGAACGGCGTCGCTGGTGAAGTTGCGCTGGATCCTCCGGCACGTGCCCGGGGCGGCCGCTGCCCGCTGCGCCTTGAGCGTGCCTGAATACGTGGCGCACCGGCTCGGTGGGACACGCGCCGCCGAATGGTCGCTCGCCTCCCGCACCGGGCTGTTCGACGTGGGCCAAACGCGCTGGGCGGCCGAGCTGCTCGAGTGGGCCGATCTCCCGGCAGGCCTCTTCCCTGTCGCGCTCCCCGCCGGCAGCCTGCTCGGCAGAATCACGGATCCACCGGCCGGGCTCGCTCGGCTGTCCGGGGCAGCGATCGCGGTCGGGGGCCATGACCACCTCTGCGCGGCCGTCGGTGCCGGGGTCGTCACACCTCGGGACGTGCTGAACTCCTGCGGCACCGCCGAGGCCTACGTGCGCAGTACCGTCCCGCTCGGGTCGGCGGACCTCGTCGCGGCGGTAGCGAGCGGCGTCGGCGTAGGCTGCCACGTCGTTCCCGGTTATCAGGCGATCCTCGCCGGCCGACCCTTCGGGCTCGTGCTCGGACCCGTCTACGACCTTCTCGGCTGGAACGGCGAGGCCGAAACGGGGGCGAGCGGACCGGTCGGTGACGCTCCCGGAACCGATGCCGTTGTCTCGGGGACCTCCGCTGGTGAAGGTCATCGACGAACCGGCGTGACGCTTTCGTTCGACTTCGACGACGCGACCGGCCGCTCGTCCTTCTCGGGCATCGGACCCGGCGTCACCGCCGCGCAGGCCAAGGCTCTCGCGGTCGAGGAGATGCTGCGGCGCTCTTTCCACCTCTACGCCACGGTGGAACGACTCGGCGGTCCCGTCGAACGGGTGGTCATGACCGGCGGCTGGATCCGAGCCGCGCAGCTCGAGAAGCGAAAGATCGTGCGGTTCCCCGGCGCGTCTTTCGTCTCAGTGCGGGAGCCGGGTGCCCGTGGCGCCGCGCTCTCCGCCGGTTCCGCCGCCGGACTCCTGCCCGGTCCGGACGCGTTCCCAGCCCCACCGCTCGAACCCCTGGCGAGTGGGTGACGGCATCGGTCAGCCGTGGACGATCGAGTACAGCTCGGCGAGGAGCGAGGCCGTCTCGTCGGGCGGTCGTCCCCACACCTTGCGCCCAATGACGATCCCACGCACGCCGGCTGCGATCCCCCGGCTCACGAGCGCGACGAGCTCGTCGCGTGCGACCGCGCCGCCACCGCCGAGCAGCACGACAGGCACGCCGAGCTCTTCGCACCAGGACCGCAGCACACCGTCGTCACCAGGATGGGCGACCTTCAGGATGTCTGCGCCGATCTCGGCCGCGACCCGACAGCCATGGGCCGCCACCTCACGCGCCGCCGTGCCCGTCGCCTCGAGCGCCACGGGCTCGACCATGACGGGGAGACCGAACCGGTCGGCCTGCTCCACGACGCCCGCGACGAGCGCCGCGGTGCTCGCCCGCTCCGCGGCGGGCACGTCCCAGGGCATCAGCAGCTTGACGCCGTCGACACCGAGGGCGGCGGCGGTCTCGACACTCGTCGTCAGGCGATGGCCCCCGCCAGACGCCTCGCGCCAGTGCACGTCCATCGTCAAGATACGCGCCGGAGCCGCGCGACGGCCGAAGAGCTCCGCCGACCGGCGCAGGACCCCCGGACCAAGCAGGAAGCCGTCGCACGGCGCCTCGAGAAGGCGCCGCAGGACGGCCATCGGGTCTTCCAGGCCGGGGACGCGACCGAGGATCATGCCATGGTCGAGCGGCACCACGACGCAACGCCCGTCTTCACCGAAGATGCGACGCAGGCGGGCCGACTTGCCCGCCTGGCGGGCCGAGGGAACGGAGGCGACGTCTGCCATCTCGGCGATTATCACACGTGCAGCCGGCCGTATCCCCAACCACCGGCGGACGGGATCGCATGATCTCGCCCGACCCGGCGTCCGGCACGAACGCGAAACACCGCGTCCGACGCTATGGGCTGCCGTCTCGCGCCCACGACCCAGCGCTGCTGGACGGCGTTGTCCACCGTAGTCGCAAGGTGCCGTCCGCGACTCTGAGCTGCGCGAACGGTTGGCCAGGCTCGCGACAGCAAACTGATCTGCCTGTCCGCGGCCTTCGCCGTGATTGTCGTTGGTCGTTGATCGAGTATGTCTGTGCGCTGGGTCAGTCGCCCGGCGTATCCCGTCGAGCGTCATCGCGGACGAAGGGCGGACACGGGCGATCTCTGACGAGGGGTCCGTAGGCGTACGGCTTGCGGTAGGCGTCGCCCCAGCTCTCTTTGGCTCGGTAGTCACGGAGCAGGTCGAGGTCGATCTCTGCGAGCACAACCCCTGCTTCGCCATCCGCCTCGATGACTTTGTGGTCTCGGGCTTTCTCGTCGGCTGTGAAGGCGACGCCGTCGAAGGCGCAGGAGTGTCCGTTGCATTGGGGCGAGGGGTAGTTGGCCATCGCGACCGCCACCATGTTCTCGAACGCCCGGGTCCGGAACTGGCCGATCCGGTCCTCGGTGAGGTCGCAAGCGTTCGGGACGAGGATGATCTCGGCGCCCTCAAGCATGAGCACCCTGGCAGACTCGGGGAACTCCCGGTCGTAGCAGATCATCATGCCGACGCGGACCGGGCCGTGGCGGGTGTCGAGCACCGCCACGCTAAAGGCGTCGCCGGGGGTGAGGGCCGCCTCCATCGAGAAGTCGCAGGTGTGCACCTTGGCGTAGGTGGCGATCTGGCGGCCGGTGCGGTCGATGAGCGCTGCGGCGTCACGGGGCGCGCTGGTCCAGCGCTCCAGGTAGGTGACGACGATGGCCATGTCCAACTGGCGTGCTTGGTCCTGGAAGGCTGCCAGCCACGGATCGGCCGGCTCGATGGCCCTTCTCTGCCAGGCCTGTCGCCCCTCGGGGTCGTCGGGGCAGGGCTGGTAGCCGATCTGCCACAGCTCGGGGAACACCGCGATATCCGCCCCTCTGGAGGCAGCCTCCCGGCAGGCGTTGAGACCACGGCCAAGGTTCTCGGCTGGGTCCGCGCCGACGGACGTGACCTGGAGCAGGGCGACACGCAGCATGGCCACCGTCTGAGTATCGATCATCGGGTTCCGAGCCGCGCCGGGCTTAGGTGGTCAGCGTCACCGCGGCTTCGGGCGTCGCGACGCGGAAGCTAAAGCTCTCCTCGAGGTATAGATATGCGCTGTCGGCGTCGTGGTGGCTGTAGCCGAGGGACAGGTCTTCCCCCGACTCGAACAGGAAGTCTCCACCCCGCATACTGACGACAACGGCACCGTCGACTCCCGGGGCCCACACGATCGGACCACCGAGGATCTGGCGCAGGTGGTCGAGCACGACCAGTCCGCCGTGCTCGGTCGTCTCCACGACACCGGTGTACTCCTGCGGGCCGAGGGCCAGGCCGTAGGGGCCGCTCACACCGGCCTCGAGCAGCGTTTCGACCGCCTTGGCCACGTGTTCCGGGTAGCCGGCGTAGGCGGTCCCCAGTGTGATGGGTTCGTGAGCCGTCGCTCCAGCTATTCCGACGATGCCGGCCTCGGGCCACCCGTGGAAGACCGCGATGTTCTCGGCCACGGCGATCCGCCGCGCCGCCGCGTCAAGTTCCGCCAGGTCGAGATCGGTGGCTCCGCGGTCGGCATCCATCAGTTCATGACGCGAGATCACGAAAGGGGCCCGAAGCTCGACAAGCGGCAGCACTCGTCGTTGGCGTGCCTGCAAGTCTTTTCCAGGAGCCTTGACGTCGGACACCCGCCCCAGGTTCGTGGCCGAATGCCCCCAGCCCAGTGGGCCGGAGAAGTCCACCAACTTGCGGGCGCCGAGCGCAGGCACGAGCCGCTCGTGGCCTTCGGCATCAAGGCGGTTCCAGGCGATGTCGGTGATCGGGGCATGGGAGCGAAGAAGGTGGTTCACAACGACTCTCCTTTGAGGCTGCCGATGCCGAAGGTGCCGGACGCGCCGGCAGGACTGGTGCCGGCGCCGCCACTCGCCTCGGCTCCGGCTTCGATCTCGGTCACAGGAGCGCTCGTGAACAGGTACGTGCGCAATTTGCCTTCCAATACCGCGTCGTGGCGGCGCAGCCACTCGATGAGCATCGCAGCGTGCTCCTTCTCCTCGTCACGGTTGTTTGCCAACACTGAGGCCAGTCCGGAGTCGTTCGTGGCGTCGATTCTCTGGTCGTACCGGTCGATCGCCTCGAGCTCCTCCTGGAGGGACGCGATCGCACGGTGCCTGTCCGCTGTCTCGGGCGAGAGCCGTGATTCCGACTCTTGCAGGGCGGTATCGGTCATGGTGGTCCTCCTCAAAGGCAACACGGGTTGGTCAGCGAAGCGACGAAGGACTGCAGCGCGCTGCTCCACGTGCTTCGGATCCCACTGCTATCGACCTTAATCTCCGGCGTTCAAACGGTGGCCAGCCGAGCGGGCCGTCCACGATCCAAGAGCTGGCCGCGAAAGCCACTGCTCTCGGGCGGTAGGCCGCGTTTCAGATGACGACGAGGTGCAGAACGGTGACGAGGACGACGAAGCCGGAGCAGTCCACGACGGCGGCCCAGAACCGCCAGAACGCGCGCTCGTTCGCTCGTCGTTCCACCTCGTACGGGTACGGCGGCTCTGGGGCGTCGGCCCCTCGCCTGTCGTCCTCGGCCCTTGGTCCAGCCTCTCGCTCCCTGGCTCCCCGCCGGTCGCCGGTCGGCGCTCCTTGCGCCGCCTCGCCCGTCGGCTGCCCGCTTTCCCGTCGCCTTGGCCTCCCCGCGGCGGTTTTGTCTTGGTTTCGCGCTTCCGCCTGTCTCTCCCCACCGTTGCCGAATGGGACAGAAGGACAGGCGCAGGAAGAGGCGCGAAAGACCGGGGACAAAGGACCGCGGCGAGGCAGGAAGCAACGAACGGGCCAAGGGCAACGACGGCCGGGAGCGGGCGAAAGCGCCAGGACGAAAACGGCGACGAGCGGCGGAGCGGCCGGCAAGGCAACGGCGCGCCGGGTCAGGTGACCTTCAGCGTGTAGGTGCGGGCACCGAAACGCTCGGACGGCTTGGTCGAGTCGGTGACGAAGACAACGACCGTGAAGGTGCCCTTGGCCGTGGGGGTGCCGCTGACCGCGCCTGCGCTGGCGATCAGGCCGGGCGGGAGCCCCAGCACGGCCCAGGTGTAGGGGGCGCTACCGCCACTTGCTGACAGCGCTGCCGAGTAGGCAGCCTCGCTTGTCGCCGCCTTGAGCTGGCCTGGGTCGATGCTCAGTGCTTTGGCGTCGCCGGTGGGCGCGTTGGTGTCGGGGAGCGTGGACGAGCCCTTGACGCCGCGGTTGCCGGCGTCGCCGGCTTTGCCCGCCTCGCCCGCCTCGCCGGCTTTGCCGTTCTTGCCGCCAAAACCTACGCCTCCGGACCCGCCCCGTCCCCCGTGGCCCGCAGCACCGCCGGCACCGGGTGAGCCCGGAGAGCCGGTGCTCACCTGGTCAGAGAGGAAGGTCAGGCCAGTAATGGAGAGCAGCGCTTTGGAGTAGACCGCTCCGCCGGAGCTGTTGCCGGCGGCACCGCCGTGGCCACCGCTGCCCCCGTCGCCGCCATCGCCGCCCTCGCCGCCCTCGCCGCCGCCCACACCAGGACCCTCCGACTGACCCCCGTCGCCGCCATCGATCCCGGCAGCACCGGCACCACCCTGACCGCCCGGCTGGCCGACACCGCCCATCGTTGTGTCGGACTGGAACGAGGTCTTCTCGATCGTCGCAGGACGCGAGCTGTAGATGGCGCCGCCGTGGCCGTCGCCACCGCCGCCGCCCTGCTCACCGTCACCCCCGTCGCCCCCTCGACCACCACTGCCGCCGTTCTCCGGAGTGGCGACGGGCCCGTGATCGACCGAAGCGCCGACGTTACCGCCGGTATCCTCCCACTCGCCGGAACTGCCCGGGCCGCCGGCCCCGCCGGTGCCCGCTTTGCCGCCCGCGCCGCCCGTCGCGCTGTTGGAACTGAACTTCGCGGCCAGGACCGTCAGCTGGCCGGTCGAGTAGACCGCTCCCCCTTCGCCGTTGCCGCCGTCGCCGGCCCCACCGCCGTCGCCGCCGGGCCCAGTGTTGCCACTCCTGCCGGGGCTGCCACCGTTACCTGGGTTTCCCTGGGCGCGTACGCCCTCTCCTGCGGCACCGCCATTACCGCCATAACCGCCCGTCGCCCCGAAACCGCCGGGCCCGCCGTTGCCACCACCACCACCGCTGCCGCCTTTGGCGGCGTTGCCCTGGAAGGCTGTGCCGACGATCACCAGTACCCCCTGGCTGTAGATGGCGCCGCCCTGGCCGTCGCCACCGTCGCCAGCGTCAGCGCCGGCACCACCGGCCCCGCCATTGCCTCCGTTGGCCCCTGGGCTGCCGTCCGCCCCATTGCCGCCGGTACTGCCGTCAGCGCTATTGCCCTGCCCGGAGCCGCCGTAGCCCCCGTCGCCACCCATGCCCCCCTCGCCGCCGGGCCCGCCTTTGCCTCCCGAGCCACCGGAACCGCCGGTGGCGGCATCGTTCTTGAAGGTGCCTCCGGCGACCGTGACTTTGGCGCCTGAGGCCACGTAGATGGCGCCGCCCTGGCCGTCCCCGCTCTTGGCGCCGGTGCCGCCCTCCGTCCCGTCCTGGCCGTCAGTGCCCGGTGTGCCGGGCTGGCCTATGGTCCCGTCCTGGCTGGGGGCCGTCCCGTCTACGCCGTCGGTGCCGTCCTTACCGTTGTCCCCATTGGCGCCGGGGGAACCCTTGGCCCCCGGGGCGCCCTTGGCCCCAGTGGCCGCCCCGTCCTGCAACGTGAGGTCGACCAAGGTCAGCGAGCCAGCCTTGACATCGAACAGGCGCGTCTTCCCCTGCCCGTCGAGGACCACAGAACTGCCCGACCCGTCGAGGGTTACCGACTCACCGGCGCTGAGCGTGAGCTCCTGTGTGAAGTCGATCGTGCCGCTGCAAGCGAAGCGGAACACGCCGCCCGTTGCGACAGTGTTTTGCAACGCAGCGAACGTGCACTTGGCGAGGGTCGTTGTGGCGCCCGCCTGAGCCCCGTCCGGCTGCCGGTCAACCTGGGCCTGACGAGCTGCACGGACAGGGGAGCCGGCGGCAGCCATGGCACCACGAGCACCCGGAGGGGCACCCAGCAAGAAAAGAACAATGCCCACCGCGGCGGTGGCCCTTGGCCACCTATGCCCCCTCTTGGCCCCGGTCACACCCGCGCATGCCGGCATGAGGTTCCTCCCCCTGCGTGCGCTCACTGTGTGTCCCAGGGCGCGACAGCGGAAACTTAGTGCGCAGGTTAACCCGGTGACTCGGGTCGGGATGGCCTGGCTCAACCGTTCGGCTCAAGGAAGGCAGGCGGTGTTTGCAACGGATCGCCCGGCCTCAGCCACGGTAGCGACTCTTGCGGCTCTTCGCTGCTCTACCTACCCACGGCTCTTCGTATGCGGCCACGTCCGCTCAGGAGCAGCTAGCCGTGACCCAAGCCACACAGGCCGAGTCGCAGTTTTCCGCAGATGAGGCGCAGGCGACGTCGGAGGGCAAGGCGTTGGTGGCGCAGGCCAACAGCATTGCGACATCGGCCACAGCTGCCGCGAACAGTACGACGCCGGGCGGTTGCTAACTTCGGTTGCATCGGTTGGAAGCGAAGCCGTTCCGGATAACTCTTCGGCAAGCACGACTCCCCGCCAGCGCTCTGCGGGTCTGTCCTAGCTGTCCCTGAATGCCCCGCCTTGCACCTGCCTGCCGCCTGCCCCCAACACCGCCCCCGGCCCCATGACCCCTAACTGACCTACCACCCGCTCGTTCCGCCACCGCGTGGGCGAACGTGGGCGCCTGTGTGCCGGCCCCGTAGCTTCCTGCCCTTAGCGCTGTGCCCGCCTGCTGAGCCCGCTGTTGCCTGTCCCTCTCTCCCCGCCGTCCGTGCGTTCCGTGCGTGCGCCCTTCGGTGGCGCCGCCCGGCCGCCCGGCCGTCTCGCTCGCCTGTCGCCCCTCCGGCCGCCCGCTTGTCTCTTCGCCCTCCCGGCCGTTGCCCCTGCTGCCGGGCTGGCTGCCTTTCCGACCCCGGTCTTTGGCCTGCCTTCCCGCGCCTGTCCTTCTCTCCCATTTGGCAACAGTGGAGGTGAGCGGACTCGAACCGCCGACTTCCACGTTGTGAAAATGGATCGTCGCAACCCTGTGAACGGGACTTAAGCGAATCCACCACTTCTCGCTTGCGGCAGCACGCGGCACCACGCGGCAGGATGCGGAATTTCAGACGCGCCCGTTCGCGCCCGTGACGCGCCCGCAGGGGAGGGTCAATCCATCCGAGCCAAGACACTCCACCGACTCGCCGCGGAAATGCCGCTCCGACCTGAACGGCGGTAGGGGACGCGACAGAGGTGGTGGATTCAAAGGGTCCGCGCAATTTCTCAGTGAGCCAACCATCGTTGGATGAGCTCACTGGGAGGGCGTAGATGCCGCGACAACGGTCACCAAAAATGGAGCAGGAAGTTCGGCGTCTCCGAGCGAGGGGGTATTCGTTTCGGGAAATTGGCCGCATACTCGAGTGCTCGGACTCTCACGCGCACAGAGTCTGCATGCTGCGGGACCAGCTTCCGCCGGATACTCATGGTTGGACGCCGGCACCGGGTCGTTTGTCGATGAGAGAGCGAGAGGAGATCCGAGCAGGGATCGAGCGCAAGGAGACGTTCACGTCGATCGCCGGGGTGGCGCTGTACTGGCACTCCAGAAGCCAAAACGGTGTCCCGGACTCTTTGGTGACGACGGGCTTGGACAGCGTCAGCCCGAGTGCTTTGCCCACCACCGCGGCAGGTGGGCAGGTCGTTGGGAACCCCGAGGAAGCAGCCACGGCGCCGGCCATGGTGGATCTCGCTGCTGACTTCGGCGCCCACGTGGCCGCTGCGGCCATGGTCGCCGAGGCAGCGACGATGCACAAAGCGCCGACGATGATGATGAGGCTCTTCTTCATGTTTGGTCCTCCTAGGTGACAAGAGCGTATTCGGCTGCGTGGCGTCATGCCCGGGCCCTGGATCTTTCGCGGCGGTTTCGTCCCGGTTCGTCGCTCCGGCCTGTCTCTCCCGGAATGCCTTGGTGGAGGTGAGCGGACTCGAACCGCCGACTTCTACGTTGCGAAAATGGATCGTCGCAATCCTGTGAACAGGACTTACGCGAATTCACCGCTTCTCGCTTGCGGCAGCACGCGGCAGCACGCGGCAGCACGCGGAATTTCAGACGCGCCCGTTCGCGCCCGCGACGCGCCCGCAAAGGAGGGTCAATCCATCCGAGCCAACACACCCGACCGACTCGCCGCGGAAATGCCGCTCCTGATCCGTCTGATTGAAGAATCCACCTAGACGTTGCGGTTGGTTTGAGCTGCCGCCGCGCTGGACCCTCGACGACTGAAGCTAAAGGGCGCCAGAACCTCTGGGATGATCTCGAAGCTGTTTCAATCTCTAGGCACGGAGGCAAAGACCTTCTCCGCGACCTGAGCAGGGCCAACGTACGTACCGCGCGTCGGGATCCCTATCGCCTACGAACAAGAGTCACTGCCTCAGCGGACCGCACCCCAGTTGCGCGACGGTCGTACACTGCAGACACGACACCCGACCTCCCGCCTGCGAACCGTACGGACGCTTCATCTCCAGCCCCACTGGCGCAAGGGGGTGAAGATGGCGGCGGGAATTCGGGCATCACCTCCGAGACGAGTGGAAGCCAATTGAAGAGGTTGGCGCTTGGCTCACTCGTCCTGTTGGTTCTCGTGGCGTTGGTCCTATTGATCGTCTTCTTTGCCTTCCTGCGCCATTGGGCGGCCGTTCACACCGGGACCCTCAATGAGAGCGGTCCCTACTACGGCTTCTGGTCCGGCTTCGGTTCCGACCTGGGTGAGGCGACACTCATCGTTGCGGTCGGCGTCGGGGTGTACACGGGTGTCCGTAAGGCCAACTGCCACACGAAGGGGTGTTGGAGGATCGGCCATCACCCACTGGAGGGCACTCCGTATCACTTGTGTCGGCACCACCATCCGGATGTGCCGACACAAGGTGCTTCCCATGAGCACATCCTCGAGCAACACCGCAAGTACAAAGAGGCGCAACGGGAAGCATCGAAGGGCTGAGTAATCCTTCGGAAGGTGGACCGTGCGATGGCGAATCCCGTCCCTGGTCACAAACCAAATGGCAGACGACCGAGCGACAACACACCGCCGCCTTGAGATGTAGTCAGCGGATGCCGACTGCCGACGGTTCCCGCTACGCGCCAGATTCACTTGCAACCGCGGCCGTCGGACCGTAGAGACCGCGCACGGATGGGGCGCGGCTGATCTATTTGCGGCTCGGTTTATTAACCCACGCGCGATAAACGCGCGATAGATAAGCCGAAAACAAGACCGTCTACCCTCTAGATAAGCGGTGAGCTGGGTATTTACAGTGGAGGTGAGCGGACTCGAACCGCCGACTTCCACGTTGCGAAAATGGATCGCCGCAACCCTGTGACCAGGACTTACGCGATTTCACCGCTTCTCGCTTGCGGCAGCACGCGGCACCAGGCGGCAGGACGCGGCAGCACGCGGAAGTTCAGACGCGCCCGTTCGCGCCCGAAAGGAAGCGACCGAACTCGGTATTTGCCCCCAGTAGAGAACTCGACCGACTCGCCTGGCACAACCCGCCTCGATCCGGCGATAGGTGTCGCGTTCGACACGCCAGTCGGCAGACATTATGGGACGCGACTTGCACTCCATATCCGTCGTTCCGTGTGTCGAGCGTGATCAGGCCGGTCGATGTTCGGCGCGACAATCGACTTGCAGAGTGCAGGTCGAACTGAGCTTCCGGGCTCTGGTGCGCGTTCCAGGGTGCGTCCGACGCACACATGAGACGCGACATATAAGGTCGCGACATCGGTCTCGACCCCGGCGTCGACCCAAGACGCCGAAGGAGGAGCCATGCCAACCATCATCGGCTACCACAGTGTGAAGGACACGGATCACTGGCTTGCCTCGCCGAAGCGGGAAGAGGTCTTCGGGCCCCTGGGTGTCACCAACATTCGGACGTTTGTCGACCCGCAGAACCGCACTCGGGTGGCGGTGCTCATGGACGTCGCCGACCTGGACGTGCTCATGGGCGCGATGCAATCCGAGGGGATGGCCCAGGCGATGGAGCACGACGGCGTGTTGCCAGAAACCCTAGTAATCCTCGTCGAGGCCTAGTTCCCGATCTCTGTTTCGGCAAACACAGAAGGCCGAGGCGTGGGACGCGCGCAGTCGCGCCCGAGTCGGCGTTATGCGCGGCCAAGCTACGCGCCCCTTCGCGCCCGTGACGCGCCTGCAGCGGAGAATCAATCCATGCGAGTCAAGACACCCCACTGACTCGCCTTGAGGATCCCGCACCAAGCCGGCGTTCGAGGGCAGTCCGAACGCGGTGGATTCAAAGGGTCCGCGCAATTTCTCAGTGAGCCAACCATCGTTGGATGAGCTCACTGGGAGGGCGTAGATGCCGCGACAACGGTCACCAAAAATGGAGCAGGAAGTTCGGCGTCTCCGAGCGAGGGGGTATTCGTTTCGGGAAATTGGCCGCATACTCGAGTGCTCGGACTCTCACGCGCACAGAGTCTGCATGCTGCGGGACCAGCTTCCGCCGGATACTCATGGTTGGACGCCGGCACCGGGTCGTCTGTCGATGAGAGAGCGAGAGGAGATCCGAGCAGGGATCGAGCGCAAGGAGACGTTCACGTCGATCGCCCGTGCACTCGGGCGGTCGGTGTCCTCTCTGTCACGAGAGGTTTCGTCGAACGGGGGGCGGACGCGCTATGAGGCCTGGCGTGCGCACGAGCGCGCCTATGAGCAGTCCCGTCGCCCAAAACCCACCAGGCTGAGCCACAAACCCCTGGCGGCCAAGGTGATCGAAGGCCTCAAGCAGTGGTGGTCTCCCGAAGAGATCGCGAGATGCTTGCGCAGAGAGTTCCCGAACGATCCGATGATGCGAGTGAGCCACGAGACGATCTACAAGACGCTCTATGTCCAAGGTCGCGGTGAACTGCGCCGTGAGCTCCACCGTTGCTTGAGATCAGGACGAGCCCAGCGTCGGCCACGTGGTCGCATGCAGCGTCAAGGGCCGATCTCGAACATGGTGATGATCTCCGAGCGCCCGGCCGAGGTGGAAGATCGTGCTGTCCCTGGCCACTGGGAGGGCGACCTCATCATCGGCAAGAACGGCCGCTCGGCGGTCGGGACCCTCGTCGAGCGCTCGACACGCTTCGTGCTCTTGTTGCATCTTCCCGACGGCCGGGAGGTGGACAAAGTCGACGCCGCCATGCGCAAGGCGATCACCGGTCTTCCCGACGTGCTGCGTCGCTCGATCACGTGGGATCAAGGAACGGAGATGGCGAGACACCAATCCTTCACCGTTGACACCGGCATCCAGATCTACTTCTGTGACCCGCATAGCCCTTGGCAACGAGGATCGAACGAGAACACCAACGGATTGCTCCGTCAATACATGCCGAAAGGAACCGACCTCTCGGTGCACAGTGCCGCAGACCTCGAGCGTTTCGCCGCCAGTCTCAACAACCGCCCGCGCAAGACACTCGGATATATGAAACCATCAGAGAAGCTCACCGAGTTTCTTGCACTGACCGGTTGAATCCGCCCGCAGATCCCGAATGACGTTATGGGACGCGTCTCGGGATTGCTGAAACTCAGCAGGTCACATGGAGGACAGCATTGGTGCTTTCCGAGTCCTTCTCCAGCAGCGCGATGGCATCGGCGGTTGGCAAGGACACGAGTTCCACGCCGCGCCTCTCGGCTTCTCGCTTCAGCTCCGGGACAAGCGGGAGGGCACCTTGTGCTCCGGTCCCGACCACGAGACGACGGCAGTCCCACGGGATCTTCTCAGAGAGCGACAGCGGCGTGTGACCATATGCGGCGCGGAGCTGTCGGGACGCCTTCTTGACGCGCTTTCGGATAGCGCCCCTGTTGAGCACCACGTCGTGGTCGTAGGTCTTGCCGTCGATTTGGATCGAGCCGAACGCGAAACTCTCGAAGCGCACCGCCTCTTAGTGTTCTCCTGGCCGTCCTCGATGTCCACCCGCGAGGGGGCATCCACGCAAACGCTGACGGATCCATTCCCTGAAGTAGTGGACGGTCGACTTCCGATCCTCGCTGCCGGGTCTGCAAGGCGGTCCGGCGCGTAGGATCCAGCGGTGAAGGCGATCCCCTGGTGGGCGGTAGCGGCCGCCAGCGCGGCCCCGGTGTTGCTCATCGGCGGCTTTCTTGTCGCCGCGGCGATTCAGCCAGTTTGGTACAACCCGGTCCACGACACGATAAGCGAACTTGGCACGCAGCGAGCCACCGACTCGTGGGTGATGAACTCAGCGCTAGCCGGTTTGGGCTTCTGCTATTTGCTCGCTGCGCTCGGACTTCAGCCCGCACGACGTGTTGGCCGCGTCCTGCTTGCCGGCGGAGGTGTGGCGACGTTATTGATCGCCGTGCTCCGTGAGCCGAATCACGGATACTCGCTCCCGCATGAACTCTCCGCCATCGCGGCGGCGCTGACCTGCTGTACGTGGCCGGTATTCGCTTCGCATCGACTACATCCTGCGCTGCTGTTGACGCGTACTCCGAGTTTCGCAGCGGCGGGCGTCTCGCTTGGGCTCGCGGCGTGGTACGCGCTCGAAAGCCACGGCGCCCTGCTGGGACTCGCCGAGCGCTGCGCGGCCACCGCGCCCCCTCTGTGGCTGCTCGCCGTGGTCGTCACGACTCGGCGCGCTTTCACGCAACGTGTAACGAGCCACGACCCGTCGGGCGCTGCCGGCCGCGAAGAGCCGGGCGCTGTCTCGCTCGGCTGACCTGGAGATATCTGATCGAGGCTGGCGTCTTGCGCCTAAGGGCCAGCACCGCTGCCCGTCACGATTCCGACCGCGTGTTGGATTTCGGTACTTTCGGCATCTAGTATCAATAGTAATGATCGATGCTCGTTCGGGGTTGCCACGTGGGTGCACCGACGCCGTCACCTCGGTGAAGGGTCGCTGACCGGATGGCCATGCGACGACTTGGGACGGGCGGCCGCCGCCGGCAGCCGGTGACATCCTACGCCCTGGCGGGACGGCTGCGGGTGTCGATGATCCACCTTTCCCGCCAGCTCCGTCGGCGCGGTCCCTCGGAATTGACGATCGCCCAGTTGTCGGCGCTCGCGGCCGTCGTCAACTTCGGTCCTTTGAGCGTCGGCCAGCTCGCCGAGATGGAAGGCTTGCCCTCACCGGCCGCGACCCGTCTCGCCGACAAGCTGGAGGAGGCCGACCTCATCGAGAGGCGGGCGAACCCCGAGGATCGTCGGGGGATCCACCTCCTCGTTACCGCGCAGGGCCGCGAGCTGATCGACCGGCGCGCCCAGGCCAGCACGACGTGGCTCGCCGAGCGGCTGGCCGCCCTGAGCGAGTCCGACCACCGGGCGCTCGAACGGGCGGTGACGGTCATCGAAACCCTGGCGGCCGAGCGTCCCGGCGAAAGGCCGAAGACGGGGGTGCCAAGAGATCACAAGGAGCGAAACGGGCCAAGCCGCCCCCTGGAAGGAGTGAAGCGGTGACGTTGACAGCGCCAGTCCAGTCACCGATCGTCGGGCCACGTTACAAGTGGGTCGTACTCTCCAACACGACCATCGGGGTGCTGCTCGCGTCGACCAGCGCCACGAGTCTCATGATTGCCCTCCCGGTCGTCTTCCGGGGCATCCGCCTTAACCCGCTTGTCGCGTCGAACTTCCCGTACCTGTTGTGGATCCTCATGGGTTACATGCTGGTGCTTGCCGCGGTGGTGGTGACCGTCGGCCGCATCGGCGACATCTTCGGCCGGGTGAAGATGTATAACCTCGGCTTCGCTTGGTTCACGCTCGGCGCGATCCTGCTCTCGGTGGTGTGGAGCCACGGTCCGACCGGAGCTCTGGAACTCATCATCCTGCGGATGTTCCAGGCGATCGGCGGGGCGCTGCTCATGGCGAACTCGGCCGCGATCATCACCGACGCCTTTCCCGCCGAACAGCTGGGTCTCGCCCTCGGGACGAACATGGTCGCCGCCATCTTGGGCTCGTTCCTCGGCATCCTCGTTGGGGGCCTGCTCGCCCAGGTGGGGTGGCGCTGGGTGTTCCTCGCCAACGTGCCCATCGGGGTCTTCGGGACCATCTGGGCGTATCTGAAGCTGAAGGAGATCGGGATCCGCATCCCGGCCCGGATCGACTGGTTGGGAAACATCGCCTTCGCTGGTGGCCTCGCCATGCTCCTCACCGGATTCACCTACGCCATCAAGCCCTACGGGCACTCGCTCACCGGCTGGGGGAACCCCTTCGTTCTGGAGATGATCTTCGGTGGCCTGGCAGCGATCGTCGCCTTCCTCTTTATCGAGACGAAGGTGGAGGCACCGCTATTCCGACTGTCGCTCTTCCGGATCCGGGCGTTCAGCGCTGGCAACGCTGCCGGATTCCTGGGTTCGGTTGGCCGAGGTGGCTTCCAGTTCATGTTGATGATCTGGTTCCAGGGCATCTGGCTGCCCGAGCACGGCTACAGCTTCACCGTCACGCCCCTGTGGGCGGGCGTCTACATGTTGCCGTTCATGCTCGGCTTCGTCCTGTCCGGGCCGCTGTCGGGGAGGCTTTCGGACCGCTACGGGGCGCGGCCCTTCGCGACCGCGGGCATGCTGGTCTCAGGGGGAGCGTTCGCCCTTATGCTGCTTTTTCCCGCCGACTTCTCGTACTGGCCGTTTGCCGCGGTGATGCTCGTCTCGGGGATCGGCGGAGGGCTTTTCGCCGCCCCGAACACCTCTTCGATCATGAACTCGGTGCCGGCGCGCCATCGAGGCGCGGCCTCGGGGATGCGGGTGACGCTCGCCAACTCCGGCATGCCGCTGTCGATGGGGCTGTTTTTCACCTTGTTGATCGTCGGGCTGAACGCGCAGGTGCCCCATGCCATGCTCGCCGGGCTCACGGCCCACGGGGTTCCCGGGAGTGTCGCGGCGATGATCGCCAAAGCCCCGCCGCTCGGCTACCTCTTCGCGGCCTTCCTGGGGTACAACCCGCTGAAGAGCCTGTTGGGGCCCACGGTGCTGGGCCATCTCAGTGCCGGACAGGCGAAGCTCATCACCAGCCGGGCCTTCTTCCCGCAGCTGATCGGCCCGCCGTTCAAGCACGCCCTGACGATCATCCTCGTTTTCGCCGTAGTGATGAGCGTCATCGCCGCCATCGCCTCGGCGCTTCGAGGCGAGAAGTACATCCACGAGGACGAGGAGTCCCGGGCCCAGAAAGCCCGCCTCGTCCATCACCATGTTCTCCACCGGCACGAGGTCGGGGGAGACGGCGAGGGTGCCGCGGTCGAAAACGTGCCCACACCAGCCTAGAGGCGGCTGGCCGACTTCACCGAAGAGCCGGTACCGGCCCGGCGAGCACATCGTTCGGGAGACGAGCGCGGACGCCTTTGAGCAGCCGGTCGCCTCGACGATCTCCGAAAGCTTCACGCCAGCGAGCCTCGGCAGACGGCACCGGAGCGGGCAGGAGGGGAAGACGGGCTCAAGCGGCCAAGGCGCTCACGCTGTAGTGCCCCAGAGCGCCGCCAGCGTGGGGGGGCTCGGCCGAGACGTTGCCCCAAGGATTGTTGAAGTGAAGCGGTGGTCCCCCGCCTGAGACCTGCCATCTGGTAGGTGTCAGGTGTTCCGCCAAGAACAACCCAGGAAGGGGACCACCAATGAGCAAGAAAGTACCCGTCGTCGCCGTCGCGCGAGCGGACGAGGCCGCTGAGCTGGAGGGCCTGCCTGTGGAAGTGACCCTTGCGCTGGCCGAGGTCGCGGGCGCAATGCGTGAGGGGCTGCTCGCCTTCGCCTCGGCAACGGGGCTGGCCGTCCTGTACCAGATGATGGATGCCGAGCTCAGCTCGCGTATCGGTCGCAAGCACGCCAAGCTGGGCAGTGCGCGCACCGGCAACTGGCACGGCACGACGAAGGGACCGCTCGTGTTCGGCGGGCGGCTCGTGACCGTCGAGCGGCCACGGGGACGGACCGTCGCCGGCGAGGAGATCGCTCTCGGCACTTGGAAGGCATTCAGCGCCCAGGACCTGCTCAACTCCCTCGTCGTCGAGCGGATGCTGGCCGGAGTCGCGACCCGGCGACACCAAGATGTCGCCGAGCCGGTGGGCGCCGAGATCGATAAGCGCTCGCGTTCGACCTCGAAGTCGGCTGTCTCGAGGCGCTTTGTCGCCGCCACCGAGAAGGCCCTGGCCGAGCTGATGGCGCGCAGCCTCTCCGAGCTCGACCCTGCCGTGCTGATGATCGACGGCCTCGAGATCGAGGGTCAGTGCTGCGTCGTCGCCCTCGTCGTCACCACCGACGGCACCAAGCTGCCGGTCGGGCTGTGGCTCGGGGACACCGAGAACAAGACCGTCGTCACCTCCCTGCTCGCCGACCTGGCCGACCGGGGACTCGACTTCTCGCAGGGCATCTTGTGCGTGATCGACGGCGCCAAGGCGCTCACCGCCGGCATCCACAAGGTCTTCGGCGAAAAGGCCAAAGTGCAGCGTTGCACTCTTCATAAGCGGCGGAACCTGAAGGACCACTTGCCGAAGGAGCTGGGCGAGACGATCGACAAGCGCCTCGCGGTCATCTTCGCCCAGCCCGACGCGAGCAAGGGCCTCGACGCGGCGCGTCGCCTCGCCGCCGAGCTGCAGGCCGACCATCCCGACGCCGCTGCGTCGCTTCGCGAGGGGCTAGAGGAGATGTTCACGGCCCGCCGGCTCGGCGTGACGCAGAAGCTCGCCAAGAACCTCACCAATACCAACTGCATCGAGTCGATGATCTCCGTCGCCCGACGCACGACCGGCCGCGCGACGTGCTGGAAGGACGGCTCGATGAAGAAGCGCTGGATCGCCGCCGGGATGCTCGAAGCCGAGCGTTCCTTCAGACGCATCAAGGGCTACAGGGACATGCCGGCCTTCATCGAAACCCTCCGCCGCGAGGTCAACTCGCCGGTTGAAACATCGTCTGAGTACGATCACCAAGCCGCTTGAACAAGCTGTGGCCACGCCGAACTTCAACAAGGGGCGGGACATGTCGCTCGGCCTACAGGCCAGCTCGAGGGCTATCGGGCCGCTACGGCCGGCGCTCCGGGGCCTGCGGTCGACGTGCCTAGCGAGGCGAGGAACTCGAGGTGCGCACGCGAACGGTCCTGCTCGCACCAGGCGGCGAGCTGGCGGCGGGCGCAGAAGCGGGCGGCTGGGAGCCAGAGCGCGGCGCTGACCCGTGCCCGCACTCGCGCCGGGAGGGCCGCGTCGAGCAGGGGCTCGATGTCCTCCCAACGCCGTGCCCAGGCAAGGCGGGCGATCGTCGGGAGCCGGCGGAGGAGGGCCGGGCGAGCGGCCGAGGTCAGGTCCGGGAGGTGGCCGAGAGCGCTCGCGACCCCGGAGGCGAGGATGGTCGGCCAGGAGTAGAAGCGGCGCATCGCCTCGAGGACACCGAGCTGGAGCTCGAGGGCGGTCATCTGGGCCGGGGCCGTGACGACATACTGCCCGTCGAAGAGCGACCAGTCGTCGCTCAGCAGGCGGCCCTCGGCGGCGATCCGGTCCCACAGCCTCGTGCCGGGAGCCGGGGTCTCGACCATCAGCTGGAAGGTGTCGATGCCGAGCCGGCGGGCGAAATCGGCGGTCGCCGTGGCGCTGGCGGCGGTGTCGGTGTCGAGCCCGGCGACGAACATGCCGTGCACCGCGATGTCGTGGTCGTGGAAGGCGCCGACCGACTGCTCGACCCCAGCGACGCTCTGGCGTTTGCCGATCTGCGCGAGCCCCTCGTCGGTGATCGCCTCGATGCCGATCATCACCATCTGACAGCCCGACTGGCGCATGAGGGTGAGGAACTCATGGTCGACCTCCGGGCGAGAGAGCGAGCACAAGGCGGCATCGGCACGGACCTGCGCGGACCAGGTCGGCGTGAGATCCGAAGTAACCAGGGCGCGCAGCAGCTCGGTCGTGCGGGCCTTGTTGACGACGAAGTTGTCGTCGTAGAAGAAGACCCCCTCGGCGCCGAGGCCCTCGAGCTCGGCGAGGACCTGGTCGGTGCGTCGGTGGCGGACGGCCCGGGAGAACATCGCGATCACCGAGCAGAACTCGCAGTCGAAGGGACAGCCCCACTGGGTCATGAGCGGCTTCGTGATCATCCGGCGATGGCCCTCGATGAGGCTCAAGTCGGGGATCGGCAGCCTCTCGAACTCCTCCTGGGTGCAGCGTGGCCGGGCGGGGTTGTGATGGGACTCTCCGTCGCCAGCCCGGAAGGAGAGCCCCCGCACCTCCTCGAGCGGCCATCCCTTCTCGAGGCAGGCGACGAGCTCACCGATGGTCTGCTCGCCCTCGCCCCGCACGACGTAGTGGGCGTGGCCGAGCGCCTCGTCGGCGCAAAAGCTCACGTGCGGGCCCCCGAGGACGACAGGCACCCCGGCGGTGCCGAGGAGGTCGGCGAGGCGGTAGGCGGCCGGCGCGGTGGCGGTCGTCGAGGAGATCCCGACGAGGTCGGCGCCGAGAAGGTCGTCGAGGTCGACCGGTGCGAGTATCTCGCAGTAGATGCGGACGTCGTGGCCCGACTCGGCAAGCATCTTGGCCATGAGCGGGAGACCGAGGCGGGGCAGGAGGGCACGGTCGTAGACGTTGTGGCCGGCCGGACGGGGCTCGACGAGACGGATCCGAAGCCCCATCGCCCTACGCTCCCGTCGGAGCTGTCCGCGCCCGGACTGGGCCGCGGCACTCGCCGCCGGAACGGCTTTCGTTGGCAATGCCGACCTCGTGACGGTGGAGGCCATGGATCGTAGGTCGGCCTCGCCCCGACCTCGGACCTATCCCCGGCCAGGGTGTAGTAGGCCTCGGCTTCGGCAGCCAACGCCCCGCCACGAAGGGCCAGCGGTCCACGATGACACCGGTGACAATGAGTGCCACGAGACTTGCCCACACGATCAGGTGATGGCGGTGGCCGATTAGGAGGCCGATCAGCCCTCCGCCGGCACCCGCGAGCAGCCATCTCTCGTGACGTCCTGCTCGGTAGCCGGCTTGCCACTGGGGGTCCTCTCGGTGGGGGCCCCCATGGGGGTGGTAGCTGTCGAACGGAAGTACGAGCGTGGCCATTGTGCGGCCTCCCTCGTGTTCAAGGGTACCCGCCGGCTCTGCCGCTCCCGCCGGCTCGTCTCGGCTCCGCTCGAAAGGCGCGGCTCTTCGGGTATCGACGTGGCCGGCTTGGAGCCGCCGTTCAGCCCGGAAATCCCGCCGTCGGTGCGGCCTGTCAGGAAAGGGTGGGATGGCGAGGTTCGGTCCGGCGAGACGGTCGGAACGGGATCACGGTAGGCCTTGTGGGTCTGGGGCCATCGCCTCGTCGTAGGTCTTCTTCGCCGCGGACCCCGCCTCGTCGTAGGCCTTCTGGGCCGGGGCCAGCGCCTCGTCGTAGGCCTTGCTGGCCGAGGCCAGCGCCTCGTTGTAGGCCTTGCTGGCCGGCGCAACCGCCTCGTCGTAGGCCTTGCTGGCCGGCGCAACCGCCTCGTCGTAGGCCTTCTCGGCCGGGGCCACCGCCTCGTCGTAGGCCTTCTCGGCCGGGGCCACTGTCTCGTCGTAGGCCTTTTTGGCCGGGGCCATCGCCTCGTCGTAGGCCTTCTCGGCCAGGTCCAGCGCCTCGTCGTAGGCCTTCTTGGCCGGGGCCACTGTCTCGTCGTAGGCCTTCTGGGCCTGGTCCACCGTCTTTCGGTAGGCATTCCTGGCCTCAGTGGGCTGGTCGGTGCTCATCTTCTCTTCGCCTTCTCGTAGGCCTTCTCGGCCTGGGCCACCGTCTTGTCCAGGGGGGTGCCGATCGGGGCCACGGCCCCGGCGAGGCGCCGGTGAGAGCTCGTACGAACGACGACGAGCCTTGGGCACTCATCCATGGGCGACCTCTCGGTCATCGAGCGTACCGTGCCGGCTGCGTCACTACGACCAGCTCGTCGAAAGCCCGCCAAGTCGACATGTACGGCGTGAACTTCCCGGCACGGATCTGGCTGGCGTAGGACTTCGAGATTCCGGCCGCCTCGGCGATCTCGGACAGCTTCACGAGAGCGAGCCCCGGCAGGATGTCCCGCCGGAACAGCTCCGGGGCGTAGACCCTCCTGGGGTTCATAACCGGACCCCATTGATTGGCCCACTGCAACAGCGCCCGGTGTGGGCGATGACGTCACCCGTCTCGCTTGGCCGTTGCACGAGCCCACAGAGCTGCCGCTAGGTGAGGCGCGCCAGGGTGCAGAACAACGTCCTTATGCCCGCGCTGGTTGACGCGAGCGCCGCGCCGGAATCGGCGATTTGCATCCGCGGAACTGTCCCAGAACGTGCAGCCGACACGATGCCTCGGGGTCGCCCGAAGGTGCCGGTCGGGGACGGTCGCGAAGGTGCCCACCAAGTGCCGGTCCGGGGCGCGAGCCCCTCGTTTAGAATCAACCCACGGAGTACGAGTGAAGCAAAGGGTGGGTCTGTAGGGGTGCCGTCGCCTCGTCAGATTGCACGGTTCATGACGCTGTTTGAGCGCATAGGCCTGCTGTATCTCGGGCGCTTCTTGAACCCCAAGTGGGACCGTGCGGCCCTGTCAAGGACTCCCCGTTCACGCCAAGCGCTGGCGCTCTTCGTGGGCTCGTACGCGTACGAATACCAGGGCGCTCCGCCGAAGTTCAGTCGTGCGGCACAGACAGTGATCAACTCGGGTAGCTCAACACCGGACCCTAAGTTGGCCTGGCAGGCATTCCGTTCGCAGGTCAAGGGCGGCACCAATCCCCGACACAATCCCCTGTATCACGAACGTACTTCGTGCAATTGCGTACTCTGCAACTTGCTCCAAGGTGGCGCCCTCACCAACATCGTGACGCGGGCACGACGGCGGTTGCGCGAAGACGAGGTGGCCCGCGCGCATCAGGAACTCATGGCCATCCGTGGCATCGGGCCCAAAATCGCATCCTTCTTCCTCCGCGATGTCGCGATGCGCTATGAGATAACGCCGACTTCAGACCGTCATCTGCTCCAGCCCGTCGACCTCTGGGTGAGGCGCTTCGTCCGGCGTCTGGATGACAACGAAGAGTTAACTGACCGCGAAGTCGCGAAATGGGTCGTCGATCACGCAACCCAACCCGAACGGGCGAATGCAGGTTTGTGGTACTTCGGCGCACAGATTGCACCGCGGCGGCTCGATTATGATGCCGCACTCGAGAGCCCGCGACGTGCAAGTGAGCTCGCGGAACGGTACGTCGAAAGCCTCGCCAACGCAGTTCGTTCTTGGAGTGTGGCACCAGCTTCGGATAGAGGTACCTGAGCGGCTACTGATTCTTGTGGGTGTAAGGCGGCAAAACCCGGGTCACGCCAGCGAGAAGAGCGGCGGGACAATCTTGCGGACGGCGAGAGCAGCCATCGGTTCCTTGACTACCGAGACGACTTCTTGGCAGCTCTCACTGACGCCGGAGACTTCTTGGACCTGGCGCCTCTTACTGGCGCAGAAGCCTTCTTGGCCCCGGCGGTATTCGCTGACGCGGAGACTTTCCTGGCGGAGGGCACCTTTACCTTGCCGATGACAGTCATCGACCCGGAAGCAGGCACGATCGTCGACTCCTCGCCCGTCGACCACCTGACGTGAAGGAGCTGCCCGATGACGCGAGTCACGACGCCATCGCGTGAGGCCCCACCGACCTTCGTGGATTGGACACGAACGCGATCACCGACATCTGGCATGGGTCGCTTCCCCTGGTGAGGAACTTGGAGTGACACTCGTGTTCGAACCCTACTCTTCGACACCGTGACACGCGGGTGGTCTCGGGCCACGAGTCGCGGAGTGCGGCCCGGTACCGCGCCCGATTCGGCGTTATGCGCGGCCAAGCCACCCGCCCGTTCGCGCCCGTGGAGCGCCCGACACGAAGCGACGAATCGCATTTGCCAAGTCAAGGCGCTCGACTGCCTCGCGTTGAGCAACCCGCACGACCTGGCGGTAGCGCACGCGGCCATGGAGCTGGCGCTCGAGGATACGCACTTCGTGGCGGAGCACCATCTGCTTGATGTCCTTGTCGAACCCAGTTCGGCACAAAGCCAGCGACGGGGAGCCGGCAGAGGCGAGGTGGCTGAGCGAGAGGGCCATGGTCGATGATCTCCCACCGCGTTGAGGAGAACCACTCAGCGACCTGATCGAGGTTCTGGCGCCCTTGATCTCGTACACGGTCGATGGTGCGAGACAGTCTCAATGGTGACTGGGGAACGGCGCGAACGGTGAGTAGTGGGTGGAGCAGTAGACTTGTAAGAACCTACAAGCTGCATGAAGCCGGGTTCGACCTTGGATTCCGCGCTTTGATGTGCAGGGAATGCAAGGGGTACCAACAATGACTGTCGGTTCTGTAAAGTGGTTCAACGCGGAGAAGGGTTTCGGATTCATCACCCCCGATGACGGTGGAGCAGACGTCTTCGTCCACCACTCCGCGATTCAAACGGAAGGTTACCGGGATCTATCGGAGGGCCAACGGGTCGAGTTCGAAGTCACCCAAGGGCAAAAGGGCTTGCAAGCAAGCAACGTGCGATCCGTCTGAATCGAGGAGAACACATCGAGGGCTCTCCATGGCTGAAAGTTCGCCGCAAAAGCTGAGGGCGAAGAAGTCGAACCGGTTGCTGAAGGATCCAGCGCGCCGACTACGAGATCGCGCCCGGTCTGAAAGAGCTCCGAGATTCGACGGTGCACCCTGCCTAGGGGGAAGGGCAGTCAATCCGAACACGGGCGCGCTAGAAGGCCCCCTCGCGACGAGTCTTTTCGGCCGCCGCGAACGCCACGACGCGACACCGATCAGGACGTCCTCGCGCTTCGCGAAGAGGGTCGCTCCTTCTCGGCAATCGCGCGTCAACTTGGTGTAAGGCGGGCAAAAGACGTCTACGCCACCTTTCACCGCACACTGGCGTCTCGTCCTGAGGGCGAGAGGGGAGAGCTCGTGTGTCGTGAACTCGAACGCCTCGCAGTCCTCGAGGTCCGCATCCGCTCGAGGGACGCCACATCACCGGAGAAGTTGGCCCGTCGCCTAGAAGCACTTGAGCACATGCGCCGAGACCTCCACTAGGGTCTCGAATCCATTTGCCACCGTCGATGCATTCGCTACCTCGAAGGTGTCGACCGGCAGCCATCGAATCGTCGCAATCGGTCTTGCGACCGATAGATGATCAGCGCCAACGCGACCATCACGCCCTTTGGCTGCCGTTCGCACCGATGTATGGAGACGCTTCGCGAGACGGCAACTGACCTCCGCGACCTGATGTCGCCGACCTGTACCCGTGACGCTCTGGTGTGTCGAGGCCTGCCAGATTCATCGCGCGTGAACGGCAGTAGACTTAATTTTCTCGACCGGGGACGATCGAGGAGGCCGGCGGCTTCTACGGGTCGGCCTCCGTAACTCGCCGAGCTTCGGCGGTTGGCTCTTTGCGCCGGTTGTTTCATCCGCTCGCATCTCGCGAACGAGAGATCGCACTGAAAGCGGAAGAACCGTGGCAAACGTGCGTGTCGAGCGCGACGAGGAGGACCTCGTCCGGCTGTACCTCCACGACATCGGCCGGTACCCGCTGTTGACAAAGGACGATGAGGCACGCCTCGCCCAGACAATCGAAGCGCGATCTCAGGCCGGACAGGACCTTGTAGCGACGGAGACGACGCTCACCGCGCCGCGTCGCCGTGAGCTCAAGAGAGTCATTCAGCGCGGGGACGACGCCCAGCGCACCTTCGTCCAGTCGAACCTCCGTCTCGTGGTCTCCATCGCGAAGAAGTACCAGGCGTCGGGCCTCCCGCTCCTCGACCTCATCCAGGACGGCAACCTCGGCCTGATCCACGCGGTCGAGAAGTTCGACTGGCGCAAGGGCTTCAAGTTCTCGACGTACGCCACGTGGTGGATCCGCCAAGCGATCACCCGCGGCATCGCCAACACCGAGCGCACGATCCGTCTCCCGGTCCATGCCGGCGACCTCGTGAGGCTCGTGCAGAAGGCACAAGGACAACTCCAGGCAAAGCTCGGCCGCTCCGCGACGCTCGCAGAGCTCGGGATCGAGGTGGGCCTGACCGAGGAGAAAGTTGCAGAGGTTCTCCGCTTCCGGGTCGAGCCCTTGTCACTCTCGGAGCCACTTCGTGAGGATGGGGATGCTGAACTCGGTGACGTTGTTGAAGACCGCCTGGCAGAGTCGCCATTTGAAGCCGCCGCGACGGCCCTCCTCCCGGGTGAGATCGGGCACCTGCTCGCCCCGCTCGACGAGCGCGAGCGGGAGATCCTCCGGCTGCGATTTGGTCTCGACCGCGGAGAGCCACGAACGCTCGAAGAGGTCGGGAAGCACTTCAATCTCACCCGCGAACGGATCCGACAGATCGAGGCTCGCGCGATGAGCAAACTTCGTCATCCCACAAGCGACACTGGCGCACGCGATCTGCTTACGCTCTGATCGACCTCAAGCACACCCGCCCCTGCGAAAAGCATCAGCCGGGGGTCGATAGAAGCCCCCGCCACGGAGAAGGCCCGGACGTGCACATCGGTGCCGCTCTTCGCGGAGCCGTTCGAGCAGCCCGCGCTCGATCGGGTCGAGAATCTCCAGCTCGACGGCTACTGCTAACAGCTGGGACTCGATCTCCTGCATCTGACGAATTGCACCGGGGTTGGCATCGCCCAGAGCGCGACCCTGGCCGACACGATTGGCTGCGACAGCAGCCGCGTCGCTGCCATCGGACGCCAGCCGTTCGAACTTCTCGACCAGGTCGATCACAAAGCCCCCCAGGTGGCGACAACTGCCGCCCGCTGGGCGCCGGCGTCGTGGCACCACAGCGCCTCATCGACGAAGGGACGAACATCGGGGTGCCAAACCCGAACCGCCAGTGCTTCGGGGCCTCGCACAGACCAGCGTGCCACAGGCGCGCCGTGGCTCGATGCTCAGGCCAAGACCCATCGAGGACAGGCCACCTGAGCGCCACCCCTCTGAGCGGCAGTTCTCGACACACCGGCACGACCCGTCGGTGACTAAGGCAGGGTGGACGAATTCATCCCCGCTGGAGGCACACGACGATCGTCCCCGGCCCAAGGTGCGCGCCAGCAACTGGACCCATGTAGGCCGTGATGGTCTTCTCCGGGGGGAAGACGGGCTTTAGCAGAGCGAGGAACGCGTCGACGTCTTCTGCATCGGCGTGGATGATGGCGAGTTTGCGGATGGGAAGCGCAGCAGCCACTCTGTCCGCGAGGTAGCGGAGGGATCTCGCGCGCGTCCGTTGACGCGACTCACCTTCGATGACGCCATTTCTCAATCCGACGATCGGTTTGATCGAGAACAACGAGCCGATAAAGGCCTGCGCGGAGCCGATGCGGCCACCTCGATGGAGGTATTCGAGGCTATCCACGGTCCCGAAGGCCTCGAGGCTCGCAATCTCGGCACTCACCGCGTTACAGAGCGCATCGAGGTCGTTGATCTCGCGCGCTCTTTCTGCGGCGTCCAACACCAATAACCCCTCGCCCATCGTCCCAAAGCGCGAATCGATGACGCGAACCGAAATGTCTCCCTTTGCTTCGTTTGCTCCCGAGCACGCTGCCTGAAAGGTGCCGGACAACGAAGACGAGAGTGTCACGCAGCAGACCCCGTTAAAGCCCTCGTCGCGAGCGCGACGGAAGGCTTGTGTAAACGCGCCGGGAGAGGGTGCCGCCGTCTTGGCGATGGCGCCAGTGGCACGCACGCGGCGCCAGAACTCCTCTGGGGTGGCCCTGGTGAGATCCTCGGTGCCGAGTCGAACGTCAAGTGGCACCACGTCGATGTCGAATGCAACGAGGAGATCACTCGGGATGTCGCTCATGCTGTCAGTCACGACCTTGATACCGGCCACCGCTTCCCCCTGCATGGTGCCTTAGGGCCTTGGAGACACCGGCCCAATCAAGTACCGCGTACCGATCGAAAACGGTAGCGCGATGGTCAGAAGCTACTTGGTGGCTGGTACCTGGGCCACGGTCCCGGTGGGCTGGTTGGGCACGCCGTCGCGGACACCCGAGCTGTGGCGACTGCGCGCTTAACAACGTCTGCCCCAAATGATCGATCGAGACGACAGCGTCCGAGGCATGTAACGCGACCTGGCAGCACCGTCTCGACGCGCTACGCGCCCGTGGCGCGCCCGAGCCATCGTTTGAGGGTGCCACAGGCTTCCCGAATAGCCTCTGACCTGGGCTTCTTTTGGTGGAGGTGAGCGGACTCGAACCGCCGACTTCCACGTTGCGAAAATGGATCGCCGCAACCATGCGAACAGGACTTACGCGAATTCACCACTTCTCGCTTGCGGCAGGATGCGGTAGTTCAGACGCGCCCGTCCGCGCCCGTCGAGCGCCCGGAGCCGAGAGGGCAATTCATCCCCGTCGCGACACTCAACTCAGCCGCCTGGTCTGCCGCACAGATCCGGCGTTTCGGGGCAGAGGAGTCCCGTCACGCGGTGAGCGGTAGGGGACGGTCACTCAGCGCGAAGAAGCGCGAAGAGGTCGCCCGCATGGCGTCACTATGATCCAGCGCCGTGACCGACGTGGATTGTGCACTCTGTAACGTTCCCGCGGTCGATGCCGACTTCGGGAGGGTCGAGGTCTGGCGGGACTCTCTCTGGAGGCTCACCACGAGCATGGGCCCGGGTGATCCGACCCCCGGCTTCTCCTACCTTGAGCCCCTGCGGCACATCCGGTACGTGCACGAGCTCGGCGGCGAGGAGTCGGCCACCTTCGGACCAGTGCTCGCGCGTTGCGCCGCGGCGCTGAAGGAGGCGACGAGCGCAGAACTGGTGTACGTGTACATCTTTGGGGGAGGGATCCCGCACCTCCACGTACACCTTGCCCCCCACGTCGCCGGCGACGCCCTGAACGAGTCGATCCTGCAGGGTGAGTTCGAGAAGCGGCCGCTTCCCTCCGGTGGCGTCGCCATCGTGAGCAAAGACTTCCCCGAAGTGCCCGAAAAGGAGCTCGCCCGCGTAGCCGACCGCGTCAGGGAGCTGCTGATCGCCACGCCGAGGGATTGACAACGCGGTGCCCCTACCCGACCGCGCCCGCGCCGTCCCGAGCCCAGGGGCGCACTGAGCCGGCGTCATGCATGGCGTCTGCCTCCGAATCGAAGCGGATTCGAGGTTCAGGTGTCGGACCGGTAGCTCGAGCGGAACGCCTGGCGTTTCGTACACCTACCCGGCGATCAGTGACACCCTCGCCGTAGTTCGTCGGCTCGCATTCTCGGGCAGTTGACCTCGAAGCTGAGATCGTCGACAGCGAGTGTCGAGGCATAGTTTTTGGTGAGGTGGCGGAGCACGATCTGGCTCTTCGCCCGTCTTACTTTCGGGCGAGTGAGCAGTTCGCTCACTTGCCTTCGATTGACGTTGGAGCCGAGTCCTCGGTGGCTGTGCGTACCAACACGTCGCCTCGAAATGCGTGGCTGACGACGCGCACGACGCACGTTCGATGGTCCTCGGGAACGTCTGGCACATTGGAGCTCACATGGTTGGCGAGCGCTCGGCCGGTCAACTCGACTGCGGTCCCTTGCGGGATGACGACCTCGATGTCGCGCAGCAGCGCGTAGGCACGAAGTTCAACGAACGCCGGCAGGCTCCACGTCCTTCCGAGGTCGACGACGACGTCGCCCAACAGCGCGATTGCGACGAGCGTTTCTTCGACATCCCAGGACCGAGCGCGAGCGCCCTTGTGTAACCACCCGCCCTCGAAGACGGGCTCGAGACCGAGCAGCCACCGTCGGCGTGCCCTTGGCGGCGAGGCGATCCGGTCCGATTCGCTGTCTATGACAGTCACTGTACTAGGTAGCATTATGGGATGCGAGCGGAGAACGCAGGGCGAGGCCTCGCGAGAAGGCCAGGATTTCTACTGTCTCGGGTTGGCACGTCCGTTCAGGCAGGCTTCAAGAACGTGCTCGCGGTCTGTCAGCTACGACCGTTGCACTTCTTGGTACTGACGGCGCTAAGGGAGTCGGGCGTTTCGTCACAGCAGGAGTTGTGCCGTTCGCTCGGGGTTGATAGCGGCAACATGGTTGACTTGATCGATTGGCTCGAGGAATTGCTATACGTGAAACGCTCTCGAGACCGCACTGACCGGCGACGCTATGCCTTGACGATCACGGAGGACGGGCGTGCGGCTCTCGACCAGATCATGTCTTCGGTCGAGGAGTTTGACAGCAAATTCCTGGCAGCGTTGACAGCGAAGGAGCAGCGCCAGTTGGCGGACCTCCTAGCCAAGCTCTATGCAGGCACCCCCGAGGCTCGCGGTGAAGGCTTCATCGCCACGACGCCGCCCGTCACCTATTAGGCACGTATTAGGCACGCCGGGTTGGACCGACCTCCCGGCTCGACAGCAAGGTCAGCTCAGGACATGATCCGCTCCTCCTCAAGGGGCGTACTCGGCAGGAACCTTATGCACAAGAGTCTGCCGATTGTGAGTATCCCAAAACGCGCGCTCGTCGTTGCGCTTCCGGGTATCCCTCATGTGCCGTTACACGGGTGATCTTTCAGGCTTCGGCTTCAACGATGCAACCACGTCCTGGCTCGCGTGTCCAACCTTTCGCGGGAGCTGCCCGGTCAACTTTCCTTCGTCAATCCTTCAACGAGTTCTTTGAAGATGTGGGCTCGCTCGAAGTCGGCGAGAGCTTCCGCGTTGTCGCGTTGGCGGCGAAGGATGGGCAGGAACTCCTCGTCGGTCTGAAAGAACCCGCAACCCTCGCAGATCGTCTGGTAACTGCAGTCGAGCTGCGCGGGGCGGGTGCAATGGCCGTCCGCCAACTGGCGACGGTGGGTCTGAGCGCCGAGGTCGTCGTCGACGCAAAGCGGGACGCCGACACTTTCGACGACCCGCGTGGCTCGGAAGTACTGCTCGGCGACAGAGTCGTTCGAGATGCGCGCATAGACGAGCGTCATGCGCGGCGAACGGTGACCAAGCATCGCCGCGATCGCTTCGAGGCTCATTCCCCGGTTGATGCAATGCGTGGCGAGCGTGTGGCGCAGCTGATGGGGGTGGACGTGGCCGATCCCGGCGCGCTTCGCGACCGACCCCACGTAGCGGTGGATCGTGCGACGGTCGAAGGGCTGTCCGTCGTTGCGCACCACCAGGAGCCCCGACGGGCTCGGGCCTCTTCGCTCTCGGTAGTCCTCGATCAGCTCGACGAGGACCGGGTGGAGCGGCACCGTCCGGTCGTTGTGGAGCTTTCCGATTGGGATCCGCAACCAGTGTTCGCCGCCGAGGCGGAACACCGCGTCGTCACGAAGGCCGCCGATCTCGCCGGCGCGCATCCCGGTGCGGGCGAGGAGCTCGACGATGAGTCGGCGGCGAAGGTTCGTGTCCTTGGCGAGCGTCGCCATGAACTTCGCGTAAGTCGGGTCGTCCAGAAAGCGCGGCAGCGGCTCGTCAGCCTTCGGGATGTCGCCGGCGAAGATCGGCACCTTGCGCGGGGCGTCGGGGTAGTCCCACTCGATGATGCGCTCGAAGAACGTGCGCAGCATCCCCAACTTGTGGCGAATCGTCGCCACCGAGGCGGGCTTGCCGGGGTCCTTGCCAGGCCGCTTGGCCAAGGCGAGCTTGTAGGACTCGATGTGGTGCCGTCCGATCCCGGCCACCGCGTCGCACGTTGGGTCGACCTCGATGAGGTGGTCACAGAAGACCCGGAGAGCGAGGTTGGCCGCCTCGACCGTGCCAGGCCTCGACGACACCGCGATCTGGTCGAGGTAGCTCGTCATCGTCGAGGCGATCCGTGGCGCCCTTTTTGAGATCTCGTCCCAGGTCAGCACCGGTGTGAAGCGGGGCACGGGCGGTGTGGGCATGCCGATGACACCGGGTGTCCTCGATCTCCTCGGAGCGGGGCGGGAAGGCACCTTTAGTGCAACGGGTGACGTCGTTGGCGCCGCGGCGCGACTCATCGGATCGCCCCGGCGACGAGTTCGGCTTCGAGCACGTCGGCCGCCCGCCGGTACTCGGCAGCCAGCCAGTCGGCGCCTAAGTGGAGGTAGATCTGGGTCGAGGCGATCGAGCGGTGGCCGGCTTGTGCCTGGAGCGCTTCGAGTGACATGCCCGCTTCGCGAAGGCGCGTGAGACAGGTGTGGCGGAGCTCGTGGCAGGTGCCGTGCGCGAGCCCGGCCCGTCTTCTCGCCGAGGCGATGACCTCGTCGAGCCCCTCGGTTGACAGTGGGCCGCCGCGGCGCGGGCCTTTCAGGACGACGAAGACCCGGTCCGTCGTCGCCTCTTCCGGTCGTTCGCTCTCCAAGTAGGAGGCCAAGGTCGAAAAGAACGTCGGCGACAACGGGACGAGGCGTTCGTGGCCGCCCTTTCCTTCGGCGACAAAGACACGGCACTCACCGAGCCGGATGTCTTCGAGGCGGAGCCCGAGCACCTCGGAGCGGCGAAGCCCACCCAACAGCATCGCTTCGACGATCGCTCTGTCGCGGCGTGTCCGCAGCGCCGCAAGGAGGGCGATCGCTTCTTCTGGATCGAGGATCCGCGGCAGGCGACGCACGCCCCTCACCAACGGCGCGCCTCGCAGCTCTCTTCTGTTGCGCCGTGTCGGCAGGCCGCGCGGCACCGGGTTGGTCTCGATCGGAGTGTCGGCTCGGGCGAGCAGATATCCATAGAACGCGGAGACGGCCGCCAGCCGACGCATAACCGTCGCCGGTGCGAGCCCCGACGAAGCGTCGGGGAAGCGGACGACGTTCTCTGCGCCGGGCCGAGCCGTTTGCTGTGCTGTGACGAATTTGATGACGTCGGCCGGCGTCACGTCGATCGGGTCCTTCGCGACGATCGAGAAGAACGTCTTCAAGTCGTGCGTGTAGGCGCGAACCGTGTTCGGACGGGCGCGGCCCGAACAGAACTCCAAGAACGCGTCGATCAGCTCGTGACCGAGCTCGTAACGGACACCGCCTCCTTCGCGGGCGGTGCGAGACAGCTGCGGGGTAAAGACCACGGTCGTCCTCCTGTTCTGGCCTCCCCGCTCGGAGAAAGTCTCCCCGAGCGGTCAGCCGAACTGGCGGATCACCCGTATAAGTGGATTACCCGTATAAGTGCCGTACTGGGACACCAACCCTGCGGTCGCCATAGCCCCTGAGCTGGGAATTCTCTGGTGGAGGTGAGCCGACTCGAACCGCCGACTTCCACGTTGCGAAAATGGATCGTCGCAACCTTGTGAACAGGACTTACGCGAATTCACCGCTTCTCGCTTGCGGCAGCACGCGGCAGCACACGGCAGGATGCGGAATTTCAGACGCGCCCGTTCGCGCCCGTGACGCGCCCGCAGCGGAGGGTCAATCCATCCGAGTCAAGACACTCCACCGACTTGCCCCGGAAATGCCGCTCTTGAGCTGTCGATCTGGCGTGGGCCCCTACCGGGGCGGACCGGCTTTCGGAGCGCCGATCTGTTCGCGTCCATCCCCGACCGCTTGGGGAATCGAGTGGATAGGTACCCGCAGACCAGCCAAACTCTGGCATGGACGACACTCTCGCTCCAACCAGCGATCCCGGCGAGGTCGAGGCCCGCCTGGCTTTGCCGCTGGCCGAAGCACTGCTCACCCAGCGGGCGGTCCGCCGGGTCCTAACCGACCCGGTCGACGACCGCCTCGTGCTGCGATGTTTGGAGTTGGCCCTGGAAGCGCCGACTGCCTCGAACGGCCAGAGCTGGGAGTTCGTGGTCGTGAAGGATCGCGCCGTGAAGGCATCGCTCGCAGCGCAGTACCGGCGGATATGGAGGCTGTACGGCGGGCTTGGTCGGCTGATCAAGACCGACGAGCAGACGACCAAGATCCGGAAGTCGGTCCATTGGCAGGTCGAGCACTTCGAGGAGATCCCAGTTCTTGTCGTGTGCTGCCTGCGAGGCAGTGCCCGAGTGCCCTTTGTCCCCAACCCTCCGTTCGTCGCGTCGAGCCACTACGGGTCGGTGTACCCCAGCGTCCAGAACCTCCTCTTGGCAGCGAGGTCCGTCGGCCTCGGCGGTGCGCTCATCACCATGCCGCTGTGGTCCAACACCGTGGCTCGCAGGATCCTCAAGCTGCCCTTGAGCGTGGAGCCGTGCTGCATCGTGACCCTCGGCTGGCCCAAGGGCCACTACGGCCGCAAGGCTCGCAAACCGATCGGCACGGTCGTCCACCTCGACCAGTACGGCCACCAACCTTGGCGTGACGAGGCGCCGGGCTGATCCTCCACGTCGCCGAGGGAACACCATCTTCTGGTCCCACGTGGAGTGCTCCGGACATCGGGCCAAGCCATTCAGGCGCGGAGGTCAAAACCACCTCGGGACCGCATAGATTGTTCTGCCGAACTGCCTCCGGAGCCCGACTTGGCCGCGCCGGAATCGCTGTTACGCGTCCGTGTGGCTGTCCCAGAACGCGCGCCCGCGTAACCCGGCCGGGCTCGCCCCGAGGTGCCGTACTGCCGCACCGAACCGGCGTTTAGAGATACAGAGCAGCCACTTAGCTGAACATTATGGGATGCGCGTGGAAAGCACGACCGTTCATGCCATCGCAAACGTGCGACCGATCCGCCCACCAATGACGCAGCTACGGTCACTTGGCAATCTGGAGGAGCCCTACGATTCCCACGACGTAGATCAGAATTGCCAAGCAAGAATCCGGTCCCAGCCGATGGGGTCGTGAAGGACGAACGATGACACCGCCGATGTACACCGCTGTCAACGCCAAGCTAAGTCCAGCCAACCATCCATTCGCCGCTCCTGCTGTCGGCAGTACGGGTTTCGCCGCCACTAGGTCTGCCACCAAGAACAGACATAGCTGAAACGCATTGCCACCAAATACATCGCCAATCGCGAGTTGATGGTCACCCAGACGCACGGCTTCGATGCCCGAACTGATCTCCGGTAGCGCCGTCGCCATCGCCAGCACGGTTGCGCCAAAGACGACTCCATTAATGCCGGCGCGGTTTGCCAAATCGTTACCGCTGATTTCGAGAGCTACACCGGCCAACAGAGTCACCGCCGCTGAGATGCCGAACAGGGTTACAACGCGCATCGTCGAATGCTTTGCACGCGCAGCGTCGGCGACCGGATGGCGCTCGCGACGATGAGGTCGCCCGGGCTGACTGCCCGCCATTATCACCTTCCACTTTGGATGCGACCGCGTCCGATTCAGCGCCCACACTCCGCCGATCCAGACGACCACGATCACGAGTGACGCTGGACTGATTCGCCCAGCGATCTTCACTGACGCCGGCAACAAAGCGCCCATAATCACAACCGACACCGTGAGCACCACAAGCAAGCCTTCGAGGACTGGCACGAGCGACCCGACGAGATATGTCAGCGGTCTGGTAGCAAAAAGATCACACACCACCAGCACCATCGTTGCCGTAGCTATGCCGCCGATTAGGTTTCCGGCTGCCAAGCCGAGGTGGCCCGACTCCGCCGCTGAGATAGTGACCGCCAACTCCGGCAAGCTTCCGGCGATGGCAAGCAGCACCATTCCACCGAGCGCGTCCCCAATTCGGAGCCGCCGATCAAGTTCATCTGTTGATTTCGAAAGCTCGACACCGGCGACCCAGGTGGCCGCGGACGCGACAACGAACACGACGAGCTCCACGAACACGGACCCGGACGACACATCGTCATCATGGCCGACTCGGTGGCAGTCCCACAATGAGCATTGAACGAAGACGTCGGCGCGTCTCAACACGACTGCTTATCCGTTGGCAATACGCAGTTGGATGACTTGCGAGCATCCTGCTATCAGCTCAAGCAACAAGCACAGATCAATCAGTCAGCGCCGCGCCAGCCGCACCCAACGTACGGCAAGTATCCCCTTCGTTGCAGGAGACGAATTGGTGATGAGCTTCCCCACACAGGGTCTGAGAGCACAGAACGTTCCGCCAAGAGCGCCCCAGCCGGTGGGCTGGCCGCGACTGAATCGGCGATCGGAGTTGACAAAGGTCGCCGATAACGCGCGCCCGCTCAGTGGTCAGACGTGTTGCAGAAGTGCCGTACTGAGGCACCGTTCGTGTGGTATCCACGGCCTTCGACAAAGCGCCGAAGCCACCCTCGGGGGGATCTCAGTTGATGCGCCGCGCGCCCGAGCCATTTTTCGAGGGTGCCGCAGGCTTCCCGAATAGCCTCTGACCTGGGGTTCTTTGGTGGAGGTGAGCGGACTCGAACCGCCGACTTCCACGTTGCGAACGTGGCGCTCTACCAGCTGAGCTACACCCCCAGGAAACGGCCAGGACTGGGCCGTGGACCCGGAACTCGCACGAGAATAGTCCCGCGCTGCCAACTGCTCGTCGGCCGAGAAGGACACCGAATCGGCGGTCGCGGTTTCGCCCCTTGGCGGTTTCTCTGGGTCGTCCGCCGGAGCGAGAATCGGGTGCTAAGCGGGCCTACCGGGAGCGACTGCTCGGGGCCGAGCGGGCTCGACCGACTCCGGCACGACAGCGAGGCCCCCGTTCCCAGTGGCGAAGACGCGCCGCTCCAGTTCGGCCCCGGCTTCGTCGGCGGTGACCGGCATCGCGACGATCTTGCGCGCCCGCTCGGCAGCAAGCGCTTCCGCGGTGGCGCACCGGACGAGCATCGCCAGATACACGCCGGTGACCGTCGCCAGCAGAACCGCCACGACCCAGAAGGCGCGCAGCGAGGGAACCGCCCCGATGAGCAGCGTCGAGAGAATGCCCGACCCCAAAAGGAGAAGCGCCTCACGTCGGCGGGAGCGCCGCTCGTCGATGCGCGCCTGCACAGCCCGCACGGCCGCGAGCTGAGTCTTGTCGAGCGGAGGCGCCCCAGCTCGCCGGCCGTCAGATCCACGGGCCGAACCGACGAAGTTCTCGTGGACACGTCCGAGGAGTTCCGTCTGGTGGTGGAAGCGCGCGACCGACGAGACGAGCTGGAATTCAGAAAGCTTGCGTACCGCGATCGGGAGGACGACGACGAGCCAGATGAGCACGAGGACGAGTACGACCATCCCGTCGCTTTCCTTTTCGTCAGCCGATCCCTACGGTCGACTCGACGCTAACGGACAGGCGCTCGCTGGCGGTGGATTGAAGATCAGGCGCGTTGCGACGGTGAATCCACCGCCCTGGTCAGGAGGTGGGCGACAGGGCGCCGCCGTCGGTGCGCCGCCACGAGCCCGACCGACCGCCACTTTTCTCCCAGAGCTGGAGTTCACCGATCGTCATCGACCGGTCCGAGGACTTGCACATGTCGTAGACGGTGAGCGCGGCGATCGCGCACGCCGCCATCGCCTCCATCTCGACCCCGGTGCGATCGAACGCCTCAACGTTCGCCTCGACCTCGACGCAGTCGTCACCGATCGTGAAGTTGACGGAGACCTGTCCGACGAGCACCGGATAGCAGTACGGGATGAGCTCCGCGGTCCTCTTCGCCGCCTGGATCCCCGCGACGCGTGCCGCTCCGAGCACGTCGCCTTTCGTGATGGCGTTCGTCGCGACCTTCGCCGTCGTCTCCGGCATCATCGTGACCTTGCAACGCGCCTGGGCCCGCCGGTGCGTCGCATCCCGCGGCGCGACGTCACCCATCCTCGCCGGACCGAGGGGATCGAGACGTGCGAGGTGCCGTTCCGACATTCCGCCGAGTGTACGCAACACCATCGACCCCGTCGCACCGGGATGAGCTGGCGACCGGCGCCCGTGCCATGATCGGCGGCCGATATACTTGGCACTCGAACACCTGGAGTGCTAGCCCCGGCGTCAGCAGGCCGGCTGGCGGAGGAACGCGATGCCGACCTACGAGTACGTCTGCAAGAGCTGCGGCGACGGCTTCGAGGTCACACAGGCCTTCACGGACTCCCCGCTCACGACGTGCGACGAGTGCGGCGGGCCCTTGAAGAAGGTCTACGGATCGATCGGGATCGTGTTCAAAGGGACCGGCTTCTACCGGACCGAGAACCGAGCGACGAGCTCGACCCTGGCAGCGACGAGCAACGGATCGTCGGCGGGCAAGGACGCCGCTGGCGCCCCCGAGCCCGTCTCGACCTCGACAAAGGACGCCGCGCCGAAACCCTCGAGCGCCGCGGGATCGACTGACAAGACGGCGTCCGCGACGTCGACGACGGCTGCGAAGCCCTGACCGGAACGGACCTCAGCTCCCGCTCATCGCGACGTCACCGATCGCGACCGTGACGCCGGCCGCGACGCTCGGGAGCCATTCGACGTCGCCACCCACGACCTCGATGCCCTGGAGCAGCTTCTGGATCGTCGACGCGATCGTGATCTCGCGTACGGGTTGGGCAAGCTCGCCACGGCTGATGAGGAGGCCCTCCGCCCCGACGGAGAAGTCGCCGCTCACCGGGTTCACACCCGAGTGGATGCCGGTGACGCCCTGGACGAACAGCCCCTCGCCGACGGCCGCGAGCACCCCGGCCTGGTCGAGCTCGCCGGGGACGAGCGCGAGCGCCCGCGCACCCACCCCGGGGGTTGACTTGAATCCGGCGCGGACCGCCGACGCCGTCGAGCGGGCCCCTGCAAGCCGCGCCGAGTGGGTGTCGTAGAGGAAGGCGACGAGATTGCCCTCGTCGATGAGCGGTACGCGCCGAGAGGCCAGGCCCTCGTCGTCATACCCGGAAGCGCCGAAGGCGAGCGGATTCGTCGGGTCCTCGACGAGCGTGAACAACGGCGCGGCGACTCGTTCGCCGAGGCGCTCGGCGAAGAGCGACCTCCCCTTGGCGACCTCCTCACCCGAGAGCATCCCGGCGAGCACCGCCAGCAGCGTCGCCGTAACCTCCCGGTCGAACACGGCCGTGACGCGGGCGCTCGCAGGCTTCGTCGCGCCGAGCATCCGGGTCGCCCGCAAGACCGCGTCCCCCGCCGCCTTCTCGATCTCGAGCTCCGATGGCGCCCGGCACACGCTGTAGCCAGCGCCGGTCTGGGTGTCGTTCTCCTCGCCGGCGACCGCGTAGGCGACGAGATAGCAGGTCGTGGCGCGCGACGCCGCGCTGATGCCCGACGAGCTCGCGACGGCGGATTCGCTTTGGTCGTCGCCGTAGTCCGCGCTCACGACCTCGCGGATCCGGGCGTCGCCCGCCCGGACCCGTCGTTCCAGTTCCAACGCGAGGGCGATCTTTTCCTCCGTCGCCATCGAGCCAAGCGAGTCGTCCCACAGCTCGAGCGGGGCCGGCGCGACGCCGTCCGGCTCCGCCAGGCCGACGTTCGGGTCGGGCGTGGCGAACGAGGCGTTGTCACGCGCCTCGGCGAGCGCGTCCCGGGCGAGGGCCTCGTCGAGATTGCCGACGTAGGCGAAGCCCTGACGCGCGCCGGCGACCACCCGGATCCCGATGCCGGCGGATTCAGCCGACGAAAGCGATTCCACCTCGCCGCCGTAGGCGCGCACCTCCGTCTCGCGCTGCCAAGCGACGAAGGCCTCGACCTCCTCGCCCGGCTGCCCCCAGGAGGCGATCCTTTGCGCCAGGTCGAGCAGCTCAGCCACCAGCCGTCCCTCCGATCGTGACCGAGGACACCCGAAGGGTCGGCTGGCCGCTCCCGACGGCGACCGACTGGCCGTCCTTGCCGCAGGTCCCCGGGGCCATGTCGAAGTCGTCGGCGATAGCGTCGATCTTCATCAACACGTCTGGCCCGTTGCCGATCAGATTGGCGTCCCGCAGCGGCTCGGTGATCCGGCCACCCTCGATGAGATAGGCCTCGGTCATGCCGAACACGAAATCGCCCGTCGCCGTGTTCACCTGGCCCCCGCCGAGCTTGGCGAGGTAGACGCCGAACGGGGTCTGGTTGACGATCTCCTCCGGGTCCTCGGTCCCGGCGAGCAGGAACGTGTTCGTCATCCGGACCATCGGGAGATGCTGGTAGCTCTGGCGACGCCCGTTCCCCGACGACTCCCGCCCGTCCTGACGGGCGCGCAGGTAATCCCACATGTACTCCGTGAGCACGCCGTTCTCGATCAGCACGTTGCGCTGCGCCGGACGGCCCTCGTCGTCGATCGTCGAGGTTCCCCAGCTCTCGACGACGGTGCCGTCGTCAACGAGCGTGACGAGGGGGCTCGCCACCTTGGTGCCGAGCCGTCCCCGGAAGGCGGACGCGTCCTTCATGATGTGGTCGGCCTCGAGCCCGTGCCCGCACGCCTCGTGGAAGAGGTATCCGCCGGTCCCGCCCTTGATGACGACCGGATACGCCCCCGACGGGGCCGGGCGGGCGGTGAGCTTGCCGACCGCGCGCCGGGCGGCCTCCTTCGCCGCCGCCTCGACGCTGAAACGGTCGAATAGCTCGAAGCCGATCGTGCGCGCCAACACCTCGTAACCGGTCTGGAGGCCGCCATCCCCCGACGCGACGCACGAGACCGCGAATCGAGTCCTCACCTGGTCATCCGCCACGTACAACCCGTCGGAGTTGGCGATGACGATGCGGCGCCGGCTGTCGCCGTAGCCGGCGGACACCTGGACGATGGAGCCGCTCGTCGCCCGTGCCTCGTCGTCGGCGCGGGCAAGAAGCTCGACCTTGCGCGCCTTGTCGATGTCTTCCGGGTAGATCCCGATCGTGCCGACGGGATCGTCCTTACGCTCGACGAGGGCGACCGAACGCACTCCGCCGCCGCCCGCGTGCGCCACCGCGGCCGCCGCCTCGGCTGCATCGTGCAGCCCGCGGGTGGACAGATCGGCGGTGTGCGCGAACCCCGTCGTCTCACCGACGACGACGCGGATCCCGGCTCCGCGATCCCGGCCCGAGGACAGCTCCTCCACCCGACGGTCATCGAACGAGATCCCCGTGGAGCTGCGATCCTCGACGAAGACCTCGGCGAACTCCCCCCCGCGGGCGAGCGCCGCGGCGAGCGCGCCTTCGATCGCGTCGCGCTCGGCGAGCACGGGATCCCTGTCACCCATCGGCTCTCGCTCCTCCCCGGTCGGCCCCGAATCACCGGCGGCCCACCCGGCGGCATCGAGCCGCAAGAAGAGCACGTCAGTCGCCAATCGTAACGACGGTGGTCTGTGCGAACGACCCCGGGCCGGCTCGCTCGCCCGGGGAGCCCGGCACCCGGTGCGCCCCGGTCCCCGACCCAGCCCTTCCCTTTTTCAGGCAGAATCTTCGCGTCCGGGCCAGTGAAGTTCCGCACCCGGCGCGCACCAGCCCGGTACCATCGGGGTCGCAGGCATACTGCTGCCCGGCCGGATCCGGCGGGCGCATCGAGGCGAACGAAGCGCCGGGAGGCGCTGGGAGGCGAGCATGGAAGAGTCTCGTGCGTCGCATATGGCCGAGGCCACCCCGATATTCGGTGCCTACCGCCGCGGCTACGACCCTGAGCAGGTCGATCGCTATGTCGCTGCCCAGCAGCGCCGCCTCGACGAGTCATTGCGCCGCGCTTCGGAGGCCGAGCGCAAGCTCGCCGCCGCCGTTGGCCAGCTGCGCGAGCTGCACCGCCGGGTGGGCGCGCTCGAAGATCAGCGTCGACCTTCCCAGACGTTCAAGCTCGACGGCGTTGGCGAGCACATCCAACGGATCTTCGAGGAGGCCCGCGAAGGCGCGGACGCGCTCCGGGAGAAAGCTGAGGTCGAGCTGGCGGAGCTTCGCGAGAAGACCGCCGAAGAAGCGCAGACGATTCTCACCACAGCACGCAGCAAGGCTCAGCAGATCGAAGCCGAGATCGAGCAGCGCCGACGCGAGGAGCTCGGCCAGCTGGAAGAGAACCGCTCCCGGGCGGTGTCGCAGCTCACGTACCTTCACGAACAGCGCAAGAAGGCGGTGACCGAACTGACGCGTCTGCGCGAGGTGATCGACTCGACGATCGCCGAGGTCACGACCGACGAGGACCCGGTCACCGATGGGGAACCGAATGGTCGCGCGGAAGATGAGCTCGATTTCACGCGGCGAGACCCGATCAGCGAACGCCACCCCTCGATGACGAATCGTTACGTCTCAAGTGGCCGCATCAGTTCGACTCCAACCGGAGACGCCCGGCCTTCGGCGCGGCCTCCGCTTCGCAACCTCAGACCCCCCGCCGACCGGGCGGGATCGGAGGCCGCGAGACTCGTGAGCGAGCACCGAGCCGCGGTCGCGGCAGAAGAGGGTCCTCCGAGAGCCCGCGCACTCGGGCCACGACCGCCGGGGCCCCACACGGCGACCGTCTTTGACTTCGAGGAGCACTAGGTACCTTCGGGGCCGGCAAGGACTGGGGATCGAACGACACGAGGCCCGCGCCTTTGGGATCGGTGCCTGTCGTCTCCTACGATGCGCCGTGAACACACTGATCGCCCGCCGCGGAATGTGCCCGGCGGGGGGTCGTGCAGATTGGGCCGCTAGCTCATCCGGAAGAGCAGGGGACTTTTAATCCCAAGGTGCCGGGATCGAGACCCGGGCGGCCCACTGAATAATCCCTGTTAGCGGTCGGAATCATCGTCCGACGCTCGAACCTCTGGTCGCTCCTGCTACTGGATGCTACTGTATCCCGAAGTTGCATCTGAAGGGCACGTCGGAGGGCTTGGGAAGGCCATGAAGGGCCATCTTCGGAGGCGCGGGAACTCGTGGGAACTTCGCGCGTATGTCGGCGTCGATCCAATCACGAAACGCCAGAAGTATTTGACTCGCACCTTTCGAGGTGGCAAGCGAGAAGCCGAAGGGGCGCTCGCCCGGTTCATCACCGAGGTCTCTGGCGGTGGACATGCGGCGCAGGACACGACCGTCGAGCATCTAATCCGGCAGTGGCTCGACCTAGCTCGGAGCGACCTCTCGCCCTCGACGGTCCGCGGCTACGAGCGAATCATCGAGAGCTACATCAATCCGACACTTGGCAAGGTCCCACTTGGGCGTCTGAAAACGGCGCAGCTTGACCACTTCTATGCGGAGCTTCGCGCCAGAGGCGGACACGACGGCGCACCACTCGCACCTGCGACGGTGCGCCAGACACACGCCATCATTCGTCGTGCGCTTCAGCAGGGCGTTCGTTGGGGCTGGATCGCGTCGAATCCCGCCGCGTTGGCGTCTCCTCCGCGCGTGCAGGTGCCGCAGCTGTCGACGCCGAATCCTGTGGAGGTCATCCGACTAATCGAGCTTGCCTCCAGCGATGACGCCGATTTCGGATGCTTTCTCCACGTGGCGGCAACAACAGGCGCACGTCGCGGCGAACTGTGCGCGTTGCGCTGGCAGAACGTCGATCTTGAGTCCGCCACGATGACGATTAATCGATCCGTCGTTGAAGGGATGCACAACGTCCTTGTCGAGAAGGACACCAAGACTCATGGGTCCCGCTGCATCGCGCTCGATGCGAACACTGTGGCGACACTTCGTGCACAGCGACAGCGGATGGCCTCCCGGGCACTCGCATGTGGTGTCGGACTGGCAGACGACGCATACGTCTTCTCTCGAGACCCAAACGGCCGACGACCGTGGGTACCGAACGACGTCACCAAGGGCTTCATCCGAGTCAGGAATTCGGCGGGCCTGAGCAAAGTGCGTCTCCACGACCTCCGGCACTTCACTGCAACTCGTCTACTTGCCGCTGGAGTGCCGGTGCGAACCGTAAGCGGCCGGCTTGGCCACGCCAATGCCGCGACGACGCTGGGCGTCTATGCCCACTTTGTCGAGGAGTCAGATCGAGATGCGGCTGACAAGCTCGGCGATCTCCTACAACAACGGCCGACGGCTAATCGTCGGTTCCGAGCGGCGACGACGCCCCGGTAGTCGGCCGACCGGGCCCAGCAAGTGGGGATTCTTGTGCGCGGCGTCGATGCTGTGGGGTGACGGGGGACGGGGCGGCGGGTTTCTTGTGAGGGTAGTCGCGCGGTGGCTGGGATGTAAGAGGCCGACGGCCAGTGCACCAGATCCGGGGGGCGACGACGGTGTCGCGACCACTGCTAATGGTGGCCGGGGTGTCCACCGAGATTCCTCGAGGCCACTTGACCTCCTGAACAGGCATTTCCGTTCCGCCCAATACGGCTCGATCATCCGAATTAGGGGGCCTCCGCCTGAGTGATAGGCCAAAAGGTAGGCCAAAGACCACCCAGCCAGTACAAGCCGTAATGCCTCTTGGTCCTCCTTTAACCGGTGTCCAACGATCCCGGATGAGCGCCACTGTCGCGACCTACGCCCCCTTTTGCGAGTCTTCGGATTTCAGCGGGGTGTTATCCAGCCCAGGGGTCCACCGCGGGCCCCCAGAATCGCGTTGTTCTCACATCCGCGATCCAGGAGAGCCCCTGTGGAGACAGACTCCACGCGCATGTGAGCTGCTCGTCGGTCTTCCCACCGTGAACGTTGAGTGTGCTCACCTGGTCTGGCCCCACTTCTGACGGTCGTGCTCAGGTGCTAGAGGGTCGACTTTCGACCGGAGTTGACACGTTGGTCATCCAGCCTCGATGTTGCCGCTTACGTACCTCTTGAATCAACGCCTTCTCTAGATCACATCGCACGTCACGTCGACCGACGTGATCACAAGAGTGAACGCGCCAGCGAACACGATGCGAGGCACGGCACTCTCCACCTGTGGACGGGAAGCCGGTGACCTCGTACGTCCCCGCTGGGACCGTTGCGCGGTAGTAGCCCTTAGACGTCGTCGGAAAGCGAAAGGCGACCTGTCGAGAACAGCGTGAAGACGACCCTGCCCGGAAGGCCTCGGGGTGGAAGGGTCGCCGGTCCTCCAACCTGCTCAGACGCCCCGTTATCGTGCCGGAAGGACGCATTCTTTGCCAAAGCGGGTGTGACTGTCACCGCTAAGACCACGCCGACTAGCAGGAGCGTCCCGAGGAGGGTGACGAACTTCTTTACCGTCATACTGTCCCCGATATTTCCCTAAAGCTCGACGGACTCCGCCCGGGTCCCGCCATGAGATCATGGTTGAGTTCAGCCACACCACCTCGGTGACCGAACCTCCCGAGACTCGTCCTGGAGCTCTGTTGTTATGGAGTGGCACCCTGGGGGACCACTGCGCATCCAACACAGAAGGCCATTTCGACTCCGCTGCTTGCGTCGACTAACGCAGATTCAGCCGTGTATGTCTTCGTCGGGACCGGGCCAAGACTCGGCGGCGCGAATCCGCCGCCAACTGGCAAAGTTTGCGTTTCGTAAAGCGTTAACGCCCAGAACTCGCGCTGCGGATTAACAACATCGCTCGTGGCGAAGCTCGGCATCGTAGCCTTTAGTGCCCGTAGGTGACCAGTTCCCCCGCGACGGATGCGGCTGGCCACCCAAGTTCTGCGATCGCCTGAGATTCCGTGAGCTGGTTGCTACCCGCAGCTGGAAGCGCCGATTCCGCAAACCCGGGAACAACGTCAACCGACGAGTCATTGCAGTTGAGTCCGGCCTGCATGCACTGAGCAAGTCCTGGCACCGTGGCAAGGCAATCAGCACCCGACGCGATGCACTGCGCAAGTTCCGTCTGGTTGACTCCGTTGTAGACGTCCGGCGCTTGAGTCGTCCCCACAGCAGCCCGATTGGAATCAGCGAGGCTTCTCCTCGGGGACGCGGAGCTTCCTGTCACAGCGAACGTCACGCCTACGGTCAAGCCTATGGAAGTGGCAACTGCCACCAAGGCAGCAATTCTCCGTTTGGAAGTTGACCTTACTGTCAGACTTCTCACCGTCATCGCTCCTAATCCAAACTAAGAATGATCATTCGATCGCGACTTGAGGTCTAAGAAGGCTTGCTGTTTGCCCACTCTTGGTTGTTGTCGTATAGCGCTCCGTTGAAACACTGTCCTTGTGGGTCAACGTTACAATTGTCGGTCACATCGGGACTCATCGAGGGATAACTCCATGTGCCCGTGCTGTTCTCGTACACCTCCGGATAGTTGTCAAAGGTGCCAGAGTGTTCGCTCGAATTCGGACCGTTGGAAAGCAGCTCCATCCCTACGTTCATCTCATAGCCTGAAGACGAGGTTTGATTTGTGACCGTTGCAATTAACGAATAATCAAGATAAACCTCATAATTGTCGTTGGACCCGTTGCTGACATCGACAATCTCATACACGTGGTTGTTGCCATCCGCGGTCAGTTGTGCAATCGGGTAGAAATGGAAATTGCCTGCGTTGTCTTGGTCAGCGTAAAACTGTTCGTAAGTCGTACCACCCCCCTTGCCCGCGCAAGTGCCAGTCCAGGGATATGAATATACGCTGCAGATCCTCGCGAGTCCTTCTTCCACCCACTGGTAAGTGCTGGGATTGATAAGTAACCACATTTCGTTACTCATATGGTCTCCGACACTCACCTCGGATGCTGGGATGACGAGGGACTCGTCGTGCCACTGTCCTTCCAGTCCCGCGTAGCTGCCGGATGCGTAGCCCATCGAATAGCAATGGAGCGACGAGCAAGAAGTGACCTGACCCGATGCAGACACCGTCATCGCAATCTGTACAGCACCCGCGAGGCTTGCAAAAGTGAGCGCGAATCGCCGCGATCATTCGCGAACGCGCGAGATGACTGCGCACGCGTTGGCACCAATTTCAATTTCCCCTCCTTTGCACGACGGCCTTAGTCCCTCCAACTACTTCTCGAGTCCCTCCAACTACTTCTCGACTTCGGACCAGCCTCGTCCAGGTCTCAATGTCGCCGAACCCGAGCGGAGCGAGGGCGCGTTCGCCTGGCGGCCGGAACCAGGAATCAGTGTCAGCGGATAGGCGATTGGCCGCCAGGCTGTCTTCGATCGTCCCATCGCTCACCTCAAAGTCAGCATTGCAGTATGCCGACGATCAGGCAGACCTACAACGCGTCACTATGCGCCCACCGAATGTGATTGTCAACCTGGTGAGTAGCGGGAGGGAACCTCCCCCTCCCGCTACTCACCAGGCAAGTCCAATCGGCAAAATCACACACGTCGGCGTCTCCCTACGTTCTAAGCCATCGGCTGGCTACTCCATCACGTCGCTTTCGATCGACCTACCGACAGTTCGTGTCCAGGACACCAGTGGGAAGCAACACGAGGTGAAGGTGTAAACGCTGATCCAAAAGGGGAGCACCTGAGACTCAGAACGCGCTGATCGAAAAGGGGAGCACCTGACCATCCCTGGTCTTGCTCGCCCCAGCCCTCAGGCTTCTCGCCTGGAGCTGGGCGAGGAGACGGGAGAAGGGTGCACACCGACATGGAGATGTGGACAGAGATCCGGCGCAAGGTGCTCGTGGAGGGCGCTTCGAAGCGCTCGATCCGAAGGGACTACCAGGTCAGCGCTCGGACACTCGAGAAGATCCTGGCCAACGCCGAACCGGGGGACGTCCCACGAGTTGGTGTAAATCGCGCAGAGGGTCCACCACTTAGTGGACCACCGGAGTGAATCTCGACGTGTCCAGCAAGACACGACAAGGAGATCACACCGGTGGCCCAACATGATTTTGACCCCTACGAGCTACTCGACGCGCTCCGGGCAGGAGACGACGTCGATCTCATCCGTCAAAGCGTCGAGATGGTCCTGCAAGCCCTGATAGAAGCCGAGGTGACCGGCGTCATCGGCGCCGAGCCTCACGAGCGCACAGAGGACCGCCAGAACTACCGCAACGGGCATCGTCCGCGGGTGCTGTCGACCAAGGCGGGCGACTTGGAGCTCTCCATCCCCAAGCTCCGCTCGGGCTCCTTCTTCCCTCAGATCCTCGAGCGAAGGCGCCGGATCGACAGGGCATTGTTCGCGGTCGTGATGGAGGCCTACGTCCATGGCGTCTCGACGCGCAAGGTCGACGACCTGGTGCGGGCCCTCGGGGTCGGCTCCGGGATCTCAAAGTCCGAGGTCTCTCGGATCTGTAGTGAGCTCGACAAGGAGATGGAGGCCTTCCGGACCCGCCGGCTCGACCACGTCGCCTTCCCCTACCTGTTCTGCGACGCCACCTACGTCAAAGGTCGCGTCCGTGGCCGGGTCGTGTCGAGAGCTGTTGTCGTCGTCACCGGTGTCACCTCGGTCGGCAATCGCGAGGTGCTCGGCTGCGATGTCGGGGACTCAGAGGACGGGGTCTTCTGGACGGCGTTTTTGCGCAGCCTTCGCCAGCGGGGACTTCAGGGAGTTCGTCTTGTCATCTCCGACCACCACCTCGGGTTGAAAGAGGCGATCGAGAAGGTCTTCATCGGTGCCTCCTGGCAGCGCTGCCGGGTGCACTTCCTACGCAACGCCCTGGCGGGGGTGCAAAGACAGAAGGCCCAGATGGTCGCGGCCGCGATCAAGACGATCTTCGCCCAGCCTGACCGGGCCCACATCCACCGCCAGCTCGACGAGGTCGCCGACACGCTGCGGCCGGGCTTCCCGGAGGTGGCCAAGCTCCTCGAGGAGGCGAAGGCCGACCTGCTCGCCTTCTCCTACTTCCCGATGGCGCACTGGACCAAGATCTGGTCGACGAACCCCTTGGAGCGCGTGAACGCCGAGATCAAGCGACGCACGAACGTCGTCGGGATCTTTCCTAACGACGCCTCGGTGATGCGCCTCGTGACCGCCGTGCTCGTCGAACAGCACGACGAGTGGGAGGTGTCAGAACGCCGTTACCTCTCCGAAGAGTCCATGGGACTCATCGACCAACCCGTCGCCGACGAACTCGGTGGAGAGGGGGTGTCCCTGGCGATCATGGCCTGACAGACTGAACGCGCGTCGAGCACTTCGGTTCGGTCGATTTACACCACCGCGCGGGACGCGATCCCGAACCGCCCGGCTATCGCCAGAGGACCACTCGCCCGAAGCCGATGCTCGGTCGTTGCCTGCAGCGCCTGACCAGTACGTGCTGCTCGACTCAGTGAACTCTTACTCGACGTTGCTGACCTGGCCGTCAACGAAGGTGATCTTTAACCCCCCGCCCTGGTAGATCTGCTTGTTGCCGATGTTGGCCACCAGGCGCAAATCACCCACGATGCCACGCACCTGATCGAGGGTCATGCCGAGACTCACCGCCGGGCCGCCGGCCGCGGCCTCCCCGCCGCCAGTGTCGGAGGCCTGGTTCAGGACGGCCTGTTCCTCCTGGGTGGCGGCCTGGGCCTGGCTGCTGAGCTCAGTCGCGGCGTCGGGGTCCGGCGGGGGAGCGGCGGAACCGACGGCCGTATTGATGTAGCCGGTGGCGTTGGACGGCACTGCGGGTAACCCGCCGTGGCCGGCATCGGACTGCATCTTGTCCATCCCCTGGTCGAGGGTGGCGCGGAGTTGATTCTCCATCTCCATCAGGTCCGCCAGCTGGACCGCGACCGTGCTGCCGGTGGGGCAATCCTGGCCGCGGCTGGCGACGACGCGCACGTTCATCGCGTCCGCGCCCTGGGGTAGCGATCCGTTGAACGCGACCACGTCGCCTTCGCTCAGTGGACAGCCCCCCGCGCCGTTGTTGACATCCAGGGCGTTGTAGACCACCAGCGCGTGCGGGCCGCCGTCGGTGAAAGCGCTGGGCAAACCGTTACTGGGTGGCGGGGCCATCGAATTCTGGGCCGCGGCCTGACTCTCGTCGCGGGCCTGGGCGAGCTGCCGCTGGACCTCGTCGGCGACCATCTGTTTCACCTGGTCGCTCATCATTTGGTTCTGTTCGGCGGCGTTGGCCTCGGCGGCGATGCCGGCCTGGTCGGCCATACGCTCCTGGTAGGCCGCCATGAGGGTGGCGGAGAAGAGGTAGTCAGTCAGCCAGTAGGCCGGGCTGCGGTAGACCGGGTAGGGCTGCCAGAATCCGGCATAGAAGCCGAACCAGGGCGTGCCGACGCCCCATCCCCAGCCGAAGGCGACGGGCCGCGCCCAGGGGCTGAAGGCCCAGCCGTAGAACGCCGGCCGGTAAAAGCGCGGGCGGACGTAGTAAGGGTAGGAGTGGCCGTAGTAGTTATAAGACGTGTAGACCCGCGTGTAGCGAACGTTATTCACAACGTAGGTGCGCTGCATGTAGGGCCGGCCGCCGACGGCGAACGGGCGCTGGACGTAGCCGCTGCCGCCGGGGTGGGCGACGATGACAGTGTTGTTCGGCCGATTCACGATGACCGTGCGGCCGCCGTAGTTGTTGTGGATGATGGTCGCTCCCGAGGCGGTGTGCACAACGCCGGGCGCGCCGTTGGGACGGAAATTGACTGCCCCACCGTTGGGCGCGTGGAAGCTGGTGACACGGCCCTGGGGGTTCATCTGAAACTGTCCGCCGGTCCGGGTAGTGACGTTGGTGATCCCGCCCGGGCCGCGGGTGACCTGACTGCCCTGCGGCAGGCGGGTGGTATTCAACACGGGGGCACGTAGGTCCCCGGCGTCATGGGCCGGTTGGTGAAATTGGGGTTGGTGTTGAGCGGCCGGTTGTTCAGGTTGGTGTTGGCATTCGGCGTCATGGGCCGGTTGGTGAGATTGGGATTTGTATTGAGCGGCCGGTTGTTTAGATTGGTGTTGGTGTTCGGCGTGACGGGACGGTTGTAGAGATTGGGATTGGTCGTCGTGGTGGCCGGCTGCTTGTAGAGATTGGGGTTGGTCACCGGCCGGTTCAAGTTGGGATTGGTCGTCGTCGTGGCCGGCTGCTTGTAGAGATTGGGGTTCGTGACAGGCGTTTTGTTGTAGCTCGGGGACGCATTCCCGCCGCCCGACGATTTCACCTGCGGGGTTGGCTTTGGCGCCGGTTTGGCGGCCGGCTTGGGCTTCTCAGCCGGTCTCTTCTCTTTGTCGTCGAAACCGTAGAGCGCCACGGTCGAGGCACACAGCAGAAGCACCGCCGAGGCCCAGAGCCAATTGCGAAGTGCCGGTCGAAAAGCGATTGAAAGTGTCATGGTGAGTTCTCCGTATCTAGACCACACAGGACGAGAGCAAATGCCGCACCGCCGTCTGGCCCCCCGTAGGGCGGAAGCCAAATTTCTGACCAGCGCCCAGTTACACAAACGGGAAATGAGAACCGGCACATGCTGCCGGCGGTCGATTCCCCTGGCCCCTTGCGACATTAGTTCTTATACACCTTTTCCCGCGCCGCTACAATCCGGACCGCGGCGCAGCATGGCCCCGCGCCGGTGCGGACCATCGTAACTCATTCACTCCAGTCGTTGTCTAGCCGTATGGCAATCCGAATGCCAGTCCATAAGTTGCCTGGAATCGGCGAACGCCAGTCAGAGGTTCGGCCGGAGGCGGCCACGGCGGTGGATTTCGGCCACCAGCGGCGGAGGGACAAAGGCACAGGAGCGCCGGTGCAGCGTGCGTTTCCAATGCACGCGCGCGGCCGCAATTGGCGTGACAATGCGGTCAGGGACCCGTGGCGCGGGAAAGCGGGGCGCGGTCGCTCGCGGACCCACTCGAGAAAATGGACCCACCTGCGGGGCAACGATTCGGAGGCCTTCGATGCACGTCGATATCAGCCGCTACTTGGGGCGCCAGGCATTGGTGGCGCTGGCGCTGCTGGCCGCGGCCAGCGGACAGGAATTTCGAGTTGCCGGATTGACCACCTTCACTGGGGCGCTCCCGTGCGCCGACTGCCGCGGCGTGCGGCAGGTGGTGACTCTGCGGCCCGATGGGTTCTTTTATCGCGAGCGCAGTTTCCTGAAGACTGAGACGAGCGGGCAGCGGGTGATGGATATCGGGAACTGGACGGTGGCGGGGGAACGGCTGGTGCTGCGTTCGAGCCTGGGCGACTCACAAAGCTTCGCCATCTCGGGCGACGGCGCGTTGCAACTGCTGGACGAAACGGGCCAGGCGGTGCGTGCGCCGGGAGGGTCGAGGACTGACTACAGGATGAAGCAGGAGCCGCAGGCGTACGTGCCCCAGGGGACCTACCGGATGCGGGGCATTTACACGCAGACGCGCGGCCGGGGCCGGTTTCAGCCGTGCGGCGGGACGCTCACGTTGGGGGTGGAGACGAGCGGGCGTCCCAAGCTGCTGGAGCGGCTGGCCGAGGCCACCTCGGGCGGCAGGGCAGCGCTGCTGACTGCGTCCGGCACGCTCGAGAGCGCGGCGCCGGCCGGCGCAAGCACGGGAACAGGCAAGGAGATTCTGAGGATTGCGATTGTCGTGGCAGCGCAGCCGGGGGGCCAGTGCGACGCGGTTCCCGCATCGGCGATTCCGCAGCCGGCGCCGGGGGCGCTGGGAGCGGCGATCATTGCGGTGAACATGCCCGGCGGCATGGCGCTGAGCCTGGCGGGCAGCGCGCAGAAGTCACAGAACGAGTCCTCAGCGCCGCTGCTCGACACGACGTGGGTGCTGACCGAATTGGCCAACGACCCGGTTGCCGGCGCAACGGGGCAGCGCGAAGCGAGCCTGCGGATGCAGAGCGAGGGCCACGTGTCCGGCTGGACCGGCTGCAACCGGTTCAGCGGGAGCTACGTCCTGGAGGGCCGGCTGCTGCACTTCGGGCCGCTGGCGATGACCCGCATGGCGTGCGCGGATGGCGGCGGCGTGGAGGCCCAATACATGAAGGCGCTGGAGGCAACGAGGCAGTACCAGATCCACGGCAATACGCTGGATTTGCTGGATGCGGGAGGACGCAACGCGGCGCGGTTCAAGGCGACGCTGGGGCGCTAGGACACCGGTCGCGTTCGTTTGCCACTCCTGGCCGGTGTCTCGCCGGGGCGATTCATCACTTTTCATCACTCGCGCGGCCCGCCGCGGCCGCCTCGCATCCGACATTTCGACACGACACTCCGGTTTTCGCCTGAGGGGCCCTCTGCGCGCCCCTTGGCGGCTCCCGGATCCTCCGGCTATCCCATTGCAAATAAATGCAATAGGAGCTACTCCGACCGCTCGGGGAGGAGCCTTCACCCACCCGACAGAATTCGACACTTCTCGACACTTTTCGACACTACTGTCGAGTTCTGTCGAATCGCCCATTCCGGCCTCTGTTTTCGCCTCATGTTCGCACTTGACATGGGGTGTATCCTCAAGATGAGAAAGGGGTTGTTCGAGATTGGCTTTGTTTCGCAAAAATGTTTTTCGCACGCCATCGACTACGCTTTCGGTTGTTCCGATAATGATGAGCAGTGATGATTCCGCCGAGTGCCCGTCACCGGCTGCCGGCCGCGTGTCAAACGGCCAGGGGAAGCACCTGGAGCCAGCCCGGATGTTGCACCACGATCGCAGCGAGGCGCGATGGGAGGGCCGCAGCCGACGGTTGGTGAAATATCCGGGCTAGAGTCCGGAAAGAAGTGCGGCCGCGCTTGGCCGAGCAAGGCACTCGATTGCACTTCGCAGCTGGGCCACGCTATCGAGCGATTCTGAATCACCGCTGGTAGAGGACGGCCGCGACGCTCATTCCGGCGCGAAGACCAGGCACACCCATTCGCGTTCCGACAATTGGTCCAGCGGGCGCCAGCCGTGGGCCTGCAGGGCGTGCTCGATGCCCGCGGCGTGGTGCGCTGGGAAGCCGGCCAGGATCACGAGGCGCCGCGCCACGCGGGCGTATTCGGGCGCCAGCGCGTGGTGCGTCACCGCGTTGATGTTGGCGATCACCACATCGGCGGCGCTGCGGGCCACGGCGCGCAGTGAACCGGCGAAGACGCGCGGCGGGCAGGCGTCGGCCAGCAGGTTCTGGCGGGCCGTGCGGGCGCTGGCCCACTCGATATCACAGCCCACGCCGCGCGCGCCGAGCAGGTAGGCGGCTTCCAGCAGAATGCCGGTCCCGGTGCCGGTGTCGAGGACGCGATCGCCGGGGCGCAGATGCTTCTCCAGGGCGGCCAGGGCGAGCTGCGTGGCGGGGTGGTCGCCGGTGCCCAGGGCCATGCCGGGGTGCACGGTCAGGCGCATACGGCCCTCGGGCGTGGGGGACTCGTCCCACTCCGGCGCGAGATAGAAGCGGGCACCGACCTCGACGGGCTGCCAGGCCTGGCGGCTGAGCGTCTCCCAATCCACGGGCCGCTCCTCCTCGACCCGCGGGCCATAGGCCGCGAAGCGCTCGGCCAGGCCATTGTCGCCGTCGAACCAGGCGCGCAGCCGGACGCGGCCGCCTGGCAGCTCCTCTTCCTGAACGCCCGAGGCGCCGTGCTCCCACAATTCGGCCGAGAGCAACTCGGATTCCGTTTCCACGCAATCCAGAGTTAGAGAGGTCATGGGCCGATTATCTCCAGACTGGCGGCCCATTGCCAGTCCAAAATCGGCGCGGCCGGAAACGGCGCTCGGGCGGTTGCGCGGCCGACGGCTAATCCATCCGGCGGATGACGGTCCGGACGCTGCCCTGAATGACCAGGTCGGCGCGCGGATAGAGTTCCGGGTAGGCCGGATTGTCGGCTTTCAGGAACCAGCGGCCGTGCACGCGCACCAGCCGCTTTAAGGTGCTTTCGCCGTCGATCAGTGCGGCGACCACCTGGCCGGCGCGCGGCGCGGGCGTCGGTTCGATGAGCACCAAGTCGCCGTTGAGGATGCCCGCGTCCTTCATCGAGTCGCCGCGGACCTTGAGCAGAAAGCAGCCCTCCTTGGGCCGGAAGCCGAGCAGCAACTCGTCCAAGGTGGCCGTGCCGTCGGGATGGAGGTTGAGGTACTCGGTGGGCGGACCGGCCGGGATCTGGCCGAACACGGGCAGGACATACAGCCCGGCGGCGATGGCGCTGGACGCTATTTCGCCGACGACGTCAACCTGGCGCGAACCGCGCCCGGTGGAGCGTCGGATGTAGCCCTTGGTTTCCAACGCGCGGAGGTGACCGGCGACGCCGTTGGGGCTGCGGATGCCGAAGGCGCGCTGAATTTCAGGAATCGACGGCGAGCAACCGTTTTCGCGCCGGAAAGTGACGATGAAGGCGTAGATCTCGCGCTGGCGTTCCGTCAGCTCCATGCTATAAGTATTTACACTGTTGAACGGGAAGTCAATGGCCCCGAGAGACGGGCGGAGCGTGCGCGGGCCGGCACCGGGAGCGGACTCGTATTGGCGATCCGGGACGGTTGCGGTAGGATGAAAAAACTGGGGCGCGTAGCTCAGTCGGTTAGAGCGCCTGCTTCACACGCAGGAGGTCACAGGTTCGAGTCCTGTCGCGCCCACCATTCTTTCCAACAACTTCCAAGGAATCAGAGCCGTGGGCTAGTGTCATTTAGGGGCAGAATTCGCCCCTAATCTGGTTTCCGTCTGCCGAGAACTCCGTTTTCGATGGCCTCGATGCTGTGCAGCCGACCGCGTCCGGCAACTCCCCCTGGAGCGCGCCTGCGTTTTGGGCGGGCCTCCGCTCCAGCCGCCCTCAAACGCAATACCAGCCACCCAATCCGACGCTGAAAGTGGTCCCCCTTTGCTCCGCCAGAGTGGTCCCTTTTTACTCCACCCTTGACAGCCGAGGCGAGGCCGCTGGGCGGCGGGATCGGCGTCCAGCCGCAGCACTCCACCCGATCCTCCGCCAAGCACGGAAGGAGTTGCGGCAGGAACCGCTGTACGCAACGATTCCAAGCGTCCAACAGCGGTGATCGTGATATCGTCTCAGCGGGCCAGTCGGGGACCGTCCACGCCCGGCACAAGGCGCTGATGATCGAGCCGCAGAAAGCACGAAACAAGCTCACTTTCAGTGACTGAGCTGACACGTCCTGATCTGTGCCTGCGCTATCTGGCGAACCGCCGCCACGGGCCAGCCGGCGGTGGCCCGCCGGAGGCTCCCGATCCATCTATTCGTGCCACGGTTTCCGGAGCTTGTAGACCTCGATTCGGCCCTCGATCGCAGGGGCCTGCGCCGGGTCGGCGGCGATGGCCCGGCGTGCGGTGGTGATGGCGTCTTCAAAACGGCCGCTTTCGGCGTAGGCGGCGGCCAGAGTGTCGAGCGTGGACGCGTCCCTGGAGTGAGTCAGCAGCAGCGCTCGGACGGCCAGCGCCACGGCCTCCGGACCGTCCCGCAGGTCGGCGTTGGTGGCCAGGATCCAGGCCGCCCGGCGCAGCGCCGTGGCGTTGTTCGGACCGAGCTCAATCGCGGCCCGCCAGTGCTCCAGCGCGACCTTCGGTTGATCGGTCGTTTCAGCCAGCTTCTGATGCGCCTCGGCGTAGTCCGGATTGAACGTCACCGCGTCATGGAGATGAGCCAGCGCCGCAGGTTTGTCGCCGCCTCGCAGGGCCGCCAAGGCCAGGTAGTAATGCTCCTGGGCCGTGGGGTGGGCTGAAATTGCGACCGGATCGGCGTCGTGCCCGGTTTCGAGTTGATGGATGGCCCACGCCAGCGGCGACTGGCGGAGGGTCTCCTCCCGGTCTTTTTCGAGATATGGCAGCGCCGCGTCGCCTCGGCCGGCGAGCAGCAGGCTCATGCCCAGGCTGCGCCGCGTGGCGCTGTCTTCGGGCGCGATATCGAGCAGCTCCTTCCACGTCGCCGCGGCTTCGGCATAGCGCTTTTGCTTCTCCAGATACAGGCCGCGGTCGTACAGGCGGTAGTACTCCAGCGCCGGCCCGCCGATACTCTGCAGGCCCCCCGGCGGGACGTTGACGAACTCCGGGAGGTTGACAGCGCGGTTGGCGGCGGTCGAGTTCTCGATCAGGATCGGCGGGCGTGTCGTTGCCATCGGCATCGATGTGCGTGAGATACATCTGCGTGTAAGGCGAGCGCGCCTTGGACGAGAAAACCAGCCAGCGGCCGTTGGGCGAGAAGCTGTGCCAGGAGTTCATCAGCGGCGTATTGCAGTGCATGCGGCGCGCCACGCCGCCCGCGGCGGGGACGATGTACAGCTGGCTGTCGGGCCGCATCAGCTGGCCGTTGCGTGACTGGACGAAGACCAGCCAGCGGCCGTCGGGGGAGAGCTTGGGAAAGGTGTTGCTCAGGCCGTTGCCGCGAGGCGCCCGCAATCGGCTCCGCGCGTCCGCCCCGGCCGTTATTGAAGGGGATGCGGTAGAGGTCGTAGTGGATCTGCAGTTCGTTGGGATCGTTGGCGAACTTCGCCAGCGGCGAGGCCCGGCGGGTTGGGATCCTGGGCGCGGGCGCGGGCGAAGACCAGGTACTCGCCGTCGGGGCTCCAGACGGCGCCGAATTGCACGTAGGCCGGATCGTCGGCGCCGGGCAGGGGCTGCAGGATGCCGGTGGCGCGGCTGTACCAGGCCAGAACGCCGCGCGTGGGAAAGAAGACCTGCAGGAAGCGGTAGTCGGTGAAGTTGGCGACGTAGTAGTTGCTGGCGCGCTGGCCCGGCGTGTCGATGGTCGTGACCACCTTATCGCCGCGCGGCGAGAGCTGGCGACATGAAGCCCACGCGGATCGGGGTTTTCCAGGCGGCCCTGGGCCGAGCTCCATTGAATCACGTCCTCGCGCCGCACTGTCACGTCGGGCTGCACCGGGGCCAGGAAATAGCGGCCCTTGTTGTTCTTCAATCCGTCCAGGTCCATGCCCATGAACTTGCCGTCGCGCGAAAAGGAGTGGCAGTTGGCGCACACCGGAAGCCCCTGCAGGACAATCCGGCTGTGCGTCTGGCTGACGTCGCGCAGCCGCCACTGGACCAGCCGCACGGCGTACGGCGCCAGCGGCTTGATCACGCCTTTCTCGGTTTCGCTGGGCATCAGCGGGACATCGCGGTAGAAGATCGGCGCGCCCACCGGATCGGGTGAGGTCGCGATGCGGACGGCCGAGTGCGAGACGGCGTGGCCTTGCTCGAGCCCGGTCCACGTGATTGTGGCGGGCGCCGTCTTGGACCGGCCCTGGATCAGTTCCCAAACCGCCGCCGTGGGCTTCCAGCTTCTTTGTCGCGGATCCACCGTTGGCAGTTTGTTGGTGCTGGAGATGCAGTCGGTGTCGATCTCGCCGGGCTGCAGAAGCGGGCCGCTGGAGACGATCCGCAGCGGCGGGCCGCGAAGCAAAGGAGACTTCGATGCGCCACGCCGTCGCCGCACTAGCGTCGTGCCACAGGAGAGTGGGGGGCGCGAAATCGGGCGGGAACAGAGCGCCCTCGGCCGGATAGTCGATCGTCAGGCCGGGAGCGCCGGCGAACGTCACGGCCGAGAAGATCAGCCACAGCTCAATGACCGTGCCGCGGGCCACTACTTGATTGTACGGTTTGCAGGCGGCTGGAAGGATCACCCGCTACATCGCCGCCTTTGGTCCTCTCGGCGCCACCTTCAGTAGAACCGGTGAGTCGCCGATCAACACGCTGGTTCCAGTGACCGGCGTATCCGCGCGGGCCGCCCAGATCGCCGCCGCCAGCAGCCGGCACCTGCTTTCCGGTCACTGCGATATGCTCGTGGCCGGAGATTCAGCCATGGACCGACATTTTTCCCGCAGAGATTTCATGGGCGCGGCCCTGGGCGCGGCAGCGCTGGCGCCCGCCGCGCTCCACGCCGCCCCGAAAAACGCGCTCCCGCGCTGGCGCGGTTTCAACCTGCTGTATTACTTCGTGGCCCGAAACCAGAAAGAGCCGGTGCAGATCCCCGAGGACGACTTCAAGATGATCGCCGACCTGGGCTTCGATTTCGTGCGCATCCCGATGGACTACTGGCACTGGGTCGATTCGGACTGGCGCGCCACGGGACGCCCCGACCCGAAGGACGTATTGAAGATCAAGGAAAGCGCGTTCGCCGGGATTGATCGGATCGTCGAGCTCGGCCGCAACCACGGCCTGCACGTCAACTTGAACTTTCACCGCGCTCCCGGCTACTGCATCAACGGGGCTGAACTCGAGCCGTTCGTGCTATGGCGCGACCAGCCGGCGGAGGACGCATTCGTGTTCCATTGGGACTATTTCGCGCGCCGCTACAAGGACATCGGCCCCAATGAGCTGAGCTTCAACCTGGTGAACGAAGCCCCAACGCCGCGTCACGGCTACATGACGAGGGAGGACTACCGCCGCGTGATGACGCGCGCCGCCGGGAAGATCCGCGAGACCACGCCCGATCGCACCATCCTCATCGACGGGCTCGACGTCGGCAACACGGTCGTCTATGAGATGCTGCCCACCGGCGTCGCGCAGAGTGTCCATGGCTACACGCCCGCGGAAATCAGCCACTACCACGCCGGCTGGGTGGACAAGCGCAGCGACTTCCCGACGCCCTGGTGGCCGGCCGTGAAGCGCGACGGGAGCGGCCTCATCAGCCGTGACACGTTGGAGAAACACTATGAGCCGTGGGGCTGGCTGGTGCAACAGGGGATCGGCGTGCACTGCGGCGAACTGGGCGCCTTCAACCGCACGCCCCACGACATCTTTTTGCGCTGGATCTGCGACGTTTTGGACATCCTGAAGATCTATAACATCGGCTGGGCATTGTGGGAATTCCGCGGTTCGTTCGGCGTGCTCGATTCGGGCCGTGCCGATGTGAAGTACGAGGATTGGCACGGCCATCAGCTCGACCGCGAACTGCTGACGCTGCTGCAGTACCACTGAGCCGCTGAACGGTGCAATGGCCCATCTCGAGTGTGGCCGCTAACGGCAACTGCCGTTCAAACGAGGGCCACTTCGGGCGCGATGCACTGCTCGGAAAACCCGCACTCCTCCGCGCTCTCGTTGCGCACGGCGTAATGGATGCCGGGCGGAATCAGGATCAGGTCGCCGCGCTCGAATTCGACGCCCGGCGCGGCATCGCCCAGCTCGGAGCTGTCGGCCAGCACGACGCTGCCGTGCCCGCTGGCCAGGCGCAGGATCACCGCGCGGGTTGCCTCGCACGCCAGCGCGGTCTCGCTGCGCGGCCCGATCCGGTAACACGCGGCCTTGACAAACGAATCGCACAGCAGAACCTGTTCGCCGCCGGGAATGGATACCGGCTCGATGGGCTCGATTTCGTGGCTCCCGAATCCGCGCACCAGACGATTGCGCGGCGGCAGCCCGATAGCGCGCAACGTGCGCTCCGCATTGCCGCGGGTGAATTCGGCCGGAATTGCCCGGCCTTCGTTCTGGTCGTGCAGCCGCTTGACCATGTCGGTGGAGACGGTCGCGTATTCCTCCAAAACGCAGCCGAAGACGGTGTGCACGACGCCCAGTTCGGAGATCACGAAGACGTCGCCGGGGTCGGGCACGAATTTGAAGAGGTCGTAATCCGGGTTCGCTTCGCCGGCCAGCCAGCGCTCGAAGGCGCGCCGTTCGTAGACCTGCTGCCAGTCCTTGTAGTCGCACAGGAAGACGAATCCGCCGGGCTGGACTGCGAGAATGTGGAACACTTCGAGCTTGTGGACCAGATGATGCTGAAAGCTGAAGCCCTGCCCCGGACTCTGCAGAAAGATCGAATAGCCCAATGGCGTCGCCGCCTTGATGGCGTAAGACTTGTACTTCAGCACGAAGCCCAGTTGGCGCTGATAGCGCGCCACCTCGCGCGCATCCGGCCCGCAGATCGCCCGCGTCAGGAGCGCGCGCAGGACCTGTTTATACAGCGCCTCGAGCCGTTCCGTGTGCTCGATCGGGGCGTCCTCCCTCAGCAACTCGACCAGGCTCGGCAGACTGCCGAGCCCGCCGGCCGCGACGAGCGCGGCATCCGCGGCCCGGTTGGGATCGTTCAAATAGCCTGTGATGGCCTGGCGTAACAGAGCGGTGTGGGGCATGATCGGGTTCCTTCCGCCGGGCGCGCGCCACCGTGACTCCGTTCATGAAAGCCGGCCGAAGGCAAGTCCCGCCACTGCTGGAAAGCACGAGACGGAAACCCATAGCCATTGTAACTTGGGGCTGTCGCGCGCTGTGCGGCGAGCGTTCGAGGTGGAAGGAAGACGGTGTGGCGTTGGTGATACACTGCGTGTTCAGCGAGGATGCCGGTTTGACACCCATTGTGAAATTCCGAGCCGATGAGGACCCATCCGGATGGATGAAGGAGCTGGCTGCGGAGCAGCCCGAATTGCGGGCTTTGCTGGAGCTATCGGCGGAGGCCCAGGAGGCGGCCGGATTCGGCCACACCCTGCGCGAGATCTGCCAGCAGCCGGCCACGTGGATTCAGACCGCGCAGACGCTGGTCCTGATGCACCCCAGCTTGCGGAGCTTCCTGGCGGACTGCCGGTCGCTCGTGCTGACGGGGTCAGGGAGTTCGCAATATGCCGGCGAGTGCGTGCACCCGGCGCTGCAGGCGGCGTCGGGTATTTCGGCCTGCACGCTGGGCGGCGGATGGCTGCTGGCGCAAGGCCGGCGGGCGCTGCCAGCCGAGCGGCCGCTGACGCTGATCTCGCTGGCGCGTTCGGGCGACAGCCCGGAGAGCGGCGGCGTGGTGGAGTGGCTCTTGGAGACCGAGCCGCTGGTAAAGCACCTGGTCATTACGTGCAATGCGCGCGGCCAGCTGGCGACGCGCTTCCGTGGCGATCCGGGGGTCCTGGTCCTCAGCCTGGACGAGAAAACCAACGACCGCAGCCTGGTGATGACCTCGAGCTTCACCAACATGGCCTTGGCCGGGCTCGGCCTGGGATTCCTGGCTGATCCGGCCGCCTATGCGAAGATCGCGGAGACGTTGGCCGGCGCGGGCCGGCAGTTGCTGCTGCGGCACACCGACGTGCTGGCGGAGACGGCGCGCACGCCATTTCATCGCGCGGTCTTTCTGGCCAGCGGCTGCCGCTACGGCGCGGCGCGGGAGGCGGGCCTGAAGATGCTCGAAATGAACGCCGGGCGGATTCCCACCATGGCCGAAACGTACCTCGCGTTCCGCCACGGCCCGATGTGTTTCCTGGATCGGGAAACTCTGCTGGTGTGCTTCCTGGCTTCCGATCCGCTGGCGCGGGCGTATGAGGAAGACGTCATCACGGAGATCAACCGCAAGCAGCTCGGCGCACGGAAACTGATCGTCGGCGCGGGCGTCGACCCTGCGCTGCTGGCAGATGGCGACGTGGCGCTGGAGGTTCCGGCGATGGCGGAACTGGGCGACGACAACGTGCCCGTGCTGGACGTCATGGTCGGCCAGTTGCTGGCATTCTTCCGCTGCCGGGCGGAAGGACTGCGGCCGGACATGCCATCCGAGGGCGCCATCAGCCGCGTGGTGAACCCGTTCAGGATCCACGCCCGCAAGGAGCAACCGAAGCCGTGAAGATCCTGTTTGCCGGGGAACTTAATCCCGATCTGATCCTGCGCGACTACCACGCCTTCCCTACCCTGGGCCAGGAGGTGCTGGTGGACGACTGCACGCTGACGCTGGGCAGCGCCACCGCGATCTGCGCGGTGGGCATGGCCAAGCTCGGCAATGCGGTGCGCTTCGCCACGCTGGTGGGCCAGGACCAGTGGGGCGATTTCTGCGTCCGGGCGCTGGAGCAGGCGGGGATCGACATCAGCGGCGTGCGGCGCGAGGCCAGCGTGAAGACGGGCATCACGATTTCAATCACTTCGGCCGCGGACCGGGCGTTCGTCACCTATTTGGGCGCCATCGCCGCATTCCGGGCGGCGCATATGGACAGCGCGGTGATGGACGGCTGCGGCCACCTGCACATCTCGAGCTATTTCCTGCAGCAGGGCCTGCGCCAGGACTGCAGCGCGTTGTTCGCCGAGGCGCACCGGCACGGCATGACGACCTCGCTGGACCCGGGCTTCGACCCGACAGAACGCTGGCAGAGCGGCTTGCGCGAAGCGCTCCAGCAAGTCGACATCTTCTTCCCCAACGAGGTGGAGCTGCGCGGCGCCGGCGGCTCCTCTGAACCAGTCGAGTGCTTGCGGCGGCTCCATAACGGCCGCACGCTGGTAGTGGCCAAGCTGGGGCGCGAGGGCTGCATGGCGTTCGACGATGGAGCGCCGGTGCACGTACCCGCGTTCCCGGTGCGGGCCGTTGACACCACGGGCGCGGGCGATTCGTTCAACGCCGGTTTTCTGCACGCGTGGCTGCGCCGGCGTCCGTTGAAAGAGGCGATGCGCTTCGCCGCGGCCTGCGGCGCGTTGTCCACGCGGGCGATGGGCGGCACGGGCAGCCAGGCCACGGAATCCGAAGCGGAGGAGATGTTGCATGTTACAACGGGGAATTGATTTTCACACCCATCCGCTGCTGGTGCGCGAGATGATCGCGCGGCATCCGGAACTGGAACGGGCGGCGCGCGAGACGTTTTATATCGGCAACAATTTTCAGCCGCTCGAATCGTTCCTGCTGGAGTTGGATATCGCCGGTCTCGAAAAGGCGGTCCTGCTGCCGATCGACGCCACCAGCAGCCGCAACACCACGGTTTACACGAATGAACAGATCGCCGAGCTGTGCGCCATGAGCCCGCGCCTGGTGGGCTTTGCCAGCGTGGATCCGCACGATCCGGATGCCCCGGCTAAGCTGCGCGAGGCGGTGACGAAGCTGGGCCTGCGCGGGCTCAAGCTGGCGCCGGCGATGCAGCAGTTTTATGCCGACGACCGCACGCGTCTATCCGCTCTACGAGGCGGCGCGCGAGCTGGGCATTCCGATCCTGTTTCACTCCGGCATGAGCTGGGAGCCGGGCAGCCGGCTGCAATACGGCCAGCCGATGCAGTTCGAAAATGTGGCCGCGGACTTCCCCGATCTGCCGATCGTGCTGGCCCACCTGGCGTGGCCGTGGATCACCGAGGCGGTCGCGCTGGCGCTGAAGTATCCCAACCTGCATCTCGACACCTCGGCGCTGTATTTCGACAACCCGCGCGATTTTCTGCGTTACGCGATGACCCAGACGGTGCCGCTGACGGTCTTCGAGCGCAGCCTGCGCAAGCAGATCGTGTTCGGCTCGAATTACCCGCGCGTGGAGATCAAGAACATGGCCGCGGCCGTGCGCGGGCTCGGTTTCTCTGAGCCCTGCCTGGATCTCGTATTCCGGGAAAACGCGGAGCGGCTGCTCGGAGGCAGGCGATGATTATCAAGCTGGAACGCATCGAAGTGCAGTCCCGCCAGGGCATGGAGATGATCGATATCACGCCGCAGGTGGAACAGGCCGTGGCCGCCAGCGGCGTGCACAACGGGCTGGTGCTGGCGATGACGGCGCACACTTCCGTCGGGGCTGCTGGTGACCGAGGGCATCGAGTGCCTGGAGCGCGACGTGCTGGCGCACCTGGAGCGGCTGGCGCCGAAGGAGCCGCCCGAAGGCACGTTCGGCTACTGGCACAACCGCTACCTGGACTACGACGGGCGGCTGGGGTTCAACGCCGGGGATCACCTGAAGAGCATCCTGGGCGGAGTGAATTGCTTCTTCCCCGTCGAGAACGGCAAGGTCGTTCGCGGCAGCCGCCAGAAGGTCTACTTCGTCGAGTACGACGGACCGCTGGCGCAGAACGGTATTCATCCAGGTTCTGGGAGAAGCGGCGTAGTGCGTCTTCAGAAGAGCACGTCGAAGTCGGCGGTGAAGCGGCGATGGCGCTCGCCGAAAAACAGGCCTGCGGCCGGATCGTCGACGTTCCAGTGCACCGCTTCGGGGTTGAAGTGGTTGCTCAGATTGAAGCCGCTGATCGAAAACCGCAGAGAATACTTCGGACTGACCTTGAAATCCCTCCACACCCGCGCGTCCGCCGAGAGGAAGTTGGGAAAGCGGGTCGCGTTGGGGATGCCGACATAGCCCTGGGCGGCATTGGTCAGAATGTAGGGGAAGCCGCTGCGATATTCGAACACCGGCGCGATGCCGAAGCCGCGCGGGAGCTGGAGCCGGCCCCAGACGAGGAAACGATTGGGAAGATCGGTGGGTGATGTCGCCACCTGGTCGGGCCGCAGGATGGGCGAGGGGAAGCTGCCAATGTAGCTGGCGAAGTCGTTCAGGTCGCCCGTGGCATGGCTGCGCACGTAAGAGAAGTTCAACTCCCGCTTTTCGCCCGGACGCACGCGGGCGGTGGCTTCGTACTGCCGATAGCGCGCCGTCCCAGTGCCCGAGAGCAGCACCATCCCGGTGTTGGTCACGGGGTTCGGGAGCGTGGAATCGAGAATCAACAGGTCCCCGGATACGCTCTGCATGTAGCCCGTCCTCAGGCGGACGTAACGCGTGATGGGCTGCTCCACCTGCAGCACGCCGTTGGTGCTGCCGGGCGAGAAGTTGCCCGCTGTCTGACTTTTGACGACGAGCTTCTGGCGCGAGATGATCTCGCCCAGCCCGTTCTGAAAAAGATACGGGCCGGCCGTGATCTGGCCGTTCCCGTTGTAATCAGTCACCACCTCGTTGGGGTAATCGCTGAAGGAGTAGACGCCCAGCGGAACGCGGTCGTAATAGACGCCGACGCCCGCGCGCACCACCGTGCCCAGGTGCGTGAAGGGGTTCCAGGCCAGGCCGGCGCGGGGCGCGAAACGGATCGCCTCGGAGATCTCCTGCGACTCGGTGCGCAGGCCCAGATCGATCGCCAGGTGCGGCGAAAGGGTCCAATGGTCCTGCACGAAGAGGGCGTATTCGGTGTCGGCATTCGAGAACGGTGAGCCGCCGGTGAAGGCGATGCTCTCCAGCAGCCCGCCGCTCGCATTGGCGATGTCAACTGGATGCTCATTCATCTGGCCGTCGTCGTAGCTCTCGGCCACGTATGCGCCGGCTTTGAAATTGTGCGTGCCGAAGCGGCTCCAGGGCGCGAACGAGAATGTTGACAGCCAGCCGTAGCGCTCGGCGTCGCGGGCCTGCTGGGCGAAGTAGTTGCCCGAGTCGCCCTGCGGCTGGAGCACCAGATCGAGCGGCCCCTTGGCCCATACGCTGGCGTCGAACCTGGTCATCGAGATCGTGTTGTCCCACAGGCCGCCGAAGATGGTCAGCTTGTCCGAGAGAGTCGCGGTGTAATTGTGCGTACGGGCATCGGAGGTGGTCGGCTGCGGATTGAAATAATCCATGTTCACGTAGCCCAGGCGCTGCGGGGCGAGGTGAAACGTGGCCGTGAGCAGATTCTTGTCCGAAACGATCCAATCGAGCTGCAGGAACGAGTTGAAGCCTTCGGTTGTTTTCTGGTTCCAGGGATATGGCAAAGTGTAAATGAGAATCTTGCGAACCTCGTATTCGAAGCCTTCCGAGAGATACAGCTTGCCCGGGATCAGCGGGCCTTCGAGGTTCAGACGCGGAGTCGCATCGCGCAGGCCGCGCAGGTGCCAGCTGCGAATGCTGAAGTCGGGCAAGGGATCGTTCAGTTCCCATTTCCATTTCTCGCCGCCGCGCCGCGTTTCCACCGAAACCAGTCCCGCCGAGAAGCGTCCGTACTCGGCCAGAAACGACGTCTGATAGAAGTTCAGGCTCTCGACGCTGTCGATGGGCACGGTCAGGCCGAACCCGCCCGTCGCCGGGTCGGTAACGTCGGCCGAGTTGACGACCAAGGCGCTGCGATTCTCGCCGCTGCCGGAGAGTTGCAGTCCGCCGCCCGGCGTGCGAACGACGCCGGGGATCAACGGCAGGGCGTCGCTCACCGTGGCCGGCCGGCTGGGCAGGTCCCTGGCCGTCTGCGCCTGGACCGTGCTGGGCGGCGCCGAACCGGCCTCCACCGCAGTCGCCGTGTCGCGCACCTCGATGCTTTCTTTGCGCGCCCGCGGCGCCAGGGTCAGCTCGACAGCCAGCGAGGCCCCCGCCTCCAGCGCCAGGTCCGGCCGGATCAGCGGTTCGAATCCCTCCTTCGCGGCGCTGATCGCATAACGCCCGGGCTTCAACCCACCGAAGGCCGCATGGCCGTTCTCGTCGGTCGTCGCCGCGGCCACGACGCCGCCGTCCAGCTTGAGCTCGAGTTGCGCCGCCGGGATGCCCAGATGCGACGGGTCGAGGAGCGTGACGCTGATCTTCGCCCCCTCCGGCTGTCGCGCCCACGCCGCGCGCCCCGCGCACAGACACAAAATCATCGTCGCCGCGATGTGGCTAATGCGCATCATCTGTCGCCCGCTGGTCAGGGTTTCCCAGGTGAATGGCTGAAGGACGCCCTCCGCATGGGGACGGTTTCATGACCATGCCTTTCGGCACAATCCCTCGTTCGCAGAGAGGTGATTCAACTCTCGCAGATGTTCAATTTTATCACCTGGCTGGAAATGAGCGCTCCGGCCCCGCGAGCGGATAGAATAGCGCCCGGAAGGACTCCACTTATGATGCAGCCGAAAGGGATGGATCGCCGCGATTTCCTGCGCGGCGCGGGAGTTGTCTCGGCCGGCTTGGGGCTGGCTCGGGACTCCGCTGCGGAGGCGGCCTCGCCTCCAGACGAACAATACAAAGTTCACTGGTACCCCTTCACTGAGCACCCCGATTCGGATACCTGCTGGTCGCTCTCCGTGGGTCCCGACGGCCGGATCTACGCCGCGGCCTGCGCCGAGGGCGTGCCCGGCGGGGTCGTGAAGCCGGTGCGCTACAACGAGCAGAAGGACGGGCTCGACTATCTCTTCAACCTCGCTGAGATGGTCGACGATCCCGGCGACTCCGGCCACGCGACGCAGTGCAAGATCCACTATAGTTTCGCCCCCTCGATGCACGACCAGGTCATGTACATGGCCACGCATCTGTCGGGACCGCCCATCGACCTGCCCGTTTACAACCCGTGGTATTCGTGGCACGACAAGCAGCGCCTGTTCCGCGGAGCCGCGCTGCTGGCCTGGGATACGCAACACGACCGCGTGTTGTGGTGGGACACGATGATCCCCAAGGAGGGCTGCCGCTGCCTGCTGCACGACGAGGAGCGCGGGCTGCTGTACGCGATCTCCTATCCGCGCGATCACTTCTTCATCTACGACCTGAAGACGCGCCAGCGGCGCGACCTGGGCCGCATCGGCTCGATTAATTCGCAGACCATCATCCTCGATAAACGCCACCGTGTCTGGACCACCAATGATTACGGCCATTTGGTGCGTTATACGCCCGAAACGGACCGGCTGGAGATCTCGCCCGAACCCCTGCCCCACGCCGTTTACCAGACCGGCTGGCACAGCGTCTTCTACGATGTCGCGCCGGCTCCCGACCGGGAGTGCGTCTACGCCTCGACGTGGTGCCCCAATCCGCATCTGATGCGTATCTGGCTGAACGAAGGCCAGTGGCCGCGGGTGGAAGACCTCGGCCCCGCGACGCAGGATCGCGACCTCACTTTCCCCGTTGACATGTTCCGCGACCACTGCGGAGGACTCGTCTTCGCCGGCGACGGCAAGCTCTACTATGTGGCCTCGCGCTGGCGCGATCCGGTTCACAATCCCCTGCCCCCGCCGCACAAAGAACGCGAGGGCGTCGTCTGGCGCCTCGACCCGCGCACGCTGAAACGCGAAGAGGTGACGCGGCTCGAGCACCCCAACGGCTTCGCGCACTACGTCTCGCGCGGCGCCGTGGATCACAATGGCGACCTCTTCTTCGGCCACGTCGGCTCGCGCCCGTGCGGGATTTTCAAGGTGTCGATGCCGGCCGGCCGTAAACGCGAAAACGCGCATCTGCCCATTCGTATGTGGGGCTGAAGGAGGTAACGGCCATGCAAACCAAATCCAAGTTGAGATTCGATCCTGATTCGCCCCAGATCAAGGCCTACCTCGACCAGGTCCATCACCACACGTTCATGGGGGAAGGGACCATGGTCGCCTTCCCCACGTGTCTGCCCGGCATGACGGTCCAGATTCCGCTTGATGAGAGCCACATCACGGCGCTCGCCGCGGCGCCGGACGGGACCGTCTATGGCGCTACCAGCGGCCGCTGCAGCCACATCTTCATCGCGTCGCTGCATTGGCTCAACGGCATCGTCTTCGACCTCGGAATCCCCGAGGGCGCGACCCAGGCCGCCGCAGTGTGCTGCGGCGACTCGAGCGTTTTTGCATTCGTCAACGGTCCGCGCGGCGGCCGCGCCATCGCCATTCCCCAGCTGGACCTCGCACCCGAGGATCTCATCCAGGAGTGGAGCTTCGAGCGCCCCGCGATGACCGACTCACGGCGAATGCGTGCCCGGCGAGCCGGTCGTCCACGCCGTCATGGACGCATCGCGGAAGACCATCGTAGGCCTCACCTCGCGCCACATCTTCACGCTGGACGTTGCTACGCATCAGGTGCGCCAGGCGGGCCAGGCGCCCGGTATCGGGCAGATTGCGCTGGCAACGCGCGGCGCCATTTTCGGCCGCGACGAGGCCGACTCGCTGTGGCGTTTCGACCCCGCGTCGCAGCAGTTCGAGCGTCGCGCCGTGAAGCTGCCGGAAGACTTCGGCGATTACCCGCTTCAGTGGGCCGCACACCGCCATAGCGGCGTGCTTTACACCGCCGATGCGCGGGGCAATCTGTATTCGTTCGACGCAAGCCATGGATTCAGCCAGCCTCTGGCACCCACGCCCCTGACGCCGGTCGGCCCGATGGCGGTCACGTTCGACGGGCGGCTGTTCGGGTTCTGCGGCGACGAGATGGCCAAGATGTTTTGCTACGAGCCGGCCACACGCAAGGTCACGAACCTGGGCGTCGCCGTTTCGGTCCTCGAGCGGCGGCGCTACGGCTATGTCTTCGGCGACGCGGTCACGGGCCGTGATGGCGAGATCATCTTCGGCGAGGACGACAACGGCGGCCACGTCTGGATGTATTTCCCGCGCATCCGCTCCACGGGCGCGTAGACCGGCCTGGCCGAATGCAGGCGCCGCGACGCTTTGCGATGGCGCGGAGTAGAATGATTCTCCGTGAAACCGCTACTCTGCCTGCTCGTCCTGGGCCTGCCGCTGTCCGCGCTCACTCTGGTTACGGACGGCCGCTCGCCGTACTCGATCTGCCTGTCGCCCGAGGCTTCGCCCTCCGAGCAACGCGGCGCCAGCGAACTGCAGCGCTTCGTCGGGGAGATGTCCGGCGCGCGGCTCAGCATTGGCGCCGATTGCCGGACGTCGCGGCCGCTCATATTCATCGGCGACAGTGCGGCGTTGCGGCGCGTAGCGCCGGGCTTCGACGCGGCCTCTTTCGGTCCCGAAGAGTTCCTCCTGAAGACCGCCGGCAAACACATCATCATCGCCGGCGGACACGCAGCGCGGCACCATGTACGGCGTCTACACGTTCCTGGAGCGTTTGGGCTGCCGCTGGTTCACGCCCGATGTCAGCCGCATTCCGAAATTGCGCACCATCGAGATCCCGGCGCTCGATGAACGCCAGAAGCCGGCCTTCGAATATCGCGAGGTTTACATCCGCGAAGCCTTCGACAAGGACTGGGCGGCGCGCAACAAAACCAATGGCAATTTCACCGCCCTGGATGCGTCCACGGGCGGCAAAGTCGAGTACTTCCCATTCGTTCACAGCTTCTACAGCCTGGTGCCCCCGCAGAAGTATTTCGCGTCGCACCCCGAGTACTTCGCGCTGGTGGACGGCGCGCGGCGCGGCGCCCAGGCCCAGCTCTGCCTCACCAATCCGGAGGTGCTGCAACTAGCCGTGGCGCGCGTCCGCGAGTGGATCCGCGACCATCCCGAGCGCCGCCATCATCTCCGTTTCCCAGAACGACTATTCCGGCTGGTGCGAGTGCGACCGCTGCCGCCGCGTCGAGGAGGAAGAGGGCGGCCAGCACTCCGGAGCGATTCTGCGGTTCGTCAACGCCCTGGCGGCCGAAATCGAGAAGACCAATCCGCGACAAGCTGATCGACACTCTGGCCTACGCCTACAGCGAGAACCCGCCGGCGCATGTCCGCCCGCGACCCAACGTGCGCATCCGCCTCTGCCCCATCGGCGTCTGCGTGGCCCACCCCTTTGAGCAGTGCCCCCGCAGCGCTTACTTTCTGCGCAATCTCAAGGCCTGGGCGGACATCACCAGTCAGCTTTACATCTGGCACTACAACACGAATTTCTCCCATTACCTGACGCCATTCCCCGATTTTGACGAACTCGCCGCCGACATCCCGCTGTACCACCGCAGCGGCGTCGTGGGCATCTTCCTCGAGGGTTCCTACGCCCCCGGCGGCGGCGGGGAGAATGCCGAGCTGCGCTCCTACATCGCGGCCCGCCTGTTGTGGAATCCGCACACCGACGTGGAGCGGGATCTGGACGATTTCTTCGAAGGCGTCTACGGCCCGGCGGCCAAATCCATGCGCGCCTACTTCGACCTGCTGCAGCACGAAGTCCGGCTGCCGCCCGGCGGCCTCGGCCAGCACATGTGGATCTACAATATCCTCTCCTTCTCGCCGGACTTCCTGCCGTGGGCCCAGCGCCTGTTTGACGAAGCGTTGGGCGCGGCCCCGGGCGACGCCGTGCGGCGGCGCGTGGAAAAGGCGCGGCTGCCGATTGAATATGTCGAGCTGCTGCGTTCCCGTGAATACTCCTTCGACGGCTCCGTCTACAGCCCGCCCGACCTGGCCGGCTATCAGCAGCGCTTTCACGATTTCGCGGCCCGGCTGCGCGGCTTCGGGATCACCAGCATCAGCGAAGGGCGTGATTTGAAGCGCGATGAGGAGGACGCCGCCGCCACAACGGGCTACGGCGCCGTCCATCTCGATAACGAGAGCTGGAATCTCACCCTCGTGCCGGAACTCGGCGGCCGCATCGTGCGTCTGGCCGCCCGGCGCGCTGGCCGCCAGTCGCCGCTGCTGACGCAGCTCTGGGCGGGCGCTTACCCTTCCTGGGAGCACTATCCGAACCTGGCCGGCCAGGTGGCGCAAGCCGCTGCCGATTATCCGGTCTACGCCTGGCCCGCCACCTGGAAGGCTGCCTCGGCCGGACCCCAGGAGGCGTTGCTCGCCGGCCGGTGCCCCAACGGGCTCGTCCTGGAACGCCGCATCCGGCTCGACCAGGAGTGGGTCCACACGGCGGTCATGGCGCGCAACTCCACCCGCGCTCCGCTGGAGGCCGTCTTGCTGATGCGGGCGGAACTGGAACCCGGCAACATCGATACGGCGCGCGTGCGCTTCCGGACCGTGGGCGGTGCGCAGGTAGACCAGCTCCTCCTCCTGCCCGGTGAACCGCCGGAAGGCTCCCAGACCTACGCGGCGTCGGATCTGCCGGATGGAGAATGGCGGCTCATCCGGCCCGGCCTGGGCGATATCGTCAACCGCTTCCCCAAGGAACTGGTGGACCGGGTAACGCTGGACTGGACCTCCAAGGCCGGCTCGCGCGTCACCTTTTCCGTATGGTCAAAAAAGCGGAGCCTGGCTGCCGGTGAGCAGTTGAAGCTCGAAGCCGACTACCGCTGAACGCACCGCCCCTGCCGCTCCGGCCTGCGAATCGGCATCGGTTTTGAGTCTCGTCCGGGCGTCTCGCTGGCCCGCTGGCGCACCGTTCTCCGGATCGTCCCGGATGTTTTTGCCTCAATCGGGCATAAATCCTGGCCCGCGCGGCATCTATTCATATAGAACGACCATGATCCAGAAACCTTACAACCACGGCCTGCTCCCGGCCGGCGCGGCCCTCTTCTTTTTAGCGGCCGGAGCTTGTTCCGGCGCCGGCGCAGTCGATCTCGCGCATTTTCCCAACCCGGCCGTCGATGAGGTCAGGAGCCGCCACGAAGGGACGGCGCACCGCGGTGCTTTCGGCCGGTTGTTTCTGGTGCGCGGAGGCGGTCTTCGACCAACTCGCGGGCGTCGTCAACGTGACTTCGGGCTACACCGGCGGCACGGCGGCGGAGGCCCACTATCACACCGTCGGCGCGGGCGGGACCAACCACGCCGAGTCGGTCCGCATTGTCTACGATCCGTCGAAGATCACCTACGGCACGCTGCTCAAGGTCTTCATGAGCGTCGCCAACGACCCTACCACCAAGGACCGGCAAGGGCCCGACTGGGGCCACCAGTACCGCTCGGCCATCTGGTACGCCGACGCGGAGCAGGAAAAGATCTCCCGGGCGTATGTCCAGCAGCTCACCGCCGCCAACGTGTTCAACGCGCCGATCGTGACCGAAATCTCGCCTCTGAAGGTCTTCTACCCGGCCGAGGATTATCACCAGCACTACGTCCAGAACCATCCGCTGGAGCCGTACGTCGTGGCCAATTCGATCCCCAAGATCCAGAAGCTGAAAAAGGCCTACCCGGAACTGTTGAAGAAGTGACCGCGGCGCCTCCTCAAGCATCCAAACGGCTATGCCTCGATCGTTGACCCCGCACCTGGTTCCGGCGCTCGTTTTCTGTGCCCTGAGTGGCGCCGTCATGCCCGGCGCCGCGGCGCAGGCCTCCGGCGACCACGTGGTTTTCTCCGACTATCGCGAGCAGCGCCCCGGCGTGGTGCACCACATCACGCTGGCCGACCTGCCCCCGCCGTACGCCACCGAATCCGCCGCCAACGGGCCCGAGGTGGTCGCCCGGCCCGCCGGCGCCTGGCCCATCGCGCCTCCGGGCTTCAAGGTGGAACTGTATGCCGATGGACTCAACAATCCGCGCCTCATCCGCAGCGCACCCAATGGCGACCTGTTCGTCGTCGAAAGCGGCGCCCAGGACGTCAAGGTGATGCGCGGTCTCACGCCCGACGGCAAGGCTCTGACCGTGGCCACCTTCGCCACCGGCTTGAAACAACCCTTCGGCCTGGCGTTTTATCCGCTGGGCGCGGACCCGCAATGGGTCTACATCGGCAACACCGACTCGGTGGTGCGCTTCCCCTACCGCAACGGCGATCTGCAGGCGCGCGGTCCGGCCGAAGTGATCGTGCCCGAACTGCCCGCCCATGGCGGACACTGGACGCGCGACGTGGCCTTCACGCTGGACGGGAATAAGATGTTCGTTTCGGTCGGATCCGGCAGCAACGTCGACGACCCCGACCTCAACAAGCGCGAGTTCCAGCGCGCCGACATCCTCGAATTCAATCCCGACGGCAGCGCCCGGCGCGTCTACGCCTACGGCATCCGCAACGCGGTGGGCCTGGCCGTGCATCCGCGCACCGGCGAGCTGTGGGCCTCGGTGAACGAGCGCGACGCCCTGGGCGACAACCTGGTGCCGGATTACATCACGCATGTCCAGGAGGGCGGGTTCTACGGCTGGCCGTGGTGGTACATGGGTCCGCACCAGGATCCGCGCCACGCCGGCAAGCACCCCGAGTTGAAGGACAAGGTGATCACTCCCGATGTGATCCTGCAGCCGCACAACGCCTCTCTCGAAATGACTTTTTATGATGGAAAACAGTTCCCCAGCGATTATTCCGGCGACATCTTCGCCGCCGAGCATGGCTCGTGGAACCGCTCCATTCGCACCGGTTACGAGGTCATCCGCGTGCCCCTGCGCGACGGTAAAGCGACCGGTGAGTACCTCGATTTTCTGAACGGTTTTGTGACCCCCGATGGCAACGTCTGGGGGCGGCCTGTCGGCGTGGCCGTGGCGCCGAACGGCGCGCTGATGGTCTCCGACGACGGGTCGAACTCAATCTGGCGCGTCAGCTATCAGGGTCCGCCCGGCGGCGGAAAGTGAGGATCGCGATATGAACAACTCAAATGCAATCCCAACCCGGCGTAGCGTGCTGGGACTGTTCGGAGCAGGAGGGCTCCTCGTTATGCAGGCCGCCGCGAATTCAAAAAAGACCGTCAAAATCGCCCAATTCGATAAGGCCGGCCATTTCACCGGCATCGTCGAAGTCGACAGGATCGTCAAACCCGACGCCGAATGGCGCAAGCTGCTCCCGCCCGAGGCCTACCAGGTCACGCGCCACAAGGGCACCGAGCGCGCCTTCATGAACAGCCTGCACAACAATCACCGCGACGGGCTCTATAGCTGCGTCTGCTGCGGCACCATGCTGTTCGACTCGAAGACCAAGTTCGAATCCGGCACCGGCTGGCCCAGCTTCTGGGCGCCGATCGCGCAAGGAGAACGTCGCCGATCGGCACCGACCTCAGCCTGGGCATGGAGCGCGACGAGGTCTCCTGCGCGCGCTGCGACGGCCATCTCGGCCACGTCTTCGACGACGGCCCCAGGCCCACCGGCAAGCGCTACTGCATGAACTCGGCCGCGCTTGTCTTCATGCCCCGCGGCTGAGGGCGCACCCCGGTTCTTCCGTTCCGCCGCGTCGGCAGTGTATGCCCACGCTGTCCCGTTGCCCGCAGCGCTGCACGCACGCGCTGGCATAGGATATTGGCATGCGATTCCTTGCCGCCTTGCTCGCGTTCTCTGCCCTGCTCCTTGGACAGACGCCCACCGCGCCCGTGCCGCCCAAGAATTCAGGCGCTCATCATCACCGGCCAGAACGGTCACGACTGGCGCACCGTCTGCCCGCTGTTGCGCAAGGACCTCGAGGACACCGGCCGCTTCGAAGTCCGCATCGACGAGGAGTTCCGCGGCGCCGGCCCGGAAACGCTCGCGCCCTACGACGTCGTGATCCTCAACTACGCCGACTGGCGCAAGACCGGCCTGCGCTGGGGCGACCGCGCCGAAAACGCGCTGCTCGATTTCGTGCGCTCCGGCAAGGGCCTGGTCGTGTATCACTTCTCCGCCGCGGCGTTCGACGGCTGGACCGAATTTGAAAAGCTCTCCGGCGCCAACTGGCGCCCCGGCAACGGCCAGCACTCCGCGCCGCACGACTTCGTCGTTCAGGTTGTCGACTCCAGCCATCCCATCACGCGCGGCATTCCGGCAACGTTCATGCAGACGAAAGATGAGCTTTACGCCAACCTGAAGTGGCAGCCCGAGGGCTGCTGCCACATCCTGGCTACCGCCTGGGACGACCACTCCTTGTATAAGAATCCGCAACAGCCCGTGTATGGCCCGGGCAAGGCCGAGCCGGTGTTGTGGACCGTCGACTACGGCAAAGGCCGCGTCTTTGTCAACGTCCTCGGCCACGACGGCCCCGCCGTCCAGACGCCCGCCTTCATCGCGACGTTCACGCGCGGCGCCGAGTGGGCCGCCACCGGCAACGTCACTCTGCCCACGGTCGCTTTGCCCGCTCCGCCTCAGAAATAACCCGGCCTCACGCCGGAATCGACCCCGCCTTGATGACCTTCGTCATCACCTCGGCGAAGGTGTCGATCTCTTCCAGCGTCGTGTACACGTTGGGCGTAATCCGCAGCCCCTGATATTCGCCCTCGGTCACGATCGCCACCGTCCAGATGCGGTGCTTCGTCCACAGGTAGTTCTGCAGCTTCCCCGCATCGTACCCGTCCACGCTCACGAACCCGATGGCGCACGACTGTTCCGGGTCCTCGCTGTTCAGGATCTTCACGCCCGGCAAATCCCGCAACTGGTTCGACCAGCGCTTGCGCAGGTAGCGGAAGCGCTCGGCCTTGCGTTCGGCCCCGATGCTCTCGTGGAAGTTCAGCGCCTCGGTAATGGCGTTGCGCTGCGACGCCGGGTGCGTGCCGATCTCCTCGAATTTGCGGATGTTGGCGTTCATCTCCGGCGGCGCGGCCATCAGCGGCCAGATCTTTTCGATCTTCGACCGCTTCACGTACAGCATGCCGGTGCCGATCGGCGCCAGCACCCATTTGTGCAGCGATGTGCCGTAGTAGTCGCACTCCAGATCGGCCTGTTGGAACGGGAACTGCGCGAAGGCGTGCGCGCCGTCCACGATCACTTCGATGCCCTGAGCGCGCCCCAGTTCGCAGATCCTGCGCACCGGGAAGATCTGCCCCGTGCGGTTGGTCATGTGGCAGATGTGGATCACCTTCGTGCGCGGCGTGATCGCCTCTTCGAACTTCCTCACCAGGGATTCCATGCTCGGCGGCGGTACTGGGAATTTGAGTTGCTTCAGCACAATCCCGTCGCGCCGCTCGCGCTGCTGCCAGGTGGTGATCATGCGCGGGTAGTCCTGGTTGGTGGTCAGAACTTCGTCGCCGCGTTTGAGCTCCATGCCGAGCTGCACGATCTCCAGCCCCTCGCTGGCGTTGCGCGTGATGGCGATCTCCTCGGGGTCGCAGCCGAACGTCCGCGCCAGCCGCCGCCGCACGGTCTCGATGCCCGGGTCGAGCACGCTCCACATGTAATACGACGGGCTCAGGTTCTCGACCTCCAGGTAGCGCACCTCGGTATCCATGACAATCTTCGGCGCGGGCGACACGCCGCCGTTGTTGAGATTGACCATGTTGCGGTCCACCGTGAAGGCGTGGCGGATGTTCATCCAGAAATCTTCGTCGCGCGCCACCGTGTCCGCCGCGCGTCCCGACACCTCCGACGCCGCGCTCTGCGCCCGCGCCAGCGCGTCGGTCTGAAACGCGGCCGCGGCCAGCGCTCCGGCCGCCGATGCGGAAAAGCCTTGGAAGAATCTCCGACGGTTCATGAACCCACCATCGCGCAGTTGCAGCCGCGGGTCAATATGGCAGGCCTGGGAAAGGCGTCGCGCCTCTTTGCGTCCCCTAGCGGACCGGGATGATCGGCCCGCCGAAAATGAAAACCCGGCGTGAGGTCCGAACCTCGCGCCGGGCTTGTGTTTGAAGAAGAGGGGCTATGCCGTTATTTCGCGAGCTTCCTGCGGCGCAGCAGCGCGCCTAAGCCCAGCAGGCCGGCGCCAATCAGAGCCATCGAAGCCGGTTCCGGCGTACTGATCTCCTGGAACGAGTCTGAAAAGCTATACAGATATCCGGTCGAGTCGATAACGATCGTCTCGTCAACGTAGACTGTTTTCTCGTCCGGAAGACTGATGCTCTCCGTCGTGCCATTGACAGACTCTACAATGCCAATCGGCTGGCCTTGGGAGTCGTACAAATACTTGGTATCCGTGTTGTCCGGCGAGCCACTCGAATCGCCGCCGTTAAACGAAACCTGGGCGGAATCGATCCAGCTCGTATCCAAACTGGGATCGCCCGGATTCACCGTGATGCTGTAGTCGAAAGTGTACGTCCCCGGCCCTATGAAAGTCCCGGCAGGCGCTGACAGCGTGATAGTGTGACTTGACGGACTCCCCGGCACGTCAACGACGTTGAGCAGCCAAGTCCCGGGAATTGCCGTGCCAGTCCCGTTACCGGTGAACGTGTAAATCTTGTCGGTTCCATCGATACAAGCCAGGCCGGGGTTGCTAACGGGGTTCTCCAAGGCCCCCACCGTGGGCGTGGCCGAGCACTGCGTGATGGATCCGGCCCACACGGCACTGGTCCCAATGGCCAGGACCCCTAAAACCAACACTATTTTTGAAGCGACCGCCGCTAGAGACTTCATCGTTGCTTTCCCTCCTCTTCCCAAATTGTATTGAGAGGTGCTCCAGGCTCCTCTGCCCGAAACCGGCGACACCACTCACCCCCGCTTTTGGGGACAGAGGTAGTATGCCAAAAAACACCAGATGAAGCATAGTACTGTTTGTACTATCTTTAGATAGGGCAAAAAAGACCAATCGAACTTCCTTCCCTCACCTCTTCGGAAACTTGCCCCGCTGGCTTAGCAAGCCGTTTTCGGACCTGTTACTCGCAAATTACGTTATTGTAAATAAATGACTTATATCAAATAGAAGGAGGCACCCAGCACCGTCGTATGGGATGCTTTTGGATATCTGGATATTGTGGTATTGAATCGAGGCGCGAATCGTGATTTGGAGGGCATCCTCTCCGCAGCGGCAAGACGGCCTTCAAGAACTTTGGTACTGGTACTCCCCAGGGCATTTGTGGCCCCCTCGCCGCTCAATCATCCGTCTCCGCCGGCCACTAGGCCTGGCGGGATATTCCTGAGCCACTGTGCGCGCCGCCCGCCGGCCTGCGCTAACATGTCTGATACCTGGCCCGAGATCTGGTTCGGCGGGCGAGGGCTGGAATGATCGAATTGCACCGCCAAGGAGACCGCACCCGTGTCTATTAATGAAGAAATGCAGGAACACGCCGAGCACGCCCACGACTCGTTTACCCGCACCGCCGGCGCACTCATCGCCCTCATTGCCGCTTTTCTGGCCGTCGTGGCTGTCGCCGGCCACATCGCCACCACCGAGGAGCTGCTGGCCCAGCAGAAGGCTTCCGACCAGTGGGCCTTTTACCAGGCCAAGTCCCTGCGCCGCTACCAGTCCGAAGTGGCCAAGGAGATCGTGAGCCTCATGCCCGGCGCCGCAGCCGCCACGGCAGCCGAAAAATTCAAAGGCAACCAGGAGCGTTACCAGAAGGAAGGCGAGGAGATCATGACGCAGGCCCGGGAGTTCGAGGCCGAAAGCGCCGTCAACGGCCGTCGCGCCCTGCGCCTCCATTTCGGCGAGGTGTTCCTCGAACTGGCCGTTGTTCTGTGTTCGCTGGCGATCCTCACCCGGCGCTCGTTGTTCCTATACGTGGCCGTCACTTCCGGCGCCGGCGGCATCCTGATCGCCGCAAGCTCCCTGTTCTTGCAGCACTGACCCATCAGCCGGATGGAGCCGCGGCCGCCTGGCCTTCCCCCCGGCTGTCACGAGTGCCGCCGCCGTCCTACTGGACCGCTTTGACGGGATACGGCGGCGCCGCGGGCACCGGCCGCGGATCCTTCTGGATCAGCTCCTCCAGGTGCTTCATCGCGGCCTCCAGTTGCGCGTCGCGTGCCGCTCGAACGTCTCGTGCGGCAGGTTGTCCACGACGATGTCCGGCTCCACGCCGTGGCCCTCGATCAGCCACTTGCCGCTCCGGTCCGTAGACGCCCGTCTCCGCCGCGGTGGCGATGCCCCGGTCCACGAGCACGTTGCTCGCGCTCAGCCAGATCTCGCCGCCCCAGGTCCGCGTGCCGATCACCTTGCCCAGGCCCAGCCGCCGGAACCCTTCCGCGAACGCCTCGCCGTCGGACGGCCGTGGGCTCGTCGCACCAGCACCACCATGTGCCCGCGGAAGGCGTACTGCATGTTCCAGGTCGGGTCCCCGACGCGCGGCTGCCAGTAGAACCACGCCTTCCGGAGCAGCTTGCCCAGCAGCCAGCTGTCGATGTTGCCGCCGCTGTTGTGGCGCACGTCGATGATCAGCCCCTGCGCGGTCGAACACCGGGTAGTAGTCGCGCGCCCACTGCGTCCATGTCGCCGCCGCCCATGGCCCGCAGGTGCACGTAGCCGATCTGCCCGCCGCCGGCCTGCTCCACCGTCTGCCGCCGCGTGTACTCCCACTCGTCGTAGCGCAGGTCGCTCTCCTCGCTGGTCGTGATCGGCTTGACGATCACGTCGCGCGCCGTCCGCGGCCGCCCTTGGCTTGCACGCGCAGCAGCACCTGCCGGCCGGCCTGGTCGCGCAGCAGCGCGCCGATGTCCGGCGCCGCAGAGCGTCGCGCGCCGTTGATCATCTCGATCACGTCGCCCTCGCGCGACGTCGACGCCCGGCCGCGCCAGCGGCGAGCGCCTCGTCCGGGCAGGTCCGGGATCGCGGCGGTAGATGTGCCTCACCGCGTAGCCGCCGGCCTTCTCGTCGCGCTCCAGCCGCGCCCCCAGCGACGCCCAGCTGCACCTGGTCGGCCGCCTCGCGGATGTCGCCGCCGCACACGAAGATGTGCAGCGCGCGACAGCTCGCCCACCATCTGCGCGAGCAGGTCGTTCAGCTCGTCGCGGTCGGTCACGCGCTCCACCAGCGGCTCGTACTTCGCCCGCATCGCCTTCCAGTCCAGGCCGTGCATGTTGCGGTCGTAGAAGTAGTCGCGCTCCAGCCGCCAGGCGTCGGCGAACATCTCCTTGAAATCGGCCTTCGGGTCCAGCTCGAAGCTCCACCCGCTCAGATCCACCTTGGCGTCGCGCCAGCGCCTTGGGCGTACCCAGCGCCGCCGCCTTCACCCCGGCGTCGAAGATGTAGAAATCCTGCTCCTTGCGCACAGCAGCTTCTTGCCGTCCTGTGACAACTCGTAGCCGCGCACGTCGGCCATCACCGTCTCCGGCTTCTCGCCCTTGTTGTCGATGTCCATGCACTCAGCGCCCGCTGCGGCGGCACTGTTTCCGCTTCCGGCCATCCAGCACAGCCGCTTGGCGCTGGCCGACAGGTCCTCGTAGTTGCCCGGCGGCGCCGGCGTTTCGCTGATGCGCGCCATGATGCCGTCCAGCTCGATCTCCACTTTGACTTTCACCGGCTTCCTTGCCCTTCTCCGCGGCTTGTCCTTGTCTTTGTCCGCCGTCTTTCGTCCGCCGGCTTGGTTTCGGTGGCGGGCTTGGTCTCGCCCGGCTTGGTCTCCTCCTTCTTCTCCTCCGGCTTGGCCTCCGGGATGCAGCTCGTCGGCCGGCTCGAACGGCGACCGCAGGCCCTTCTTCAGCGCCAGCTGGTAGATCTTCATCGTGCGGTCGAAGTGCGGGTCCGGCTGGCGCGAGCCCCACGGCCCGTGAACGGTCGTCTTCAGGTTGCGGTCCGAGAGGAAGTACAGCCACTGCCCGTCCGCGCTCCACGCCGGGCTCCCGCTGTTGAAGCGGTCCGAGGTCAGCGCCGTCGATCGCACCCGTGTCCACGTTGTAGACCTTGATCTCGCGGAACTGGTTGGCCGCCGTCTCCACGTAGGCCAGCCACTTGCTGTCCGGCGACCACTTCAGGTCGCTCGAAGTCGTCCTGGCGGCTCTCGGCGATCTTCTTGTTTTCCTTCGTCTTCAGGTTGAGCAGCCACAGTTGCTGGTCCTTGTTGGTGTGCGCCAGCCACTGGCCGTCGGGCGAGCTCACGCCGTCCCAGCGCAGCACCTTGGCGTCGTTGGTGAGCTGCTCGCCGCGCCCACGCCGTTGGCCGGATAGCGCCAGAACTCGGTCTCGCCGCTGGCGGTGCTCATCACCACGATGCTCTTGCCATCGGCCGAATAGCGCGCGTCGCGGAACCTCACGCCCGGCTGGCGCGCCACCCGCACCAGCCGCCCCGGTTTGGCCGGCGCCACGAACACTTCGCCGCGCGCCGTGAAGACCAGCCCCGACCCATCCGGCGCCAGGTGCCCGGAGGTCAGGTATTGCGGCCGGCTTCTTCACCCAGCGCTCCCGCAGTTGATCAAAGTCCGAGACCAGCGTGATCGGGACCACGGCATCCGTGCCCGACTTCAGGTCGAGCAGCCAGATATCCGCGCCGCACTGGTACGCGATGCGGCCGTCGCGAGAGCGACGCCGTCTGCGCATCGAAGTCCTTGTGCCGGGTGTGCTGCTTGCAGATCCTTGCCCTCGGGCGTCATCGACCAGACGTTCATCACGCCGTCGCGGTCGCTCAGGAAGTAGACGCGCCCCTTCCAGAACATCGGGTTCTTCGAGGTGCCCGGATAGTCCCGGGTCAGCGGCACGGCCTCCGCGCCGGGCGTCCATCGCCACAGGCTCTGCACTTCGCCGCCCTTGTAGCGCTTGGTCGAGCTGCCCTGAAACGGCAGCCGCGTGAAGACGATCGTCTTGCCGTCGGCCAGGAACGCCGCCTCGGCCGCCTGGGCCAGCTCGATCACCTCGCGCCCGCCCTTCAGGTCCAGCGCCACCAGTTGCGTGCTGGGCAGCGTCGAAAAGCGCCGCGTGCGGTACAGCAGCCGCCCGTCCGGGCGTCCAGCCCGCCACGACGCGCGCGGCTGCCATCCCAAGTCCGCCGCGTCGGGCAGACCGCCCTCGATCGGCATGGTGTAGACCTCGGTCGGGCCCCTCGTATTCGCGCGACTGAAGGCGATGGTCCGTCCATCGGGCGAAATCGCCGCCGCGCGCTCCTCGCCCGGAGACGTGGTCAGGCGCCGCGCCGTGCCGCCCGCGGCCGGCACGCTCCACAGGTCGCCTTCGGCCGTGAAAACAATCGTCCCGCCGCTCAACGCCGGGTAGCGGTAGTATCCCGGCCGGCTTTCGGCGCCGGCCAGCGCGCACAGCGCGCCCAGACTCGCAACGACTGTCAACAATCGCATGGCTGCGGCCTCCAATCGTGATCTCCCAATCTCCCTTATCCTATGCCGGGAGGTTCGATGCCGATGTTAATGCCGGGGGCTTGCGATAGCGGTCGGCGATCTTTACTAACGCCACGCATAGCGCCAGCGTGCCCAGCGCAATCCAGACGAAATCCAGCGTGTGGTCCTTGAGGAACTTCAGCGGCGACTCGTGCAGGTTGCGCCCCAGCCAGCACAGCGCCACGTAGCGCGGCACCCGCGCCCCCACGAACACGGCAATGAACGCCGCCCGCCTCACCCCCAGCGCCCCGGCGCAGATCTCGAAGGCCTTCAGCGGCATCGGAATCGGCACCAGCGCCGGAATGAACACCGTGACCAGCCCGTAGCGCCGGAACCATTCCCGGAACTGCTTCCCGCGCCCCGAGCTCAGTTTGCCTTCGCAGGTATTTTTCGCCGCCTTTGCGCGCGATCTCGTAGAGGAACAGCGACCCGATCAGCGAGCCAACCACTGCCGTCAGCGCCGCCAGCAGCCAGTGGTCGGGGCGCTGCGACGTGTACAGCAGCAGCAGCACGTCCGGTCCCGAGGGATTCGGTATGCCGGCTCCATCCGCAATCGTCAGCAGGAAAACGCCCGGCAGGCCCCAGGCGGCCACCACGGCGAGAATCTTCTTCATTCAGCCTCTCCGGCGGACTTTTCGTCGTGCGCACCGCCCAGGCGCGCGAGCAGTTGCTCTTCGGTCCAGATTTCGATGCCCGATTCACGGGCTTTCTCGAGCTTCGATCCGGCCTCGTCGCCGGCCACGACGACGGACGTCTTCTTGCTCACCGAGCCCGTCACTTTGCCCCCGGCCGCTTCGATCCGCGCCTTGGCTTGTTCGCGCGACAGCGTGGGCAGCGCGCCGGTGAGCACGAACGTCAGCCCGGCCAGGGCTCCGCCGGCGGGCTGTTGCTGTATCTCGCCTTCAAACTGCAGCCCCGCGGCGCGAAGCCGCTCCACCAGTTCGCGATTGTGCGGCTCGCGGAAGAACTCGCGGATCGACTGCGCCACCTTCGGCCCGACTTCCTCGCGCGCTCTGCAGCGTCTCCTCATCGGCCCCGCATCAGCGTGTCGAGGCCGCCGAACGTCCGCGCCAGAATCTGGGCCGTGCGCTCGCCCACGAACGGAATGCCCAAGCCGGCGATCAGACGCTCGGCACCGGCCTTGCCCGCGAGGCCTCGATATTGGCCACAATCTTGGACGCCGATTTCTCGCCCATCCGCTCCAGGTCCAGCAGTTGATCGAGCCGCAGTTGATACAGGTCCGCGACGCTGCGTCACCAGTCCCGTGCCGACCAGTTGATCGACCAGCGCGTCGCCCAGGCCGTCGATGTCCATCACGCCGCGCGAAGCGAAGTGCAGCGATGCGATTCCTTCAGCCGCGCCGGGCAGTCGGTGTTGATGCAGCGGCTGGCCGACCTCGCCCTCTTCGCGCACGACCGCGCCGCCGCACACCGGGCACTGCGTCGGGCATGCGGAACGGCCGGCGGTCCGGGCCGGTGCGACGGCGCACGCGCACGACCTTGGGAATCACGTCGCCGCTGCGCTCGATCAGCACCGTGTCGCCGATCTCCAGGTCCAGCCGCGCGATCTCGTCCTCGTTGTGCAGCGTGGCGCGCGACACCGTCACGCCGCTCACCACCACCGGCTGCAGCTGCGCCACCGGCGTCAGCGCGCCCGTGCGCCCCACCTGCACCTCGATGTTCTCGAGCACCGGTCTCGGCCTGCCGCGCGCGTGAACTTGAAGGCGATGGCCCAGCGCGGCGCCTGGCCGTCCAGCCCAGCCGCCGCTGCTGCTCGATGGAATCGATCTTGGCCACGACGCCGTCGATCTCGTAGGGCAGCGTCTCGCGCCGCGCGCTCCCACTCGCGGCAGAACGCCAGCAACTCGTCCACGTCCGCGCACGAGCCGCGCGGTGCGGATTCACCTTGAAGCCCAGCTCGCGCAGGCGTTCGAGCGACTCCCAATGGCTGTCGGCAGCGCCGGCTGGCCGTCCGACGAGCAGGAAGTAGGCGTAGTATTCGAGGCTTGCGCGAGGCCGTGATGTGCGGTTCCAGCACGCGCAACGAGCCGGCGGCGGCGTTGCGCGGATTGGCGAACGGCGGCAGGCCCTGCCGCGTCGCGCTCCGCGTTCAGCCGCTCGAAGCTCGGCGGCTCATCATGCACTTCGCCGCGCACTTCGAATCGCGGCCAGGCCGGATCGCCGCATGCCTGCAGCGGCAGGGTGCGGATGGTGCGCGCGTTCTCCGTGACGTCCTCGCCCACCTGGCCGTCGCCGCGCGTCACCGCCTGCCGCAGCACGCCCGTCTCGATACTGCGACCGCCATGCGACAGCCCGTCGAGCTTCAGCTCGGCCACATAGCGGTACGGCTCGCCCGCCAGCAGCTCGCGCACGCGGCGGTCGAACTCCGCCAGCTCCTGCCTCGTTGAGCGCGTTGTCCAGGCTGAGCATCGGCGACGAGTGCCGCACCTTGACGAAGCCCTCGCGCGGCTTGCCGCCCACGCGCTGGGTCGGCGAGTCGGGCGAGTCAAATTCCGGATGCGCGGCTTCGATCTCGCTTGCAGCCGGCGCATCATGCCGTCGTACTCGGCGTCGGTGATCTCCGGCCGGTCGAGGACGTAGTATAGGTGTTCGTGCCGCCGCAAGGCGGCGCGCAGAAGCTCGATCTCGCGCAAACTCGGGTCCGTCGAATCGGGCTTCCTCATCGGGTCCCTATAATCGTAACTGAAGGGGGCACTTCGTTATCGCGCGCCAACGGCCGATTCATGTCATCTTCAACCCCGAGGCCGGGGGGCTTCGCCGCCGCCCCGGGCGCTTCCAGCGCACGCTCGCCCTGCTGCGCCGGAAATGGCCCGAACTCGAAGCGATCGCCACGCCCGCGCCGCAGACCGCCGGGTCCATTGCCGCGCGCTGCATCGAGCAGGGCAGCGGCCTGATCCTCGTCGCCGGCGGCGACGGCACCATCAATGAAGCGCTCTCCGGCGTGGCCGGATCGAACGTCCCGCTCGGCATCCTCCCGTTCGGCAATGCCAACGTCCTGGCCAATGAGCTGGGCCTGGGCAACAATCCGCTCCGCGCGGCCGCGCTGCTGCCGGGCTGCGCGCCCGTTCCCGTCGCTCTCGGCCGCCTGAGGACCAGCGCCGGCGAGCGGCTTTTCATCTGCATGGCCGGGGCCGGCTTCGACGCCCAGACCGTGCGCATCGTCGACCCCAGGCTGAAGCGGCGCATCGGCAAGTTCTCCTACTGGGTCCACGCCTTCCTGGAACTCGGCTCCCGCCTGCCGGTCTTTCGCGTGCGCGTTTCGGGGCGCGAATACCTGTCCAGCTTCGCCTTGATCAGCCGCGTCCGCAACTACGGCGGCGACCTCGAAATCGCCCGCCGCGCCAACCTGCTGGGAGAACGTTTCGCCATCGTTCTGTTCTCCGGCAACAACACCTTCCCCTACGTGCGCTACCTCCTGGGCGTGGTTTTCAATAGGCTGGAAGGGATGGAGGGCGTGCGCATTCTCGAGGCCGCCGGCGTGGAGGTGGAACCGCTCGACGGCGCGCCGCTCGACCTGCAAGTGGACGGCGAGCACGCCGGCTTCGGCGCCGCCGGCTACGACATCGTCGAAGGGCGCCTGCGGCTGCTGATCCCGGCCCCCTACCTCTGCGTCATGAGGCCGGCCACCGTCCGGCTGCAATACGAATCACTCTGATGTTCGACTCCGCACCGGCCATCGAAATCCACGATCTGCGCAAGGTCTACGGCGACAAGCCGGCAGTGGACGGCCTCAATCTGACGGTCCCGCGCGGCTGCTTCTACGGGTTTCTGGGTCCCAACGGCGCGGGCAAGACCACCACCATCCGCATGCTCATGGGCCTCGCTCCGCCGACCTCGGGCTCGATGGCCCTGCTGGGCCTGCGCATGCCCCAGGACGCCGTCGCCATCAAGCGCCGCATCGGTCTCGTGCCCGACGATTCGCTGCTGTTCGACCACCTGAGCGGTCCCGAGTTCGTGCACTTCGTCGGCCGCATGTACGGCCTCGACATGGCCACGGTGCGCCAGCGCACGCGCGAGTTGATGGAGCTGTTCGAGCTCGACACCGCCGGCCGCAAGCTGATCGTCGACTACTCCAAGGGCATGCGCAAGCGCGTCGCCATGGCCGCCGCGCTGATCCATAAGCCCGACCTGTTTCTGCTCGACGAGCCCTTCGAGGGAGTCGATGCCGTCGGGGCGCGCCTGATGAAGGAGACTCCTGATCGAGCAGGCGCGCCGCGGCAGCACCATCTTCCTCACCTCGCACGTGCTCGAAGTCGTCGAGCGGCTGTGCGAGCGCGTGGCGATCATCAACGAGGGGCGGCTGGTCGCCGAGGGCACCATTGACGGCTTGCGCTCCGGCGAGGAGACCCTCGAGGACCTGTTCGTCCGCGTGGTGGGCGCCGAGGGCGCGCCAACGAGACGCTGGACTGGCTGTAGGACGCCTCGCATGCTTCTCGACCAGCAGACCCGCGCCATCGTCTGGGCGCAATATCGTACCATCTTCAACCGCTTCCCGCGCAATCGCGGCGGCGCCGCCCTGGCCTGGCTCTTCTCCCTGGTCTGGTATGCGATCTTCGCCCTGCTGGCCGTGGTCGCCGCCTTCGCGCTGCCCGAGGTTACCGCTCGTGCCCTGCTGATCCGGACCCTCGACTACGGCCTGCTCGCCGCTCTGCTGTACTGGCAACTGATGCCGCTGATGATGGCCACCAGCGGCCTGTCGCTCGATCTGAAGCGGCTGCTCGTCTATCCCATCCCCGAGCGCCGCATGTTCGGGATCGAGGTCCTGCTGCGCGCCAGCACGGGCCTCGAGGTCCTGCTGGTGATGACTGGCGCCGCCGTGGGCCTGTGGCGCAACCCGATCGTGCCCTGGTGGGGACCGCTGTGGTTTGTCCCCTTCACGGCGTTCAATCTGTGCCTCTCGGCCGGCGTGCGCGATCTGCTCACCCGTCTGCTGCGCCGCCGCGGCGTGCGCGAGGTGGCCGTGCTGGGCCTGTTGCTGCTCACCCAGTTGCCCAACCTCCTGGTGCGCACCATCCCGGCCGAGAAGCTGGCCGAATACCTGAGGAAATACTCGGCCTTCAGCGCCGTGCTTCCTCTGCCCTGGCAGTGGACCGCCCGCCTGGCCGCGGGCCAGTTGTCCGCCTCCGCCTTTTTCGGCCTCGCCCTGTGGCTCTTCCTGGGCGCCTGGTTCGGCTATTCCCAATTCCGCCGCGGCCTGCATTTCGACGCCGCGGCAGCCGAGAGCGCCGATCGCAAGCCCGCCGGCCCGCCCGGGCGCCTCTCCTTCGGCGAGCGCGTCGCCGGTCTGCCGCTTCGCTTCCTGCCCGAACCCCTGGCCACGCTGGTTCAGAAGGAACTGCTCACGCTGCCCCGCGTGCCGCGCTTCCGCACCCTGTTCTTGATGGGCGCGTTCTTCAGCCTCATCATCTGGCTGCCCTATCTGTCCAAGCCCGGCGGCGCCGGCGCCACCACCGGCTTCATGCCGAACAACTTCCTCACCATCGTCGTGCTGTACTCGATGCTGCTGCTCACCGAGCCGCTGTTCGCCAACGTCTTCGCCTACGACCGCAAGGCCGCGCAAGCCTACTACGTCTTGCCGATGCGCTTCTCCAGCGTGCTGATCGCCAAGAACGCTACCGCGCTGCTCTTCGTCACGCTCGAGATCATCGTCGTCTGCCTCCTCGCCGCGCTCTTCCGCGCGCCCATGACGGCGCAGCGCCTGGCCGAGAGCCTGGCCACGGTGTTCGTTTTTGCGGCGTTCCTGTTCGCCGTGGGCAACCTGACTTCGGTGCGCTTTGCCAAGAGCGTCGAACCCGACGAATCCCTGGCGCGGCAAAGGCAGCGGGCGCGCCGGGGGCTGGCTGATGCTCGTGTACATCGCCGCCATGCCATCAGTCGTTTTCGCCCACCTGGCGAGGTATGCTTTCCAGAACGAACTCGCGTTCTTCGCCGTGCAGGCCGCGGCCCTGTTCGTCGCCGCATTGACTTACGTTGTGACCTTCGAACTGGCCGTCGAATCGGCCGACAGGGAACGCGAACAATTCCTCTCCGCCCTGGGAGCCGGCGAAAGCATCATCGGCTAAGACATCTCCGTCCGCCGCTCAGCACGCGTATTCCGCGCGCTCAGCGCGCCTGTGTGACTGACATGGAATAAGAAGGCCGGCCCCGGGCGCTACACTGGCTTGAGAGCTCCATGCCAGTCTGGACCTCAGCGGCTTTTGCTCCTGACATCGCGCTGTTCCTTGCCTCGGACGGTGACGCGCTGGTGCGCGTGTCGTTCGCGGCTGCTCCCGGGATGCCGCCGGCGGACTGGCCGCGGGAGTGGTCGCGCGACCCCTCCGACCCCGTGCTGGCCGCAGCCTTGAAACAACTCAATGAGTACTTCGCCCGCCAGCGCGAAGCCTTCACGGTGCCGCTGCGGCCGCTGGGAACGCCGTTCCAGCTCCGCGTCTGGCACGCCCTCGACGAGATCCCCTACGGCCACACCCGCACCTACCTCGACCTCGCCCGCGCGCTTGGGGTACCGGCGGCGGTGCGCGCCGTGGGCGCGGCCAACGGGCGCAACCCGCTGCCGATTTTCCTGCCCTGCCACCGCGTCATCGGCTCCAACGGCAGCCTCACCGGCTACGGTGGCGGCCTGGAGGTCAAGCGGGCGTTGCTGCAGCTCGAAGGCGTGCTGCTGCCAGGTTGAGCAGCTCCTCTGCGCGATCGACTTCCATGCCAATTCGCAGCACGCGGATGCGGGCGTCGCTCTGATACTCCGCCGGCAGATTCAGCCAGTCCTTCTCCGTCGTCACCAGCGCCGGCGCCCGCGCGAGCATCTTCTCCACCTCGCGCTGGCTGTAGCGATGATGATCGCGAAACACCTCGAACCACGCGGGCTCGACGCCGGCCTGTTTCAGAGTCGACCGGAATGCGCCCGGATTGCCCACCCCGCAGAAGGCCCCCGCGCCCGCCGGCAGCGGCGCCAATGCCCCGGCCACCATGCGCGCGAAGAACACCGGCACGCTCGCGTTCCAGCGCCGGATCTCGCGCACCAGACCGGCGTAGCTGCGGCCCTCGACGGTTCGCGTCAGCACCACGGCATCGGCCCGCCGCAACGCCGAAAACGGTTCCCGCAAGCGCCCCAGCGGCAGCACGCCCCCGCCCAGCGGGTCCAGCGCATCGATCAGCACGATGTCGCAATCGCGCCGCAGGCCCCAGTGCTGGAAACCGTCGTCCAGCACCGCGCAATCAACGCCCTGGCCCGCGCTCAACTCGGCCAGCACGCGCGCGCGATCCGCGCCCACGCCCACCGCCGCATGCCCGGCCCGCAGATGAATGAGCGCCTCCTCGCCCGTGTCTTCCACCGCCGCTTCGGCGCCTGCCGCGGCCGTCAGGATCGCCGGCCCGACGCTTCGCCGGTAGCCCCGCAGCAGCACGCCCGGCCGCCATCCGCGCTGCTCCAGCCGCTTGCACAACCACACCACGAACGGCGTCTTGCCCGTGCCGCCCAGGCTCAGGTTGCCCACGCTGGCCACCGGGCAGGCCGGCGTCCGCGCGCGCGCCGACTTCAATTCCCGGTCGACGCTCACTCCCGCGCGCCAAACCAGCGTCAGCGGCCCCAGCAGCAGCCGCTTCCATAGCACCGGCAGCGGCCGGCTCAGCGCCTCTTCGTAGCACTCCCGCAGCGTTTCCACCGCGCGCTCGGTGGCCCCGCGCCGCGCCCGGGCCAGCGCCCGCGCGCTTTCTCCGATCACCCCGCGCCGGCCCGCGTCGCGCAGCAGCTCCCCCACGGCCGCAGCCAGTTGTTCCGGCCTTTCCACGAGGATCCAGGCCGCCTCCCGATCGAATTCGGCCGCGATTTCGGCGAAATTCTCCATGTGCGGCCCGGCCGCCACCGGTACTCCGAAAGCCGCCGGTTCCAGCGGATTGTGCCCGCCGCGATGCGGGAACGTCCCGCCCAGGAAGACCGCGTCGCCGGCGCGATACATTGCTGCCAGCTCGCCGATCGTATCCATGAGCAGCACGCCCGGCAACTCCAGCCCTCCGCCATCCCTGCCCTCCGCCTGCCATCGTGAGCGTCTCACGAACTCCACACCCGCTCTCCGCAGCCGCTCCGCCGCGGCGTCGAAGCGTTCCGGCTTGCGCGGCGCCCAGATCAGCAGCAGCCGCGGGAACTCGTCCTTCAGGCGCAGAAACGTCTCGACTGCCAGATCGTCCTCGTCCGGATCGCCGTCGCGCTGCGGCGGCATGGTGCTGGCCGCAATCCACACCGGACCGGCGTTCAGCCGCTCCAGCCAGGCCGCCACTTCCGGCGCCAGCGCGGTCGAGTCCGGATCGAAATCGTACTTCAGGTTGCCCGCGACTTCCACCACTGGCGCGCCCAGCTCGCGGTAGCGCCGCGCGGCCCGCTCGTCCTGCGCCAGGATGCGGTCCGGCCGCGTGAGCGGCGCCTGGAACAGCCAGCGCCAGCGCCTGTAGGCGGGCATCGCGTGGTCGGAGATGCGCGCGTTCAGCACCACCAGTTGCGCGCCGCTGCGCTTGCATTCGCGATACAGGTTGGGCCAGATCTCGGTCTCCAGCACCACCACCAGCGACGGCCGCAGAGTGCGCAGCACGCCGCGCAGCGCGAAGCTCAGATCGAACGGCGTATAGAACACGCCCGCCGCCAGCCGGAGGAGCTTCTGTTCGGCCATGGCGCGCCCGGCCAGCGTCGTCACCGAGACGTAGACCGGCGCCCACGGCATCGCCCCCGCCAGGCGCTTCAGCAGCGGCACGGCGGTCAGCACTTCCCCCACGGAGACGGCATGCAACCAGATGGCGCCCGGCGGCGTCTCGCGAAAGGAGCGCGGCAAACGGCCCAGCCGCTCCCCCAGGCCGCGCGCGTAGCGCCGGTCCCGCGCCACCCGCAGGGCCAGATACAGTAGGAGCAGAGGAGACGCCAGGACCGTCAGCGTCCGGTAGCCGATCTCGATGAGAGCCCGTTTCCCCATCCCCGCCCTTTTACTCTCGCTCTTCGCGCTGGGCGCCTGGAGCGGCGCCGCGGATGACAAATCTGCGCCGCCCTTCCACCCCGCGCCCGCTTCCGCCTGGCCCTCCCATCTGACCATCGGCGCCATCACTTTCGCCGCCGTGCGTTATGAAAGCGACGCCGACGCGCGGCCGCTCTTCAACAAGGTGAATCTCAACCAGTACGGCGTCCTGCCGGTACTGCTGATCATCGAAAACAGGAGCGACCAGAACCTGCTGCTCGACCTGATGCACGTCGAATTCGACGCCGCCGGCGGCATCCGCCTGAATCCCACCTCGCCGGCCGACCTGCCCTACCTGATCGCGCCTAAAAACCCCATGACCCGGCCCAATCTTCCTTCGCCCATCCCGCTGCCCCACAAGAAGGGCAACGCGCTGTCGCAGATTGAGATCGAAACCCGCGCCTGGGGCGCAAAAAGTCTCATGCCCGGCGAATCGACCCACGGTTTCTTCTACTTTCAGACCGAATGGCGGCGCAGCGCCTACATCACCATCTCGGGCATTCGCGAGGCCCGTACGCAGAAGGAGGTCTTCTTCGCCGAGGTACCCATGGACAGCCCCGGCGACGCCCAGCCGCCCGCCGCCCCAGCGCCCGCGCTGCGCTGACCTTAATACTGCCCCACGCTGATCGGCCGCGCCGCGGTTCACGCCGCCGCGACCACAACGGAGCGGTGCTTTTCGTCACTGACCCGCACCCGCCCCGGCGCGCCTGCCGCTTCTACTTGGCCGGCGCCGTGGTCGCCTTCTTGGCCGTGGCGGCTTTCTTCGCCGTGCCGGCCTGGGCCGCCGGCGGGAACACCGGCACTTCCTTGCCGTCCTTCCAACGCTCGAAGGTGACTTTCTTGATCACCACCGTCACGTCCGGCTTGTCGTTGCTATCGCGCGGCACGCGCGCGATCCTCGCCACCACGTCCTGGTGCTCCACCACCTGCCCGAAGATGGGGTGCTTCCCGTTCAGGTGCGTCGGCAGGCGCGGTCCCGAGTCGGTGATGAAGAACTGGCAGCTTCCGGTGTGCGGGCCGGCGTTAGCCATGGCCAGACGCCCCGGCTGGTCGAAGCTCAGCGAGGGGTCGAACTCGTCCTTGATGACGTCGGTCCCGCCCATGCCCGTCCCCGTCGGGTCGCCGCCCTGGATCATGAAGCCTGGGATCACGCGGTGGAACGTCAGCCCGTTGTACAGCGGCCGGTGCACCCTCACGTGGGTCTTCGGATCCATCCACGACTTGCGCCCCGTGGCCAGCCCCAGAAAATTCTGGACCGTCACCGGCTCCTGCTGCTCATACAGGATCAGCGTGATGTCGCCCAGCGACGTCGACATGGTGGTGTACAGCCCGTCCGGCCGCGGCGTCTTCGGCACGGCCGGCGCAGCCTGTTTGGCCGGCGCCTTCTTGGCGGCGGTTGCCGGGCTCTGGGCGGGCGTCTGCGCTCCCACCGAGATACCCAAAAGAGATAGACTCAGAACGGATAAGAAAAGCCTCATGCTCCCAGCTTATCAGGCGGCCGGAAAACCGGCACGCCGCCGGCGCGGGTTCCGGTGCGGCGAGTGGCGGTGTCTCGGGCGCCCGGATGTGATTGAAATGGTCCGATCAGCCGATTTACGCGGAATTCACACGATCGTTAAGCTATTGCTGTAATTCTAAGAAGGACCATGCCAGTTCCCGACCTCTCCCCGCCAAGCGATCCGCGCATGTTTTCCGGCGCTTTGCGGCGTATGGCGAACAAACCGCTGCTGGCGCCCATGACCGGCGCGTTGAACAAATTGCTCAAGCTGGAGCACCTCGACCGCTTCTGCGACGAAGCTCGCCGCTCCGCCGCCGGGCTCGAGTTCATCGGCGCTTTCTTCCACCGCCTGCGCCTCAGCCTCGACGTCTCCGGCGAGGACTTGGACCGCATTCCGAAAAAGGGCCCCCTGGTCGCCGTCGCCAATCATCCCTTCGGCATGGTGGAGGGCGCCGCTGTGATCTGGCGGCTGGCCCAGGTGCGCCCCGACGTCCGCCTGCTGGCCAACGAGATGCTGGCCTCTCTGCCCGAGATCCTCCCCTGGCTGATCCTGGTCAATCCCTTCGGCGGCGAATCGGCCCACCGCGTCAACCGTCGCGGCCTGCGCGAGGCCCTCGAATGGATCGAGCGCGGCGGCATCCTGGTGATCTTTCCGGCCGGCGAAGTCTCGCACATCCACTTCCGCCATCCCGGCATCCACGACTGCGATTGGAACCGCACCGCCGCCGCGCTGGTCAAGCGCACTGGCGCCGCCGCGCTGCCGATGTATTTCGACGGCTCCAACAGCGCCTTGTTCCAGCTCGCCGGCATCGTTCATCCCAGCCTCCGCACGGCGCTGCTGCCGCGCGAATTGCTTAACAAGCAGGGCCACGTCCTGCGGCTGCGCATCGGCCATCCCATCGCCGCCGCCGAACTGAAATCGCTGGACGACACGCAGGCCACCGAGGTTCTCCGCCGGCGGACCTATTGGCTGGCCCACCGCAAGCCCCGCCCGGCCGCCGCGCACCGCCGCCTGCGCGAGGACGATCCCCTCTTCGAGCCCATCCCCGCCGACTGGCTGCGCGCCGAGCTGCATGCCCTGCCGCCCGGCCGGCTGCTGGTCGAATCCGGCCCCTGGCAGGTCTGGCTGTGCACCCGCGACGAGTGCCCGTTCACCATCCGCGAGATCGGCCGCCTGCGCGAGCAGACCTTCCGCCTCGCCGGCGAGGGCACCGGCAAGCCCGTCGACCTCGACCACTTCGACGATTTTTACGAGCACCTGGTGTTGTGGCGCCAGGACCGCCGCGAAATCATCGGCTCCTACCGGCTGTGCGGCGCCGACCGCGTGCCGCGCCGCCTCTATACCCGCACTCTGTTCCGCATCCATCCGCAGTTCTTCCACCGCGTGGCCCCGGCCGTCGAGCTCGGCCGCAGCTTCATCCGCTACGACCATCAGCGCTCCTTCCAGCCGCTCCTGCTGTTGTGGAAGGGCCTTGGCGAGTTCGTCGTCCGCCATCCCCACTATCGTTATCTGTTCGGCCCGGTAAGCATCAGCAACAGCTATCAGAAGGCCAGCCGCGTCCTCATGGCCAACACCCTGCTGCGCCTGACCGGCGCGCCCGAGCTGGCCGCCCTGGCCAAGCCCCGCCGCCCCTTCATCCACTTGCCCGTAAGCGGCCTGCCGCACCCCGAGTCGATCGACGAGCTCAACTCCTGGGTCGCCGACCTCGAGCCCACCGGCGAGGCCCTCCCCGTGCTCGTGCGCCAGTATCTGAAAATGGGCGGCCGCATCGTCAACTTCCACGTCGACCGCAGCTTCGGCGAGTCGTTGGACGGCCTGGTCGTCGTCGATCTGCAGAACACCGACCGCCGCTGGCTGGAGCGCTACTTCGGCAAGGAAGGCTCCGCCAGCTACCTGGCTCATCAACTCGGAACCGCCGCCACGCCGGGCCCCGAGCCTGGCCGGCCCGCTTGAACATCCCGCCCGCGCGCGTCGTACTGTAGGAAATGCGCGCCGGTCCCGCGCCCGGGCGCCGGCCTATTCCCGAAAGGAGCAGCTTCATGAAAACCGCCCGTTTTCTCTTGCTCGGAATGATCGCCGTCGCGCTGGCGGCGCCGCAGGACAAGCCCGCCGAAAAGGAACAGAAGGCCGCACCCCGCGTGCTCAAGGTCAAGCTCGACTACAGCGGCAGCGGCGTGGTGGATGCCAGGCATCCGATCTACGTCTTCCTCTTCGACAGTCCCGACTTCGTCAAGGGCGCCGGCATGCCCATCGGAGACGCCTCCGCCACGGCGAAGGACCAGACCGTGACGATCTCCGGCGTGGCAGCTGAGACCGTTTACGCGGTCGCCGCCTACGACCCTCAGGGCGCCTACGACGGCCAGTCCGGCCCGCCGCCCTCCGGCTCCTCCATGGGCATGTACAACAAGACCCCCGGCACGCCTGAACCGATCAAGATCGAATCCGGCCAGACCGTGACGATCGAGCTGCCCTTCGACGATTCTCACAAGATGCCCTGAGCGCGGCACCCGCCCGCGGCTGCTTCAGGCGTGAACGCCCGCGGAGCGCACCCCGTTCAGCGAATCGGCCTGGCTGAATTTCGACCAGCGGAAGCCGTAGAACGCCACGAAGGCGAAGCAGAACATGGGCACGATGAAGCCCCGCGACATGTCGTACTTGTCGGCCACGTAGCCCATCAGCTTGGGCAGAATCGCCCCGCCCATGATCGCCATCACGATAAACGCCGAGGCCTTCTTGGCCCGCGCGCCCAGCCCGAAGATCCCCAGCGCGAAGATGGTCGGGAACATGATCGACATGAAGAAGTAGCTCAGGAACACGCAGGCCACCGAGACCCAGCCCAGCTTCAGGAAGACCAGCGAACGTCAGGCGGCCACGTTCATCAGCCCCGTACAGCCCCAGCATCTTGTGGGCCGGGAATCTCTTGCAGCAGCCCGGCGCCGGTGAACCGGCCCACCAGGAAGCACACCAGGCCCAGCGACGCCAGATTGGAGGCGCCCTTGTTGCTGAGCGCCAGCACGCCGGCCTTGCCCGTCTCGAACCAGCCCCTGCAGCCAGTCCTGCAAGAAGCCGGAGTGGCCCGCCAGCTGCGTCATAGTCGCGGCCCAGGAGGCCGGGAATCGGCGGCGGCTCGGACGTCATGTAGTTGATGAAGAAGCTGAAAATGCCCGCCTGCGCCGCCACGTAAAGAAACTGCGCCGCCACGGCCATCACGAAATGCGGATGCGCCCAGATGGACTGCGAGGCTGCCTGCGCCGGCGTCGTCCAGGTGATAATCGTCCTCGGTCTTGATGTCGGGAACGTCGGCGAAAAAGAACATCGACCGCGAGCACGCAGCACCACGAAGGCCACGCCCACGTACGGGATGTACAGCGTCTGGCTGCCCGTGCTCACGCCCTGCGGCGTCCTTGGAGTAGAAGATACAGGCTGCCGACGATCGGGCCGCAGATCCAGCCCACGCCGTTGCACGATTGCGCCAGGTTGATGCGCGTGGCCGCGTAGCGCTGATCGCCCAGCACCGTGGTGTAGGGATTGGCGATGGTCTCCAGAAACGTCAGCCCGGTGGCGATCGACGCACACCCCGGCCAGAAACGCCACGAACGCCATGGTCGGCGAAACGCGCCCCGGCGTGCACCAGCGCATTGATGTGCGTGGCCGGGATGAACCAGAAGCCGCCCGCCGCCACGATCAGCAGCCCGGCGATGATCCCGCCCTTGTAGCCCAGCTTGCTGGCCAGCCACCCCGCCGGAATCGACATCAGGAAATAGCCCAGGTAGTGCGCGAACTGCACCCAGGCCGACTGCGCCTTGTTCAGGTGCAGCTCGTCCTGGAAATGCTTGTCCATCACGTCGATCATCCCGTTGCAGAAGCCCCACAGGAGGAACAGCGAGCTGACCAGCACGAACGTGAACAGCACGTTGGTCCCGTCGGGCATGACGAACATGCTCTGCTGGTTGGAATCAGCGGGCCTGGCCTTGCCCTGTTCGGACGCTCCGGACAGGCTCTCTTTATTGGAAGGAATGCGCATGAGACTCGCCAACGATTCTAGCAGCGTCCCGCGCGGCGCAGCCTACTTCCGCCCGGTCACATTCTCATACCACACCAGGTCCGCCGTCGCCGACCCGATGCACACCAGGCCAGGATGCGGGCTCCCGTTCAGGTTGGCCAGCGCGCACCCCGTGGCGCTGATGTGGTCGTCGATGACCTGCCGCCTCCATCCCCCCTGCCCGTCGGCGTGGTACAGCACCAGGCTGTGGCTCTTGCGGAACCCGGCCACCACCTCCTCATCGCCGTCGCCGTCGAAATCCGCCGCGACAATCGTGTGGCCGTCCTCGAGGCTCGCATCGATCACCTGCCGCGGCCACGCGCCATGCTCCTCGTGGTAAATCACCACCTGGTTGCCGTGCCACGGCTCGATCGCCGCCAGCTCGCGCCCGCGCCTCGATTGCACCACCGTCACGTCGCTCGAGCCGCACTTCGGCCACGGCGCCGGGTCGCCCGCGCTGATCTGCCGCTTCACCCACCCGCCCGGCGTGTTGAGAAACAGATGAATCCCCTCGAAGCTCGCCGTCAGAATGTCGTCCCGCCCGTCGCCGTCCCAGTCGGTGATGAAAATCCCGTGCAGCACGCCGTGCAACCCCGTAGTGATGATCTCCCGCTGCCAGTTCCCCCCGCGGTATTGGTACAGCGCCAGCGGAATCGCGTCTCGGTAATCCGGCGCCGTCGAATGCGGCCCGGCCAGCGGCGCATTCACGAAGCCGATCGTGCCGCCCGCCCCGAACACGCCCGCCCGCAACCGGTGCGACGTCGGCAGCCGGTCGATCTGCCGCATCTCCCACGGCTCGCGCGGGTCGCCTTTCGGGCGCAGCACCCAGATCGAGCCTTCGCTCTCTGCCGGGTTCATCGAAAACCCCTCGGCCAGGATGATGCGCGGCACGCCGTGGATCTGTCCCACTGCGGCGTTGATCATCTCCTTGCGCCCGCTTGCGATGATGTGCCGCTCCCAGTTTGGATTCTCGTACCACACCAGCTCCGGCAGCCCCGCCGCCAGCGCAAGGATGTCCGGCTTTCCGTCGCCGTTCAGATCGGCGATCGCCACGTGGTACCCGCCCGTCAACCCGGTGGCGATGGTGTGCGCCTCGAAACGAATGCCCGGTTGCTGCCCCTGCGCGGCCGCCAGCGCGCCGGCGCAACCCAGCACCGCCAGCAGTCTTCTCGTCATCACACCCACACTGTAGCAACTCGCAGGAACGGCGAACGCGTGCAGGGCGGGCGGTAGCAGCCCGCCGTGGCGCAGGCATTCGCAAGCTGATGTGGCGCCGACACTCGTGTCAGCCGCGTTCGACATTCCTGTTGACGTATGGCGGACCGGCCGGCACATCTGCTCCCTCACCGCTCGCGGCTCTATTCGAGCTGTGGCTCAACTGTGATTGGAGGCGCGAAAATAACGCAAGCCCCTACGTCCGGTAGCTCGCGTTGATCGTAATGTAGTCGTGCGTCAGGTCGCACGTCCAGAACGTCGCCGTCCCCGGCCCATGCTCGCCCAGCCGCACCCGGATCGCGCACTCCGCCGCGTCCAGTTTCTTCGACAGCGCCGCCTCGTCGTACTGCGCCGCCAGCCCCTGCCGGCACACCTTCACGCCCTGCAGCCAGATGTCGGTCTTCGATGGATCGAACGCCGCGCCCGCGTACCCCGCCGCGCACAGGATGCGCCCCCAGTTGGGGTCCGAGCCGGCGATCGCCGTCTTGGTCAGGTTCGAATTCCCGATCGCGCGCGCCATCCGCACCGCGTCCTGCTCGCTCCGCGCCCCCTCCACGCGGATCTCGATGAACTTCTTCGCGCCCTCGCCGTCGCGCGCAATCTGCCGCGCCAGGTTCTGGCACACCTCCGTCAACGCGCCCTGAAACCGCTCCTGGTTCGCCGCTGTGATTCTGACGCCCGACGCCCCGTTGGCCAGCACCAGCAGCGTGTCGTTGGTGCTCATGTCGCCATCCACGCTCACCCGGTTGTAGCTCACCGCCACGGCTTCCTTCAGCGCGCGCTGCAATGCCGCCGGCGCCACCGCGGCATCCGTCACCACGAACGCCAGCGTCGTCGCCATGTGCGGATGAATCATCCCCGAGCCCTTGGTCATCCCCGCCACGCGAAATCCCGCCTCTTCCACGCAGGCCGTCTTGCGCACCCTGTCGGTGGTCAGAATCGCGTCCGCCGCATCGTTGAACCGTTCCGCTGAAAGCCCTCCCACCAACGCCGGCAGCGCATTGAGAATCAGCGCCGCGTTCAACTCCACTCCGATCACGCCCGTCGACGACGGCAGCACCTGCGCGGCCGGCGCCTGCAGCATCCGCGCCACCGCGCGGCTGGTCTCGCGCGCCACGCGGCCGCCCGTGCGCGTCGCGCAGTTGGCGTTGCCCGCGTTCACCAGCACCGCCCGCGCCCGCCCGCCCGTCGCTTCCAGGTTGCGCCGCGCCATCCGCACCGGCGCCGCCTGCACCAGGTTGGTCGTGAACACCGCCGCCGCCGCGGCCTCGTTGTCCGAAACAATCAGCGCCAGGTCCGGTTTGGCCACTTTGCGAATCCCGGCATACAGCGCCGAATATCGAAACCCGTGGGGAAATTTCACTTGGCTCATCGATTCTCCTAGTGTGCCCGCTTCGCCCCCGCCCGGGCAACGGGGGCCGGAATCAGGCCCTGCCGTCGCCGGTCGTCCCCGTCCCGTTGACCCGCCGCCCCGGCTCCGGCGTGTGGGGCGCTCCACCTCCTGGCCTGCGGAGCACTGCTGCCTGGCCTCTCGAATTGACATGTGCCGGACTTGGCTGCATGCTCAGCGCATGGGCAAGATGGTCGCGGTGCGGGGTGTCCCGGAGTCCGTTTACCGCATCTTGAAATCCCGCACGGCGCGCGAGATCACGGCCTGCGCCATGCGGTCCTTCATGCTGCCCGTGGCGTTCTCCCACTCGAGCTTCACGCAGACCCGCGCACCATGCTCAGGCACGACATTGCGGAGCTGAACCAGGGGTGCGCTCCCGATGGCGCCCAGGATGTGTATCCGTGATACCCCCAGTTTGTCACCGGTCGGCTCAGAAACACAGCGAATCACCATACCAATGAAGCTCCGGGAGAATGCGAGCCACGAGCGGTTGAGGAGTACCCCTTTTTTACAGTGATACTTGGCGCTAGCTAGGCCGCCGGTTTGGGCAGGTTGTCGCCTTCCAGCCTGGTAAAGCGATTGACCTGCTTGATGACGATGAAGATGGCGAAAGCGACAATCAGGAACTGAACCGCGTTGTTGATCAAGTTGCCGTAGCCCAGCACGACCACGCCCCCCTTCTTGGCTTCCGCGAGGTTGGCGAAGACCGCGTGCTTGGGATTGCTCAGAACCACGAACTGGTTGGCCAGGTCGACGCCGCCGGTGATGATACCGACGAGCGGGTTGATGATGTCCTCGACCAGGGAGTTGACAATTTTGCCGAAGGCGGCGCCGATCACCACGCCGACGGCGAGGTCGATGGCGTTGCCCTTGACGGCGAATTCCTTGAATTCCTGCACAAAGCCCATGGGTGGGAGCATAGCACGAAGCGGCTACCGGTCAGCGGAATTGTGATGGGAACGGGATCCCCGGCGGGCTGCCTACTGCAGTCCGGAAGGCGCAGAAAACAAGAAGTGAGGAACAAAGCCAATTATCTACTTTTCTTTTTAGAATCAGCGAATTAAATGGCTATCGCCCGGTCTATTCCGCGTTACGCATTAGATTTTCAAAGAGCAGTGACAGGCGCCCGAAGGAGCCGGGGGCCAATCGATCATCGACCTGATGTCAAGCTGCATGAATCGGTGTGACCGGGCGGCGCCGGCGGACGTCGGGACGGATCCGCGTAGGGGCTGAGGGCGGCGGCGGACCGCAAAACAAGAATTTGAGGAACAAAGCCAATTCGCTGTTATCAATTTTGGAATCAGTGGTTTGTGAGCTTATACTATAGTACATTGATCGAGATTCACCACAACTCTTAGACGAGTGCGGACGACCGACTTATTCTACACCCGAGTGTCAAGGAAAAATGGCGTGATCTGGTCTCGGCGGCCGGCGACCCTGCGAGGTCAGGAAAAAGTGTATCCCATAAGGAATCGTTCGGTTTTCGGCTATGGAGCCGGGACAATCGTTCGAAACCAGTTCACGAGCGGTAGAATTCGAGGGAGTCAGTGCTGAGAAAAGGAGATCCCTGTTGAAGTGAGAGCCCATGCGTCCATCATCGCGGTCACCGGATTCCTGTTTCTCGTCAGCCTCATTTCCGGTCTTGGGGTGAGCTGGAATCTCAGGCTATACGACCCGCGACCAGTGGGAAAGGCGGTCGCGGGTGCGATGTACGGTGTCCATAAATTCATCGCGCTGGCGACAGTGATTACCGCGATGGTGACGATTCGCAGACTGTATCGAGGAATAGAGTTCACAGGCATCGAACTCGCTGCCGTTGTCGTCGCCGGGGTGCTGTTTCTGCTGCTGCTCATTACGGGCGGTTTGCTGAGCGTCGGCAAGCCGAGAAACGACGTAATCCTGACGGTTCATCAAGTAGTCTCGGTGCTGACAGCCGTTCCCACATTCGGGGCCATTTACCTGCTGACCCGCGGCAGATGGTAATAGGTGGTCCGGCGGCATGAATGCCAGGTGCAACCCGTCGAAGAGCGCCAGGCGGCCGGCGTACTCGCTGCGTATGGGCGGGAGATACCCGGACGTCCCTTTTCCGTTTGGGGCGGCAACTGCATCTGACGCGAGCAAAGGCGGCTGAGTGTAGACTAAGCAAGAGCCTGGAGTCACAGACGGAAATTCCGATGAATTCTAAAGAACGGGTTTTGGCAGCGATCGAGCACAAAGCAATGGACAGGATCCCGGTGAACTACCTGGGAACGCCGGAAGCAGATGCTAAGCTGCGGGTGCACTTCGGTGTCGACCTAAACGTTCCGCAGGTACCGCCGGGCGAATCCATGGAATACGATTGGGACATTCTCGGCTGTCTGGGCGCCGATCTGCGGGTGCTCAGGTTGCCGTACCGGGGCCCAGAAATTCCGACGTTCGATGACGGACGGGCTCAGGATCTGTTCGGCGTGATATACCGTCCAGTGCGCAACGAAGTCGGCACGTATCTTGAGAGCTGCACTCTTCCCTACGCCGCGTTTGAAACTCTCTCGGACGTCGAAGCGTACCGTTGGCCAGATCCGGGCTGGTTTGATTATTCAGCGCTTATCCCCCAGTGTGAACAGTGGAAGGATTACGCGGTGGTTTACGGCTGGATGGGGAGTGTCGACTTGATTAATGGGACGGCTTTCGGCCGGGGGTTTGAGCTAACCATCATGGATATCGCTCTCGAGAACCCGGTGGGCCTGGCGATCATGGAGAAACGGTTCGAGTATGGGTACGAACATACGAGACGCGCGCTAGAGGCTTGCGGCGGCAAGGTGGACATCGTGTGGATAGGAGACGACTACGGCACTCAGCGCGGGTTGCTTATGAGTCCCGCCAAGTGGCGCAAGTTGTTCCGGGCGAAGTTACAGGCAATGATAGACCTGGCCCACAAACACGGGGCGCTGCTGATGCTGCATTCCTGCGGGTCCACGCGGCAACTGTGGCCGGATTTTGCCGATATGGGACTGGATATCTACGACACTGTGCAGCCCAAGGCGGCGGGGATGGCGCCGAACGAACTGGCTGCCGAATTCGGCCGATACATATGCATGCATGGGACGATTGACACTCAGAGCACTTTGCCCTTCGGCACACCGTCGGATGTCGCCAGGGAGGTGCGCGACCGCATCGAGTCGTTCGGGGCGCAAGGCGGTTTGATCGTGGCTCCATGCCACAACATACAGCCCGACACACCGATTGAAAACGTGCTGGCGTTATATCGGGCAGCCGGCAGTCTCAACGACTGAGAGAACCCGGCCGGACGCACCATAACCCACGCTTGGCCTGTCGTCGTGAATACGCTACTATGCCCTCGCCGGGGCCACGGGGAGCGGCAGGCATCAAGCGGCGCGAGGAGGCGCTCCGTGCCGTCGCCGGTGGTAACAACGGCACGAACGACGCGGAGAATCGCTCCCTCTGGTCGCGGCTGGCGGTGCTGAAGGGCGTGCCGCGGAAGCCGATCAGAGGCACGAGCTATGAGGGTGCAAAACCGCGGCGGACGATAACCCGCGCCGAGGAGGGCTCGGCAGGAGCGGCGCTTGACGGCGGCAGGTCGTCAGAAACGAGCGGGTATGGGTAGCGTGCCCCGGCCAGTCACTTAAGGGGCTTCTTTTCCGGATGCAGGACGACCAGATGGTCGGTGACGGAGAAGACGTTGGGCACCTCGTTGGCGCGGGTGCGGACGATGGTGTCATCAAAGGTGTTGTCCACGACGCCGTCCAGAGTCACGTTGCCGTTTTCGACGATGATGTGGATGGTCGGCAAGGCCTGGTGGCCGTAACGCATGCCGATATTCACATCCCCGTAGATCGCGCGCGCAACGGCGTGGCGGATCTGCCAATCCATGGGAGAGAGCGGCAAGACCTTGATTTCATTGATTACTTTCGTGACGCCCGGGACTTGCTTCACCACGTTTTCGGCGTCGGAGTGAATATCCCAGGGAGGCTCGGGGGGACAGGCACCGCGCAACGTCACGACGCTGCCGTCGATCTCGAAGGTGAGGTCGTCGAAGATTGAGAAGTACGGCAGCATCAAGAGGTTATGGCGGATCTTCAGGGCCATTTGCACCTCATCCGGCGGGCCCGACGTGAAGACATCATCGTGCGACTTTTTTTGCTGGGCCGGTCCTAAAGTCGCGAAAAAGAGAGCCAGGCTCAGCAGTCCAAAGAGCTTGCGCATCCCAGTACCTCCTACTGGATTGGATGCGACAGGGGCGTGCGGGTTACCGAACCGTCACTGGAGTTTGGGGGGCAATAGGGCTTGGGCTGAGCGGTGCGGCAGCGGAGTGGTGCGTTGCTCATGCAGTGCGCCGGGTGCAGAAAACGCGACCGCAGGAGGGGGCGATGCGTGCGGTCTGATGCGAGTTAACCCGTCTCGATCAGAAACAACCTGCCGAGATCAGTTGGCCTTGGTCAGAAAAATCGGCAGGCCGAGCTTATTGGAGTAGTTGGGGCGATAGCGCTCGGTGTTGTAGGCCGTGGCGACGTCGATCTTGCGGGGGCCGAGCTTGGGATCGGGGATCGAGACGAGATCGAAGCAGCCGTTGACGATGGCCGTCATGACGCCGCTCTTGCCGGCGGCGATGGCGTCCATGGCGATGTTGCCGAAGGTGGCGGCGACGAGCTTATCGATGAAATCGGGATCGCCGGAGCGGAGGTCGTAGGTCAGGTCGGAGACGATGGTCTCCTCCTTGGCGCGGCGCTTGATCTCTTCGGCCAGTTCCTCGCCGACGTTGGCCTTCTTCTGATGGCCGTAGGCGTCGGCTTCGCCGACACTGCGCACCGAATAGCCCTCCCACTCGGCGCCCTCGGAGAGGATGACGAGGGAGTAGTTGGAGGGATTGTGCTTCTTGTCGTCGACGAGCAGGGCGATGAGCTTGTCGAGATCGACCTTGTGCTCAGGGATGGCGCAGCGGATGTTGGTCACGTAGGCGGTATAGAGGGCGGTGAAACCGGCGTCGCGGCCGAAGACACGGAAGACGCCGATGCGCTCGTGGGAGCCGACGGTGGTGCGCTGGCGGTTGATGGCGCCCTCGGCGCGGGTGATGGCGGTTGAGAATCCGATGCAGTATTCGGTGTTGCGGACGTCGTTGTCCATGGTCTTGGGGATGGCGATGACCTTGACGCCTTCCTTGTCCAGGCGGGCGGCGTAGGAGAGGGTGTCGTCGCCACCGATGGCGACAACGTAGTCGACATTGAGCCGGGAAAGGTTGGAGAGGACGGACTTGGTGACGTCGTAGGTGACGACGGGCTTACCGTCCTTGCCGATGGATTCCTTAGAGGGAAATTCCTGGCCCTTGAGATGGTCGGGGATCGCTTTCATCTTGGCCGGGTTGGTGCGGCTGGAGTGGAGGAAGGTGCCGCCGGTGCGGTCGATGGTGCGGGTGACGAGGCGGTCGAGGGGCAGGACGTAGCGGCTCTTGCTCTCATGGTCGTCGAGGTTGAGGTGGGTCAGACCCTCCCAGCCGCGGCGGATGCCGACGACTTCGCAATCGACTTCGGTGGCGCGGTAGGTGACTTCCTTGATCACCGAGTTGAGACCCGGGACGTCGCCGCCGCCAGTGAGGATAGCAATTCGTTTGGCCATGGATACTCCTGGAGAGGTCGCGGAAATAAGTGCGAATTACAGTATATCCATTCCGGGTGCACGGAGCGGCTCACGGAGGCCGGACGGAGGGGCGGTGACACGCGGACGTAAAGAAAAATCCTTTCAGGATCAGCAGTTTGCGCATAACGGGAGAGCGCCAGGGTTGACCGGTGGGGATAGTCTCCTGGTGCGGGGGGCAGTGAGGAGATGAGCGAAAAGCACGACCAGACGAACGGCGGTGAAGGAAAGAAAACGAGCGGGGAGCTGGACGCGGCGCAGAAGGCAAGCGGGAGGGAGAAAGCAGAGAGCGGCGGGGAAGTGAAAGCCGACAGGGCGTCAGAAGAGGGGGAAGAGGGGAGCGAAGGCGCGCGTCCGAGAGCGAGTTCAAGACGGGTGGCGGTGAAAAGGAGCAGCGGCAAGAAGGCGAAGGATGGGTTGACGAGCGTGGCGGAGGAAGAGAAGACCGGCGGCAGTGAGGCGGGAGAAGTGGAGCGCGACGCGGCCGGGCGGGTTGTTCCCGGCCAGACGGAGCCGGAGGCGGATGAGGCGCAGGAGTCGGAAACAGGGAACGACACGAGGAGCAAGGGCGGCGAGACGGCCACGATGACGGAAGCGGACCAGAGGAAGCTGGTGAACAGATTGTTGGGCCGGGCGAACGAGATGGCGGGGAGCAAGGATTTCAAGTTGAGCGCGGCGGACCTGATCCGGCTGATCCAATTCCAAAAGGAGATGACGGCGAAGCCGCGCAAGGTGACGGTGCAGTGGGTGGAGGACGAGAAGGAATGAAGCGCGAGATCCGGTACAACCCGCTGCCGTCGCAGGCGCGGTTTCACAAACTGGGGACGCGTTTCAAAGGGTTTCTCGGGGCCGGTGGGGTCGGGCAAGAGCCAGGCGTTGTGCCAGGAGGCGATCAAGCTGGCGTACGTGAATGCGGGGTGCATGGGGCTGATCGGAGCGCCGACGTATCCGATGCTGCGGGACTCGACGCAGATCACGATGCTGCGAGGTGCTGGAGGCGAACCGAGATTCCGTTCGAGGCGAACAAGGCGGAGAACACGCTGACGATCACGGACACGGGGTCGAGGATTCTGTTCCGGTCGATGGATGACTACGAGCGGCTGAGGGGCACGAACCTGGCGTGGTTCGGAGTGGACGAGCTGACGTACACGCGCGAGGAGGCGTGGATCCGGCTGGAGGCGCGGCTGAGGGATCCGGAGGCGACGCGGTTGTGCGGGTTCGGGGTGTGGACGCCGAAGGGCTTCGACTGGGTGTACCGGCGGTTCATCAAGGGCACGGAAGGGTATGCGTGCGCGCTGGCGAAGGCGAACGAGAACCGGCATTTGCTGGAGAAGGTGCCGGACTTCTACGAGCGGCTGAAGGCGAGCTACGACGCAACGTTCTACGAGCAGGAGGTGCTGGGCGAGTACCTGAATCCGAAGGGCGGGCTGGTGTATCACGCCTTCGACCGGAGCGCGTGCGTGGAGGAGCAGCAGGCGGACCGGACGCTGCCGCTGTTGTGGGCGCTGGACTTCAACGTGAGACCCGATGTGCTCGGTGGTGGCGCAGACGGGACGGAGATACGGTGCGGGTGCTGGACGAGATCGTGCTGAGCCGGGCGAGCACGCTGGACGCGTGCGAGGAGTTCACGAAGCGGTACCCGAAGTGGGCGGCGGGGGTGGTGGTGTACGGCGATGCGTCGGCGAGCCACATGCAGACGGCGGGGACGAACGACGAGGACATTATCAGGGATTACTTCGCGAACTACGGGAAGCTGTCGATGACGTACAGGATTCCGAAGGCGAACCCGAGCGTGGCGCTGCGGGTGCGGCTGGTGAACGGAAAGCTGAAGGCGGCGCGACGGCTCGACGACACTGCTGATCGATCCGCGAGTGCAAGGAGCTGATGGCGGATTTCGACCAGGTGGGGTATGCGGAGAACTCGAATGAGATCGACAAGGACAGGGATTCGCAGACGGAGCCACCTGTCGGATGCGCTGGGGTACCTGATATGGCAGGAGTTCGCGGCGAGCTCGAAGACGATCGGCGAAAAGGCGCACAGGCTGATTTGAATCCATGAGGTGAAAGAGATGATCGATGTCCGCAAAGAACATCCCGAATACGTCGCGCAGCGGGAGGTGTGGCCGAAATACCGCGACCTGTACGTGGGGGGCGAACAATTCATCCGGCGGGCGCGGGCAATACCTGATCCCGCGGCTGCGGGAGCCGGGGGACGTGTTTCTGGAGCGCACGAGCCGGGCGTTTTACGAGAACTACATCGGGTCGATCATCGACTGGTACAGCGCGACGCTGTTCCGGCGGGAGCCGGCGCTGACGCTTCGAGGGGCAGGACGAGCGGGCGCGGCAGTTTTTCAGCCAGTTCGCGGAGGACTGCGACCTGAAGGGATCGACGCTGAGCGATTTCTTCCGGCGGCAGATGGTCGAGGCGCTGGTGGCGGGGCGGTCGTGCATCGTGATCGACTTTCCCGACCCGGGGACGAAGGCGAAGAACCGGGCGGAGGAAGACCGGCTGGGGCTGAGCCGGGCGTACTTGTGTGAGTACCCGGCGGAGAGCCTGATGAACTGGCAGCGCAACGAGCGGGGCGAGTTCGACTGGGTGGTGCTGAGGACGCGAGCGACGGGTGGACGAGCCGGGGGCGGGCGAAGGGGAGACAGAGACGGCGGTGGGTGTACTACGGGCAAGGAAGAGTACCAGGTGTACCAGCAGGGGGAGCGCAAGGGACAGGCGGGGCCGGTGGAGCTGGTGAAAGAGGGCGTGCACGGGCTGGCGGGGCAGAAGCGTGGTGCCGCTGGTGGAGTTCAGCTTCGGGGAGGGGATGTGGCTGATGAACAAGGCGGCGCTCGCTGCAACTGGAGCATTTCAACAAGTCGAACGCGCTGGGGTGGGCGCTGACGATGGGGCTGTTCGCGATGCCGGTGGTGTACTGCGACCGCGAGTGGAACAGAGTGCGTCGGGGAGAGCTACTACATGCAACTGGGACCGCAGGACAAGTTCGGGTGGACGGAGCCGGAGGGGCACGTCTACCAGGTGGCGCTGCAGAAAACCTGAACCGGCTGAAGCAGGAGATTTACCGGGTGTGCTACGCGCATGAACCAGGCGGTCGACTCGGGGCCGAACAACACGCAGATACGGGGGTGAGCAAGCAGCGGGACTTCACTGATCACGCAAGAAGTGCTGCGGGCGTACGGCGACGCGGTGAAGGACACGTTGAAGAAGGTGCTGCGGCGATCGCGACGGCGCGGCAGGACGGGATGGCGATCGACGTATCGGGGCTGGACGAGTTCGACATCGGCGACTTTTCGAGCGAACTGGAGGATGCGCAGACGGCTGCTGAGCCTGGGGATCGAGTCGGAGACGTTGCGAAGCGAGATGTTCAAGAAGCTGGCGATGAAGTACCTGTGCGACGTGCGGCAGGAGCTGAAGGAGCAGATCGCGCGGGAGATCGACGCGGGGCTGGCGAAGAGTTGATGCGGGTACGGGAGCGGGCAATCACAGCGTAGCGACCGTTGATGGATGCCGGCCGGGTGGAGATAGACGGCCGGGAGTGGAGCGTGGACAGCCTGGCGGCCAGGCTGAGTGGAAAGCAGCAGGGCCGGCGAGGCTGTCGCCGGATTTTTCGGATTTTTTGGAGTCAGGAAAGCACGACGCGGGCGGCTGACAAAGCCGGGCGCGGCGCGAAGAGAGATTTGCCGGGGTGAGGGATGGGGACAGCGAGGCTGTCCCCATTTTCTTTGGCCGGTGGTATCAACCAACAACACGAGACGAAGGAGAGACCCATGGGGCAGGACAGCGACGCGCTCTCGCCGGGTGGGAACGACGTGCGCGGGATGATGCGCAGCGTGATCGAGGAGTACCTGAACTCGGAACGGCGCAGGGCCGAGCCGGCGTATCAAGGCCGAGCTGGTCGAGGAGCGCCACCGGCGAGAGCAACTCGAGCGGCAGGTCAACCAACTGGTGGAAGAGAACCGCAGGACGAAGCGGGAGGTGGAGGAGAACGACAGGGTGACGCGCATTCGCGGCGAACTGCAGCGGCTGGGCGTGACGAAGCTGGACCTGGCGTTCAAGGCGGTGAAGGACGAGATCCAGCGGGCGCCGGACGGCAGCCTGGTGGCGAAGACGCCGGAGGGCGAGATTCCGGTGAAGGATTACCTGAACCAATTCGTTCAGGACAATCCGGAGATCCTGCCGGCGCGGATGGCCGGGGGGTCGGGAATGCTGACGCCGCCACGCAGCAGCGCGGGCACCGAGCATCGATCTGGAGTCGATCCGGCCGGGGATGAGCGCGGAGGAGATGCAGAGGGTGCGTGAGCAGATCGCCCGGGTCGCGATGCAGACGCTTCCGGGGCGAGTAGGGCGGGACAAGTGAAGTCCCGCAGAGACCAAGAAGGGAAAGGACAAGGGAGAGAAAGATGCCGATTATAACTTCCGCCAATCTGGCGAGTGCGATTGTGAAACTGGTGGCCGCCGATGCCCTGCCCACGCTGATGGGCAACCTGGTGATGGGCAACCTGGTAACGAGGGACTACGATACCACGCTGGCCAAAGCGGGCGACACGGTGAACGTGCCGATTCCGCCGACGCTGGTGGCGAACAACATTATCGAGGGCGGGAGCGTTCAGACGCAGAACCCGGACCTGGGCAATGCACCGATCGTCCTGAACACACACACCGAGGCGACGTTCCAGATTCCGGACGTCACAAAAGCGATCGCGGTGCCGACGCTGTTGAAGATGTACATGCAGCCGGCGATGGTGGCGCTGGCCGAGCGGGTGGAGACGGACCTGCTGACGCTGTACAGCCAGTTCACGACCAATCCGCAGCTGGGCGTCGGGGGCACGGCGCTAACCGAAAGCGTGGTTGACCAGGCCGAGACGGAGCTGTTCTACCGAGAAGGTCCCGACGAGCGAACCGAAGTACCTGGTGGTGCATCCGGCGGCGTACTCGGAACTGCGCATGATCGACCGTTTCACCGAAGCGGACAAGGTGGGTCCGCTGTCGCAGGCGATCGACACGGGCGTGCTGGGACGCATCAAGGACTTCTTCGTGTACCGGTCGCAGTTCGTGGTGCAGACGGGCATCGGGACGGGTACGGTGACGACGAACAACCTGGCGTTTGCGCGGGATGCGATGGCACTGGCGATCCGCCGGCTGCCAAAGCCGCTGCCGGGCACGGGTGCGATCGCGGAGTATGCCGAACTGGGCAACTTCGGGATGCGGGTGGTGATGAGCTACCAGCCGAACACGCTGGCGCAACAGTTCACGGTGGACATCCTGTACGGCTGCGCCGTGTTGCGCAACGAGCACGGAATCCAGGTGCGGAGCTAAGCGCAGCGCGAAGCGACCGGACGGCCCACGGATGAAGAGGGAGGCGGATTTGAGCACTGTCTCCCTGTTTTTCCGAAAGGGCAAAAGCGGCGGCGACAGAAGAGAGTTATAAGCCGCCACGGGTGTGTTCAGAAGAACGCGCAGACCGGCCCAGCCGGGACGACGGAAGTTTAGCGAAAGGAAGGAAGCACAGCGATGGATGTGAAGCAGTATTTCAAGAAACTGCGCGAGCTGGAGGCGACGATCCCGCAGACGGATGTGATCGTGGTGAGCGCGGAAACGCCGGACGGCGGCAAGGCCGGCGTGATGACCGAGGTGCCGCGGAGGAACGCGTGCCAGCTGGTGCTGGAGGGGCGCGCGCGGCTGGCGAGCGAGGCCGAAGCGGCGGCGTACCGGCAGTGCGAGGAGGCGAAGCGCGAGGAGTTCCAGCGCGAGCAGGCGGCGGGCAAGATCCAGTACCAGCTGGTGCCGGCCGATGTGATCCGGCAAGGGCCGGCGAAGACAGGGAATTAAGGAGGCGCGGAGTGGCTCTGCTAGTGGATGGCGCGTGGTGCGAGGCGGAAGAGCTGCAGGCGTACGACGACAGTGCCACGACGGTGGCGGCCGAGGAAGGGATCGACCTTGCGGCGAAGATGAGGCTCTCGGAGGGTTGGATTACCGAGAGAGTGGACGATTTCCTGAGATGGGAGACGAATTGTGGTCGGGGGGTCTATCCGCAAAGCGGGTTGACGGTGAAGAACGCGGTAGTGGATGGACGGCTGAAGTGGTGGCACCTGGCGCACACGCTGGCGCTGTTGTACCGGGACGCAGCGTTCAGCCAGGTGAACGACCGGTTTGAGAAGAAGTACGAGGCGTACGAGAAGGACGCCGCGCAGGCGAAGGCGGAGTACTTCGAGAGCGGGGTGCCTTTCGTACACGATCCGCTGCGCAGGCCGGCGGCGCCCACGGTGACGGTGACGGCGGGGAGCCAGGCGGCGGCGGCGTACTTTATCACGGCGACGCAGGTGGATCCAAGCGGAGAAGAAAGCGCGCGGTCGCGCGTGGTGTCGGTTCAGGCAGCGGATGGGAATGGACTGACAGTGACGGCCAACGGGCTGGCGGCGGGGAATGGATGGAACGTGTACGCGGCGGACAGCAACGGGGTGATGCGCAAGCAGAACGCAACGCCGCTGGACGCGAATGCGGTGTGGACGCTGCCGGACACAGGGTTGGCGGCCGGAGCGGCGGCGACGAGCGGACAAGAGCCGGATGGGCGCGTGAAAGAGCGCAGGATTCTGCCGCGGGGGTAACGATGCCAACACCAACCGCGACAGTCATGCAGACGGCGCTGGATCTGTTGAATGCGTCCGACGGGTTGGCGGAGAGCCTGGCGGACTATTCGGTGACCCTGCAAATGGCGGGCATTCCGCTGAGCGGCGGGCCGCTGCCCGATGCGCCGACGGCCGAAGCCTGCTACGTGCCACAGGAGCTGGAGGAACAGCAGCAGAAAATTGCGTACCCGGTGTGTAGGGTGTATTGCGACCAGATCCGCAACAACGGCAAGGTGAAGTTCCGCGAGTTCTCGGGCAGCTACCGAGTAGTGGTGGCGGTGACGCATTCGCAGGATCGGCTGGAGGGGTTGACTGAGACGCTCCAGGCGGTGGCAGATGCGGTCGGGGACGTGTTTGACAGGAACCAGGGGAACCTGGGCAACGGGATGGTATTGGAGCCGGGCTATGAGGTGCAGGTCGAGGCGGTAAAGAAGGGCGGGTTGCACTACATCGAGACGGCCCGGGTAGTGAGCCAGTTCAGCTGGGAACGCTAGAAGGAGACGGGGAGAGATGGCAAATTACGTTCTATCCAAGAATAACCGCTACTACGTGGCGCTGGAGAGCAGTTATGGAGTGGTACCGACGGTGTCGGCCACGAATCGTGTTCCCGGCGTGCGGCTGGCGGTGACGACGGAGAAGGTTACGGTGCCGCGGCCGGACAAGACGGGGACGCGAACGTTCCTGGGCATACCGGGAATGCCGCGGAGGATCACGGGCTACGAGTTCGAGACGAGCCTGATGGCAGGGACTGGCGCGTTGCCGCCGGCGGTGGGACAGATGGTGCAAGCCGCGCTGGGCGCGTCAACCGGCTCGAGCACGCAACAGACGGTGACGGTGAACGGCGGCGGCGCGGAGCTGGATTTTCCGGCGCCGCACAACCTGGCGGTGGGCAATGCGGTGACGGTGGGCGGCGAGATTCGAATCGTGGCGAGCGTGCCGAGTCCGACGAGCGTGGAGCTGAGCGCGCCGCTGACAAGCGTGGTGAGCGGCTCGGCGCAGGTGCTGCCGGCGGCGGCGTATTCACCGGCCAACGTGCTGCCGAGCGTGAGCCTGTTCGACTATTGGGACCCGAGCAGCACGGTGCAGCGAATCGTGCGCGGAGCGGGCGTCGATGAAATGGAAATGGTGGTGGACGGAACAGAGCACAGACTGGTGTTCCGCGGGCCAGCGGCCGCAAACGTGGACTCTTCCTCGTTCCAAGCATCCGATGGCGGGCTGAGCGTGTTTCCGACAGAACCGGCGGTGCGGGCCGAGACGTGGGCGCCGGTGCCGGGCAACCTGGGGCAGGCGTGGCTGGGGAGTCCGCCGAGCCAGGTGCTGACGCTGACGCGAGCGCTGGTGAGAGTGAAGAACAACCTGGTGACGAGGAGTTTCGAATTCGGCGCGACGCAGCCGCTGGCGCTGTCGCCGGGCGATCGCGACGTCGAGGTGCAGTTCGAGGTGTACAGCACGGACCAGAGCGTGTTCACGCAGATGTATCAGGCCGCGCAGACCGAGACACCGATCCCGTTGACGATCCAGCTGGGAGATCAGGCGGGGGCGATGGCGGCGGTTTATATCAAGACGTTCGTGCCGCAGGTACCGCAGTTCAACGACGCTGAAACGCGGTTGCTGTGGAATTTCTCCAGCTCCAGGGCGCAGGGGGCGGGCAATGACGAAATCTTCTTCGCGTTTGGCTGAGGGCTCGGCGGCGGGCGGGAACGCGATGCCGCCGGAGCAGTACGAAAGCGCGGTGTGGCGCGAGTCACGAACGAGGCCGGGGATCCGGTACCAGGTGCTGAGGATGTCGCTCCTGCGGAGGCACCGGCTACTCCAGGAACTGAAAGGACTGGCGGCCGAACAAAGGTTTCACGCGGCGCAGGAGGGGATGGAAAGCGAGATCGCCGCCGCGGAGCTGCGCGGGCGCATCGACGAAAAGGTGATCCGGGCGGCACTGGTGCAGATCGAAGGACTGCGCATCGGCGGGAAACGGGCGACGGTGGAGAGCCTGCTGGAAGACGGGCCGGAGGAGCTGGCTTACGAGATCGCGGAAGCGATCGCCGAGGAGAGCTTTCTAAGCGAAGAAGAACGAAAAAACTGATACTCGCGTTCCATTTCCAACAGGAGTCTCCGGCCGGATGGGATTGCGAGACGTGCAGAGGACGACGGCTGGAGACAAGACGGAATTGCAGATGGGCGGGCGTCGAAGCGACGCCGAAGCAGCCGATCGTGTGGAACCGGGGCGGCGTCATCGCCGAGCAATGTCCGGTGAGCACGATCAGCAGCCACTCGGCAGCGTGGGTGGAATTGTACGCGATATGGCGCAGCGGAGCAGTGACGAGTTCCGCGGAATGGTGGGCCAAAGACCTGGAGGCAATGGCCATTCTGAGAGGCGAAGAGAGGGCGGTGGTCGGTGGGCGCTAACAATCCGCAAGAGAGCACACAGGCGTCGCGAGAGCTGCTGGCCTATGTCCGCAAGATGCTGGGCCCCTCCAGTCTCAGCAGCAGCGCGGCTGGCGCGCCGAGCGTCAAACTGCCGATCACACAGAGCGGGACCACTGGCCAAGAGGCGCTCACGAACGGCGAGAGGGCGAACGGGAGCCCCCGGCAATTGCAGGCGGAGGCCATCACGAGGCCGTCGAAGAGCAACTCGGGCAGCTCAGGCAGTATCAGTCTTGGCAACAACTGGCTGCTACCTCCGATCGCAGGAGTTCTGAATTCGGTCCTGGGGTTGTTCGGGATCGGGAGCTCGACGTCACAGGTGACGCGATACAGAGCGGAGACCCGGCAACCATTCGAAGTCGTGCAGGAGATATCGCCGGAGACAGGGGCAGGAGTTCAGACGATCGATGAGAGCGCAAGCGGATTGTCCGGCGTAACGAATGGCAACAGTCCAACAGCGTTGTCAACCTCCAACGTCGCAGCGAAAGGCAGCGGCGTCCCGGCCCCAGCCCGACTTTCCGCGCAAGTCGCGAACCGGACCATCGCGGACAGTAGACCGCAAGGCGTGAATTGGATGCGCAGGCTGACGGGTGGCGCCATCTCAACTGGGGCGCCAGCGGCCAAAGCCGAGGAGAGCGCGAGCAGCTCCGAGTCAATAACGCCCTCAAACGCCCGTGTGGAGACACGTGCGAGCGGCGAGGGCACGGCGACAAGCACGAAATGGGTGCGCAGATTGACGGGAAGCGCCGGTTCGGCCGGGCGGGCCGTCAAGAACTCCGAGACATGGGCAAACGGCGTCGTTCCGCCGACGGGCTGCGAGGCGCGGTCGCTGATGAACGACCGGCAGGGGCTGGTATCGGCGGTGCGCCGGAGTTTGAACGATTCGCGAGGATTCTCGGATGTGCTGAACGAGTTTCAGGATGGCCTATGAGTACACTGCCTTTACTTTCGACAGGCGCGGTACAGCAATACCCGTACGAGTGTGCGATCACAGGCAGGACGCGTTCGTTCCAATTCGCCGACGGCACGGAGCAACGGTACTTGCTGACGCCGCCGAGAAAGATGTGGTCGATTCATCTGCGACTTCTCCAGGACGAGGAGAGGGCCGCATTCCTGGCGTTCGCGCAGGCGGCGCTGAGAGACCAAACGGCATTCGCCTACACGGACCCGCAGGATGGGACGGTCTACCCGACATGCCGGATCGTCGTGGTGCCCATCCCTGACCGGATCGACGGGGTGGCGCGGACGGGGCTCCAATTCCTGATTGCGGAGGCGCCGCAATGAGTAGTCCGAGTTTCCCGCTGGTGGCGACGACGGTGAGCGTCCAACTGCCTGTTCAGAGATATGGAAACCGGCGCAGGAACTGGAGATGACGCCAGGAGGGAGATGGTACCTGCGCACGCTGCCGACGGGCGAGTTCTACGAATGGAACCTGAAGTTCAGCGGGCTGCTGTGGGCCGAAGCGCAAACGCTGCGGGATTTCCATGCCGAGATGTGCGGGGCCTACCATTGCTTCCGATTCTGCGACCCGCTGAGGAACCTGCTGGCGTGGAGCGAGGACCTGACGCAGGCGGCGTGGACATTATCCGAGGGACTGGCCGTTACACTGTTCGCGAGTCCGATTGCGGGCGTGGCACAAGGGGTGCAGATCGTGAATTCAGGCGCGGCCGAGGGCCAAGCGAGCCAGACGGTAGGGTGCGCGCCGACATTCCCTTACAGTCTCGCAACGACGGCGCGGAGCAGCGTTGGAAGCACGATGGGACTGCTGATCGGGGGGCAACGAATGGACGTCGCAGCGAGCGGACAGTGGCAGACGTTTCAATTCAGCGCGATCCCGGGAGGGAGCATCGATCAGGTCACGTTCGCGATTGCCATTCCGGCGGGCGGCGAGGTAGAACTGGCCGGCGTGGAGGCTGATTTCGGGGCGGATTCGCCCGAATACAGGCAGTCCCAAGGGCGACAGGGATTGTTCACGCAGGCGAAATTCAAGGACGATGCACTGGTGGTGAGCGGCGGCGAGGGGGGTGTCTTCTCGGCCGAGATCACGGTGATCGCAAGCGCGGAGGAGTAAGCGATGGTCCCGAATGATCAGCTCAAGTACGTCGAAGAGATTGCTGACTCCAGTGCTGTTGTACGAATGCACGCTGGCAAACGGGCAGATCGAATACTGGAGCACGCACAGCGCGACGTACGAGGGCGTGACATACAGCCCACGGATCCTGGAGAATACGGGCTTCGAAATCGGACTCCTGGCCGACGACGGGGCCGACTGGGGCAATCGAATTTCGCTGGTGCTGGCAAATACCGACGCGTACGTGACGCAGTTGCATCAGAACCAGAACCTGAAAGGTTGCCAACTGCTGGTGCAGTTCGCGTTTCTGGATCCGGAGAGCGGGCAGGTGATGGCGACGCCGCAAGCCGTATTCACGGGGATCGGCGATGCTCCGGAGCAGATCACGACCACCAAGGCGAAGCTGAATTTCAGCAGCCGGTTCAGCCTGCAGCGGCTGGCCCTGCCGCAAGTCCGAATCCAGGAGAATTGCCCGTGGAGCTTCCCGCAGAACGCGGCGCAGAGAGCCGAAGCGGTCAGCGGAGGGAGTGCAGGCTTATACAGCCGCTTTTACCCATGCGGGTATTCGGCGGACCAAGCGGGCGGGTGCGGGAACCTGCAGAGCGATGGGACAGCGTACACGAGTTGCGACGGAAGCAAGACACAATGCGTGGCGCGCGGGATGTGGAGCGCGGACGCGAGCGGCCAACCCGACGATGCGATATGGAGGGTTCGAGTACCTGCCCGCCACTTCGCTGGTAAGGAGCTATGGGTCGGCGCAGAGATACTGGTCGCAGGCGATCGACGGCCGAGCAAGGTCGAATGACGCCGTGCCGCTGGTGTATGGCACGGTGCGGTTCCCGGCGCCGGTGATCTGGGCATGGAACGACGGGAACTACCTGATCTGCGAGGTGCTGGTCGGATCGGGGCCGATCCAAGGCGTACAGAGCCTGTGGGTGGAAGGGATCCAACTGCCGTTGGGCGTGGCGGGCGTCGACATGTCCGCGACGGGGTGGTACGACGTGCTGACGACGGGCGGCCGGAACGGGGCGTTCGATCCAAATTTCATGGACAGCCAGGGGAATCCAATCAGTGATCCGCATGGCAGCCTGGCCGTGCTGAGCGTGCACGTGCCGTCGGGCCTGGTCTCATCGAACAGGCTGCCGACGATTGAGGTGCTGGCTCAAGGATTATTGCTGGACCGTTACGACGCGCTGGGGAATTCCCTGGACCAGTTTTTCACCAACGACCCGGCGTGGGCGCTACTCGATCTGCTGAGGCGATGCGGGTGGCAGGACGCCGAAATCGACCTCGGCAGTTTCGGGAACGCGGCGGCGTACCTGGATCAGCTGGTAGCGGTGACGGACGGGAATGGGAACGCGATTCAGGAGCCGGTGGCAGCATTCAACTACGCACTGCTGGACCGCAAGCCGGCGATCGACTTAGTGCGCGGGTTGCGGCAGGGCGCGGAACTGCTGGTGCGGCTGAATCAGAATGGGCAGATCAGCGTAATGGTGGAGGGGACGATCGCGGAACAGCAGCCAGCGCAGCTCGCATGTTCGAATGCGACAGCTTCGTTGAACGGCGGCTGGCCTTCGTTCGAGGCGAACGATGGGTCCACCGACGCGTGCACAATCCTGGCCGGGAAAGACGGCGACATCGCGCTGAGCCTGTCGTGCGAACCAACCAGCACGACGCCCAACCGCCTGACCGTGGAGCTGCAAGATTCGCGCAACGGTTACCTGAACGGGAGTCTGTCGCTGGTGGACTCAGACGACGTGGCGCGCGCAGGAAGCGAAGTGCCGGGCATCTTCAGAGGGCTGGGCATCCCCAGCCTTACACAGGCCGAGCGGGTCTTATCAAAGGAACTGGCGCGGGGCATCGACGGCAATCTGTTCGCGGAATTCTCCACGACGGTCAAAGGGCTGGGGATGCAGCCGGGCGACATCATCGCCATCACGAGCACCGATTACAACCTGACGCGCGCGCCATTTCGCGTGCTACGGCTGAGCCTGGGGCTGAACTTCGAAACGATCGCGGTGGTGGCGCAGACGCACGATGACAGTTGGTATGGACCAGGATCGGCGACAAGCGGCACTTCGTCCGGGTGGCCGTCCACGGCCGCGGCGGGCACGCCCTTCCCGATCGCCGGATACACCTACGACGCAGGCTCCGGACCGGCCCTGTTCATCCAGGAACAATCCGAACCGGAAGCGGACGGCGGGGCCAGCGAGGTGCTGTTCGTGCAATTCCGACCGCCGCGCCAGCAAGTTGCGTCATTGCCTGCCCCGGGGATCGAACCGACGGCAGTGATTGCGGGCAGCGGGCAACTCCAACCGGGCGAGAAGGCGCTGTACTACGCCGTAACGGCGGTGGATGGCAACGGAGAGGAGTCCACTGTTTCACAGGTGATTCAAGTGGTGACGGGAGCGGTCGAGACGGCCTTCGGGGTGACCTTGAAAGGACTGGCAGCGCCCAATGGGCGCGGCAGGGATGCGCGTGTATCGAGGGGACAGCGCGTACGATCTGCTGTATCTTTGTGACCTCGATGCAAGCCTAACGACGTGGACGGACACGGGCGGAAGCGTCTCGCCGATGCGGCCGCCGGATCCGAGGTACGATCACGCGGATTTCTATTGGCGGACTGAGTTGACGGGTGAGCTGACGGTGGCGAGTATCGCCGGCTCCACGCTGTCGATTGCCAACGCGAGCTTCACGAACGGCCAATTCACGGGCAATGCGCTGGCCGCTGTATCGGGGAACGCGAGAGGCTGGCAGACAACGGTCGCCACGAATACAAGTACGGAGATCACGGTCAACGATCCGATTCCGGATGGACTGGCGGCGGGAGACTTTGTGGTCATCGCGGACTCCAGTTGGCGGCTGGCGGGCAGGAGCTACTCCGACCAGATCACCTGGGAAGTCCCGAACCGAGCGGGCCTGCCGATTGAGATTACCGGCAGGTCGAGCACGGCTAGCGGACTGGAGGCTCCGGTCGAGCAATCTTACCTGTACCGCTACACGATCACGGGGGGAGCGGGGAGCCTTCTGGACAGCCAGTTGCCGCCAATCGCGGCGCTGGACATCCAGGCGCCGGCGGACGGTTCATTGCTGTTGCAGAACATCACGACGCAGACCCTGAGCGGCACGGTAACAGTGGCGTCGGCGATTCTGGTCACCTACTCTGTCGACGAAACGGAAATCCCGGTGACGTTCGCGCTGCCGGCGGCGCTGGAGCCTGGCGACCTGACGCTGGCGGTTGTGCAGGGTCTGGCGTTGGGGCAGAACACTTACCTCCAAGTTGACACGGAGATCATCCGAGTCGGCGCGCCGACCACGGACGGATCCGCCTATGAAATCGACCGAGGCATCGCCGGAACTGCGGCGGCAACCCATGCAAACGGGGCTCTGGCCACTGTTCTCGAAAGGAACCTGCAGGTGGTTCCACTCGGAACGGGTTCTTCTCCAATCAGACCAACACGAACTTTCAGTACCGGATTCTGTTCCCCGACCAGCGAATCGCCGGGTCGGAGTTTTACCTCGAGAACACGCTGGGAACCGGCCCGGGACAAGATACCAGCTACCTGCAGAACGGGCAGAATGGGCTGCACACGTTCGAGGGCGGCACGATCGTGTTGCAGACCGCAGGCGTTCTTTCGATCGAGCGAGACGCGGCGAACTCGATTGTCCTGGACCGCACAAGGGTCGTGCGCGACGTGCAGGCGTTTGTCGATTCGGCTCCCTCCGGAGGCAGCGCGACGATTGTCCTCAATGCCGATGGGCAGCCGATCGCGACCTTAATCTTCGCGGACGGCAGTGTGCAGGCGACTCCTTTCATTCCGGCCGCCACGCTCGGCTTGCGGAAGGGGCGAAATTGAACTACGACATCGCGGCCGTCCCCCAGGGCGCCAACACTTTCTCAGGCCAGAATCTCTCGGTGCAGATCAGGACATGAGCCAGAAACGCCAGGCAGGGCGACGGGCCGTCGCATGGGCTATTCTGCTGGTAGGGGATCCGTTTGACACGCGCAGTTTTCCTTGTACTCGCGGCAGTTTCCGCACTTCTGTTCGTAGCTCTCCAAGCCGCCAAGACCGCGGAGAAGACGAAGCGCCCGCGGTTCGTCAATGTCGCTCCGCGCTCAAAAATTCTCCTACATATCGAACAACAGCCTGACGAGCGGAAAGTACTTTCCACAGCCGATGTGCGGCGGGGTGGCGGTCTTCGATTACGACAACGACGGCAGGCTGGACATCTTCTTCACCAACGGCGCGAAGATCCCGGAGATGAAGAAGGTGGACCCCTCGTATCTACAACTGCCTGCTGCATCAGAAGCGCGACGGAACATTCGAGGACGTCACGGCAAAAGCCGGCCTCGCCGGGGAGGAGCTCGACTTCAACTTCGGCGTCGCGGTGGGCGACTACGACAACGACGGCTACGAGGACCTGTTCATCTGCGGCGCGGGACGAAATATCCTGTACCACAACAACGGCGACGGGACGTTCACCGACGTCACGGCGGCGTTCGGGCATCGGCGGCAAGCCGGACAAGACGCTGAGCGTGGCCGCCGCATGGTTCGATTACGACAACGACGGCCTGCTGGACCTCGATCTGTCTCGAACTACACGTATGTGGACGCCGCAAGCTCGACATCCACTGCACCATGGGCAGCAAGGATGTACTACTGCGATCCGCGCCGCTACCCGAGCGTCCCGCACCGGCTGTACCACAACCTGGGGCACGGCAAGTTCGAGGACGTGACGGAGAAGTCGGGGTTCGCGGCAAGGCGCCGGGCAAGGGCATGGGCATCTCGATCGCCGACTTCAACGACGACGGCTGGCCGGACGTCTTCATCGCCAACGACACCGAGCCCGAATTCCCTGTTCATCAACCAGGGGAACGGCACGTTCGAAGAGGAGGGGCTGGAGCTGGGCGTCGCTTACAACGACAACGCGCACGACGGGATCGTCGATGGGATGCGACGCCAAGGATTTCGATAACGACGGCAAGGTCGACATCTTCTACAACAACCTGATGGGCCAGATCTGGGCGCTGCTGCGAAACCGCGGCGACCTGTTCGAGTACTACTCGTATCGAGTCGAAGATCCAGAGGCTGAGCGCCCCGTTCTCGGGCTGGAGCAACGGGCTTCATCGACTATGACAACGACGGCTGGAAGGATATCTACTCGGCCAACGGCGACGTCGACGACGTCAACGAGAAGTCGCCGCCAGCACGACACGATGTTCGAAAACGTCGATGGCAAGACATTCATCGACGTCTCGGACCGGATATGGGCCAGGAGTTCCTGCACAAGGGGTTCCAGCGCGGCTCGGCCTTCGGCGACCTCAATAACGACGGTGCGCTCGACATCGTCGTGACGTCACTCAACGAACCGCCGCGCATCCTGATGAATACGGCCGACAGCGGCAACCACTGGCTCGTACTCGCGCTGACCGGCCACAAGAGCGCGCGCGATGCGATCGGAGCCAAGGTGAAGCTGACGACAGCTTCGGGCCGCACGCTGTACAACCACGTCGCGATCAGCGTGGGGTTCATGTCCTCAGCGACAAGCGGGTCCATTTCGGGTTGGGCAGGAGACGCGAGATCAGCTCGATCGAGATTCGCTGGCCGAGCGGAATACAACAAGTCTGAAGAACGTCAAGGCGGACCAATTCTTGAAGATCGACGAGCCGACGGGGCGATAAAACGTCTGCGCGAATAGGCCAGGGCGCAGATTGCGTCAGGCATAACCCGGATATTTCACCAACCATCGGCCGCGGCGCGCGATAGCGCCGCATCTACTGCGTTGCGCTCCGTCGCCGTCCTCGACGTACCACCCAGTACGCCTGCGGGCGGCTCCCGTCGCGCGCCTTGTATCTGCAGCCTCTCATCGCGCCTCACTGCGATCGTGGTGAAACATCCGGGCTAATGGATAAAGCGGGATTACATTCGCCCTGGCGGCATGAGGGTCCCGCCGAGCATCGCGCGGAGACCCGTCTAGGGGCTCCCGGCGGTCTGCACACCCGTTTCCTCAGCCGCCGGGCCGCGGGCAGCCGGCACATCAGCAAGCGCTTCTCTCAACAGCTCCGCCAATGGCGCCATGAAAGTCAACTGTCCCCGGTCCGCTCCGAACGCGCGACTCAATTCGACGCGTCCAACCCCATCCAGAGGCACGGCGACCGTCCACGCCTTGCGGCATGCCGTGCAAGTTCCTTCGCCGCCGGTCTCCCTGGTGCACTCCGCGGCAACACACGCCTCCATGGACATTCCACGAATCTCCATCCGAATGCGGCAAAATCCGAGTTCCCCGCAGAGCACACACAGCGCCTCCCAGTGCTCCTGCAGGCTGCGCGCCTGCGCCAGACGCGCCCGTGCGCCAAGCAACGCCAGTTCATTGTTCAGCGTACGGCGGAAGGATCCCTGGAGGAGCATTCTGCCGGCGGCGTGAAACTCCGCGTATCCCAAGCCCTGAATCCCGACCCAGGAGACGATGCAAAAGAGCACCAGCACGGCACCGGCAAACTGGTTGCCGCCGGCACTCCCAATCAACGAAAGGACGGCATACAGACAGGAGACGGCGTATAAGAGCAGCACGACACGCCGCGGCGTAAGTCCCCGATCGAGCAGCTTATGGTGAATATGACCGCGGTCGGCGCCAAAGAGCGGCTGCATTCTCAGGAAGCGCCGGACAATCGAGAGACAGACGTCCAAGGCGGGGAGCGCCAGGGCGAGCAAGGGCGCGGTCATGCCCAACAAGGTCGCGGATTTCTGGCTCCACAGGACGCCGAAGCACCCAAGCATAAAGCCAATCGAATAGCTGCCACTATCTCCGAGGAAGACAGAGGCAGGGTTAAAGTTGTACCGCAGGAACCCTAGCAGTGCACCGGCCAAGGGCATGGTGGCCAGAGCCAGCGGCACGTTTTCGCCCATCAGACCGGCCGCCAAGGCGGTCAGCGTCGCAAACAAGCCTACTCCGGCTGCCAGGCCATCCATGCCATCGATCAGATTAAAGGCATTCGTGCAGAAGACCAGCCAGAAGAGCGTGACTGGCACCTCGAGCCAGGGCTGCAGTGGATGATAGTGAACGAAGTGGATCCGCAGACCCGCCAGCACGACCAGCCCCGCCGCCAGGAACTGCACCGCGAACTTCTGGTAGGGCTTGAGAACGAAGAGATCGTCCAGCAGACCGACGAAGAAAACCAGACCGACCACTGGCAAGAGCCGCCATATGAGTGACAGGTCCGCGCGCACGAAACTGCTGCCATGGAGTCCGGCCAGCATCAAAGCGCCAAACGCGACGAGATAGGCGATCATGATCGCGATGCCGCCAACGCGCGGAATCGCTTTGGCGTGGACCTTGCGCTTCCCGTCCGGCGTATCCACAAGACCACGGCGGAGAAACAGGTTGCGCAACAGGGGAGTCAACAGCAAGGCGGTGAGAAACGCCGTGCCGGCGAGCAGCAGCAATGAGTACATTCCTTTTCCCCTGACCGGTCCGGAGGAATCAAGTTGCCCGCCCTCGTCTTGTGGCGAGCTTTCCTCCCGACCACCCCGCACCGGCTCCCGAGCGCAGATTCGAGGCCGGCCCAACACAGCGTTGCCACTCAACCTCAGAGGTCGTGGCCGGACGATCCCACGCCGGCCGTGGTCCGCATTCACTTCGACTTCAGCCGAATTTATACCAAATCCAAATGGTCTGGCGAACGAGAATCACCAAATTTTTCAGGAGTCTGGGCAATTTCCTTCCCTTTTCGAACAAATTTCGAATCCTTTGCACCTATCAGACGCGTTAATTCACGCCCAATCCATCAGGACGCCGCCCGTTTCCACTCAGGCGAGAATGTCATCCCCAATCGTCAACCCTGTACGCCATTGCCCTGACTGCCGTAATACTTCTTGTAATAACGGTGATAGCCGTCGTAATAGCCGTAGTAGCCACTCGGAGACCGCCTCGGATTCCAGTCGTTCATGATCGTCCCAATCACGCGCACGCCGTCCTCCCGCAGCCGGGCCCGTGACGCCAGCGCCGCGTCGCGGGTCGTCTTGGCAGCACGCACCACCAACACGACGCCGTCGGCCAGACGGCCCAACACGCGCGCGTCAGGGATGGTGAGCATCGGCGGCGTGTCGATCAGGATCATGTCAAACTCAGCGATGAATTGTCCCAGACACTCCTTCAGCCGAGGCGCATACAGCAGGTTGGTCGCTCCGGCCACCGGCGGTCCGGCAGGAAGCACGAATAGATTGGGCACTTCTGTTCTCGTGCAGAATCCCATTGGGGGACGTCGCGGAAGCGTCGATCGTTCCAGCAGTGTCCGCCTGGACCGGCTCGCCTGTACCACCCGCCGCAGCCCACAGCGGCAACTCACTTTCCGACGGCGCGGAGTTTGGAGCGGCCTTTGAGTGGACCCCAGCCAGCCCCAATGGGATTGTGTTTTGCAGCAGGGTGGTCAGTCCGATATCGTTGGGCAGATCAAATACTTCGTGCACCCGCGGTTTGCGCGTGTCGGCGTCAACCAGCAGCACCCTTTGGCCCGTTTCGGCCATGGCGATTGCCAGGTTGCAAGCCACGGTCGTCTTGCCCTCTGCCGGGCTCGGACTCGTCACCACCAAAGTCTTCGGCCGAGTCCCGTTCTGACCCGTAAACAGAATCGACGTCAAGGCGGAGCGGAAACTCTCCGCCATCAGGCTTGGTTTGCGGCGATACGTTACCATCCCCAACGGGGGCTCACCCTCTGCGCCATTGCCAATCAGATCCGGATCCCGTTTCCCGTACAACAGAGGACGACGCTTGCGACTGATCGACGATTCCGCAGGGATCATCCCCAGCTCCGGCACGCCGAGGTAAAACGCAATGTCGGAAGGCTCCTGGAGCGTCCGATCCGCCTTGTCGGTGATTAGGATAAACGCAATCCCGACAAACAGCCCGCAGACGAGGCCCATCAGCGCGTTCAGCACAGTTTTCGGTTTGTAAGGCTGGGCGGGCACTCTGGCAGGATCCACAACGCGCACGTTGCTGGCCCGGATGGCGCTCGCCACGCTGGCTTCCTTCACGCGTTGCAACATGCTGTCGTAGATCTGCCGGTTGGAATCGACTTCACGCTTCAGGATGTTGTACTGGATCGCCTTCTCGCCCTGGTCCGTCACGACCCCGGTCTGATGATTGTAATCGGCCAGGAGCAACTTCTCTCGGCGCGCGGCCTCTTCGTACTCGTTTCGGATCCCCTGTAAAATGTCGGCTCGCTGCCGCGCGACGCTTTGCTCCACGGCCTTGATCTGGGCCTGCACGCGCCGCACCTTGGGGTGGTCCGCCGTGTAGGTCTCCTGGAGCTCAGCCAATTGCCGTTGGAGCTCGGTCAAGCGCCCCAGGTAATCCTGCAAGCTCCTGTCGTTGAGTATGTTCGGCAGCGACTCAGGAGGCGCGCTGCGGGCCATTTCCCAGCGGCTCTGCTTGGACACGCGGTCCCCCTGCGCCTTGACCAGCTCGTCCTGCAACTGCTTCAACTTGTCTTCACTGACGCTGGATTTTTCGCTGGTGAAAATCAGTCCCGCGCGGCGGGCATATTCCTGCAGAGCATCCTCACTGTGCTCCAGTTTGATTCGCATTTCGTCCAGTTGACGGCCCAGGAACTCGCCAGTGCGCTGGGTCAGCTGCCAGCGCGCCTCCATGTTTTGTTCCACATAATTCTGCGCCAGCCGATTGGCGAAATCCGCAGCGACCCGGCCGTCGACCGAGTCGACCAGCAATTCGATAATCCGCGTTGGCCCGCTCGATCGCACTTTCAAAGTCCGGGCCGCCATCAGCAGAGCCTGGTCGGGGCCGTCCCGCTGGATGGGTTCCGGGAGATTCAGGATCCGCCTCCATGCCGATTGCGGCTCAGCGGAGTTTCTCACGACTCCCGCTTGCTGACGCTCTTTGGCCAGCTGCGCCAGCGTAGAGTCCATCAGGCTTTCGCTCTGCAAAATCTGGATCTGCGTCGGAATGTCAGTGTTGGCATTCAGGCCGGACTGAGCCACCTGGCTCACATCCTTCATATTCATGAAGTTCTCGTTCAGCTCGAAGATCTCCAGCGTGGTTCGCGCCTGGTACACAGGTGCCTGCGGGAGCGTGATCAGGAGCGCCGACAAGAACCCGATGCACGTCAGTAGGATCAGGAGGCCGCGCCGCCGCCGCAGCGTGCGCCAGTATTCGACCAAGCTGCCCGCATCCGGCTCCTCCACGAGATCCTGGGCATAGGCGCTTCCCGCGGGCGGCAGATAGCCGCCTGGCAAGTACGTTCCCGGCGTCTTAAAGACTGTGGCTTTCACCGGCAGATTTCTGCCGTCACCGCCGGGATGATGCCTGTCCTGCAACGTCTGACCTCCTGCTAACGCGTATAAATCGCCAGCCCTGTCCCGATCGCCAGGCCTGCCTCCGCGGTCCGGGCTAAGGCCTTCTTGCCTCCACTGACCGGCACGAACAGAATGTCGTCACTTTGCATCTCGACGTCGTGGTCCTTACCCTCCAGAATGCGCTTCAAATTCAAGGCGATTTCCTGCCTCCTTTCGGGATTGCTGGTCCGGCGCAGAATCTTCGCGTGCCCGACCTCGGCATAACTGTCCATCCCCTCCGCCATGGAAAGCGCTTGGAGCACGGTGACATTTTCCCGGTCGCCCAGAACGAATCCCCCGCTCTTCTTCACCGCCCCCATGACATAGACCAGTTCCCCCTTGGGGACCGTAATCACGTCGTTCGGTTTCACCAGGATGTTCTTCTCGGGCGCGCGCGCCTCCAAAATCTCCTTCACCCCCACCTCGGCTACAAAATATTGGCCGGTCTCGTCTTCCCGCGCCCCGGGCAACGGGATCTCGCCCCACTCCTTTTTCCGGGTGATGCGGATCGAGTGCCCGGCCGCCGGATTCAGCCCGCCCGCCATGCTAACGACTTCCAGCAACGTCTTCTCGCCTTGCAATTGGAGCACACCCGGATTCTTCACCTCTCCCAACACGCTCACGGGCTGGCTGCGCATTTCGCTGAGGCCCACTGACACCTCAGGTGTTTTCAGGAATTTTTTCAGACGTCCGCCGATCTCTTGCTCCAACTCCTCCACGGTCAGCCCGCTGGCATGGATCCGTCCCGCCATCGGCAGATTCACGTTGCCCCGCATGTCAATCTGGTAGGGCTCTTTCCCCATCTCCTCGAGGTCCAACACCCGCACCAGAATCTGGTCTCCCGGCCCCAAGACGTAGGTTGAACGAGCATGTTCTCAACGCCGAAGGCGGGCCCTCCTTGCCTGCCGGCGGGCCGGCCTGGCCTGCCGTGGCCAGCACGATCAAGGCTAATGCCACGCAGCACGCCCCGAGTGCTGGCCGGTCCTGCTCGACCAGCGGCGCCTTCATCGTTCTCCCTCCCCGACCAACAAAGCCAAGCGAGACACCCTTTCCTGCAAGTGATTCAGCCGCTGATCCAGTTCCGCCACGCGCTCCGTCAGTCGCTCGTCAGAGGCTCCATTGCCGGGCCCAGCACCAGCCATCAGACGGTGCATGGCGTCCCGCGCCAAGTCGCTCAGACTCCGCGCGCCCGTCGAAGTGCACAACTCCCGTAGCCGCCGGAACTCCTCGTCCGACAGCCGGATGCTCACCATCCTGCTTCGCTTGGTCAGCAGCGTCATCAGTTACAAAGCCTCGACAATCTCCGGGTCCACCTCCAGCGCGACACTGCGCTGCAGGAGATTCACCGACAACACCAGGCGGGATTGGTTCTTGATTCGCTCCAGACGGCCCACTACACCAGCCAAAGCGCCGCTCCGAATTCGCACTTCCATCCCGGCCCTCAGATACGGACAAGGCCACGCGGCCAGCTTGCTCTGTTGTAAACGCCAAATCGCGAGCACTTCGCTTTCCGGCACGGGCTCTGGTCCCGACCCATAGCCCAAGAGGTGCACCACGCCCGGTGCGCGCAGTACCGATTTGAATTGCGGCGGGTCCACCCGACAAAAAAGGTACCCCTTCAAGAGCGGCAGCTCCACGCTTTTCAGCCGGTCGCTCCACTGCCGCTGGACGGTATGCAAAGGCAGATACTCTTCCAACCCTTGTGACCGGAGGTACCGGGCGACGGCTCTTTCATGCCGCGCCTTGGTTTGCACGGCGTACCAAGGATAGCAATTCATCTCGCGCCTGTATCAGCTCACCAACTGGTCCCGTACGGGCCAATCCCGCACGCCTTAGACGAGCGTGCGCTCATCAAACAACATGCCCAGCGCCACGCCAATTCATCCTTCAGGAAGCGCTCAGCTCCTGCCAATCGTCATTGGGACGCACTTGGAGGCCATTCGGCAGATTGGGAGCCGCCTTTAACTACACTCTGTTCGCGGGGCAGACCGTCTGTGCTAAGTTACGCCTCCGTATAGCAAATGTCAATCAGTAAGAGTACCTGGGAGTGCAAATTTAGCGTTCTTGCTAGAATGCTTGCTGGGGCGCTGGCGGTGAAGCTTTGCCTTTCGATTATCCTAATGATTTCAGCGGGGTTGTCGCTTGGTTTGAACTTCGTAACACCTGCGTCCGACTGGGCCTGCTGCTTAATTGGTATGTGCCGGCCGGATCAGCTTCAGACTGAGGGGTCATACAAATCAAAGGAACACTCGCTCGGTGTCCTACGAGGCGCCCTACGGCTGGATTCGGCCAATCCGTACCGCTGGGCCGAGTATGGAATTGCCCTCGATGAGCGAGGCGCCCGGCTCGCTGCCCATAAGTTCTTTGACCGCGCGGCGGAATTGGGGTCGAACACGCCACCGGTTTTGATGGTCGCCGCCAACCATTACCTGCTGGACAGTCGACCTGATCGCGCACTCGAATTGAGCAAGCGAGTTCTGTCGCTCACAGCCGAGTTCGACGAACTGCTGTTTGCAACCTACGGGCAATTGGGCCGCCCGCTCCGCGACTTCCTGGGGACTGCCATCCCGGTGGAAAAGCGCCCGGCCACCGCGTGGCTGCATTGGCTGATCCCACGCGCGCCAGAGTCCGATCTGATAGAGACCTGGAGCTGGCTTCGCGCGCATGGCTGTGCTGACGATGGGATCTCTGGCAGTCTCGCCGAGGAGCTTTGGAAACGACATTCCTGCCGCAACGCGGCAGAATTATGGGGCGACTGGTTAGGCCCTGAGCGCGGCGACTACCTGCACCCGGAATTGCTCACCAATCGCCGGTTCAGCGCCGCTCCCCGGCCGAGCCCGTTCGATTGGACGATCGAACCGAATCCGGCGGTGGAACTGTCAATGAAGCATGGCCTGCAACTGACCTTTAGTGGGAGTGAGAATCTGGTCTACAAGAACATTCGGCAAAGGGCGGCCGTCGCTCCCGGCACGTACCGATTCTCGGCCGTCGTAGAAAGCAAGGAACTCACTACGAATCAAGGCCTTAGCTTTCATATTTACGATGCCCTATCGGCCACGCGCCTGGACGTCGCTACGCCCATGGTGCTGGGCACCACACCCCGTCACGAGGTGGAGGTTGAATTTACCGTCAAAGCACCGGTGTGCGGCGTGGTGATTCAGTTGGAGCGCCGCGCCTCGGAGAAGTTCGACAACAAGATTTCCGGCAGTTTCACGATTCACGAAGTCTCCTTCCGCCCGAAGTCTTGAGTTCAGCATTTTCGAATTAAGATTCCCGAAGGTGCCAGAGGCCGCTCGCGGTCCCCGCAACGCGCGCGGCTTGGAATCCTATCGCGGGCCTGGCAAACATGTGCGACCAGGTCGCGGACACCTACATGGGGACCGCGCGAAAGCGGGTCACACAAATCTTCAGTTGAAAACAAAGGACTTGGCGAAACTCAAGTTGACCTAGGGTGGTACAGTCCTTGCAGAACGGCCAGTGGTCTGGTGGTCGCCGTTCAATTCCCTGGAGGTTCAAGATTGTGACCCGGATACCCTGGAAAGCCGCTGTGTGCGCCGGGCTGATCGGCCAGCTGCTGCTGTGCGCTCAGACGACTATCGACCTGCGCACGCAGGCCAAGAATGTTGACTTCAGCCAGGCCTCGACGACGAAGCCGAACAAGAGCGGAGCGGCGCTGCCAGCGACGTGCGGAGTGGGCGAGACGTTTTTCCTCACCACCGCTCCGGCGGGGGGGAACCTGTACGGCTGCGCGGCGGCGAATTCGTGGAGCCCATTGGGTTCAGGCGTCGGCTCCCTGCCTGCCGCGAACATGCCAGGACAAATGTTGGCTTGGACGGGAGGATCCTGGCAAGCCGAATCCAGCGCGGGCCTGAACGTGTCGCTGACCTACTCCGTCATCGCGGATGGGAGTTGCGCCGAACAGTCCGCGACGCTCGAGTTTCCGTGGCCGGCCGGAAGCACGATCAGGGTGACCACGCCGACACAGTACTGCGACGCTAGCGGTGGCACCTGTTACGCCCTGTCGGGGCTGGAAGCGATCGCGAGGGTCAGCAGCCTCGGTGTGGCGACAGTGAGGGTCTGCAACCTCAGCGGGACGAGCCAGGCGCTTCCTGCCGCTAACTACAATCTCGTGCCGTACGGCGGCGGCAGCACGACGGTCGGTATCAGCTTCCCGGCAATCACGGACGGAGGATGCACAACCCAATCCGTCGCGGTCCCGGGTGTGACGGCCGCATCTGCGGTCGCACTCGGGTTACCTGCGGTGCTCGAACCGGGTCTGATCATAACCGCGGCTCCGGGAGGAGCCAACAGCGTTCTAATCATGGCTTGCAACTGGAGTGGAGCAACGATCACCCCAGCCCCGGCAAGCTACCAAGTCAACGTGATGTAGGAGATCAGCATGAAGAGGCTTCTTCCAACCCTGTTCCTGGCATTGCCGATGTTGGCACAGAACCCTGTCATCCGGCAGGGCATCACGCCCACCGGAGCAGTGGACTTCAGCGGCGCGGCTACCACAAAGCCGCTACGCATCGGCACAACATTGCCGGGAACGTGCACAGCGGGCGAGCTATTTTTCCTGACGAATGTGGGCGTGTACCAGTGCATGAACGGCGCGTTCACGGCGATGGGCAATGGAGGCACCTGGGGCACGATCGGTGGCCCGATTACGGCCCAAGCCGACCTGTGGAATGCGCTGCAGGGCAAGCAACCCCTCATGACGACGGGAACCCAAGCACAATACCTGCGGGGCGATGGGAGTTTGGCGACATTCCCGACATCCATGACGCCGGCGCATCACGCCGCGACGCATGGCGCATCAGGCTCGGATCCCGTCTCGCTCTCAGCGTCCCAGATATCGGGGTTAGCGGCCTCGGCCACAAGCGACGCGACGCAGGCCCAAAATGTCAATTACGTCCAGGGAGGCACAGGCAGCGTTCAGCGGACGGTGGCCTCCAAGCTAGCCGAGGCTGTCTCGGTGTTGGATTTCGGGGCCGATCCCACAGGGACCAACGACTCGACAGCGGCGATCCAGGCGGCCGTCAACTTTGCGGCCAGTACGGTCGTGGGCAACGTGCCCGGCGGCAGGGTGATCATCCCCAAAGGCCAGTACCTCGTCTCCGAACGGACGACGACGATCAGCGACGTCAGCACTGGCGCGGGCTCGACTGGAGCGGCGACGATCCAGCTGAAAGACAAAGTTGATGTCGAGTGTGATCGAGCCTCAATCGTCGGAACGGGCAATTTTACGAGCGCCATGATTAAGGCGTACAGTCGCGACGATAACAACGCCAGCTACTTCGTGATCACGAGCATGACGGGATGCCAGTTGACTTTGAACAGCTCCAGCAATGTGCCAATTCTGGACACGTCCGGAATGCGAAACAGCCTGTTCAGCCATATCGGCATCAATGGCACAAGCAACACGTCACAGATTGGAATCAACATATCCGACAGGACTCCTGGGAATTACCAGAAGTCGGACTTCTTCAACACTTACGAAAAGTTTTATGGAACGGGCCCACTGGGTACAGCCATCCGGTGGGTGACGATCGATGGGAACGCGAGTTTTCAGGCATTCACGGACTTCCAGTTGGGCGCAGGGGTGGCAATCTTCGACACGACTGGAACACTAATGAGCCAGGGCGGGGTCATCCGAAACAGTTATTTCACCGCCGGCGCGGCCAGTACGGTGATGTTTAAAGGCAATCCCCCGCAGGGCCTGACCATCCTGTATTCCGGCTGCGAAGGATGCGCCTCCAATTTCCCCGCGTCGTGGGGTCAGGTCGGCGGAGCTGCGCCGTTTCTCGTCGTGCCTCCGGCTGGGTATAACCCCTGGAGCAATACGAACGGCCCTCCCGGCGCTTACATTGGAGGCCTGCAGTTAGGACGGTATTCGTTTTTTGGCGTGAACGGTCAGACGCCGCTGTTAGCCTCAGACTTGTCTCCCTCGTTTGTGCTGACGGGGTGTCAAATTATCGTAAACAGTAGTGTTCAGTATGTTCTTCCACCGCCCTGCGTGCTTTATAACGGCTACAGATTGGAGTGGCAGGGCGCGACACTCTGGGTGGCCAGTTCCATCCCGTCGGGGAGCGAATCGGACCTGATTCCTGGATCGCCGTACAAAATCACGGTCCAGAATGTTGGAATCGTCAGCGGAGATTCAGGCGTAACATACTCAAACACTGGTAGTCCTCTAGCGAAAGTGGCGAGCAGTCCGACGAGAGGACAATACTCGGTCAGCGCCGGAGTCTACACCTTTTCCGCAAGCGACAGCGGGGCACAGGTCACAATCTCGTACACTTACGGTCCACACAGTGAGACGATCTTTGCGGATCAGACGACGTCGTCGTATCCAGGCGACCGGATCCATTCGTCGGTGAGCGGGCTGCCGACGGGTGGATTGGCTCTGGCGACGGCGTCGGTGGACGGCGCCGGCAGTATTCTGAATATCACCGACGCGCGAGTGTTCAATCCGGCATTGACTCTGCAAGGCCTGAAGCTGCCGGCGCTGGCATCGGCTAGCGGTTTGAACAACGCGTGCTTCGATGCGAACGGGAATCTGGCAAGCCAATCGAGCGCCTGTAACGGGAACGGGGTCTCGACCGCCAGCGTGGGCCTGAGCCTGCCAGTGGACCTGAGCGCGTCTTCGCCGACTATCCCAACCAGCGGCACACTGACGATTACACGGAACAGCCAGAGCGCGCACACATTCCTGGCCGGTCCAGCAAGCGGCGCGCCAGCGCCGCCAGTGTACCGATCGCTGCTGACGGCCGACCTCCCGGCCGGCTATGCATATTCCAATCTGAGCGGCGCGCCGACGATCCCCAGCACCGCAGCTCAGGTCGGGGCACTGGCCGATCCGGGAAGTGGAACGACGATCCTAAAGCGGGTCAGTTCGAACACGGTGGCAGCCGCCACCGCGGCGGATGTCGTGGGACTGCTGGGCTACAGTCCGCTGAATCCGGCTAGCGCTCAGAATCAGAACAGCGTGTACGCAGGACCCGCGAGCGGCGGCAGCGGCGCGCCCAGCTTCAGGCAGTTGGTCGCGGGCGACATCCCAAACAACGCCGCCAACACAACCGGGAACGCGGCAACCGCGACCGCGCTTGCCGCAACGCCGACCACCTGCCCGGCCGGCAACTATGCGCTTGGGATTACAGCCAATGGCAGTGCAACCGGCTGCACAGCAGCCAGCACCGGGACAGTCACACATACGGCGGGGGCATTGACGAGCAATTACGTCCTGATGGGGAACAGCGGCGCGGACGTGGCGGTATCGGCGCTATATCTAGATAGTTCGAACATCCTCAACAATCCGGCGGGGTTCAAGAGCGGCGGAGCGGGCAGCGGATTCGTGCAACTCGGGGGTGCAACCTCGGGGACAGTCACGGTCACATCACAGGCGGCAGCAGGAACGTGGACGCTCACACTGCCAAACTCGCCTGGAACCAACGGCTACTTGCTGACGACCGATGGAAGCGGCAATGCTTCATGGACGGCACCGCCCACAAGTTTGGCGCCGAGCGGACCGGCGTCAGGAGATCTCGCCGGTTCGTATCCAAATCCGACTGTTGCACAGATTGGTGGCGCCGCCCTGCCGACGGCAGGTTCCATCGCGAAGACCAACAGCGCCGGACAACTTGTCGCGGCGACGGCAGGAACTGACTACGTCGTTCCCTCAGGCAGCATCACGGGCAACGCCGCAACGGCTTCGGCGCTGGCCGGCACGCCGACGACTTGTGCGACGGGCAACTACGCCACGGGCATCACGGCCAGCGGAAACGCGACGGGCTGCACGGCAGCTCATACGGGTACCGTCACGAGCGCGACCTTTACGGGAGATGGTACTGTGCTCAGCTCCACGCCCTCGGGCGCGGTGACAAGCAGCGGCACATTGTCGGCAAGCCTCAACACTCAATCGAAGAACGCGTTTCTGGCGGGACCGACGTCCGGCTCGGCCGCGATTCCGACTTTCAGGAACATCTCAGCTGCGGATCTTCCAGTTCAGACACTCAACTACTGGTTCCCGGTCTGGATCGGGCCTCCCCAAAATGGGGCCAACGCGGTCCTGACGGGCACCGGTAACGCGAACTTGGTGCGGTTCCTGATCTTCACCCTTCCATTCCCCACTTCGATCAGCAAGGCGACGATTTTCGTGACGACAATTGATGCTTCAAATATGGCAGACTTTGGGATTTACAGTGCGAACGGTGGAACGAAGTACTGGTCGATTGGGTCCGGCAACGGCATATCCACAGGGAACGCCAACGCCCAGTCTGCCACCAATGCGACTGTCAATCTTCTGCCTGGATCGTATCTGTTCGCCTGGACTGAAAGCGGCACGGTCGCACAGGTCTACACATATAACATGAACACGAACCTGTACAACCTACTGATCTCGGGCTCAAACTATAAATTTGGGACATGTTCCAATTCAGCGACGACCGGCGTCTTACCAGCGACTTGCGGAACCCTGAACGCGGGGACATCGGCATTCAACGTCCCCGTTGTCATGCTGGAGCCTTAATTCAGTAGCGGCCCAAGATTATCTGCCTCGCCGTGGTGCGGCGCACCCAAAGGTGCTTCTGCAGAGAAAACAATTTAAAACGTGCGGCAGGCCGGCGGGGATGTTTTTACTTTTCGCGGACTGTTACAAACGGAAGGATCTTGCTATGCAAAGAGCCCTAATCATTCTGTTGCTGTCAGCATGCGCTGGCCGGGCGGCAACATATTACGTAGACAATTGCGTGGTCCCGGGCAATGATGCGAACAATGGCATAAGCCAATCGACGCCTTGGCTAACCATCGCGCATGTGAACACGCAAACACTGAACCCGGGTGACGCGGTGCTGTTCCGGCGGGGCTGCATCTGGCATGAGAAGCTGCTGCCTCCGAGTTCGGGCACGAGTGCGAGTCCCATTACCTTTGCGGACTATGGGCCCGGGAACAAGCCGATCCTGGACGGCGCGACCGCGCCGGCGCATTGGGGCAGCGGCGGCGGCTCCTATCTCTTACAGGACCCTTTCGAGAGCGGGGCATACAGCAACTCGTGGAGTTCCACGCAGGGTACTGTGAACACCTGGTCCGGCCTTGGAATCACTGGGCCTTCCGGCGGCGGCACCTACGGCGCAGCGCTGGCGAGCGCCCAACAATGCAACTGGAACAACGCCAACGGCACGGAGTACTGGTTCGAGACCTGGGTCATGTCGGGCGCATCGGCAGCGGCGCGGACCTACATCGGCCAATTCGGAAACGGGGGCAGCGCAATCGTGGCCTTCATGTTCTCATCGAGCACCGATCCGACTCCGAATAAGCTGAGGATTTACAACTATGCGGCCGCTTCGGGCTCACAGGAGTTCTACGGGACGACGTCCATCGCTTCATCCACCTGGTACAAGGTCAAAGTGCGGCTGGTCGTCAGCACCACTGCGGGCGAGATCGACGTGTGGATGAACTCGGGCTCCGGCTGGTCACTGGAGTTCGCCCAGAGCGGCGTCAATACCGGCTCGTCGAACATCACGCGCGTCAGCATGGGGTACGGCGTAGCATCTCAGACCTCCTATTTCGACTACTTTCAGATCGCCAAGACCGACCCCTCGCTGCCGGCGACGACTCACCTCTTCGGCACTCTGACCACCAACCCGCTTACCTCCGCGCCGATCAATTTGAGCCGGGTCTGGTACGGCACCAACATCGCGAGCATTGTGGAGTACCCGCAGAACCCCGGCGCGGGCTCGGCCGTCGCCACAAGCCAGTGGGATATCACAACCGCCAACGCCGGCCCTTCCTCGATCGTTTGGGTGGGCACATCGGGCAATATCGCCAACGTGGAGTGGCCAACGATCGATTACTGCGTCCGGATCTACGGGCAGAGCTATCTGGTTTTTCAGAACCTGATGTTCATGCGGGCCCTGGTGCGCGGAATGAATTCGGGTACGAACGCGCAACCCACAAACAACCAGATTCTCTATTGCGACTTCTGGGATAACAATGGGAGTGGCTTTTATGTAAACAAGGACGGAACTTTGTACGGCGTCAATGCATATACTTTAAGCCACAACACATTTTATCGAAACTACCTGCACACTCAGAGCACTGTTTACCAGGGAGGCAGCGGCCACGGAGTATATTGTACAATGTGTACAAATAGCCTCATCGAGTACTCCGACTGCCAATACAATGGCAATTATTGCGCGCAGCTGCAGGACGCTTCCAACTACAATACATACCGCTACAGCCGATCGATCGGCGAGCAGGGCCTGTTAAGCTTAACGACCGATCTGGTGGGCGGTTCGACTGGAAATTACATCTACGACAATGCCAGTATCAATGAGTATCAGTGCCTGATCGCCACCAGCGCGGCCGCCAACTATTTTTACTACAATACTTGTGCCGGTTTTTCTTACCGAGGTTTTGCCAACAACAGTGGTTCATTCGGGACCCTGGAGAACAACATATTCTGGACAACAACCCCTGGGGCCCAGGTCATATTCACTTCGGGAGGAACAGGGTTTAGTTCAAATTATAATATATATGGCATTCAACAGGCAAATTCTATCTATTCAGAGGGAAGCTACTACAGTACACTCGCAGCCTGGGGGCGCGCGGGCGCACAGGATGCGACCGCCGATCCTCTGTTTTCAACTTTGGCGGGCAACAATGCAACACTCACAAGTTCATCCCCGGCACATAATGCAGGGACTGACTTGTCGTCCATCGTT